>JANLPV010000033.1:0-33095 GCA_031367435.1 Actinomycetes bacterium | reverse complement strand
GATTTCCTCGGGGCCATGAGAGAATGGTGCGCCATTCAGCGAATTGAGCAGTGATGAGCGCACGACCGGTGGTGAAATTCTTTGTGATGCTGACCCTTTTGGGTTCGGTCGCGGTTGTGGCGTGGGCGTGGGGGAGCGGCTATCGCATCTACACAGTGCGTACCGGGTCGATGGAGCCGTCGTATCACGTCGGTGACGCCGTGCTCGTTCGTCCAATCAAAGGCACAACGGTGGCCGGCCAAGTCATCACGTTTCGCCCGTCGGCATCGGTGGGATTGGTCACGCATCGCGTGGTGTCGGTCGACGGCGACCACATCGTCACCAAAGGTGACGCCAATGACACAGCCGATCCGTGGTCGGTGAACTCGTCGATGGTGCAGGGACGCGTCGTGAGTCGCCTTCCCGATTTCGGATATGTCTTCGTCTTCTTGAAGCAATCGATGGGTGTTGGTGGACTCATTGCGAGCTTGTTGGCCACGCTGTTGTTGTGGCAGTTGTGTTTCCCCGAGGAGAAAGAAGATCCCACGGTCACCATGCCCGCGCCGGTGCCACTCTTCGTGCCGCGCCCGCCGGCAGTTGGCACCGAATATGCGGTGACGCAGGATGCATCTGGGCGGCGTCATGTACTCGCGGTGACGCGCGGCGATGGTCCGCGTGCCACACGGAACCCACCTCGCTGGTGAGCCTGCGCGCTGACTATCGACCGGTGTGCAGCAGTACGCCCAAGAACACGGCGGCCACCGAGGCCAATGCGCCGATTGCACCGCCAAGGGCGAGACCCAGTTTGCTGCGCGCGGCAATGTGCGCAGCCGAGGCAACGCCAGCAGCGATGGCGACGGCAATCTTGATGAACACCGTGACCTGATAGCTGTTCGACGCCGCAGTGACATCGACCGCGGCCAGGTTCCACATGCCTGTCAGCACAAGTACGCCAAAGGCTGGCCACGCGATTCGATTGAACGCGCGGGCGGCCTGTTTGGCGGAGCCTTCGTGCTTACGTAACACGGGCAGCAACCCCGCCAGCGTGAATTGACCACCGACCCAGATCGTGGCCGCGAGGACGTGCAGGGTGATTCGGATCGTGGCGGCAGTGGGGGTCATCATCGGCGCCAGCATGTCACCTGCAGGCAACGCCGACCAAGGTGCCTCGGTCGGTCTTTCCGACCCTGTCAATGAACGAAGAGCAGGTCTAGGACTGCAGCGCGGCCAATACTTCGCTGGCCGGAACGGCGCGGTCGTCGATGGCCGCGGCGTCGGATGATGCACCGAGCAGCACAGCCGCAGCGCGGCTAATCGCGGCTTGTAAATCGCGAATATTGCGCGGCGGTGGGAAGTACTCGTCTTCTTCAGTGGCCTTCACCGTCTCGACACCATCGCGTGGGGCCAGGTGCTGCAACACCGCCTGCACGAGATCTTCTGGAGCAGACGCCCCTGCGGTGACGCCGACGACTCCGGCGAGGTCATTGGGTAACTCCTCAACATGATTGATCCGAAACACTCGGGGACAGCCCGCCTCGATGGCGAGTTTTTCGAGCGCACGCGTATTCGAAGAATTGGCTGACCCGATCACGATCAACGCATCAACCCGCGGCGCGATGTTCATGAGCGCCGACTGGCGGTTGGTGGTGGCAAAGCAAAGGTCGCTGCGACCAGGCGACCACACGTCTGGATAGCGACTGCGCACGGCAACGGCCACGCCCTCCCAATCGCGATGAGACAGCGTTGTTTGCGCGAGCAACGCCACAGGCTCGTCGAACTGCGGAAGCGCCAACACCTCCGCAACGCTCTCGACACGACTGATGGCATCGGGGGCAACGGCCATGGTGCCAACGGCTTCTTCGTGACCATGATGGCCCACGTACACAATGCGGTAGCCCTTACCGGCGCGAACCTTGACCTCGTGATGCACCTTGGTGACGAGCGGGCACACCGAATCGACGACGTAGCTGCCCCGAGCTCTTGCGGCCTGCACCACGTCGGGAGCGGAGCCGTGTGCCGACAGCATGATTGGGTGACCGATTGGCACGTCGTCGATGTCGTCCACGAACACCACACCTTGGGCTTCGAACTGCTCGACGATGAGTTTGTTGTGCACGATCTCGTGATAGCAGTACACGGGTGCGGGAAAACTGCGCACCATGAATGCGAGCGCTTTAATCGCCATCTCGACGCCAGCACAGAATCCACGTGGCTCAGCGAGCAGTACTCGGTCGACGTCCACACGAGCAGGCTAGCGGTATGCCGTGACGCTCTGCAGGCTCCGGCGGCGAAGGTCACATTTGCTTCGTCGCAGGTCAGAGACAACGCCGAACCGCTCCAAGGTCGTCCACGGTAGCCTTGACGGGCTATGTCTGCCCCCATCGTCACACTCGTCGCTCCTGGTTCGCCAGCAGAGCTTGCTGGCCTCCTGGCCGGCGATGAAGTGCTGCGACTGAACGGACAGGTGCCCCGCGACATCATCGAATGGCGCTTCCTTGTCGACGAAGCTGAACTCGATGTCGATGTGCGCAGGGGCAATGTAGAGCTTTCGCTCGAGATTGCCAAACGCGAAGGTGAACCACTCGGAGCCGATATTGAAAGTGCGTTGTTCGATCGGGTGCGCACCTGCGACAACCACTGCGAGTTCTGTTTCATCTATCAACTGCCCAAAGGACTGCGCAAGAGTCTGTATCTCAAAGACGACGACTATCGGCTCAGCTTTTTGTACGGCAACTTCACGACGCTCACCCGCTTCACGGAAGCCGATCTAGAGCGCGTGATCACCGAACGTTTGTCGCCACTCAACGTGAGCATTCACGCAACCGACCCCGATATTCGTAACCGCATGCTGCGTAACCCGCGCGGCGGCATGAGCCTGCGCTGGCTACGCGCCCTGCTCGACCATGGCATTACGGTGCACGGCCAGATTGTGGTGTGCCCCGGTGTGAACGATGGGGCCATCCTCGACGACACACTCGGCGGCGTGCTCGATCAATATCCAGAGCTGGCCTCGATTGCATGTGTGCCGTTGGGCCTCAGCAAGTTCAACACAGAGCCAGCGATGCGGATGCACACACTCGAAGAAGCCAATGCGGTGGTCGACACGGTGCACGATTGGCAAGAGTTGTTTCTCACGGTGCTCGGACATCGCATGGTGTTCGCCGCCGACGAGTACTACCTCATGACTGGGCGACCCTTCCCCGCAGCGGAGACATATGCAGGCTTCGACATGCACGAAGATGGCATCGGTATGGCGCGCACATTTGCGATGGAGTTCACCGGCGAAGTCGACGCACCCATCGGGCCGCAGAGCGGGTTCTTCGCCTGGGTCGACGGCGCTCCAGCGGCCGGATACCGCGCACCTCGAAATCCTGCTGGCGATACCGGGTTGCGCGGATGCGCGAACGACAGTGCGGATGATGCGATCGGCGCGACGGTCTTGCTTCGGCCGCGCACATCGGCTCCGATCGGCATTCTCACCGGCGAATTTGGCGCGCAGGTCCTCGGCCCACTCGTTGCCGAACTTGGTCGCGACGACGTGCGGATCATTCCGGTGGCGAATGAATTTTTCGGTGGCAATACCGCGGTGACGGGATTGATGGTGGGCGAGGACATCGCGCGCGTGTTGCACGACGAACCTCACAACCATCGCTACCTGCTTCCTGATGTGTGCCTCAGTGAGGGTCGCTTCCTCGATGGCACAACAATCGATTCTCTGCCCCGCTCCGTTGAAGTGGTTCCCACCAACGGCATTGCGCTGCGGCACGCTCTGGAGGTAGGACGATGACCGAAGTAGACGAAGTACGTGAGCTGCCCAGCGTGGTGATAGTTGGCCGGCCCAATGTTGGTAAGAGCACGTTGTTCAACCGCATCGTCGGTGAGCAGATGGCCATTGTCGAAGACCGCCCGGGCGTGACGCGCGACCGCAAAGAGGTGGAGGCCGAGTGGCTCGGCCGACCGTTTACGCTCGTCGACACGGGTGGTTGGCTGCCATCGGGCAGCGAGCTCGACGACAAAGTCAGCCGTCAGGTAGAAGCTGCAGTCAAGCGCGCCGATCTGGTGTTGTTCATGGTCGATGGCTCGGTCGGTGTCACCGACGACGACGAGCAGCTCGCGATGTGGCTGAGGCGCATCAAGCCGCCAGTGTTGCTGGTGGTGAACAAGGCTGACAACGATCGCCGTGAAGGAGATCGATGGGAGTTCTTGTCGCTCGGCCTTGGCGATCCGTTGCCGGTGAGTGCACTGCACGGTCGCCGCGCAGGCGACCTCCTCGATGAAGTTATTGCACGTATCCCAGACGTGAGCGCCGCGGGCATTGTCGAGGCCGCCATCGAAGAGGACGAGGACTGGACGCCACCCGAGCAGGCGCCGCCGCGAGTCGCCGTCGTTGGTCGACCGAACGTCGGCAAGAGCACCCTGTTCAATCGCCTCGTTGGCGAGAACCGGTCAGTCGTGCACGACATGCCCGGCACAACGCGCGATGCGATCGACACGCTCGTCGAGACCGAAGACGGCCCGATCGTGTTCGTCGATACTGCCGGTATGCGTCGTCGTGCCAAGATCGACGATTCGGCCGAGTATTACTCATTGGTGCGCGCGTTGCGCGCTATCGACGACGCTGACATTGCGTTGTTTGTCATCGACGCCACCGAGGGTGTTACCGGACAGGACCAACGCCTCGCCGAACGAGTCGATGCTGCCGGCTGTCCAATCGTGCTGTTGCTGAACAAATGGGAACTGATCGACGACGCCGAGAAGCGCCTCGACATCGTGGCCGATGTGAAACGCAAGCTCGGCTTCATTGGCGACGCACCAATCCTCAAGATCTCGGCACTGAGTGGCAAGGGCGTGAACAAGCTTGCGCCAGTGCTTCAAGAGGCCATAGTGCAGTATCACCGCCGCGTTCCAACCCGCGACGTGAACAAAGTGATAGCCGCGGCTCAGCAGAAGCAACCCGCACCGGGCGGCACGAAAGTGCTCTACGCAATGCAGGGCGCGACTGATCCGCCGACGTTCACATTGTTCGTCAATCGCGAGCTCCCACACACATATCTTCGTTATCTCGAGCGGAGCATTCGTGAGGCGTTCGACTTCGGATCTACTCCGCTGAAATTGCGCGTGCGTCGCCGAACTGAATAGCAACCACGTCCGAATAGCAGTCGCGTGTCTGTCGCGTACAGACTCGTTGTGTCGGCGAGGTCCGAGATCGTGAAAGCACGGAGAACACATGCCCTGGTGTGAGGATTGCGCAAAGTACTTTGCTCCATCGGCGATGACCGAAGACGGCAAATGCCCAACGTGCGGTCGCGTGCTAGAGGCACAAAAGCCAGCCGTGCCCATCACGGCCAAGAACCTCGATCTACGCAAGCTGGCCGCTGGCGACAATGAGAACGAAGAGGATCTCAAGGCGCCCTGGCATTTCAAACTGCTGATGGTCTTGTTGGTGTTGTACTTCGTGTATCGCATTGTGCAGCTGTTCCGATAACACGGCGAGCGCGAGCGCCCGCGTTCCTTAAGGTCTGCGTTCCTCAAGGTCTGCTCTAATAGGCATTTCAGTGCCGTCAGCGCTGTGCCTACAATTTCGGCGTGGGTCTACCAGTCGTGAACGGCGCGATGATGATGTGCTCAATGGGTGCCGCGCCATCGACGCTCACGGTGTTACCCGTGGGCAGGGTGATGGCCGAGAACCAGCCGATGGCCAACATCAACGATTCCAAACCGTTCGCCAACATCGCTCCGTTCGGCGTGTGCATGAGTCTGCTCAACCCCATCACCGCGTCGCAGACATCAGCTGCGCTTGGCGTGCTCACCCCCGGCACCTGCACACCGATGACCGCTGCGCCGTGGACGCCCGGGTCGCCAACGGTTCTGATTGGTGGTGCGCCCGCGCTCAACAACAGTTGCACATGCATGTGTTCGTACGGTGGCTCGATTCAGATCACCAACCCAGGCTCCACCAAAGAGCAAGTGGCCTGAGACCTACTTCTCTTTGAAGAACTCGAGCTCGCTGATGGCGCACACGTGCAGGCCGGGCACCGGATAACAGCTCTGCACGGCGACGGACACACTCGCAACGTCCTTGCCTTCGAGGTCGAACTTCTGCGGGTCGGCCTTGTCGTCAAGCGTGATCTGGAGCGTTTTCACCGTGGCACCTGCCGTGTCGAACGCTGTGACGAAGATGTCCTTGGGGCGCGCTTCGGCTTTGAAGTTCTCTTTCAGTTCCTGATTGCCTGACGTGATCAAGATCTTGGCCAGAATCGTTGGCGGTGAGAACACGACCGTCACTGTTTCTTCTGACTGACTCGGGGCACCGATCCAGTAGGTGTTCTTGAGCCCATCGGCAATCATCGTTGCCTCGTGTCCGGGGTCAGCTGAGCTCGCAGTACTGAGTGAGTTGTCGGGACTCACCTGCAGGTATGACGGGCTGATCTTGCGCTTCACGGAGTTGAAGATGTCGCTGCCCTTATTCATGATCGTGGAGCGCAGACCTGGCACTGCGAGGCCGGTACCGATTCCGACGATCGCAAGAATGGCGATGACGCGCCGCACATTGTTGAAGCCGCCGAAGATGCCGGTCTTGACCTTGCGCGCGCCCTTCTTGCCGCCGGAAAGTGCGCCGGCCTTTCCTCCTGCAGCCATCGGTCGCTCGCCCGCCTGCGCGGGTGCGTTCTTCGCCGCCTTTTTGGTGTTGGGCTTGCGCTTCCACCAACGCTGCTTTACGGCCACGACTTCGGCCAAGGTGGCGCCGCACCGGCGGCAGAAGTTGCGGTCGGCAGAGTTGGGTTCGCCGCAGGTGCCGCACACCAGATCTCCCGGGTTGATCGTTCGTGTTGGGGGTTGCTTCACCTGAGGCTTGGGTCGTGCAACGGCGGCCGTGGGCGCCTGCGCGCTCGGTTGGCGCGGCGTTGGTTCGGATGACGCCACGGGTTGCTTGGCAACGAGCGCGCTGGCGAGCGACGGTGCCGCTGCGAGCGGAGCAAGCGTGGGACTGGGTGCAGGCAACGTTGGGGCAGCGAGAGGTGATCCGGGCGTCGGTGCCCCGCCAACTGCTGCGGGGGGTGCCAGCGCGGTGTCGTCGCCGAGCACGGCATGCTTGATTCGAGTCACCAGTCCTGCAGGAGGTGGTAGCGGCTCTGCGGTTGGCTGCTCGACGACGTCTTCGACAATGCGCTCGCCTTCCCACTCGAGGAACGCACCACACGAACCACAAAAATCATCACCGACGGGATTGTGATTCCCGCATCGCTTACAAACGATCACGAAGGCTCCTTGTTGGGCGGTGGTGCTGGGGGTGGCGGTGGTGCAGGCGGTGGTGGCGGGGGAGGAGGTGGTGGTGGAGGCGGTGTGGTTGCTGTCGCTGTCGGTGCGGCTGTCGGTCCTGCGGATTGCTTGGACTTGGTTGGGGCGGCGAATTCGATACGGTGCGCAATGTGAGCTGGCTTGTTGGCCGCCACGAGCTTATCCAACCGCGACAGCGCGGCCGAGTTTGGTTGTGTCATCCGCAAGCGCACGACAAGCACGGCGCCGGCCTGACCGGGCAGCGCGCCACCCGGACTTTGTGACCATGCTGAGCCACCGCCTTCGACGATGTCGGGTCGGACCCCCACGAACAGTTCCACCAAGTCGGCTAAGCCATCCGCAGTGCCCCGACGACGAAACATATCGGTCGCGCCTGACACCATTCGGCGTCGCCGCTCAACAGGCCATGTGTGATCGATTTCGATACCGACCCAACCGGCGAGCCATTCGAGAAAGTCGGGTGGGGTCAGCTGTGGATCGAGGATCGCTGAGAAGTTGTCGAGCGCGCTCGGTACTGGTGCCAACACTTCATCGAGACCGTCGCAGAACCGCTGGATGAACGCGTCGTCGAGAAACATCGACGGCAACGCATCGCCCAGGCGATGTCGCACCGCGATACCAGAACTCTCGAGTCGAGCCATGTCAGTTGTCCTCGACGAGCACCTGATGCTCATATGAAAACACGAGCGCCTCGGCATCGATATCAAGACGCTGTGTTGCTTGACCGCGCTCTCCCGTTACTGGATCGGCGGCGAACAATCGGGCATCGTCGATCATGGCGATGCCCGGCAGACGTTGCAGCACGGCATACACATCGCCGACATGAATCGATCGTCCGAACGGCCAACCATCACCGTCGGGTCCGCCGGACACCGGATGGAAATAGTTGAAGAGTGCGGTGAGGCAATCGGCGCGCACGTCTTCGGGAGCGAAGCGCTGGCGTGCCCGCACGCGCGCCACGACGGTGATGCCCTGATACCTCGGCGGCTCAACCGACACCCGCGCGCCGATGATGCGGCGCGTATCGAGGTACCGAGAAATTCGTTGCAATACGTCTGTATCGGGCACGAGCTGTTCGAACCGAATTTGGCCGTACTCGCCAGGGGCGACCGACGGTACAACGAGCACGCGCACACCGCCATCGTCGGTGCTTGCAGCGCAGACTCGCGCCACTTCTGGCGCGGCCTCATGTGAGAGCTGTTCGTAGTCCTCGAGTGTCACCGCCCGATTTCGAGTGCGAAGGGTGATCGGTCCGCGCACCTTTGCGTTGTCCAGCGTCTCGGCGTCTACTCCGCCGAATGCCGACGAACGGTTCTCGATCCGTTGCACGAAGGGAATCGAATTGCGAAGAACGGTGATCTGTCCTTTGCTGACGTTGCCGAGTCGACCGCCGCCGACGAGATATCGGAGAACTCTGATGGTGGCTCCGCGCGGTGGAATCGCGCCGTATTGGTGCACTGAACCGTCCGGTTCGTTGACGGATGGTCCGAACACGATCGTGCCGCTATTGGTGTCGACGGTGAAGTGATGATCGTCGACGCCGGATGCGGCGAAGCTCGACACCTGGTCCCACTGCAGCCATCCGTCGTCTCCGGATGCCACCTCCACGATCATGTCGGCGCCGGCAACGAGAGGAGAGCGCTGCAGGTCGAACCGCTGTGCCGCCACACCCTCTGACACCCCCAGGATTTCGTCTTCGATGGCGTCAGCGTTGACGACGCCAGTGGTGCCACCGCTGGTGAACGCGCGGACCGACTGGATGCGAGGTGAAGATGAATAGGCGGGCTGGTCTGCGTCGGTCTCAATGACGCGCGCTCGCAACCAACCACCGCGAACAGTATTCAGCACAGAGACCTCGTGTGCCTTTGGCACATGCAGTACGACATCGCCGGCGCGGTTGAGGCCACCGGTGGTATCGCGCTCGACCTCGCACCGCTTCCATCCGTCGGCGGTGTTGGCCTCCCATGCCAGCGGTGGATTATTCGGATCGACGCCGATGCCGTCGATCTCGCACGCGAACCGCAACGTGACCGCGCAGCTTGGTACTGCATCGGACAAACCTACGTACAGCGAGTCGCCGGCGTTGGGCACTTTGTCGAATGGGTAGAACACCGTGTCGTTGGCGAGGGTTGCGTCGTGGTCGCGCAACTCGCCGTCGGCAAGGCTCGATGCAACATGGCTGGCCTCGCATGGCACGATCAGCAAATCCTCAGAGACGTTGAATCCAATGGGCTCGCCGGTGTCGTTGCGTGAGGTGGCAACCTCTGTGCCAGCTGCAACGCGCACCCGGTCAGGCGTTGGTCCAGCCAACCAGAACGTGACGTCTGCATGCGCTGCAGTGGCGGGATAGAGCTGTACGCCGATGAGTTCAAGGAACTTGATGTAGTGGCGATCGGGAACTCGATTGAGTCGATACAGCAACAGGTCGGTCATCCACGCAAAGGTCTCGATCAGAGTGACGCCGGGATCGGAGACATTGTGATCCGTCCATTCCGGACAGCGTTGCTGGACGAGCCGCTTGGCGTCGTCGACGAGTTGCTGAAAGCGCCTGTCGTCGAGGTTGGGAGCTACGAGCGCCATGATGGAAGCCTCCGGGTAATCGGGCAAGAGTTCATGCCGAGGCCTGTTCGACGCTGTCGAGATCGGCCGGAATGGAATAGAACGGGAACACAAGGTTGCGCGCGTCGTTGGTATTTCGAATTCGGTACCGCACATCGATATAGACGAGTGCCGGGTTGTCCTCGTCGAAGCCGACGTTGATATCGACGACCTCGATGCGCGGTTCCCAACGCAGCAGGCTCGACTTCACGTCTTCGGCAATCATGCCTGCAGTGGTTGCATCGGACGATGAGAACAAATAGTGATGGATGCGACAGCCGAACTCGGGCCGCATCGGGCGCTCGCCCGGCGCGGTGCCCAGAATCAGTCGAATCGCTTCCTCGATCTCGCGCTCGTTCGACACCAGGGCAATGCCGCCCGTGGCGTTGACCCGAACCGGGAATGCCCATCCGCTTCCGACGAATGCGTCGCTCATCTCTCGTCCTCTCAGTTCAACTTGACCATGCCGCCCTTGATCTCTGTTTGGGCACCGCCGTCGAGCTTGGCGCCCGACGAGCCCTTGAGATCGAGGCTGGACTTGGCTTCGATAGTGACGTTCTTACCGCTGATCTTGATGTCGCCTTGGGTCGATATCTCGAACTCCTCGGTCAACGAAAAGATGGCCTTCTTCGCATCGACGAACAGCTCGCCATTGTCTTTGAGGCTCATCACTACGCCGTTGGTCGTGAAGAGGTTGATCATGTCGGCGTCGGGGCTCGCGGGATCCTCGAGGATCACGATCTTGTGGCCGTTGCGCGACGTCCACGAGCGTCGGATCACCGATCCGTCACTTGATGATGTGTAACTATCGCTGTCGGGCTTATCGACGCCGTTGAAGAGGCTGCCGATGACAAACGGCTGGCGGATGTCGCCGTGCTCGAAGGCAATCAGAACTTCGTCGTTGATCTCAGGGCAGATGAACAGGCCGCGCTTGTCGCCGGCACCGGGATAGCACACGCGCGCCCAGAAGGTTTCGTAGTCCTTCGACATCCACGGCATCGCGACTTTGACGCGCCCGAGCTTCATTGGGTCGGCGGTGTCAGTCACAAGGCCGATGACGACGCCATCCATCGTCTGACCCTGACCTGATGCCGAGCCGGAGGCCAGACCGGAAATGAGGCCGGAGAGTGTTCGGTCCTGGCTGCCCGAGACCGTGAAGTGAGTGGTGTAACCGAGATGGTCGAACACGTGGCGACTGTGCGACACGACCCAGCGACCATCGAATGCCTTACCGGTGCCAATGATCTTGATCGTCGAGTCCGCAGTCACACGCGGGTCGCCAACGAGCGTGCCCGTCGCGTACAGCTGTGCACTCGAGATATCGAGGGCCAGACCTGCCGCTGCGGTGCGTGCTTCAGCTGACGTTCCCACCCCCAGGTCGGTCGAGACATACGACGACTTTCCGAACGTCGAGTCGATCTTGTCGGCCGAGATGGACGAGCCGCTCAGACTAGCGATGGAGATGACCGTGTCCATCTTCTCGCTGACTTCCTTCTTGTTCTCGAAATCCCATCCTCGAACCTCAACGTCGTGCACCTGCTCGTTGGCCGTCATCCGCGCCCGAAACTCGAGGAGTTCGGTACCGAACGTCAGCTCGGGCGGCGACAGCGGCGGATCGAAGTCGGTCCGCAGATGAAATTTGCCTTCCTTCACGAAGACGCGGTACCCCGACTCGCGTGCGCGTGATTGCAGGAAATTCCAATCCGACTCGTTGACCTGGCTCACATGCGGCAACGTCCGCCGGGTGGCGTCGATGGTGCCGATCTTGAGTCCGGCACCCGACGCGATTGTACGCGCCAGATCGGAGTCGGTGACATCGTTGAACGTGGCCGTCTTGCGACCGTGATGCAAACGGTGCGATTGGTCGTAACCGGTAATGGTCAAAAACGAGCCGGACATGTCGAGCTGCGCTTCAATCGCGGTGACCTCGCCATTGATCAACATGGTGGCACCGTCTTCGCCCATTGTTCCGGTCTTCACCTCGACCGTCGCGCCAATCTTGAACGGCAGCCGTTCGATGAGGGTGCGGTCCTGATCGGAGAAACGCAGTTCGAACATGTCGGGTAGATACAGATCGTCGTCTACGACGGCATCGAGGAGACAACTCGCTAGTTCGGGTTGGAGCGGCGAGCCGTCGACGGTGATGCGCGGGATCTGACTGGGATTCATGACACTGCTACCTGAGCCCTCGTGCGTCTTCGCGCGACGGCATCATCAGGCGGGTTCCTGGTCGAACGGCCAATGGATCATCGATGCCGTTCACTTCGGCAACCGCACGCCAGTAGCTCGACTTGCCGTATTCGCGATACGACAGCAGCTGCAAGTTGTCGCCCTCGATGACCATACGACTTCTCCGGCCTGCAGGCCCCCCAGATGTTGGGTTCTGACGACCAGGAGTATCGATATGTTCGGTCATCACGATCTGCACTTCAGCGCGCGCTGGAGAGCCGTCTTGACGGAAGAGCGTGAAGACAGCATCGGCCTTGGTGATGTATCCAGTGAAGACAAAGCTTCCCCAATGGAAGCTCATGCGTGGCGGCAGTGGCACCTCGCTCTGCGGCTTGTCGCTTGGTGGGTCCATCAACTTCTGAAGCGCTCCGACCATTGCGCCAACGTCTCGACCCATGCCGGGTGGCGCGTCCCATTCATCGAGCAAGACTGAAAACGACAGCGTGCGATTGTGTGACCCAACGTATTGCGGCGGCGGTGGCGTCTTTTGGTCGGCTTGTTGTGACGACGGGCGCGGTTGCTCTTTGAAGTTCGAGGTCTTCGCGAGCGTCAGTTTGTCGGGATTGAAACGGAAGTGAAGATCGCGGTCGGCCCACGGTGGCGTCGTCATGCCACTCAGGCCGGTGAGGTCGCCTGCCATTGCCGAGCCAATGCTGGCGAGGTCGTCGAGCAGACCGCCGCCCGAGGACGGGGCCTCTTTCAGTAATGCCTTTTCGAGTTTGAACGGAATGCCCATCAGACGATGCTCGGTGCTGCCATGCCGGCATCGAGAAAGCCCTCGTGCGAGAGCACTAAGGTTTCGGTGACGACACCGTTCGACGCGACATCGATGGCACCAGCCGACCAACTCACGGGAACAACCCCGCTCAGCGTCCAGTTCATGATCTCGTTGCCGGCCACATCCAACACCGCAATTTGGGCATGACCACGACGAACCGCGGCGCGAAAGCCGGCGAACCATGCTGCGACGGCTTTCGACTGTGCGTCGATCGGCCGGGTGAGCGTGATGTGCTCGTACTTCAGCCGGCCTGGCAGCTGATGTACGAATCCGTTCTGTCCACCCTCTTCGTACAACTTGATGTCATAGCTGGCTTTGAGGCCCTCGCACTTGCTGAAGTTACCGAGCGGCAGCGAGTCGATGATGACTTTGAATCGGTTTTGTTGACCTGGGTCGTTGGCCATGGTTACTCCTTTCAGCGGTTGTCAAAGAGGGCACCAGCGCGTTCGCGCTGCACCAGAAGGTCGTGCCGAAGTCGCGAGCGGATGCCGTCGTAGAGGCGCGATGCCAACTCATCGAGACGCTCCGGACTGAGTTGATCTGCTTGGGCCGATGGTGGCGGCGCGTCCATGACGCGGTTCGGCTGATTCGCCGCGGCGCTCACGCCCTCTGGCGCGCGCTGGGCACCCATCGACGAAGCCGTCCCGGATGGACTACCGCTGAAGGTGACCCCACCGGAGGGCACTCGAGTGCCCATTCCCCCTGACACTGCCGCGCCTTCGATGTGATGTGCCATCTCTATCGCCTGCGCGGTAGAGAGTGACGACGATGGCATCGATGATGGCGCTGAGGGGCCAGACGGAGCGCGGCCGGGCGCGTTGTGCAAGAGCGGCACCGTGGGTCGGCGCGGCACTGGTGGTGCGACGCTGACGCGCTGTGGAGTGCTGACGCGACGAGCCACGTTGCGTGCTTCGGTCTCCATCTGTGCGCCCGCTGCCGACTCTTCATTCGGGGCCACATTGCCGAGTCGACGTTGCTGCACCACGTGCGTGAGCTCATGCGCCAACGTTTCGCGCGCTTCACCGTGCGAGGTTGGTCCGAGCTTTTCAGGCAGGTGCACTTCGGTGTCGTGCGTAAATGCTTTGGCGCGCATGTCGGCTGCCGCGCGTTGAGACGATGGGCCGCGGTGTACCGGAACATCAGAAAGATCCGCACCGAGCATCGGCTCAAGTTGGGCGCGTAGGTCAGCAGGCACTCGTTCGGGTGGGGTGATAGTGGGCGGTGAGGGAGCCGCTGCGGAGGGCTGACGGGTGATGGGCACTACCGATGGACCGCTGTCACGACGTTGGCTGACCGATACGGGCATTGCCCCGCTACGTGGCTCGGCTGGACGAAGTTCGGTCTGCGGACGTTGTGCTGACAGCGGCGTGGCTCGTCCGATGAGCGGCGCGGCAGGTCGTTCGCGAGCTGCCGCCTGGCGCGGCTGAACCGCAGTGGGTAGAGACTGTGGCGAATCGACGGTCGCGCTCGGGCGCGAGTGCCGCACCGGCAAGGCGTCGCGCGTGGCGGGTCGAGGCACCGCTGGGGCTTGGACGGACTGTGCTCTTTGTGGTTCGCCCTGTCGATTGGTCATTGCTTGGGCCAGATCACTGGTGGGGGAGATAGACGCAACCATCGTCGACGGTCGGTGAGTGAGTGGCTCGCCGAGACGACGCCGATGGATCGTGCGCTGACCGCTCAGCGGTGTTGCCTCGGGCGCGGGAGTGCTCACGCCCGCAGCCGCAGCGGCGGGCTCAGACGGTACCGGCCGAGTCGACGCAGGAGATGGTGCGATCGCAACGTCGAGTGGAGTCGATTGTGCGGGACCTGCGGTTGGTCGTACTGCTGGAGCAGCGGGCTGTTCATCCCGGACGGCACGCGGCATCGCCTCGAGTCGCCTGAGTGGCATCGCAGGAGGAAGGTCCGCGGCCGGCGGCGCCGATGACTGCGGCGCCGAGCCCGTGCGGGCTGGGCCTGGCGAAACGAGAGGCACGGCGCGTGACGCGATCGGTCGCGGAGTCGACTGATCGGCGGCCAAGGACTGTGTCGGCCGACGCTCAGGCCAGCGCAGTTCCTGTGCCTCGGGCGCTGCGGCGGCCACGGGCGTATGGCGAAGGTCGAGCGGCGAGCCATCGGTGCGGCCACCTCGCGCGCTAGCCTGCACAGTTGGCACGATGGTTCCGCTTACTACTCCAGTCGGCGCGTCCTGTCGACGATGATGCCCGAGCGGGGCGAGCACCATGCCCGTGTCGGCCTTCGCGGCGAGGCCCTGCATGATGCGACCGAGGGGTGCCACGAGAGGCGGCGGTCCGCTGGTGCGCGCCAGAGGCGGCAATTGCGTCCACTCGCGCCCAGTGGGACGCGGCGTCACGTCGGCGGGGCGCGTTAGCGTCTCCGTAGTGGGACGCGCCGCAGCTGGCGTGTCACCTTGCTTGTCCCGCCGGGCAAAGGGCCACAGACCCATGTCGTTACCCTTCGCTCAATCGGCGGTTGATGGCAGCGATCTGTTCGACGAACTGCTGGCGCACGGGATGCTCGAGATCGAGGATTCGATCAAGATCCCAATGAAAGTAGTAACCCACGTACGCGACCTCCTCGAACAGTCGGTCAGTCGCGTACGTCAGAATTCCCCCGGGCGATCACCGGCGACATCCACCTGAAAGTCGGTTCCGCACGACGGGCAGGTAACTGCGGCGTGCGTATGGCCTTCGGAGTTCACCCTGCGATACAGATCTTGAAGAAACGCAAGGTCGGTGGCAAACAGTCGCTCGATCACACCGGGGTGCACGGAGTCGATATCGCCGATCCGCAGCACGACACGTGCGAGAAGCAGCACGGTGAGGTAGGCCTCGTTGTCGCGTACACGCGGATCGCGCAGTGGAAGTATCTCGTCTTTGGCAGTGGCGAGGCGCATCACTCCCTGGCGATGCACCGTGCCACTGTCGTCGACATAACCGCGAGGCAGCAGGAACGGATACTCCGTTTGCAGGCGATCCTCGGTTGGCCGATACGCGCCATCGGCAACACTCGGAGCTGACATAGCTGATTCCTCTCGTTATTGGATTCCCGAACTAACCGAGCGTGACGCCTTCGTGCACGATCACGCATTCCTCCATCAACACGTCGTTGCTGCCCGCCTGCAACGAACCGATCGAGACCTTGCTCGGCCAGCAGTTGGTGAGGTTGTAACGAGCGATCTCGCCGCCGGCGTAGTCGAACAAAACGATGGAGGCGTTCTTGCGCGCTTCATCGATCTTTCCGTCCTGCACCTTCTTGTGCCACTCCCACAGCTTCTTCGAGTCGGTCTTGCCACGCTTGAGCGTGATGTCGCCGTACTTCTTCTGACCCGGCAACTTCTTCACGACTTCCTTGCCGGTAATGGTGTTCTCGCGATGTTCGATCACCTGTACCTCAGAGGACAGCCCGGACACCTCTTTGAATTGGGCAATCTCTTGGTGATCGTCAATCTCGATCTTGAACGTGTAGCCGGCAATGCCGTCTTCGCCGATTGGCATAATGTCCTCGCTTTGAGCTGGTGGGTCGGGGTTATTCGGTCAACGCCGCGCCGCCCGAATACTGGGCGAGGCGGAACACGACGAATTCGGCTGGCTTGACGGGGGCGATACCGATCTCGCAGGTCACTTGGCCTGCATCGATGTTTTCCGCCGGATTGGTTTCGGAGTCACACTTGACGTAGAACGCCTCATCGGCTGTCTGACCAAAGAGCGCGCCATCACGCCACTGGCGAACCAAGAACGCCGCAATCGTGCGACGGATGCGCTGCCAGAGATCGAAGTCGTTTGGCTCGAACACGACCCACTGCGTGCCATTGAGAATCGACTCTTCGAGATAGTTGAAGAGTCGACGCACATTGACGTAACGCCATGCGGGATCGGACGACAGAGTGCGTGCACCCCACACTCGAATGCCGCGGCCAGGGAACGCGCGCACCACGTTGATGCCGTGCGGATTGAGCAGATCATGCTCGCCCTTGGTGATGTTCGTCTCGAGCGTGATGGCACCGCGCACGACTTCATTCGCAGGTGCCTTGTGCACGCCACGCGTTGCATCGCTGCGCGCCCACACACCGGCCATGTGACCCGACGGCGGCACGAATTGGTTCTGGCCCGTTGCCGGATCGAACACCTTGATCCACGGCCAGTACAGCGCAGCCTGCTTCGAGTCGTAGCCCGCCTTGTCGACGCGCCATTCCTTGATCTGCTGGGCGTTGAGCCCGGGCGGTGGGTCGAGAATCGCCATGCGATCACCCATCAACTCGCAGTGCGCGATCATCGCCAACTGCACAGCCTGCACGCCCTCGAGATCGATGAGGCGGCGCTGATAGGCGGCCATGAGGTCGGGCACCGAGAGCATCGTGATTTCTTCGATGGCCTCAAGGCCGGCGAATCCTGTGCGGTCCGCAGCGTCACCGACATAGTCCTCGGCTGACACGCGAAGTGCCGGCACCGGAGCAGCCGCCCCACCGCCGCCGAGATTGATCTTGGTTCCGGCCGCAGGCCGCTCGAGCGCGCCACCCTTGACGAGTTCTTCGAGCTGCACAAGTTGCGAGGTCTGATTGACGACGGTGACGGCGTTCTTCGCACCCCGCTTGGTAGATACCTCGAACTGCTCTTCGACGTTGTTGTTGCGCTTGACGACCAGCTTGAACATGTCCTCGCCCGAACCCTCGGGCGCGTCTTCGACCTCGACCGACAAGTTGTTGCCAGCGTTGCCCGCTTCCTTGGCCGTCACCTTGTAGGCCGGGGCTGGCTTCTCGCCGCCGGAGTTCAGTTCGGCTTTGGCCGCAGGACTTGCGGTCGACTCGCTGCTGTCGGCTCCAACGCGAACGATGTAGGCCGAGCCGCCACCGTTGTTGAAGTAGCCATACACCGCGTGGGCGAGATACGAGTCTTCGAGGAAGTCGCCGAACGCCTGCGTGAACTGTGTCCAGTTGGTGACAAGCGTTGGGGTATTGACCGGACCGAACTTTGACAATCCAACGAACGCGGCGACCGATGTCGCAACGCCCTCGATGGGTCGCGAGCCGGCTTCGAGCTCTTCGACGTAGACCCCTGGTGACAGGTACTGGGGCATGCACAACCTCCTTGGTGCGGGTGACGCTGCGTGGATCGTGCCTCAATATCACCCGCGGGCGAAGGTGCGCGGGGCACGCGTAGAGGGCATCGGGAGTTGCTCGTTCGGGCAACGTGCTGGTCCTTGAGTCGTCGCCTGTTTCAGACGATGATCGTCGAATGGCTGAGGCGTCAGTGGCGCGCGACCGCGCCAGCGAGTTGGTTGCTCAGGGCGAGGGCACTGCCAAGCGCGCGGCCAGCGGGGGTCCGACGTTGTCGTCGATCGTGTCGCGTTGGCAGCAGTCGGTGGGTAATCGCGGTGTCGCGCAATTGAGCGCGATGAGCTCCGAGCCCGCCGAAAGTGGCGGGCGACCCGCCGAGGACGCAAGCGCTCCAAAAGATGGGGGCGACGTTGAACACGGCGAGGTCAAACCGGGCGCCCAAGCGGGAGCAAAGGGTGCCAACGCGTTACTCGCTGCACCTGACGGTGCGGCGTCGAGCGGCGCGCCATCGTCGTCAACAGCGGCAGCGGGTGATACTGCTGGCGCGCCAGCCACCGAAGGTGCCGCCCAATCGCCATCGTCAGCGAATCAGACGGCGACGACGAGCGCGATGGATCCCGCCTCGGGTGTAATCGAGATGGACCCGATGGTCATCACCGGTCACGCACCGGATAAGGCGGTCGAGCATCAAGCGCATAAGAGTGCAGGCGGCGCGAACTCGTCCGGTGTAATCGAGATGGAGTCGATGGTCATCACTGGTCACGCACCGGACAAGGCGGTGGAACATCAAACGCACAAGGGCGCGGCCGCGGCGGGTGGTGCTGCGGGAGCGGCGGTTGCTGATACGGCGGGTGTGATCGAGATGGAGCCGATGGTCATCACGGGTCATGCGCCGGATAAGGCGGCGGAACATCGAGCGCATAAGGGCGCGGCTCATGCGGGTGGTGCTGCGGGTGCAGCGGTTGCTGATACCGCGGGTGTGATCGAGATGGACCCGATGGTGATCACCGGTCATGCGCCTAGTAAGTCGGGCGAGCACGCCGCGCATCGATCGAACGACGCCATGTCCCACCAACAGTCGTCTCGCGAAGCAACGTCTCAGAAGGCAGGCGAGTCGCATCAACATGGCGACGAACTGACCAAGCCCGGCTTTACCGAACGCAACGCGGCGCTCAAGGGCAAGGAGCATGCAAAGGCACCGAAGCATCCACCGAAAGGCGCGGGTGCGGCCCATGGCGCACCCGGCGGTCACGGCGGCGGTCACGGAGGCGGGGGACACAGCGGCCATGCTCTGGCCCCCAAGCCAGGCCTTGGCGACCCGACGCTCGACAAATGGAAGGCTGCCGTTGGGGCCGGAACGTCAGCAGTGAAGCCAGGTGACTTGGGTGACGCAAAAAATGGGGCTGCGACGGTCGCTCAGAAGGGTTCGGACATTGATTCAGGGCGCAAAGGCGTTCTCGTCGATCCTGCCACTGATGCAAAATCGCGTCAACCTCCGCTGCCGAAGGAACAAGCCAAGGTTGAGCGCCTGAACACCGCTGAAGCCGACACTGCAATCGCCGCCGTCGCCCAGGCCGGTGAGAAACATCTCGCCGACCAGACGCTTGGACCTTTGGGTTCTCCACCCGAATACACCGGTGCCACGCTGGCGGGTGCCGACTTCGTTCCGAAGAACCTCACGTCAAAGGCCGCCGAACTCGCAGCCCAACTCGCGGCCCTCACGGATCCGTCAAAGCGGGTCGAGCTCACCAAGCAACTCGAGGCGTTGAAGAAGAAGATTGCCGGCATCGAGGCCAACGCCGGAAAGGGCACTGCCCCCGAACCTCCCAAGCCACTCCACGATGATGGCCCTGCCAAACTCACGCCTCCAGATCCGGCGATGGGCAATGTGCTTGGCGATGCGATCGCACGGGCGATGCAGTCGATTCAACCTAAGGCCGACCAAATCGTGAAGTCCGCCGTGACCGCGGCGCACGGCGACAAGGTCCCGAAGATGCTCGAGATGGCAACTGCCGAGCATCCCAAACTCGAGCTCGAACTTCGTGAGGAACTCACCGGTATCGCCGCGGCCTCGGGCATCTCCAAAGAGCAGCTCGACGCGAAGATCACCGAGCAAAAGGACGTGGTTGCCAAGCAGACCGAAGAGGCGCACAAGGGTGTGCATGACGCGGCGACCGTTGCAATTGAGAATCGGCATATGCAGGCCAAGGAGGAAGGCGACGCGGTTGCCGGTGCCAAGGACGCTACCCAGCAAGACATCGAGGACAAAAAGGCTGCTGCCGATGGGGCACCTGACACGAAAGCCATCGAAGCCAAACGCGATGAACTGCTCGGCCGCCTTGAGTCAACCGGCGGCGCTGCGTACGCCGGTCTGCGCTCGTCGTTGACCAAACGCGACGCCGACCTCGACGCCGCGTCGGCGGAGAAGAAGCAAAAGGCCACCGAGAAGGCCAACGGCCAGGCGGCCGCGATTCGCCGGCATTGGGCGGCTGACCCCGATGTGAACAAGGGCATGGTGGAAGCCAGACCCACTGCAGATTGGGGCGTTGCCGAAGGTGGGCGTGCGGACGGAGAGCTGAAGCGACTCAAGGCCGCCGCGACTGCTGAACACGACGGTCTTGCCCTGGGCATCACCAATCAATTGCAACCCGGTAAAGACAAGATCCGTGACTGGGCCGCGCACCAGCAAGGGCGCGAGCGTTCATTCTGGGAACGTCTCATGGACATGTTCAAGGACTGGGGCAAGCAGGCCACGGCCAACAACCAGGCGTGGGAGAAGCAGCGCAACGCCGAGTCACGTGAGGCAATGACGCAAGACCTCAATGTGCTCGCCGAGTTGAAGAAGGCTCAGCTTGACAAGAACCAAGAGGCGTATTCGGCCGCGCTCGGCAAGTTGAGCGCCGAGCAACGCGAGCTGGCGATGAAGTACCTGGCCGGCGGAGTCGACTCGATCGGATTTGTTGCTGAATCAACGATGATGCGCATCGCGGGTCGACGCAAGCCTGAGCTTGCCAAGTCGTTCGAGGAACGCGCGATTGCTGAATGGGATGGCGAATCGTTGGGCGATCTTGCCCGCGCAACGAATCCGGGATTCCAGCCGAAAGTGCTCGCCAACAAGGTGCATGGTGGCGTCGACGGCTGGGGCACCAATGAAGCCAAGGTCTACGAAGGTTTAGGCGGGGCGAAGACACCTGTTGAGCGCGCCGCGCTGAACAAGTGCTACACCGAGATGTTCCACTCATCGATGGCAGAAGACGTTCACGATGACATGGAGGGCAAGGAGGCTGACCGCGCCAATGCGTTGATGTCGGGCGATTCAGCCGCGGCCGACGCAGCCACCATTGCTGAGGCTGTCGATGGTCTCGGCACTGATGAGAAGGCGATCAAGAACGCGCTTCGCGGCAAGACGCCAGAAGAACTCGAGGCGATCAAAGCGGCCTACAAGGCCAAGTACGGCGTTGACCTCGTTGCCGATTTGCGTGACGACATGAGCGGCGCTGAACTCGAAAATGCATTGGCGCTCGCCGATGGAGATCCGGACAAGGCCGATGCAGCGGACCTCGAAGATGCCATGGCCGGACCCGGCACTGACGAAGACAAGATGAAAGAGGTCTACGAACGCATTCGCGATGAAGAGCAGAAGTACGCGATGGCCCACGGGCTCACGAAGGCCGAACTCGACAAGCGGATCAAAGATCGCAACGCGCGTGTGAGCGCGAAATACGGCGCAATGGGATACGGCGATCTCACCGCAAATGCCAAGGAGGAATTGTCCGACGGCGACCCCGCTTCATTGGACAATGCCGACAACAAGTTGTTCACCGCGCTGCAACATGGTGACGAGTCCAAGATCGATGCGGCCAAGGCGCTCGTGGAGAAGGAGGGCGTGTACACGAGCGACGACGAGATGGAAAAGATCGTTCGCAATCAGCGTAAGAAAGCCGAGTTCTCGGTCAATCTCGATGAGGCAGGTGAGAAGGCGCGGCTGCTTGCACTCGCGCAGTCTGGCGACATTCCGGTCGACGAATACAAAGCCAAGATGGCGGCCCTCGATCCAAAGGATCCTGCCAACAAGGAAAAGAAGGAGGCCAAGATTCAGGCGTTGGGCAAAGCCAACGTCGCGTCGCTGAAGAGCGACTACGAAGGAATGGCCAACACTGATGCCAGCATCGCGCTGCACGGCAAGGAAACCTTCGACGGCCTGATCGACGACGGCACCAGCGGCTACTCCAAAGATGAAATCAAAGCGCTGATGGAGAGCGGCGGCAAGCTCTCAGATGACCAGGAGATCTACTACGCCATCGCCGGCGTCGGCACAGACGAAGACAAGATCAAGGAAACCCTCAAGGACAAGACGCCGGCCGAGATTCAAAAGATGCGGTTGGCATATGAGAAGAACCACGGCGAAGGATCGTTCGACTCCGACATTCTCGGCGATCTGTCCGGGCGCGAAGACCTCGACGTCGGCCTCACGTTGAAGTACGGCGATCCTTCAACCTTCGCCGCGCAGCTCGACAAGGCCGACCCCAAAGACCGCCCAGCGTTGCTTGCCGGCTTTCAGGCGTATCTCGCCAAGCGGCGCGACTTCGAAAAGACCGGCCAAATTGGTGCGGCGATGGACATGTTCGGCGATGGCATGAACAGTTCAGCGCAACTTGAAGATGCGATCGATCGCGCCAATAAGTACGACAAAGCGCTCACCGCGGCCGAGGCCAAGCCCGGCTACGACCCAAACAAGAAAGATGAGGATCCGAACCTCGCTTCCGCAAAGAACAAGTTCGATATGAACTTCCAGGGCGCAGTCGCCGCACAGGATGAAGTGCGCGAAAAGATCGACGCGTTCACCGATGTTGCCGCGCAGGTTGGAGGTGCGGTGGCCGGCATCGCGGTCACCATTCTCACGGCCGGCACCGCAGGCCCGGCAGTACTCGCGTTGTACGCGGCGGCAGCGGCGGCGGCTACCTCGATCGCGATGAAGCTGAGCCTCAAGGGTGCTGCGTATGGGTGGGAGGACCTCGGCATCGACCTGGCTGTTGGTGTTGTCGACGGTGCAATGAGCTACGCGACCGCAGGGATGGGCAAAGCCATCATGGAAGGACTCGAGCGCGCTGTAGCCAGCCAGATGGTGAAGATGGGCATCGAGCGCGGTGCCGAGAGTGCGACTGCGGCTGCAGTAAAGGCCTTCCTCAAAGAGACCATCGCGGAAGGTATTCAGAACGGGATGCAGGCAATCCCCTCGGCATTCGTCGGAGGTGTGCTCAATGGCCAGAATCCAGTGGAGGCTGCCAAGGGTGCAGGGATGGCGGGCCTGCAGGGCGCTGGCGTCGGCATGGGCATTCACACTGCCAAGACCGCTGGCGGTGCCGTGCTGGGCAGCATCAAGGGAGCTCTAAAGGGTGAGCCGAACGTCGAGTCGAAAGGACCGGGCGGCGCGCACACGGAAGAACCGCACGCGAGTTCTGGTTCCACTCCCGAGCCGGAAAGCCGCGTCTCCGGAGAGGCACCCACGAGCCCTCCTCCTGAGATCGACCTACCGCCCGCAGCCGATCCGAAGGCAATCGTTGCGGCCGCGTCCGAGGGCAAGCTCCCACCCGAGGCGCACATCGATGAGGGCAAGCTCGCCAAGGGCAATGTGCTCGAGCCGCACGAACCCGCGGGACCACATGGAACTCCTGAAGAACCACATGCCGCAGGTGCCCGTGAACTCGACGCGAAGACAGGCGCACTTGAGCCTGTGCCAGAACCCGAATCCAAGGCGGGTCCGAGTCACGACGACGTTGGCAAGACGATCAGCAATGAAGACCTCGCCAAGCGGTATGGGATGCCGGAGGAGAACGTCGACAAGATCAAGGCGATCTGCGCGCAGGAAAAGGTCATCGTCGACGTGCGTCCGACAACGCCGTATGCCGAGGGCATGCTTCGCGAAGGTGAGGCACTCCCGAAGCCTGAGAAACTCAAGGCGAAGACGATCAACCCTCACGACGTGATGCTCGGCATGGGGAGCTCAGAGAACCTCGGCAAGGTGGGCTTCTTCCCGCCGGAGCAGGTTCGCTTTCCTGAGAACTTTGAACAGCTCGAACCGAAGCTGCAAGAGCAGCTCAAAGAACGCGCCATGCAACGTCAGGCTGAGTGGGCTGATCATCAGGGCGACATGGCCAAGCTGCAGGCGGAGGGCAAGATTCGCTTGGAGCCTGACGGCACGATCACGAACACCGGTCTACTCGAGGGTCAAAAGGAGCTGCCATTTACGGGCGACCATGACCTGTTCGATATCCGCCACGCAGATGGCTCTGCATTGAGTCCCGAGGAGTACAAATCGATTCGAGACAAGTTGATCGCGGCGGATGCCGGCATCATGCACGGTGCAGTAACCGGCTGGAGTACCGACTCGCCAAGCACCTTCAACACAGAGGCAGGACAGAAGTCGTACGGCAAAATGGTTGGCGATCACTCCGTCGGCGGCAAGGAGCCGCTCGTGCGGTTTGGCGAGGGCGATCCCAAGGGTGTCTGGCATGAGCCGGCGCTACCCAAGCTGGGTGCATTACCTGGGGCTGAGGTGGACGCGATGCTCAACGGTTTGGAGACAAAACTGCCGGGCGCGAACCCCGAAGGAGTCACCATGTTCTCCGGTGACGCAAAGGGGCTCAAGGACGCGTCCTTCGAGGGCGGCGAATCAAAGCTGGCCATGCAGGACGTGAAGACCATTGAAACGACCACCGCTGGCGGCGGCACAACCGTGGCCGATCCGGTGCCGCCCACCCTGATCACCGATGCCAACGAGCACCTCAAGCCCAATGTCGAAGACGCTGATTTCCGCCCGAAACGAAATGAGGCTGGTGGCCTCGCGACGAACAATGTCGAAGTCGTTGTCAACGGCTCGTCAGAGAAGGTGCGCACGCCGGGTGAAGGCACATTCGGTGGCGATCCGGTCGTCGGCGGCGTACGCGGTGCTGAGCTGCAGGACAACGGTGCATGGGAGCGCGGCGAGCCGCTACATCAACCCGACCCGTTCACCGCGCCAGGCAAGGAAGGCGGCTTCCCGCAGGCGACATCGGAGGAGTGGCTGAAGTATCAGGGAGATCCGGCCAAGATGACCGATGCCGAGCGGTATGCCACATGGTTCTATTCCGACGACGCCAGCTCAGCGCTCAATGCCGAGCTACGAGGCACAAAGTCGCCGAACAGTTTGATGAGCCCAGAACTGTTGGGACAGGTCACGTCAGACATCGACAAAGGCATGAAGCCCGTTCCATTCGACTCGATGGTGCATCGCGGTTCCAGTATGAGCGAGTTCCGTGAGTTAAGCGTGCGCTCGCCTGAGGAGCTCGCGCAAGCCGTCGGCAAGAGCTACACGAGCGCTGGCTATACCAGTACCTCAATCGAGCCGACGTCGTTCACTGAGGGCAAGGAGGTAAAGGTGCTGATCGATGTTCCGAAGGGCACACGCGGCACCTTTACCGCGGGCGAAGATGCCAAGGCGCCGCGAGTCGATCCGCTCAAACCAAAGGTGGGTGGGCCTATCGCGTCTATGCCCGGTGAGATGGAATTCCTGCTCGGTCGCGGTACGCGGTTCACCATCACTGATGTGCAGATCGACCCGAAAACAGGCAAAGCCACGGTACGGGTGCGAATCGATGGGCAGACCGAGGTCGTGCCGACTTTCTAGTTGCAATTGCAACGACGTTATGGCATCAACCCGATCGGTCAGCCGAAATCGCGGTCGTTGGCCGACCACGTCTTGCCATATTGGATGTACTGGCGATGGCGATCACCGCCGACGGTGACAAACGGGCAATCACTCACACTGGTGCGCAAGGTGAGTTCGATGTCGCCGGGAGCAATCCACGACAGCTTGCCGTTGCGTATCCACGGCGCGATGTCGAAATCCTTCTCGATGTCGTACTCGGTGACATGCGCGCTCGTGGGCGATCCGTCGACTCGGTTGAACGAATACGAGCTATGCGCCCAATCGTCAACGCGTTTCAGGTCGGTTGGTATCGCGTCTGAGAAGTAGACAACTGGGAACCCCACGTGCTCGCCAACGAGCACTGTCGACATCACCGCCCGCATCGATGGATGCTCGAGTATCCGCGGCAATACGAACGGAGCGGCCGGTCCGATCATCGATTTCAGCGGCAGATTTGGAATCGGCCCGTCGAGTTGCATCGAGCCGGTCCACGCGAAGAATGTGGCAATCGGGGCGACGAACGGGCGATAGTCGTAGTCGTACGCCCACCACATGCCATCGACGCCGAGAATGTCGAGCGACGACTCAAAGACGTCACTCGTGAACGGACAACGCGAGAGCGCCACGATCGGCGTCGCTGCCTCGTAGTCGCGAGCGACTGCGGCCATGATCTCTGCGGCGCCGCGCTCATTGTCCGAGTCGCGCTGTTCGTTGGCCTTCTCGCGCGAGTCGAGTGCGGAGTAGAAGCCGGCGATCATTGCGGCGCGCTCGGCGGGGCTGTACACCTCGCCCCGCTTACTCCAGTATCTCGGCACCGGTTCAGACTACGACCTGAGCGGCGGTTCGTGAAGGGATCACTGCGAGAGCGAAGGGAAGGAGGCGTCGCCCGAAAGGGCAGTGGCTCTGCCCTGTACGTGCGGTTCTGCGCTGAGCACAATGTGGTGATGGGCAGCGACGCCGCCGCAGCACTGCGCGCCATCAAGACCGACCTGACCAAGGTTCGTAACCCGGCGCGTGACTTGCGCCCTGAGTCGATGTCGCGGTTGACATCGCTCGAAGGCAGGGTCGCCCAACTCGTGGGTCAACAGAGCACGGCAGAGCTCGGGGCCGATCATCCACTCAGGGGCCTTTACCTGACGCAGGAACAAGCGGTTGGCCTGCTCGATCGGTCGAACATGAACGCAACAGGTGGCGAGTTGACGCTGCCGAACGTGTCGACGGCACTTGGCGACGCCTTCCAGGTGTTGGCCGATCGCACTGGGTTGACCGCTCGCGACATCGATGTGCTCGTCGCCGCGCTGGCCCCTGACGTCGATGCACGGTTCGAGAAGCTGTACGGATTCTTGCACGACGATCTCACTAAACGTCGCGCCACGATCGGCTTGGCGATGCGACTCTGCGCGATGCATCCGGCATCGTTGACTGATCGTGCTCGCTTCGCGTCCACGTCGCCGCTTGTGTCGAATTCGCTCGTCGTCATCGATGACGACGGTCCCTTTCTCGGCCGAACGATGCGCGTGCCAGATCATGTTGTCGATGTGCTGTTCGGCGGCGTCACAGTGGAACCGATCCTGCAACGACTCACCATCGAACCGGTGCGAGTCGATGCGAGCGATATCGGAGTGGTTCGTAACCTGCTCGAGCTATCGACATTGATTCATCTCACTGAGGGCATCGGCGGCGCCGCTGCACACATTGCCGCGCTGGCAGCGCACGACTGTGGACGCGGGTCGTTGATCGTCGACGTCTCAGCTGTGTCTGCCGACGAGCTGCAGCCGGTTCTCGACGCTGTTGTGCGTCACCAGGCGCTCACTGGTGACGTGGTGATCATCCGACCAGTGGACTGCGTTGCCGAACTCGCGCCGCGTGCCCTCGTGACGCTGACCGCTACCCGAGGTTCGTTGGTCTTTGTCGGCACACGCTCATGGGATCCCGTCTGGGCGGCCGAGGTGCCGCGGCACGTTCACATCGCCGAACTACCCCAAGATGAGCTGGCGCGGGTGTGGGAGCGATCGCTTGTCTCGAGCGCGACAGAGCTTGGTGCGGTCGACGCCGTGCGGAGTTCGTTCCGACTCACACCTGAACAAATCGTTCGGGCCGCGCGAGCGGCGTCATTCGCAGTCGACAACGGCCAACAGATGTTGAGTTTCACCGAGCTGAGTGCCGGCGCGAGGTCGCAATCGGCCTCAGGTCTCGACCGTCTGGCGCGCCGACTTGAGCCGAGTGCGGGTTGGAGCGATCTGATTCTGCCCGATCTCGTCGTGATGATGTTGCACGAGCTCGCCTTGCGAGTTCGATGGCGCGAGCAGGTCATGCAGCGCTGGGAGCTCGGTCGAGGATGGCGAGGACGCGGCATCGCGGCGCTGCTTGCCGGTCCGTCGGGCACCGGCAAGACCACAGCTGCAGAGGTCATCGCGGCCGAACTGGGCTACGACATCCACGTCGTCGATCTCAGCAGTGTCGTCGACAAGTACATCGGCGAGACCGAGAAGAAGTTGGAAGTCATCTTTACCGAAGCGGAGCGCACCAACACGGTGCTGCTGTTCGATGAGGCGGACGCGATATTCGGCAAGCGCAGCGAGGTGAAAGACGCGCGCGATCGTTACGCGAACATCGAAGTGTCGTATCTCCTTCAGCGCATTGAGCGGTTCTCAGGCCTCGCACTGTTGACGACGAACCTCGGTGCGAATCTTGACGAAGCATTCACTCGGCGGCTCGACATGGTCATAGATTTTCCACGACCCGACGCCGAAGCACGCGAGCGACTGTGGCGACACGAGTTTCGACCCACCGTGCCAGCCGAGGGTATCGACTTCGAGTTCTGTGCCGGAGCGTTCGACCTCACGGGCGGCAACATCCGCAACATTGTGATCACCGCTGCCTATCTCGCTGCAGAGTCGCGACGTGCGGTCTCGATGGTCGATGTCGTTGCCGCGGTGCAACGTGAGTATCGCAAGATGGGCAGGCTCTGCCTATCGAGCGAGTTCGGGCGTTACGCCGATCTATTGGCCTAACAACCCTCGTTCATAAAGGCCTAGCGCGGTGGCCACTGACGGATTCGAACGACACGACCCGGATCGTTCTTGCGACCCGCTCGAATAGTTTCCTCCGCACTCCACGGACCGGTGCTCGCCGCGGCCACAGCGGCGGGCTCATCACGCTCCGGCGGCGCGCCTGCCTTCGCTGCCTTCTTGCGATTTGCGCCGTGCTCGACCGTCTCAGGCTCCGCGTCGGCGCTCGCAACAACGAACCTCGGCTGCTCGGTAACTGGTGGACCAGCGGGCATGACCTTGCCCACTTCCATCGGGGCGATAATTGCCAAGTCGAGTGATGGCTTCAGTTCGCCACCGAGTGCCGACCACACCTCAGAGATCTGCTTGTCCTGTCCAACAGGAATTGCAACTGACGACACCACGACTCGGCCAGCGTCTTTCAACGAACCAACGAGCAGCTCGGTAGGAAGATAGTCCTGTTGGAGAAAGCAGGCGAGCAAGTTCGATAACAAGCGGTGTTCATCCTCGGGGCGTTGCGTCCACGCGGTCATGAGATACGTGAGCCGAAATCTACGCGGCGGCTGTCGCCGCTCGATGACGCGCCCAGTTGCATCGCGCACGTCTTCGAAGAACACCTCGCGACGTGAAAGGTCTTCGCGGATGTCGTACAGATAGATGTTGATCGTCGGATTCGTGCGCTTGGCGGCCCACTCACGCGTGGGCGCTTCGAAGCTGATCTCGACAGCAGAGCCGTTCACGATCTCGCGCTTGATCAGTGCACGTATGGTTTCGTCGACGTCATGGATCACGACGAACTCAGATCAGTCCGGACTTCACGGCATAGGCAACGGCGTGGCTCCGATTACGAAGATTGAGCCGCAGTGTCACGTCGTGAATGATGTTCTTGATGGTGCGCTCGGAATACGCCAACTTGCTCGCGATCGCGGCGGTGTCTTGGCCATCGGCGAGCATCTTCAAGACGGCAACCTCACGGTCAGACAAACCAGTCGGTCCGATGCCGCGCGGTGCAAGCACGTCGCGCTGTAGCCGGCCGAACTGAGTCATCAGCCGGCCGAGCAGATCTGGGGCAAGGGTGCCGTCACCACTCGCTGCCGCGATCACTGCAGCACACACGCGCTCCGAATTTGCCTCACGTCGGCGCAGCACGCCACATGCGCCCACCTCTACTGCCACCATCAAGCTGGCGTCATCGAGTATTCCGACCACGAGCACCACGCGTGGGCAGCCGTTTCGTTGAATTGCTCGAATGGTGCGACACGCCGCGTCGTCGACGGTGTCGACAATGACGACTGCTACCTCGGCGCTGTCGATCAAGGCATCGTCAACCACGTTGACGTCGGGTTGCCCGCGTAGTTGCGACTGCATTCCCGCTTGCGACATTGCGTCGTCGCTGTAGACGAAGACCTGAATCCTGGCTGCCATTTTGCCCCCAACGTGTTCGTCGTAGCGTCGCTTTGTGACCACGCAGAGTCTGCTCTGTCAAGAGTTGTTGCCGCTCCACAAAGACTCCACAACATCTCCACTTCGTGTCGGCCGCGCTGTTGGGCAACGACTGTTGCCCCTTTGGGAAATCGACATCACCCCTCCTGACATCGAACTGGCTATCGACGCGGCGTTGCAGACCGCGTATCGTGAGGCGAATGGGCGCTAGCACTTCGTTGTCATCGGCAGAACTGATCGTCATTCCCGGCGGTGAAGCGCGAACTTCGCTACGAATTCGCAATAACGGCAGCGTGGTCGATCAATTCGATCTCAGCGTGCTGGGCGATGCCGCAGCATGGGCATCGGTCGAGCCCCCAACAATCTCGTTGTTCCCCGGTGCTGAGGAGTCGGTCGATGTAGTGTTCCGGCCCGGCAAGACATCGGCGATCGTGTCGGGACGCGCCAGTTTTGCTGTCAAGGCAACATCGCGCGAAGACGTTCAGGGTTCATCGGTAGAGGAAGGCGTCATCGACGTCGTGCCGTACGACGAACGCACAGCCGAACTCATCCCACGCACCTCGAAGGGCAAGCGCTCCGCGGTGCACGATCTCGCCGTTGACAACCGTGGCAATGCGCCCATCACCGTTCACTTCACGGGCATGGATCCGCAAGGTACCCTGCAGTTCGAATTCGAGCCACCGCAAATCACCGTGGCACCCGGCACCGCACAGTTCGCCAAGGTCAAACTGAAGCCGGCGCAGCACTTCTGGCGCGGTGCCAACAAAACGCTGCCGTTCGTGGTGATGGTGGAAGAAGACGGCCAACCGCCGATGGCCGTCGACGGCTCAATGGTGCAGTTGCCCATCCTGCCGAAGTGGTTTTGGAAAGCCGTCCTTGCTGCGCTCTTGGTGATCATTTTGCTGTTGGTCCTGTGGTTCACGTTGGTGAAGCCGCAGATCAAGACGTCGGCACAAGATGCGGTGAAGCCCATCGACAATCGCCTGAATGCTGCGAACATCCCCGCGCTGCCAGCCGGCGGCGGTGGAGGCGGTGGCGGAGGCGGTGCAACAACAACAACTACCACCACGACCGCGCCCACGACGGTGACAACCATCCCGGCTGGCACGGCGTCTGGTTCGGCGTTCGGCGCGCCGTTCGATATTCGTCTCGAGGTGCAAACGGGCACCGCTCCAAGCGCTGCGTATTCGGTGCCCACCGGACAGACCTTCGCGCTGACCGACATCGTCTTCCAGAATCCGCAGGGCGATACAGGTCGGCTCGTGCTCAAGCGCAACGACACGGTATTGCTCGAGGTCAGCCTGGAGAACTTCCGTCTACATGACCTGCACACGATCTCGCCCTACATCTTCAAGGGCGACGACAAGCTCACGATCGCCGTCACGTGCACGACCCCCGGGCCGGGCGCATCGCAGTGTGATGACGCAGCATCGCTGTCCGGGTTCCAGAAGTAGAACCCTGGGGCTCTGACCGTTCAACGCTCGATGGCCGTTCAACGCTCGATGGCCGTTCAACACCTCAATGGTTTAACCGCGTATCAGGAGCGAGGGGAAGTTGGGCAATGCCGGGTTTTGGCTGGTGGGCGGTTGCATGCTCCTATCCACGATGAGGCCGGTGGTCGTGATTGGGTCATATAGCCCGGCCTGACCGAGCGCAATGAAGTTGCGTGGCCCGACATTTTCATCCGGACGAACCGGTATCTGAATGCTCACCACACCATTGGCATCCGCCGTACCGGAGAAGATCTGCGAGCTGCCCTCCCAGTGCACTTGCACGCCGAGGTTGATCGGAAAGCCTTCGCCCGCTGCAATGGTGACCTCACCGCGCGCGACAACGTTGGGGAGCAGTCGAATCTTGGGTTGATAGATGCCAACGCCATCGAGTGCCGATGTCGCCGACGCCTTCGACGATCCAGCCTTGAGCACAGCGGTGCGCACGCCTCCCGCAGTTGGATTGAAGGCCACAGAAATACCGCACCCGAAACCGGGTGGGATGTTTCCGCCCGCACAGCTGTTCAACACGACGACAAAGTCGGCTGGGTTCGCGCCTGTGATCGACACCTCGCTGATGGGCGCCGATCGCGTACCGATGCTGGTGACAACGAAGTCAATCGTCGCCGATGGCACTCCGACCACTGCGGTGCCGAACGAAGCGGGCTTCGGCGTGATCGACAGCGCTGGCTTGGTGACGATGATGACCGTCGGACCCTGCCCGATACCGGCGAGGGAGCCTTGCCCGGAGATTGCGGCGTAGCCGCTCTCGCTCAAGGTCAACGTGCCAGCGGTTGGACCGGCGGTCGACGCGTTGAATTGCACCACCACCGTGCACGATTGGCCGGGCGACAACCATGCGTTCAGCACGCAGCTTCCGCCGGCAGCCACACTGAAGCTGCCGTTCGCGCTGATTGAGGCTGGTTGAAAGCTGGACAAACCGTTGTTGGTGACCGTTGCCGTAAGCACTGGCGTTTGCCCCGTTGCCACCGTGCCGAAATCGAGCGGGGTAACAGAGATCGTGGTGGGTCGACCGATGACGTACACGTTCGGACTGGTGTCGGCCGTTGGGGCGGCTGATGATCCGCCCGACTGCAGCTCAGCGTTGTACGAGGCCTCGAAGGCCACCCAACGACCGTTCGAGGAGATCACCGGCTGATCGAGCAACATGAACGCCAACTGGGCCGGATCGCCACTGTTCGGGTCGACCGCATCGCCGTTCGGCTTCAGTGTGACCCTGTCGAACGACACGGATGAGAAGAGGCCACTCGTAGACGTCGCAACGAGAATGTTCAGACGCGAGCTGGCAGCCGGAGCAAACAGGCCACTGACTGGTGGCGCGAGCAAGTCAGTGGAGGTGGTGCCGAACGCGATCTGTGTGCCGTCGGCATTGATCGAGGGCGTGACAGAGACGAGGTTCGCGCCGATGCCAGCTGCAGTGCGCGTGACGAGGGCGGTGTGATTCGTGACCACGTCGCGCACGTAGATCTGCACGCTGCCCTTTGGTGGCGGCGCGCCACCGAGATTG
>JANLPV010000203.1:0-3503 GCA_031367435.1 Actinomycetes bacterium | reverse complement strand
TCACGCGGTAGTTCACGGTGATGTCGTGGCCGAACACCTTGGCGCAACCGTACGGGCTGCGCGGGTGGAAGGGCGTGAGTTCGGTCTGCGGCGTCTCGCGCACCTTGCCGAACATCTCGGACGACGATGCCTGGTAGAAACGAATGCGGTTGTTCTGGCTGCCACCCACAATGCGGATGGCTTCGAGCAGGCGGAGCACACCAAGTCCCGTAACGTTCGCCGTCAGCTCGGCCTGATTGAAACTCATTGCCACGAACGAGATCGCGCCGAGGTTGTACACCTCATCGGGCTGCGTAGTCTCGACGGCCGAAATGAGACTGGGCAGATCGCACAGATCGCCGTTCACGATCTGCACGAACGGATGCTCGTCGCGCATCAGCGCGGTCTTGGGATTGTTCTGCCCCTTCATCAGACCATGGACTGTGTAGCCCTTGCTGTGTAGGAGGTCGGCGAGGAAACGTCCGTCTTGTCCGGTGATGCCGGTGATGAGTGCGCTGGGCATTCGCACGATGCTAGCGGCCAGGGTGCGTTCACCAAGCGGCCACTGTGCAGCGTCTCGTGCGCTGGCCACAACTATACTGAAGGCTTCATGGCTCTCAAGTCGGCGATGGCGCATCGCAACCTGCTCTATCTGCTGTCGCTGAAGGAGCTGCGAACCCGCTACAAGAAATCGATTCTCGGGTGGGCGTGGAGCCTGCTCAACCCGTTGTCACAGATGGTCATCTTCACCGTCATCTTCCGCTACGTGTTCAAAGCCAAGCCGATACCGGGTGACCCCAGCGGCCTTTCCAATTTTCCGTTGTACTTCCTGTCGGGTCTGTTGCCGTTCAACTTCTTTGCCATCACCGTTGGCGTTTCAATCGGCGCAGTGCAGGGAGGCGCCGGCCTGATCAAGAAGGTGCAATTCCCGCACGAACATCTTGTGTTCTCAGTGGTCATCGCCCAGTTCGTGACGCTGATGATCGAGCTCGTCATCCTCACCATCGCGATGCTCATCGGCGGCAACATGGTGCTGCCGTGGTTACCGATGATGATCGTGGTGATGTGCCTGTTGGCGTTGTTCACCACCGGTGTTGCGCTGGTTCTGTCGGCAGCCAACGTGTTTTACCACGACGTGAATTACCTCTGGACGATCCTGTCGCAGATTTTGTTCTACGCAACGCCGGTGATCTACTTTCCTTCCGCGATTGGCCTGCGACCACTTGCGCTGCTTGCCAAGTACGGGCCAACAGGAAGCTTTATCAGCGCAGCGCACGAAGTCATGTACGACGGTCGCATGCCGGGCGTGCTGAGACTTGGCGAACTCGTGGTGCTCGGCTTCGGCACATTCTTCATTGGTGCGTGGATTTTCAACCGGCTGTCGCCCAAGTTCGCCGAGGAGATGTAGGCCATGAGCAACGTTGCGCTTGAGGTGTCGCATCTCACCAAGACCTTCCGGCTGCACAGCGAGAAGACGAACTCGATCAAACAGCTCATAGCTACCGGCGGTCGCAATCGCTTCGCCGAATTCACTGCGCTCGATGACGTGTCGTTCACGGTGAACGAAGGCGAAGTATTCGGTGTCATCGGTCAGAACGGCTCGGGCAAGAGCACCCTGCTGAAGTGCATGGCCGGAATCCTGCAACCCAACGCGGGCTCGGTGAAGGTGCACAAGCGCATGTCGGCATTGCTCGAACTGGGTGCCGGCTTTCATCCCGAGTTGTCGGGACGAGAAAACATCTTCCTGAACGCGGCAATTCTCGGCATGGGTCGCCGCGAGATCGCCGGCCGCTTCGACGAGATCGTCGAGTTCTCGGGACTCGAGAGCTTCATCGATGCCCCGGTGAAGACGTACTCGTCGGGTATGTATGTGCGACTCGCATTTGCTGTCGCGATCAACGTGGATCCACGGTTGCTCATCGTGGACGAGATCCTCGCGGTCGGCGACGTGACCTTTCAGCAGCGTTGCCTCGAGAAGTTCGTGGAGTTCCGCAACGATGGTCGCACCATCGTGTTGGTTACCCACGATCTCGGCAGCGTGAAGAACATGTGCGATCGAGCCATCTGGCTCACGCATGGCGTGATCACCGGTGAGGGAGATCCGGCCGAGCTTGTTGAGGCCTACACCGAAATGATGCTAGGCAATCGCAACCGCAATGTTGATGGCAGCGTTCGCCGCGGTTCGGGCGAGTTGCAGATCACCTCGGTAGAACTGTTCACCGGCGACAACCCAGAACCCGTGAAGCGATGCCGCACATCAGACAACATTCGGCTGCGACTGAACTACGCGGCCACCAAGCCCGTACCAAAGCCAATCTTCGGCTTTGAGATCGAGAGCCTTGGTGGTGCAACAGTTACAGCACCATGCACGCGCGACGTCGGCCTGATTCCTGAGATGGTTTCCGGTGAGGGATTCGTAGAAGTGGTGATGGATGGCGTGAGCCTGCTGCCCGGCACCTACGACATTCACACCACGGTCACCGACTTCAACCGCCAGCACGAATACGACAACGTGCATCTCGCGTTGCGCTTCGATGTGATGTCCGGCAAGCCGTACGAAACTGGTGGGCTCGTGACAATGCGGCCGCAATGGTCTCTCGGCGAATAGTCAAGCGCTCTAAGGTCTCCGTAGGACGGCGTACGTTACTTCCGTTGAGCCAAGGAGCATCGACAGGGTCGACCGCAGAGACGGCCCGGCGAACTCACGATCGTCGGATCGACTTTCGCTTGAGGGGCCTTCATTCGACGACGATCTAGTGCGAGTAAGCCCGTTGAACGCCTTACGTACAGCCTTCAACTTTCCAGGCTTTGAGAGCCAGTGACTCAGAAGCGACTCGCACTTTACGGTGCCGGTATCAACGAGTTCAATACCCCGAAAAAGTCGGCCCAACTCCTCTGCGGTCGGTCGAAACAGTGTGTCGATTGGATCTGCGTGATACGGAAACCGCCGCGGCACGGTAACGACAGCGATCCCACCACGCGGCAGGCAACCCACTAGTGCGTCCGCTAGACCCTCGCGGTCGAGTACGTGCTCGAACACGTTGAGGCACATCACTGATCGAACGCCAAGCTGGCGCAGATGGTCGCGAACATCCGGGTCCCCGAGATCGCCGACGACGTCAACTCCCGGTGCGGCAAACATCTCGTGGTGAAGGACCGTCACTCCGCGCTCCCCGAGTGGACCGTACACATCCGATTCGATCCATGGCTGAAACGCCGCTCGAAAAGCCTTGGTGCCACTCCCGACACTCAGCATCGGACTGAGGTCCCGGATGGCGATTTCTCCCAGTCGCCTACCCAGCCAGGCCGCTTCACGTCGCATCATGATGCTGCCGCCTTAAAGCCGGAAACTTCGCGCAGCGCTTGTGAGGTTTCAACGGCCATTCGCTCCCATGATCTCGCAAGGCTTGAAACGCGGCCCGCAGCAGCCAGGCGAAGGCGTACCTCTGGCTCGTTGACGGCCAACACCAGCCTGTCAGCGAGATCATTGACGTCGCCCGTGCGAAAGGTTAGACCATTCACTC
>JANLPV010000195.1:0-2793 GCA_031367435.1 Actinomycetes bacterium | reverse complement strand
TCACGCGTTCATCACCGCCGCACTCGACGCCGGTGTGCCGTTACGCGATGTCCAAGAAGCTGCCAGTCACGCAGACCCGCGAACAACGATGCGTTACGACCGGGCCCGTGTCTCACTCGACCGTCACGCCACCTACATCGTGTCCACCTTCATCGCCGGTGCATCCCGCTAACCACCAAAGCGGTGCGTTCCGTGTCCCATACCCCGGATGCGGAACGCACACCGACGACAGGTCCCAGCGCGTATCCTCACCTTTGAGGCAACGACAACGGGGAGGTACGTGTGGGACACGATCAATGGTTGAACGATCTCCGAACCGCAAGCAACGACCCCGACCGTTTGGTGGCGTTGCTCAACAACGAGCTTCCTCTCGACGGGCTCCAACACGCCGGCACCGCCGCACTGACCACAACCCTCACACCGGGTATGGCGACCGCCCTCACCGGCATTGTCGACGCGCTCCGACAACGGAACTGGGACGGCGACAACGACCTCGCAGGCGCGCTCGAACACACATCATCCGGTGAGCCAACCGGGCTGATCCCCCTCGCAATCGATCTCGCCGAGCTCGCTGAAGCACTCGACGAATCCGCAGGGGGCGACGCGTACATCGATCTTCACACCGGCACCGTCTGGCCCGCAGAACTCCTCGACATCGATCAAGGACCCGACGACTTCGACGCTGACGACGACACCCGCTGGCTCCCCGTCACCGGGCAAGGTTCACGCCCAGGATGGCACGTGATGGAACGCTTCGTCACCACCATCGACGACCCGAACCTTCGCCAACGCCTCGAACGCGCCATCGTTGGCAGCGGAGCATTCCGACGTTTCATGAACACCCTCGAACGCGACCCTGAGCAGTTCACCCGATGGCACCGCTACCGCGCCGACGCCGAACTCGGCAGAGCCCGCCACTGGCTCACCGAGCACGGCTACCAACCACAACCGTCATAACGACAACGAATACACAGCGAATCACTTGCATAACAGCGCCAGAGCGGGCAATATGCGCCATCTGGGAACCAGTTGGTGCCCGTGCACGTCGGAAGGTGCAATGCGATTCGCACTCGTGGTCCCGTTGCTGTTCGTCGCAAGCTGCACATCGACATCGCCGAACGGCACCGCATCATCCGCAACCTTGTCAACGAGCATCACGACCGCCGGTTCCGCAGCCGCTGCCAGCGGTCCTGAAACGGTGTGTCAGGCAGCCTTGCCGCCCGGCTACACGCTGTTTACAGCCCGCACGTCATCAGTCGGCGAGCTTCGCCGACAGCTGTCGCAGGTCGGCACTCCCGTCATCAGCGACACGGTTCCCGAGTTATTGCCGGGCGTGAGCAGCACTGCCACCGCCACGCGATGCTGGGGACGTTCCGCGTCAACGTTCGTCGTCTACGCCGTGGGGCCGAACGATGGGTTCATCAAATTCTGCGAGACGACCTTGACCGGTGACCTTCCCCTCCCGCAATCACCGCCTCTCTGCTGAGGTGACGCCAGCGCCATAGCTGCCGATCGGTACTCGTTGTTCTGTGACAACATCACGCTTGCGTTCATGGTGACGATCGGGCAATGTGGCGCGATCGCGAAGGCAAGGGGGCGCGGCGCTGGAGACCACAGCCTGCGGGTCCGGCGACTTCGGGTTGCTCTACTCGGACTCGTTAGTGGTGCAGCACGGCGAGTCGTGCTTCCATCTTGTCGATCGCCATCGCCCATCCCTGGCCGCCGGGAGAGTCGGCAGGAACGCCGATGTGTGTCAAGGTCATCTTGGTGCGTGCACCAAGATCCTCGAGCTGGACGACGATCGAGGTTTCCATATGTGCGCCCGCAGGCATGCCCATTTGCTCGGCGGTCATGGCGTTGCCGTCAGTGTCTGCCATGCTCTCGGTGTAGACGAGGCGAGTCTTTGGATCGACCTCGCGGTATTCGCCAACGAAGAACATCTGCATCGGGCCAGCAGGGGTTTGCATCTCCATGGCGATGTGGCGGCGGCCGCCGACCCGGACGTCCATGTCGGCCTTTGGGATCTTGGCCCCCATGGGGCCGTACCAGTTGGCGAAATGCTCGGCTTCGGTCCACATCGCCCAGATGAGGTCGATGGGCGCGTCGAAGATCCGTTCGATCTGCACGTCCTTGGTGTCAGTCATTGGTTATGCCTCTTTCTTGTCGTGGGTGTTTTGCAGCTTTCGCACGTAGTCGTCCATTCGGTCGAATCGGTCATCCCAGATGTGCCGATACTGCTCGGCCCAGTCAGCGACTAGGGCGAGTGGGGCGGCGTCAATGGTGCACGGCCGAAACTGTGCTCGCCGGCGGCGCGTGATAAGCCCGGCGTGCTCGAGCACCTTGATGTGTTTGGAGATGGCCGGCAGCGTCAGCTCGAAGGGTGCGGCGAGATCGTTGACGCTCACCTCGCCGTCGGCGAGGCGAGCGAGGATCGCCCGGCGCGTGGAGTTCGCGAGGGCGGCGAAGGTCTCATCGAGCCGTGCATCGTCGAGCGTTGCGTTCGCTGTCGTCACTGGAGTCACCGTAGAACTTTCCAAATTGATTAATTAACCAATGTGGAAAGTATCACCCCGAAGCGAATGTGTCAACCCGCCGCGAAGTTTGCCCCTCCGCGCCAGAACTGTCAGTGAGAATGGATGTTGTTGGTTGGGGTCCCGTTGGTTGGTGTTGGGGTCTGTGAGGCTGATGGTTACTTCGGGGTTCGACACGCCCCGTTCCGGAGGGCGACTCGAGTTGCTGCTGTAACAGTTACTCGGTCACTGGTCTCCTTCACGGGACGTGCGTGCCTACCCC
>JANLPV010000185.1:0-2826 GCA_031367435.1 Actinomycetes bacterium | reverse complement strand
GAGCACGCGCAACAGACCACCACTCGCGACGGCAAGGGTGACCGTGAGTGCGGTGACGAGTAGCGACATGCCGACGCCGTAGAGCGCAAGGCTGATGACCCCGCTGAGGTAACCCTTTGATGAGAACGATCCAAGGATCGCCGAGATGAGAAAACCGATGGTGCACCCGATCGAGGCGATCGCGTACGCAACGCCAAAGCCGAACATCGACACAAACGTTTGTGTGCGCTGCTTGCCCTCGCCGAACTGGGCCGTGGCGAAGGGCGGCTTCCATCCGGCGAGCATGAAGCAGCCCAGAATCACCAAACCAATGCCGATGACGAGCGCGGCGTACTTCGCGTTCTCTTGGATGACAGAGGTGAATTGGCGCGTGATCGCGCCCACCACGATGAACACGGAAATGAACCCGGCCGATGTTGCGCCACTCACCAGCAGAGCGCGTTGCACACTGGCGCGTTGGGTGCCCGGTCGAGAACCCTCGAGGCCCAAAAAGTACATGAGATAGGTGGGCAACATCACGAAGCCACACGGGTTCACCGCCGCGAAAATGCCGAGCAGGAAGCTGTACGCAAAGTTGCCCTCGAGCGCAATCATGGCGCGACCAGCGAGGAATTGATTGCGCTGCGAATCGTGTCGGCAGTAAGCGCAATGCCCTTTTGGGCCACGATCGTGCCATCGGCCGAGACGAACAGCGTGTAGGGAAGGCCGGCGACACCGAGGGCACTCACAAGGTCGCCGTTCTGATCGGACAACAGTTCGTAGCGCACACCTTTGTCGCGAGCGAAGCTGAGCGCCGTCTCGTTGTTGGCGAACTGATTCACGCCGATGAAACGCACGCGATCGCCGAATTCGGCGTTCAACTGCGCGAGTGCGGGCATTTCCTTCTTGCACGCTTCACATGTGGTGGCCCACACGTTGAGCACCATTGGCTTGCCGAGCAGGCTTGCGGTTGAGACCTTGTGCCCCTCTGCGTCGATGAGGTCGACCGTGGGCAACTTCTTGCCCTGCACAACGCGGTTCACGGCGAGACCAGGTTCGACGAACGTACTGTTCGACGTGATCGTCACATTGTCGTTGGCGATGGTGGATGAGTTGCTGTTGCGGCTGAGCAGATATCCGCCGCCGATGCTCACGATCGCGGCAACGCCGAGTGAACCCGCGAGCACCCGACGATCGACAGCCATTCGCTCAGGCTACCGATGCACGCAGACCACTTCCCGTCGCGGGAATGGATCGGTGGTTCCCTTTGGTCGGGTTGCACCGATCCACCCCGCTTCGGGTGGGCGGACCGAGGGTCGCGCGTGGCGTTGCCTCGGGCCGAAGCACGCCCTCGTGGGGGGTCGAGGGCGTGCCCGGTTCCGGCTCAGATGGGGGGTCAGCCCACCCGCACCGGAACCGGGATCACGAGCGCGTCTTCGTTGATGACAACGAGTGGACGCGGGTGCTTGGGCGGACGCCCACGCGGACGCTTGTTGGCGACGATTCGGCCGGTCTCGAGCAGTTCTCCACCCCAGACGCCCCACGGTTCGCCACGCTCGAGCGCGGCTTCAAGGCAGGCGACCGAGAGTGGGCACTTTGCGCACATGGCCTTGGCGCGTGCAGTCTCGATCGGTTCGTCGGAGAAGAACATGTGGGTCAAGGTGCCGTTGCCGTCGCGGCAGCGGGCCTTGCCCCAATCGAGGACAGCGGGGGTGACGTCGCTCACGCCTTCGAGCGTGACGTTGTCGAGTTCGTATTCACGTTCGGTGAAGCTGATGGCGTACATTTCGGATCCTTTCGTGATGTGGCGAGTTCGTGGGGTTATGACGTGTGGATATGGGTGGCAGCAACAGTGGCGGGGAAATAAAAAAGGCCGCCGGGTTGATCCCGGCGGCCTCGGAGCGATGTGCTCGACGTGTGTTACGTCGATCGCTTCCCGAGCCGTCGGGGGGAACGCTTGGTCGTGATATTCATTGCAAAACCGGTGGTATTGCACGGAGACGACGCAAACAGCCAGCCATAACCAAGCTCATGCTGAACGCTGGCGCGCGCTACAGCATCGGCGAAGCCGGCTGCGTGTTGTGCGTGCATCGTGCGGTCCATGACAGGAGTCTTTCTTGAAGAGTTCTTGGTTGAAGTCGTGTGCGGTTGGCTCGGCTTGTGGACGAACCGTCATTTAGGAAACCACACATCTCGGCTGAACGCAACTCATTTAATTCTGCTGGCCTCATGACGGTCATTAGGGTCACACCTGATGACCGGCGCTGAGTACGAAGAATTGGTGCCGCTTCCGGCATCGGGCCGTGTGTTCGAAGCAACACAACGAGTGCGCCTTGGCGACGCTTCACCAGCGGCGCGGCTGCGTCTCGATGCGTGTGCGCGCTATCTGCAAGACATCGCTAACGACGATTCGCGCGATGTCGGTAGCCCGAATCCCACCGCGTGGGTCGCGCGACGCACCGTGCTGCGCGTCGAACGGTTTCCCGAGTATCTCGACCTGCTCACTATGCGGACATGGTGTAGCGCGCTCGGTTCGCGCTGGGCGGAGCGGCGCTATTCAATGGTTGCCGGCAACGGTGCGTCTGGTGGCCGCATTGAGGCCGCCACGCTGTGGGTGCACATCGATATGGCGACGATGAAACCAATCGAGGTACCGGCGGATTTCGCTGCGCAATTCGGCGAAGCATCGCGCGGGCGCACGATCAGTGCGCGGTTGCATCTACCGACTCGACCGGTAGGCGATGTGCAGGGCACTGAGACGTGGCCCGTGCGATTTGTGGACTTCGATGTGCTCGGACATGTGAACAACGCGGTCTATTGGTCGATCGTCGAAGAACACTTGGCGCG
>JANLPV010000110.1:0-79762 GCA_031367435.1 Actinomycetes bacterium | reverse complement strand
GGCTGACGCGTCGTCAACCACACCCCAGCGAGCGCGATCACGAAACCGACAAGTGCGAGCATGCCGAGGCGTTCTCGAAACAGGATCGCGCCCTCCATCGTGCTCAATGCCGGCGTCAGGAAGAAGAGACTGCTGACTCGTGCCGCGGCCTGACGCTGTAGCAGCACGATCATGATCAACACTGCGGCAATCGAGAGCACGATCAACGCCCACGCCAACGAGAACCACAGGCGCGGCGTGGGGTGGAACTGCCAATGTTCGTTGAACACGGCGCCAACTCCGAGAACCGTTGCTGCGGTCGTGTACTGAATCGCCGTGCCGCGCAGCACTGGCATTGCACCGCCTCGAGCCCGTTGCACCAAAGTGCCGCCAGCCATGCCAATGACCGACACCGCCATTGCGATCAGTGTGAAGCGGGTGATGCCGCCGGAATGCGCGCGCAACCGATCAACAACGACGGCGATCACGCCCACCAGACCCAGACCGATGCCTACCCATTGCACGCGAGCAAGGCGTTCGCGTAGTAACCAACGGGCCGCGATCGAGGTGATCACCGGATGCAACCCTGCGATCAATGCGCTCAGGCCGGACGGTAAGCCATGAGCGATCGCGACGAACACGCCGCCGAGGTAGAGCGCGTGCATGCCGAGGCCGGCCACTGCTGCCCAGCCGAACTGACCGCGATTGATCGACGGTGCCTTTGTAACGCCAGCGACGAGCCACAACAGCGCGGCCGCTGCGGCGAGGCGAACTGTGAGGAACGTGAGCGGGCCGGCATCCTCAGTGCCGTAGTGGGCAACCACGAATCCGGTGCTCCACAGAACGACGAACAACCACGGCGCAAAACGTTCGAGTGCTGCGCCGCGAGCGGAAGGGACGGCGAGGTTGGTCACTCGGAGGACGGCGCCGGAGCCGGATCGGCCTCGGTTGCCTTGGTGTCGCTTGAGTGGTTGTCGCTTGAGTGGTTGTCGCTTGAGTTGGTGTCGCTTGAGTGTGTGTCGCTTGAATCGGTGTCGCTTGAATCGATGTCGCTTGAATCGATGTCGGTTGAATCGGTGTCACCTAATTCGGTGTCATCGACCTCTGCGATTGGTGGGGCCCAATGTGGACGTTCGCCCGTTTCGAATTCCTGCAACTCGGCAAGGGCTCGTCGATACGCGGCCTCGGCCTCGATGCGACGCTGCCGAGCACGATCCTGTCCGCGAAGTTCCTTGATCAGGTCGGCCGCACGTTGCTTGTTGGACTTGAGTACTTCGTGACGTTGCATCTGTTCGGTCTCGGCGCGCACACGTTCGCGTTCAGCACGGTCGGCTGCCTCGTGGGCGCTGAGGCTCTCGGCGAACATTCTTGCCGCGCGCGCCTGCTCATCGATCACGGGTTTCGTGAGTACTTGCTGTGCCGGCTGGGCGTTCGTCGCCGTCGCCGCAGGAGCCGCGGTTGTTGGCGGCGGACCAAACTGTTTGCGTTGCTCTTTTGTCCTATTTCGTTTCGGCACCGCTCACTCACAATCTCGATGGTCCCTGCCGACAATACAACGAAGGGCAGGCAGTCGGAACTGCCCGCCCTTCATCGCGTTCTTCATAAAACGGGTCAGGAGCCACCCTCGGTCAAGGTGACCGTGAGTGGCTTGAATCCACTTCCGGCTACGTCGACCCCTGCCGCCTTGAGTTGCTTGAGTGCCTCATTCACAATGTCGTTGGTGAATGCCCCGGCGTCCGGTGCCTTCGTCAACACTGCCGCTCCCTCAAGATTCTTGGTCTCTTGGGCAATCTTGATAGTGCGATCCCATGCCGCCTGATCAATGACGCCCACTCCGCCGGCGGCGGGCCACACCAGCTTGTTGACCTCGTTCATTTGCCAGAGCTGATGGCTCGAACCGAGCTTGGAACCTTTGGCGACCACGATGTCGCGGCACTTCTCAGGATTGTCCCGGCAGAACACCCAACCCTCGATCGAGGCCTTCACGAACTTGATCGCTGTGGCCTTGTATGTCGCGTCATTTGCCAGTTTCTTGGCATCAGCCCAGATTGCGTCCTGCAACATGCCAACGCCTTCGGACTCATACGACACGACATTGAGATCGTCAGCCGTGTATAGCTTGCCTGTGCCCTTGTTCTTGGACTCGAGCACCTGCGCGTACTCGTTGTACGTCATCGCCTCAGCGGCATCGATGTCGCCGGCCAAAAGGCCCGACATATCGAACTGCTGCGCAAGCAATGTGACGTCTTTGGCAGGGTCGAGCTTGTTCTTTGACAGGGCCGCGAAGATTTCGTACTCGTTGCCGAAACCCCAGTTTCCAATCTTCTTGCCTTTGAAATCGGCTGACGAAGAAATGCCGGTCTTTTTGAAGGACACCTGCAGGGTGCCTGAACGCTGATAGATCTGCGCGATGTCGACGATGTCGGCACCGGCTTCACGCGAGGCCAACGCCTTCGGCACCCATGACAGCGCGAAGTCGACCTGCCCGTCGGCCAGCTGCTTTTGCGGCACGATCTCGACTCCGCCTTCGACGATCTCAACATTGAGACCTTCTGCCGCGTAGCAACCTTGATCGACGGCAGCGAAATAGCCGGCGAACTGGGCCTGGGTGAACCACTGCAGTTGCAGTTTCACCTTCGTGAGCGTGGCTGGAGCTTTGCTCGCATCGCACATCGCGGCAGTTCCAGCACCGGCGCCGGTACCAGTAGGCGAAGCCTTTTTGTCGCTGCCACATGCTGCGACAGCGAGGCCGGTGACCGCGAGTAACGCGACCACTTTGCTGAGTTGTCTTGCTTTCATTCTCTCCCCTTGCTGTTGGTGGATTGTGTAGATGTCACCGAGAAATACGCGCGCGTTGCCACGGAACAGATACGTATTCCAAGAGATTAGCCGCGATGAAGAACCCCAGGCCGAGGACGCACGCAGCACCCACGTACGCCCATCCGAGCGGATCTTTCGAGTTCGCCATCGCCGCCGGAATCTTCTGACCAAGCCCGTCTTGGGTGCCGCCGAAATACTCGGAGACAAACGCGGTCGTAACGGAAAGAGGGGCCGAAATTTTGATCGCCGTAAACAAGAACGGCATCGAGTTCGGGAGGCGCACTTTCTTCATGACCTGCGCATCCGACGCCGCATATGACCGCATGAGCTCCATCTGTGTGGCGTCGCTCTGGCGAAGGCCCCGCGACACGTTGACGAAGACGACGAAGAACACAACGATGGTGACCATCAGCCTTCGTGGCACCTCTGAGCCGATGCGGAACATGTTGTTCAGAATCGACACGATCACCACGATTGGTATCGCGCTGATAGCAGCCGACAGCGGCGTGACCACTTCTGCGAGCAACTTGAATCGATTGGCAATCATCGCGACGAGGCATCCGAGAACGACGCCGCAGAGAAGACCGACGAGCGCATTGAATCCGCTGACCGAGGACGCTGAGCGCAAGAACCCAAAGTTGGTGGTGGCTTGATGCCAGATCGCGGATGGCTTCGGCAGGATGTACTGCTTGATGCCGCGCCACCTCACGAAGAACTCCCAGACGAATAAGAACGCAATCCCAAATGCCGTCGGCACCACGAGACTGGTGAGGGCGCGGCGGAGCGACGAAAGTTTCATCGATCTTCGACTCCGCGCGAGCCAGCCACATGTTCTATGCCGCGTAACGCTTCACGTACCTCGGTGATCTTGGCGTAGAACTCACCGGCCTCGCGAGTGTTGTCATCGCGATCGCCACCGAGGTTGACGTCGATGATCGCCGTGATGCGTCCGGGACGCGGACTCATCACCACGACCCGATCTGATAGATAGACGGCCTCGGGAATGGAATGCGTGACGAAAATGACAGTCGTAGAGGTGCGTGCGCAGATGCTGAGCAACTCGGCTTGCATATGTTCGCGTGTCATCTCGTCGAGAGCACCAAACGGTTCGTCCATGAGCAGCAATGGGGGGTTCGCGGCAAGCGCTCGTGCTATTGCAACACGCTGTTGCATTCCGCCGGAGAGCTGCCACGGCATATGCGACGCAAACTCATCGAGTTTGACGAGTTCGAGCATCTCCTTCGAACGCGCCTGGCGTTTTGCCTGATCCCAACCACGGATCTCCATCGGTAGCTCGATGTTCTTCGAAACGGTTCGCCATTCGAAGAGTCCGGCCTGTTGAAACGCCATCCCGTAGTCCTGGTCGAGGCGGGCCTGCTTGGCGGATTTACCGTTCACGATCAGCGAGCCGGACGACACCCCGAGCAGGTCGGCGATAAGCCGCAGCAGTGTCGATTTTCCGCAACCAGACGGACCGATGAGCGACACGAACTCACCGGGTTGGACCGTGAGTGAGATGTCGACCAACGCGTCGACTTGCTTTCTCGCTCCGGCATTGAACACCTTTGAGACACCTTGCGCGATTACGGCTGGCAGGCGCGGCTGCGTTGCGCTGTTGGCGTGATGGGTTGCGCTGTTGGTGTGATGGTTGGTCACGAATTGGCCTCCGCGGGACGGTTCTTGGACAGCACCTTGTCGAGCAGGGCTACAAGCCCGGCCATCGCCAAGCCGAGCGCGGCGGCTCCGACGACGGCTGTGTAGACCTTGGCCGGGTCACCCGTGGCTTCTTGGCTGTACGCCAAGATCAACCTACCGATCCCGAATCGCAGGCCGATGGAGATCTCCGATACCACCACACCGACCACGGATGCGGCGGCGGCCAATTTGAATGCCGGAAGCAGATAGGCCAGAGCGGCTGGAAAGCGAAGCTTGCGGAATCCCTGCCACCAGGTAGCGGCATACGAATCCATCAGCTCGAGTGCAGCTGGCGGCGGCGAGGCGAAGCCGCGCATGGCACCAACCGCCACGGGGAAGAAGGCCAAGAATGCACTGAGCGATGCTGCCGACATCCACTTCTCCCAGCCGAAACTACCGAACTTCAACCGGCCACCCCAGCTCACCGTGAGGGGCGCAAGTGCGATGAGAGGCACGGTTTGGGAGATGATGAGATACGGCATCAAACCTTTACGCAGGAGGTCGAAGCGCGCCAGGAGCATCGCACTCAACAGCCCGAATGCCACCCCTAGCACGAGCCCCAGCAACGCCACGCGAAAGGAGTACCAGGTGGCCGAGAACACGGCGTCAAAAACAGTTCGGGTGCTGCCCCCGCCCACTTCCGGTCGACCGAAGCGACGAAGCATGTCGATGACGTGCGGCATTGCGCGATCGCTGGTGCGCGGAATGAGCCGGGCACCGAACACATTGGCTCCGTCTTCGGGACCGATGGCCTTATAGCCCTCCCAGAAAAGCACCAGGAGTACGAGCGCCCCTGGGATCATCAACACGCGACGGAGCGAGCCCGTTCGTGGCATCGCGTTGACCGAAGCATCCTGCTCGACAATGACTTCAGCTGGCACGGTGTGTACTCACGACTTCGCTTTCACTTCGTCGGCGATCGCAGGCATCACTCGCTCACCGTAGGCCCGCAGTGTTTCGTCTTTCGCGTCGTGTTGTAAATAGATGGAAAACTGATCGACGCCTAAGGCCTTGAGTTCTTCGAGGCGGCGGACGTGTTCGTCAACCGGTCCGATGATGCAGAACCGATCGACGATCTCGTCGGGAACGAATGCGGTGTGCGAATTGCCAGCTTGCCCGTGCTCGTTGTAGTCGTACCCGGTGCGACCCTTGATGTATTCCGTGAGGGCCTTCGGTACCGGAGCGTTGTCGCCGTAACGGGCCACGATGTCGGCAACGTGATTGCCCACCATCCCGCCGAACCATCGGCATTGCTCGCGCGCGTGCGCCAAATGTTCGGGCGTGCCGTCGGTGACATACGCGGGCGCTGCCACGCAGATCGAGAGATCGGCAGGATGACGTCCAGCAGCGGAGGCGGCATCGCGCACTGCGGCAATCGTCCATTCTGCAATTGATGGGTCGGCCAACTGCAGAATGAACCCGTCGCCAACCTCGCCCGTGAGTAACAATGCTTTGGGTCCATACGCCGCAACCCACACCTCTAACCGGCTCTTGGCCGCCCAAGGAAAGCGCAGCTCCGATCCGTTGTACTCGACGCTTCGGCCGTTGGCGAGTTCGCGGATCACGTGAATGCTGTCGCGCAACGTCTGCAAGGTGGTGGGTGCGCCGTTAGTGACACGCACCGCGCTGTCGCCCCGACCGATACCGCACACCGTGCGATTGCCGTACATCTCGTTCAGCGTCGCGTACGTGCTCGCAGTGACGGTCCAATCGCGCGTGGCTGGGTTGGTGACCATCGGCCCCACGATGATGTTGCGCGTCTCGGCCAAGATCTGGCTGTAGATGACATATGGCTCCTGCCACAGGATGTGGCTGTCAAATGTCCACACATGGCTGAAGCCGTACGTCTCTGCCTTCTTCGCGAGATCAACGACACGCGCCGACGGAGGCGTGGTCTGCAGCACAACACCGAGGTCCATTGGTCAGCGGTTCGTTGGAAAACCGAGGTCGACCGACGACGTGCTCGGATCGGGCCAACGCGATGTGATCACCTTTGAGCGGGTGAAGAAGTTGATGCCGTCGGGGCCGTACATGTGTTGATCCCCGAACAGGCTCGCCTTCCAGCCGCCGAAGCTGTAGTAACTCACGGGTACGGGAATCGGCACGTTGACTCCGACCATGCCGACTTGAACGTCGAATTGAAACTGACGTGCCACGCCTCCGTCGCGCGTGAAGATTGCTGTGCCGTTTCCGTATTGGTTGTCGTTGATCAGCGCCAAACCTTCTGCGTACGTCTTGATACGTGTCACGGTGAGAACCGGACCAAAGATCTCGTCGTCGTAACACTTCATGCCGGGTTTGGCGTTGTCGATGAGACTCGGCTTCAGGAAGAACCCTCCGGTGGGCGCATCGTCGCGACCGTCGACCACCAACGTTGCCCCCTCCGCGGCTGCGCCCGCGATATAGCCCGCCACCTTGTCGCGATGCTCGGCGGTGATGAGCGGACCCATCTCGTTACCCGTCTCTGACGCAGGACCCACCTGAATGTTGGGGATGCGCGCCTTCACCTTCTCGATGAGCGCATCGGCGACGGAGTCGACGGCGAGCACAACGCTGATTGCCATACAACGCTCGCCCGCTGAGCCGTAGGCGGCGCTGACCGCTGCATCGGCGGCCATATCGAGATCGGCATCGGGCAACACCAACATGTGGTTCTTCGCTCCGCCGAGCGCTTGGACACGCTTGCCATTGCGGGTTCCGGTCTCATAGATGTACTTGGCAATCGGGGTGGAACCAACGAAGCTCACCGCGGCGATATCTGGGTGATGCAGGATTGCGTCGACCGCCACCTTGTCGCCGTTGACGACGTTGAAGCAGCCATCCGGTAGGCCCGACTGCTTGAGCAGTTCGGCGATGAACATGCTCGCCGAAGGATCTTTCTCACTCGGCTTGAGAATGAATGTGTTTCCACACGCGAGCGCGTTGGCGAACATCCACATCGGCACCATGGCTGGGAAGTTGAACGGCGTGATGCCGGCGACGACACCGAGCGGTTGCTTGATGCTGTACACATCGACGCCAGTGCTTGCCTGCTCGCTGTACCCACCTTTGAGCAGGTTGGGTACGCCGCATGCGTACTCGATGTTTTCGAGACCACGCGCGACTTCACCAAGGGCATCACTCAGAACCTTGCCGTGTTCAGCCGACAGCAGCGAGGCGATCTCTTTGCGATTCGCATCGACGAGTTCGCGCATGTGAAACATCACCTCGGCGCGACGCGACAGGTTGGTTGCACGCCATGCCGGAAACGCCGCCTTCGCGACCGCTATGGCGCGACTCATCTCGTCGGCGGAGGCGAAGTCAACCGACGCCTGCTGCTCACCTGTGGCGGGCTGCCATACGACTCCGGAACGACCCGATGTTCCCTCGACGACTTTGCCGTCGATCCAATGCGAGATCCTCTTCATGCGTTGCTTCTTCCGTTGTTCAGGTGCAGTCATCGGCACCGTGATGATGAATTGACGTGATGATCAATTGACGTGATGATGAAATGACGTGCGAACAGTTACACCAGGTACTGCGACAGTCCCCGACGCACAAATTGCCCATGGCCCTTGCGGCCGATGTACGCGTTGTTCTGAATGACGACTGTGCCACGCGAGAACACGGTGTCGACCTTGCCGTCGATGATGTAGCCCTCCCACGACGAATGATCGATGTTCATGTGGTGCTTGTCGTTGATGCCAATTTTGGTCTGCGTGGTGGGGTCCCAAATCACGATGTCGGCATCGGCACCCGGCGCGATGATGCCCTTCTTGGGATACATGCCGAACATGCGCGCCGGGGTGGTGCAACAGGTCTCGACCCAACGCTCGAGCGACATCTCACCGTTCACGACGCCCTGATACAGCAGCTCCATGCGGTGCTCGACGCCGCCCATGCCATTGGGGATTTTGGAGAAGTTGCCGATGCCGAGTTCCTTTTGATCCTTCATACAGAACGGGCAATGGTCGGTGCTCACGATGGCAATGTCATTGGTGCGCAAACCCTTCCAAAGATCGGCGTGATGATGATGCGTGTCGTGCGCAGAACGCACGGGCGGCGAGCACACCCACTTGGCGCCTTCGAAGCCGGGCTTGGCAAGCGTTTCCTCGAGCGTCATGTAGAGGTATTGCGGGCAGGTTTCAGCAAAGACGTTGTGGCCGGCGTCGCGTGCGGCAGCGATCTCGAGCAATGCGTCGCTGGCGGACACATGCACGATGTACAGCGGGGCATTGCCTGCTACTTGACTGAGCACGATCGCGCGATGCGTCGCCTCACCTTCGAGAAGCGATGGCCGCGTATAGCTGTGGTACTTCGGGTCGGTTTCACCGCGCGCAAGCGCCTGCCCAACGAGCACATCGATGGCAATGCCGTTCTCGGCATGCATCATGATCGTCGCGCCGATCTCGCCAGCGGTTTGCATGGCGCGCAGTATCTGACCATCGTCGCTGTAGAACACGCCGGGGTAGGCCATGAACAGCTTGAAGCTCGTCACACCTTCGTTCTCGGTGAGGTATCTCATCGCCTTCAACGCGTCGTCGTCGATGCCACCCACGATCTGATGAAACGCGTAATCAATTGCGCACTCACCCGCAGCCTTGTCGTGCCACACACCGAGACTTTCGATGACGTTCTCGCCGTAGCGCTGCACGGCAAAGTCGACGATGGTAGTGACGCCACCCCAGGCCGCAGCACGCGAGCCGGTCTCAAATGTGTCGCTGGCGTTCGTGCCGCCGAAGGGCAACTCCATGTGTGTGTGCACATCGATGCCACCCGGAATTACGTACTTGCCCGTTGCGTCGATAACGGTTTCGGCGGTGACGCCTTGCAATTGCGCCTGACCCGGCGCATACATCGCGACGACAGTCTCACCGTCGATCAACACGTCGATGAGCTGACGTCCGGTGGGGCTGATCACGGTGCCGTTGGTGATGAGGGTGCGTGCCATGTTGTGGTCCTGTCTGTCAGCGGGCGACGAGTTCGGAATATGCCTCGGGGCGACGATCGCGGTAAAACGCCCACCGGTCACGGATCTCGGCAAGCTTGCCCATATCGAGATCGCGCACGATGAGATCTGGCTTGTAGGCATCGCCCACATCCCCGACGAACTTGCCCTCCGGATCGACAAAGTAGCTCTGCCCGTAGAAGTCGTTGTCGCCAAGTGCCTCAATGCCGACGCGATTGATCGCACCGACATAGAAGATGTTGGCGACGGCCGCGGCTGGTTGCTCGAGACGCCACAGATATTCGCTGAGCCCGCGATGCGTTGCCGACGGATTGAACACGATTTGCGCGCCGTTGAGCCCGAGCGCGCGCCAGCCTTCGGGGAAGTGGCGGTCGTAACAGATGTACACGCCTACCTTGCCAACCGCAGTGTCGAACACCGGGTAACCGCCGGTGCCGGGAGTGAAATAGAACTTCTCCCAGAAGCCTTTGGTCTGGGGGATGTGTTGCTTGCGGTACTTGCCCAGATACGAGCCATCGGCGTCGATGACCGCTGCGGTGTTGAAGTACAAGCCGGGCTGAACAATCTCGTACATCGGCAGGATCATCACCATCCCCAACTCTTTGGCGAGACTCTGAAACTGCTTCGTGGTTGGGCCATCGGGGATGTATTCGGTGTAGGAGTAGTACTCAGTCTCTTGCACCTGACAGAAGTAGGGGCCATAGAACAGCTCTTGAAAGCAGATGACCTTTGCACCCTGTGCCGCAGCCTCGCGAGCAGCAGCCTCATGCTTGGCAATCATGGCTTCCTTCGAGCCTGGCCAATCGGTCTGCACCAAGGCCGCTCTAACGATGTCTGCCATCTTTCCCCCTTGGGTCACGCGCCGAGGCTCGACGTGATCCCCAGATCGTAGTTGTAACAGGCCAGTGCAGACAATGTTATGTTTGTTACCGCACAATGGTTTACAGCCATTTGCACACCGTCGTTGCGACGCCGGAACAATGCCGACCGCCGAGGAGACGTTCTCGTGATCACACAATCATGCTCAACGACCTGATCGAGGCGATCGACGATCGCAGCGCGCGTGGCATCGCCGCCGCAATCGGGCGCCTGATTACGGCCGGCACCCTGCCAACGGACTCGCGCCTTCCCACGGTTCGCGCGTTGTCGAAAGCCTTAGGGGTGTCGCCCACCACTGTGAGCGAAGCGTGGCAGACGCTTGCCGCAGTCGGGGCAATCGAGGCACGCGGTCGTCTCGGCACCTATGTTCGCCACCCGATCGGACCCGGCGGTCCGCGTCGATATCGACGCGTCACCGAAGGTCCTGGCCACTTTGCGCTCGATCTGTCCAGCGGCACGCCCGATCCAGATCTGCTCCCTGATCTCAGCCGCATCGTTGCGCGCGTCAGTCGTCAGTCGCTCACGAGCAGCTACCTCGATCAGCCCGTTCTACCTGAGCTCGACGCGATGCTCCGCGAGAGTTGGCCCTTTCATGCCGAGGACCTCACCGTCGTCGATGGCGCGATGGACGCGCTCGACCGAGTTGCCCAAGTCGTCGTGCGGCTCGGGGATCGCGTCGTCGTTGAGCACCCAACTTTTCCTCCACTCCTCGACCTCCTCGAACAGCTCGGCGCGGAGGTGATCGGCGTCGACATGGACGGCGAAGGCATCTCCGTCAACGGCTTACGCGTCGCGCTCGAGCGCGCACCAACTGCGGTGTTCTTGCAACCTCGCGCACAGAACCCAACTGGCGTCACGATGACGTCGGCTCGGTGTACCGCGATCGCAGTATTGCTCGCTGAATCGAATGCGATCGTCATTGAAGATGACCACAGCGGCGACATCGCCGCGGGCGCGCTCGTCAGCATTGGCGCAACCCTGCCGTGGCGAACCGTGCACATCCGCAGCTTCTCGAAAAGCCATGGCCCAGACCTTCGACTGGCGGCCGTTGGTGGGGCTGGCCACGTTGTGTCCGCTGTTGCGAATCGCCGCCTGCTCGGACCAGGCTGGAGCAGCCGCATCCTGCAAGCCGTGCTACTCGGCCTACTCAGCGACCCCGCAACAGCGAAGAGTCTGCGCTCGGCAAGCGACGAATACGCCCGCCGCCGTCATTTGGTCACTGATGTGCTCGGCTCACGCGGTGTTCCCTTCACGGGCACTGACGGAATCAACCTGTGGATCAGCGTAGATCAGGAACGGTCAGCACTCATTCGACTCGCCGCGCAGGGCATCGGTGCTGCACCCGGCGAACCGTTCATGGTGAGAGACGACGCCGACTCACTTCGGCTCACCGTTGGTCTACTCAACGGTTCCCCCGCTGAGATCTCGGTGGTGGCGCATCGTCTGGCCGACGCGTCGGGCTTCACGCCTGATCGTCAGGTAGCGCGCCGTCCCGGTCAGCGTTAGTAGCCGCCACCGAGTTTGCGGTGATCCCAACTCACGACGTGCTCGACGTCGAAGATGACTCCGAGTCGCTTGTTGGCCTGCGCCTCGAGGAACGGCAATGCCGCGTCGCTGAGAATGTCGGCACCGTTGTACTTCACGCCGACCGCCTTGCCGATCGCAAGGATCTCGGCGTAGTCCTCGACGATGCGGCCCGTACCCACCAACTCGACGCCACGAAGCTCGTTGTACGTCTCGCCACTTTCGATCAACCCGGTCATCTTCGAGTCGCGACGAAGGTTCACGATCTTCTGGCTCTTGCCGAAGGTCCAGAACACCACTTTGCCGTCGACGACCTCGTACCACATCGCCACCATGTGCGGATGTCCGGACGGCCCGATCGTGGCGACGTTGAGCACCTTCTGCTCGGCGAGGTAGGTGTGTACCTCATCGTCGGTCATGGTGATGTTGCCGCGCTTGCTTGCCATGGTTGGCGACACTAATCGGGTTGGCTACATTGCGCTCATGCGGAGCAACTCGTGCGTCATTGGGCACTCCGCACTCACCGCATTCGCATCGGCGTCGGCGAGTCCGTTGGGTCCCAACACGGCGAGCATCATGGCCAACGGAACGACCTCGACATCGTGGTTCCAACCGTCGCCTGCCTCGCCGAGACGTTGAACCATTGCTCGCCACATCTGCTCCGGAAGCCTTCGGCCGTGGCCGGCCACGAGCCACACTGGCACCTCGGCGCAGTACGCAACGGCAGCGGCCGCGTGCGACCCGAGCGAGCACAATGCACCGTCGACAGCCGCCGCGCTGGCTTCAATGAGTACCAGATCGCTCGCCGCAACGGCCGCCGCAACTCCGGCCGCTGGCACCGTTTGCGCCTGCACGTCGGCACGCTCAAGACGACGCACTAACCGTGAACCCTCGTTGTTGGCATCGATCACGAGCACACGCGCATCTCCACGCCGAAGCAGTGCCTCGCCGATGAGATCGGGCCAGCCAACAACGCACACGGTGGCATCATCGGGGAGTAGCTGCATCAGATGATTCGGCGTGGGATCGTCATCGATCAGATCGGCCAATCCCCACGCTTCACGGAACGGATCGCTTGCCGTCAGCAGGCTTGCGCACAACCACCACAACGCGCCCGACGTGGGATGGCGCTCGACGATGCGCCGGCAGGCTACGACCAACCCCGCTGGATCGAGGTCGAGCGCGGCAATCGCGGCTGCTGTTTCGCGGACAAGCATTCTCTGGTCGCCGCCGGTTACCCGAGCAACGTAGCGAAGCCGTTCAATCGGATGCATCGCCGCCAACCTAGCGGTACACGCGGCCGACCGACACCGACGTGACGGCAGCAGTTCTTTGTGAGCTGTGCCGGTCGTCGCGTGCTGCGCTAGCGTCGTGGCTCGTGGCCAGCAATCCATCGCTCGATGTCGTTCTTAACTCCCTCGATGGCGAAAGTCGCCCGCTCGATGATTGGCTCACCATGTTCAATCTTGCGTGCGTCGTGCTCGACCCGTACACCAACGAGAGTTCGTGGATCCTCAAAACTGCAGCGCGAATCCTGTCTGGATTTCGTGGTGCCGATGTACGTGTGAACTTCGTGGTCACCTGTGGTGCCGATGATGCCAAAACGTTCCTCGGACCATTGACCGACGAGTTCCTCGTGTTCTGCGATGCCGACCGCGCCTTCGTGAAGTCGTTGGCGCTCACGGAGCTTCCCGCGTTCGTGTTCGTCGCAATGGACGGCACCGTTGCAGCATCGGCCCAAGGTTGGAACGGCCCCGAATGGCGCGCCGTGTCCGACAAGATCGCGACCGCTACCGCATGGGCCAAGCAGGGCATTCCGGCGGCAGCCGACCCGGTGCCGTTCAAGGGCACGCCCGCGCTGGCGTGATCAGCGCGACCATTTGAGCCAGCCGCCCAACCCTGCCGACGATGTAACTGGCGACCTTCCCGTTGCGGCGGTCATTGGCGATGTCGCTCAGGCATTAGCAACGTTTGGTTCGGCGGTACTCGTGGCTCCACCGGGCGCGGGCAAGACGACTCTCGTTCCGCTGCGGCTGATCAACGAACCGTGGCTCGCCGGCAACAAGATCGTGATGCTCGAACCCCGTCGTCTGGCGACACGGGCCGCTGGCCAACGCATGGCCTACTTGCTCGCCGAGGACATCGGCGACACGGTCGGATATCAGACACGCGACGAACGACGCATCGGCCGCAACACCCGCATCGAAGTGGTGACCGAAGGCGTGCTGACGCGCCGACTCCAGCACGATCCCGAGCTACCGGGCACAGCACTCGTCATCTTCGATGAAGTCCACGAACGCAATCTGCCCACTGACGTCGGCCTCGCCCTTGCACTCGACGTGCGACGAACGCTGCGTCCCGATCTGCGAATACTCGCGATGTCCGCTACGCCACAGGCCGCAACGCTCGCTGCGCTGCTCGGGGGCGAGCGCGGGCCGTGCCCGATCATCAGCAGTGAAGGCCGCACCCATCCCATCGAGATTCGGTGGTCGCCGCCAGGAAAGGGACAACGCATCGAACAGTCCATCACCGAGACCGTGTTGCTCGCGCTGCGCAACGACATTGGCGACGTGCTCGTGTTCCTGCCCGGCATCGGCGAGATCACGCGCGTGTATCAGGCGCTCGATCCGCTTGTGGCCGCGAATGTCGATCTCTACGCACTTGCTGGCGCACTCTCGTTGGCCGATCAAGATCGCGCGCTGGCACCATCGCCGCCTGGGCGCCGACGCGTCGTGCTCAGCACCGACATCGCCGAGACATCGCTCACCGTGGCGGGGGTACGCATCGTTGTCGATGCCGGCCAAGCGCGTGTGCCTCGATACGACATCCGCACCGGCATGACTCGCCTCACGACGGTCGCAACGAGCCGCGCATCGGCCGATCAACGCGCTGGTCGTGCGGGGCGCACCGAGCCCGGCGTGGCCTATCGGGCATGGAGCAAGCTCGAGCAGTCAACACGACGCGCCCACCTTGAAGCCGAGATCACGCAAGTCGACCTCGCCGGACTCGCGCTGGAATTGGCCGCGTGGGGTACCTCGGCGGATCAACTCAGCTTTCCCGATCCCCCACCACCGCGAACACTCGCCCAAGGCGCCGAGTTACTCGTGTTGCTCGGCGCGTTCGATGCCGAGCAACACATCACGCCAACGGGTCGCGCCATGTTGCAGGTACCCGCCCACCCACGCTTGGCGCGCATGGTGGTGGACGCTGTTGGACCCGGCGATCAATCACTCGCATGTGTGATCGCAGCCATGCTCGACGATCGCGACATCCTGCGCGGACGAGCCGACGAACTGCCATCCGACATGTCGCTGCGCATCCGCGTGGTGATGGGGCGAGAGCGTCACGACCGCGCGGATCGAGGTGCCGTCGATCGACTGATCAGACGCGCTCGTGATATCGCGCAGCGCGTCGGTGTCACGTTCGACCTCGATCGCGTCAATCCCGACCGCGCCGGCGCGGTCTTGCTGCTTGCCTATCCCGATCGACTCGCCGTACGCCGATCACAGGCCGGGCAGTTTCAGCTACGCACCGGTGCCGGCGCATGGGTGGCCAAAGACGATCCTCTCGCCAACGAGACATTCGTTGTCGCGGCCGATGTCGATGGCAATCGCAAGAGCACCAGACTGCGCCTCGCCGCGGGCATCGACGCCGACGAAGTCGCAACGACACTTGGGGCTGCGGTCGAGACGCGTCACCTTCTGGTGTGGGACCGCGATCGAGCCGACATCGTCGAGCGCATTGAACGCCGCCTTGGCAGCATGAAACTCGACGAACGGACCCGACGGCCAGGTTCGTCGCCCGAGACAACGGCCGCGCTCGTTGAGCGTGTGCGAGTCACTCGGCTTGCACCGCTGACGTGGTCAAGCGCCGCCACACAACTGCGCCAGCGCGTCGAGTTCATCAGACGCGCACAATCCGGCTCAGCGCAACCGCGTGACCAGTGGCCGGATTGGTCCGATTCAGGCCTCGTGCGCACAATCGATGAGTGGCTGGCGCCGTACCTCAACGGCATGACGAGTATCGCTGACATTGGCGCGCTCAACCTCGCCACGGTGTTGCGTGCGGGGTTGCAGTGGCCACTCGGCGCGCAGCTCGATGAACTTGCACCAACCCATATCGAGCTTGCGTCCGGTCGGTCGCTCATGCTCGACTACAGCGGCGATCAACCAGCGGCATCGGTGCGAGTGCAGGATCTTTTCGGCACGAGTAGCCATCCAAGCGCTGCCGGGGTCGCCGTCGTGCTGCATCTGCTGTCGCCCGCCGATCGTCCCATTCAGATCACCTCCGACCTGCCCGGGTTCTGGGCGGGGTCGTGGACCGATGTTCGCAAGGACATGGCCGGTCGGTACCCGAAGCACCAGTGGCCCACGGACCCAGCGACTGCCCAGCCCAAGCGGATGAAGGACCGTTGATGTTCGGACTTTCGATCTGGATTGTTGTTGCCTGCTTCGTCCTTGCCGCTGTTGGCTCGTCAGTGCAGGGCGCGATGGGTTTCGGCATGGGGATGCTCACCTCGCCACTGCTGAAGATGATCGATCATGGTTTCGTACCTGGGGCAGTGCTGATCGCCGTCATCCCTTTGTCATTCGGAGTCGCGATTCGCGAACGGGCCGCGATTGATTGGCGCGGCTTCACCTGGGCTCTCACGGGACGAGTACCCGGCATCTTCGCCGCTTCGTTCGCATTGCATTACCTGAGTGAACGTGGCTTATCAATCGCAGTCGGCGCGGCCGTGCTGGTTGCCGTTGCCGTGTCGCTGACGAACTGGCGCATAGAACCCAGCTACCCCAACCTCGGCGTCGCCGGCCTGGCCAGCGGCTTTATGGGCACGATCACTTCCGTCGGCGGACCACCAATGGCGATCGCGTATCAACACGGTGATGCTCGCGTTCGCCAGGCAACCTTGGCCGCGTTCTTCTGCATCGGGTCGATCTTCAGTGTTGTGGTGTTGGCGATGAGTGGCAAGATCGGCGCACGGCAGTGGCACCTCGCCGTGCTTTTACTACCGGGCATCGTGGTGGGCATCGTTGCATCGCGGTGGCTCGTTGGTCTGATGGGCTCGCGATACGCGCGGCCGGTCATCTTGGGTATGTCCACAACAAGCGCACTGATTCTGCTTGCGCAACAGCTCTAGCTGTACTCGGCATCTGGCAACAGTTCCAAGCCAACATCCCCACAGCTGCGTGGACGGAGCGAGCCGCCGACGAGGTCCCTACCCGTCGCCACCGATTCCTCGCAAGTCATCACTGCCGACGGGCGGGTCTGAATGCCTTGTCTCTGCTGCGTAGGCCCATGTCACGATCTCGTCTGTGGCGTTGGCTCGCCCGGACGCCGATGGGGCCGTGCACAAGAGCGAGGGCAGCGCCGATCGTGAGCTGGCTGCGTTGTCGAAATACTCGAAGATCCGCCGTACTTGCGATACATGGACCGGTGCGCCTCGTCGATCACCACCCCAAATCGAAGTGACCGACCCCGCAGTGACGGGTGCCGTCACTGCGATACTCGTCGACCTTGGCGACCATCGTCTGATACGTCGACACGTACACACGGCCATCCTCGTGCGATTCGGGCACCAGGTTGACCGGTACCAAATCAGCCAGGAGCATCTTGAACGCGTTGACCGCCTGATTCACCAGCCGGCGGCTGGCTCACATTGCGCTCACGCGACCGGGTGGGGCATACAGCAGCCGTCGTGACGGTACGTGTGGTTAGGGGTCAGGACCCGACGTGCACGGCGCCGGTCGCGGTCAGCGTGATGTCTGACGACACGGGGGGCTTCTCAAGGGCGATGCACTTACCGGCGGCGTCGGTCGCTCCCACCTGGTGCCCGGCCGTTGTGGCCTGCAGCGTTCCGCTCAATCCGGCGTAAGCACCTGTCCCGCTGGTGATCGTGATGATCGCGGTACTGGTGGGGTTGGCACTACACGCGGCCTGATCGAAGTTGATCTGATAGTTGTGCTCTTCGAACGAGGCCGTGATCGCTCCCTTGGCCAGGGTGAGGGCCATCGTGCCAGACTCGCCATCGCTTCCATTTGTCGCGGACTGCGTGGCTGTGCCTTTGTCCTCGATCGCTCCGGTGAGAGAAACCGTGATGGTGTCCTCGTTGCTATTCTGTCCGAGGAATCGGGCGACCAACGTGACCGCGCCATCGGCTGCCGCTGTGGCAGTAGTCGGTGTCGTTGCCGGAGTGGTGGCCACGGTTGCAGGCGACGTGTCGATCGTCCCCGATGCGGCGGGCGTGGTGCCTGGCGCGGTGATCGTTGATGCCGACTTGCTCGTCGACGAGCATGCGGTGATGCCGCCTGCGAACAGAAGTGTCATTGTGGATGCCATTGCCGCGAGTACGGTGCAACGGTGCATGTCAGCCTTCTCTCTGTCCCTCGTCGGGCTAGGGACAGAGTACGGATCGGTCGACGTGCTGGCATCGGCCATAAGGGTGAACCTACGGCCCACCTTTGGAGGAGTGGCTTCATACCTTTGGGGGATTCCTCAGTCATTTTGCCCGACGTAGAGTTGCCGACATGGCAGGGCCGGATTCGTCGGTGAGACACAAACGATTCGATGTGGCGGTTGCCTTCGTGGCTCTCGCATTGGGTCAGGCCGAGATCTGGGGCAACAGCGCTATACGCAATCACGCCTCGGCGGGTGCTCCGCTCTATGCCCTGATGGCGCTGTGCCTTGTCGGACGCAGGAGCCGACCATTTTCGTCTGGGCTCGGCACAGTTGTTTGTGGCTGCGCGGCGCTGCTCTCGGGCGTTCCGATGCACGAGATGTTCGTCCCGGTACTGGCGTTCATGGTGGCTATGTACAGCGTGGGCCTGTACTGCGATCGGCGCCGCGCGTTGGTGGCGCTGGGGCTCTCGTTGGTGTCGGTCTGGACGACGATCGCCATCGTCGGTGGATTGACGCTGATCGGTGACTTCGCGATGGCATCGCTCCAGCTGATTGGGGCATGGAGTGCCGGCCGGCTTGTGCAACGGCGGTTGAGTGATGCTGTCGAAGCTGAACGTCGCCTCGGCGATGTGAGAGCCGAAGCCGCCATGGCAACTCGCGATGCCGTGACGCACGAGCGGATGCGCATCGCGCGCGAGCTCCACGACATCGTTTCCCACGGTCTGAGCCTGATGATCGTGCAGGCGGGTGCGGCCGAGCAGGCGCTCGATATCGATCCGCGAAGGACAGCAGCATCGTTGCGCGCCGTGCAGGACGCGGGCCGCTCGGCGCTCGGCGATATGCAACGCCTGCTGGGCCTGTTGCGTTGGTCCGGCGATCACGACAGTCTGGTTCCACAGCCATCGCTCGACACGCTCGACAACCTCGTCGATCAGGTTCGCAAGGCCGGACTGCCCGTCGAGCTCACCATCGACGGGCCTACGCGACCCTTGCCGCCAGGACTCGATGTGTGTGTCTATCGCGTTCTGCAAGAGGCGCTCACCAACGTTGTGAAGCATGCTCAGTTCGCACACACCCAGGTGTCCCTGCGCTATGGGCCCGACCGTCTGGATCTCGAGGTGCTGAATGCCGCCGGGGGCACCGCATCCGCCGAGAAGCCGTCGGGGCACAGTCACGGTCTCGTCGGGATGCGCGAGCGCATCAGCGTGTGCGGAGGGCGCCTGCACTGTGGGGCGACTGCCGATGGCGGTTACTCGGTGCGGGCGAGCGTTCCAATCGGTGCCGTATGACCGTTCGCGTTGTCCTGGCCGATGACCAAGCGTTAGTACGAAGTGGCATTCGCATGATCCTCGAGGTGTCCAATGAGATCGAGGTCGTGGGCGAGGCCGAGGATGGCGAGCGTGCAATAGCCCTCGTCAACGGTCTCGCGCCCGATCTCGTACTCATGGACATCCGAATGCCGCGGGTCAATGGCGTCGAAGCAACCAGGCGGCTGGTCAGGGCGGGCTGTGCCTCGCGAATCGTGATGCTGACCACCTTTGATCAGGACGAGCATGTGTACGACGCGCTCGTGGCGGGGGCCAGTGGTTTCCTCGTGAAGTCCACGCCTCCGGCGCTGCTCGTCGAGGCCGTGCTGCTCGCTGCTGCTGGCGAAACGCTGTTCAGCGCAACGGTCACCCGGCGCCTTATTGAGCACTACGTTGACCGTCCGCGGCCCGACGGTACGTTGCGCGGGCGGTTCGCCGAGCTCACCGAACGCGAGCTCGACGTGTTGCGCAACTTGGCCCAAGGGTGCTCGAACGTCGAGATCGCCGCGTCGCTGATTGTGTCGGAGGCCACAGTGAAGAGCCACGTGACCCACATCTTGCAGAAGCTGGGTCTGCGCGACCGGGTGCAGGCGGTGATCGCCGCATACGAATCCGGCGTCGTGGTGCCGCGAGCGACACCGCGAGCGGACCCACCCTGATCCACCGACTCGGTCAACTCACCAACACGCCCTACGGATGTGCACGAGCGCGATGTACGCCAGCACCTGTTGGACATCGCATCCACGCAACAGGGTGGCGGCGGCGCAATAACCTTCGTGCGTGGCTTACCGGTTTTGCAATGAGCTCTGGATACACAACAGAGTTTTCCCCCGCACCGGCTGATTGCGAGTCCATCCCACCATCACCTTTGATGATGTGAATTTCACGCCGGTTCGAACCGCCGATACGGTTGCGCTATGCCGGACTTCGAGTTCACCGAGTTGCTTCCACTGGGTCCCGACGAGACCACGTACCGCCTGCTCAGCACCGAGGGCGTCACAACCTTTGAGACACCCGATGGCGTGTTCGTGCGCGTGTCGCCTGAGGCAATCACAATGCTCACCGAGCAGGCGATGAAGGACATCGCGCATCTGCTCAGGCCAGCGCACCTCAAGCAGTTGGCCAGCATTCTCGACGACCCCGAAGCGAGCGACAACGATCGATTCGTCGCGCTCGATCTGCTCAAGAACGCCAACATCGCGGCGGGTGGTGTACTGCCGATGTGTCAGGACACGGGCACCGCGATCATCAAGGCCAAGAAAGGCCAATTCGTGTTCACAGGTGGGGGCGACGAAGCCGCCATCGCTCGCGGCGTGTACAACACCTACCTCACCAGCAACCTTCGTTATAGCCAGATGGCACCACTCAACATGTACGACGAGGTCAACACCGGCAACAACCTTCCCGCCGAGATCAAGATCAGTGCAGTCGACGGCGACGCGTACAAGTTCTTGTTCATCGCCAAGGGCGGCGGCAGCGCGAACAAGAGCTACCTGTTTCAAGAGACCAAGGCGCTCCTCAATGAACGGACGCTGTTGCCGTGGTTGTTCGACAAGATGAAGACGCTCGGCACGGCGGCGTGTCCCCCGTATCACCTTTCAGTCGTCATCGGTGGCACGTCGGCCGAGTTCGCAGTAGAAACCGCCAAGCTGGCCAGCACCAAATACCTCGACACCCTGCCCACCACCGGCGGTCGTGATGGTCATGCATTTCGAGATCTCGACCTTGAGGCAAAGGTGCTCACGCTGTCTCAGCAGACCGGTATCGGAGCGCAGTTCGGTGGCAAGTATTTCTGTCACGACGTGCGCGTGGTGCGCCTACCCCGCCACGGGGCGAGCTGCCCGGTGGCCATGGCGGTGAGTTGTTCCGCCGACCGCCAAGCACTCGGCAAGATCACCAAGGATGGCATCTTTCTCGAACAGCTCGAGATCGATCCGGCGCAGTATCTCCCCGAGGTCACCCACGTTGATCTCCACGAAAGCGTCGTGCAGATCGATCTCAATCGGCCGATGGACGAGATCCGCGCCGAGCTCACCAAGTACCCGGTGAAGACCCGGGTGATGCTGTCGGGACCCATGGTCGTGGCCCGCGACATCGCCCACGCGAAACTCAAGGAACTGCTCGACGCCGGGCAGCCAATGCCTCAGTACATGAAGGACTACTGCGTGTATTACGCGGGTCCGGCCAAGACGCCAGCCGGTTACGCGTCGGGCTCATTCGGTCCCACGACAGCGGGTCGCATGGATAGCTATGTCGACGAATTTCAGGCCGCCGGCGCCAGCATGGTGATGCTCGCCAAGGGCAATCGCAGTCGACAGGTAACAGACGCGTGCAAGTCGCACGGCGGCTTCTACCTCGGCTCGATCGGCGGCCCTGCGGCGCGACTCGCGCAAGACTGCATCACCAAGGTCGAGGTACTCGAATACGCCGAATTGGGCATGGAGGCCATCTGGAAGATCGAGGTGCACGACTTCCCGGCGTTCATCGTCGTCGACGATAAAGGCAACGACTTCTTCGACCTCGTGAACAAGCCAATGCCCGGCACCCCGGTGCAGTTGCGCTGAGGCGCGCTGAGATGCACTGAGTATGCACGAGCGTGCGCTCAGGCGAGCGGCTGACCCATTTCTCCGGCAAGGTCGCCAAGCCGCAACTCGCCTTCCGGCGTTTGACCGCCCGACGCCATGAAACGCTCCATGGCCTCTCGCGTCCCTGCTCCGCCGAGTGTTGCCTGAAACGCGCCACCCTCGGCAATGAGATCGGCAACGACGTCTTTGTCTGCACGCAACACGCTCGCCTTGCCTGCCGCAACGGCATGCGCGGGAAACGACGCGATACGCGCGGCAAGGCGGTTCACGTGCGGCCACAGCTCATCTGAGCCCATCGAGCGGTTGATCCAGCCCCACGATTCCGCGAGATCGGCGGAGACGTCGTCGCAACCAAGCACGACCTCGAGTGCGCGAGAACGTCCGACGAGCCGCGAGAGCCGGACCGTGCCCGAACCACCCGGGATAATCCCGAGGGCTACTTCGGGTTGATTGAACACGGCCTTGCCGCGCAGCGCGAACCGCATGTCACAACTCAACGCGAGTTCGCTTCCGCCGCCACCTACGCGACCCTCGATGACTGCGATTGTGGCTTTGGGCATCGTGCGGAACGCCTCGCACATCGCGTGAAACGGATTGAGTTCGGTAGAGGACACCGTTTGCCCGGTGGGAAACTGCAGGATCAGGCCAACGTCGAAGTGCGCAATGAAGAAGTTCGGGTTTGCGGATTGCAAGATCACGACGCGCACGTCGTCGTCCACAGCAAGCTCACCTGCGAGCGTGAGCATCTCCATGAACATCGGGCCGTCGAACAGATTGATCTCGCCGTTGTCGATGGTGACGTGGGCGATGCCGTTGCTCACTTCGACGCGTAGCGTGTTGAAGCTGTCGTAACTCATCAGCGGCCCTTGCAGGCGTGCATGAACGCTTCGAGTTCATGGCGCGGGTTGGTGCCAGCGGGCTGGAACGCAATCTCGGTAGTACCTGCAGCTGCGGCCGCAGCGATGCGCTGCCGCCATTGCTCGGCAGTCCCGCTCTGCGAAAGCGCTGCCGCAAGCGAGCCCGTCATCACGAGTCGGTCGACGCTGTTGAGCGTGGTGAGATGGCCACGATGTATCTCGAGGTGCCGCGTCGGTGCCGGTTGCGCCTCGATAGCAGCGACCCAGGCTGCGGCGTTCGGCAATGCCGCAAGTATCGGGCTGTGCTGTTCGTAGAGCGCGTGATACGCCACGGCGGCACCGGGGCCAGCGGCTTCAAGCACGCGTGGGCTCTCAGGATCTTCACCATCCGCGAGCACCGTGCCAAAGGCGAGCAGCGCGGACGTATCAAAGCCAGACGTGGGCGATGTGCTGAACACCCCTGCTCCCAATTCGCGAGCTGCGGCCAAGCCTTTTGGACCGCTGGCGCCAATGAGCCACGGGACATCAATGGGACGAGCAGGCGCCTGCCCTGCAGAGTGCAACATGGCCACCATGGCACCGTCGATCTCGACCGTGTCACCGCGCAGCAACGCCTGCACTGTGCGTACGTAGGCAACGACGTCGGTCCACTTCATCGGCTTCTGCCCGAGGGCACGTCGACCGGTGAAGCCAGAGCCGACCGCATATGCGGTACGACCGGCAGCGAGCACCTCAAGTGAGGCGATCGCACTGGCAGTCACGAGAGGATGACGCAGGCTCGGAATGAGCACGCCTGGGCCAAGCCCGATCGTCGACGTGGATTGGGCGCAGAGCGCCAATGTCATCCACACGTCAAGCTGCAACGCCGGTGTGTCATACACCCACACCCGGGCGAAGCCGAGTTGCTCAGCGTAGGCCGCCAGTGCTGGCGATTCAGGTGTGGGCGGCAACGCGACGGACAGCAGTACGTCGCTCACAGCACGCTCGTTTCGATGCGCATCTGCGCACCGTATCGCGATGAGGCGATGCGGTCAGACGAGCGGCGTCAGATGCCGTGTGGGCGCGAGTTCGGCGGCCGATTGAAGTCGGGACGGCTATCCGTTCCGAAGCGAGGCGCCACAACAGCGAGCACACCCGCCAGCACAAATGTCAGCACAACAAACATAATCATTCTCTCCAGTGATTAGATATGCAATAAGTATCGCATACTCCTATCAATAACGGTCACGCATATTCATGAACAAATCAATCACAAACCAAGATTTACCGCTCGGCGTGGAGGTGCGACATCTCGCCGCACTCGAGGCCATTGCGCGTACCCACTCGTTCTCGCAGGCGGCAGTTCAGCTTGGCTACGCGCAAAGCGCTGTGTCGCAGCAGATCGCGACGCTCGAACGCGCTGTAGGCCACAAACTGGTGCAGCGACCGGGTGGGCCAAGACCCGTCTCGCTCACCGCAGCCGGCGAGGTGTTGCTTCGTCACGCCGTGCACATCACTGCACGCCTCGGCGCGGCCAAGGCCGACCTCGATGCGCTCACCGCTGGCGAGGCCGGTGTCTTACGCGTCGGCACATTCCAGTCAGCCAGCGCACGACTGCTGCCGTCCACCATCACCCAGTTCCGCGACGATTGGCCGCGCGTCACCGTCGAGCTACGCAACGAGCGTCCCGGTGCCGTGCTCGACGAACTCGTGCGCGGCGGACAACTCGATCTCGCATTCTCCGACACGCCGCTGCACGCGGCACCACTCTCGAGCCGAGCGCTGATCGAGGACCCGTACGTCGTGATGTTGCCACCAAGTAGTCCCCTGGCAGAACTCAACGAGATCGACCTCAATACCCTCGACGGCGCCCATCTCATCTCCGCGTCGTCTGACGATCGATGCGAGGCACGCGTCTTCGAAGCGCTCGAACGCGCCGGCGTGCGTCCCCACACAGTCTTTCGCAGCGACGACAACCTCACCACGCAACGACTGGTCGCGTCGGGCCTGGGCGTGGCCATCGTGCCGCTCCTCGCTGTCGAGCTGTTCGTTCCGGACGCCGCGGTCACGGTGCTTCCACTTGCGTCGCGACATCACCTCACCCGACGAATTGCGATCGTGTGGCATCAAGACCGCGATCGCTCACGGGCCGCAGAAGCATTCATCGAAACGGCCGTGAGCGCCGCCGAACGCATTGGACTACCTACTGTCCCAGTGGTGACATCTCGCCAACGCGCAACGTTGGTGGTCTGACGCTGCCCTCGGCGACCGATCCGATTTCAGATCCGAAACGCGCAAGAACCGGCTACGACAACGAGTGGCGCTCATCGGCGTAACCGGTTCAGTCCCTCACGGGCGCCGTGTGGCTACTTCATCGGCGGCGTGAGCACTGTCGAGGACCGTGAATCGAGCAGTTCTCCCGATACACCATGCACTTCGACATCGATTTGATAGGTGGTGTTGTACTTGGTGACGGCACCTTCGTAGTCATACAGCCACGACATGGGCGTGTTGATAAGATCGGATTCCACGAGGCCCGTATCGAGGTTCGTGATACGAATCTCGACGGTCTCACGGCCGTAACCGCAATCATTCGCCGTGTAGTCGGTCCAAATCGCCGCCCAGTTGATCCAATAGCCGGCGCTCAGGTTGAACTTGTTCAGCGTGGCACAGTTCGCAGCAGGCGCCGGAGTGGAGACCAGGACCGAACGGCGGTCAAGGGTGGCATTCGTATTTACATCGACAATCGTGAGGTCGACGCGATAGTCAGTGCTGAATGCAGGAAGATCCCACGTGACCGACGCGCCAGGAAAGTCGAACGGCGACTGATATTCCACGGCGCCGGTCACAAGATTCTTGGCCGTGATCGTTGCCCGGTTGCGGCCGACACATGTCGCGAGCGAATACGCAGCCGTAATGCCCATCGCCCCGGGACGGTATGCCGCCGAAGCAGTGAATGACGTGACTGGAATACACACGGCCTTCCCGCCGCCACCGGTTCCACCGCCAGTTGCGGTGCCCCCGCCGGTTGATGTGCCCCCGCCGGTTGATGTGCCGCCACCGCTTGTGCCGCCTTGGGCAAAGGTGCCCGAGGCGAGGGCGATGGTGGAGATAGCCGAGATCGCAAGTACGGCGATAAGGGCTCGGTTCGTTCGTGCGCGCATGGTTACATCCCATTCGTTGATCTCGCCAGCGGTGCCGGCAAGTTGTCGTCATGAATCCATCGGCGGGTCATCGCGCGCGCGTGATTGGACTTTAGTGTTACGACCATCGCTGCCGATCCTGCTCCGTCCGATTCGCGCAACGCTCGACGGTGATATGACTGTCGAATGACCAATGCCGACGCAGCCCCTCTCAACCTCGAACCTCTCAACATCGAACCTCTCAACCTCGAACCTCTTAACATCGAACCTCTCAACATCGAACCTCTCAACCCCGATCCGTGGGCCGCGGGCGCAGCGTTTGTCGACGGCGCCTTCTGTCCAATCGCCGAGGCCAAGATTTCCGTGCTCGACATGGGCGTCACCCGCTCGGATTGCACCTACGACGTCGTCGGCGTGTGGGAAGGTCGCTTCTTTCGTCTTGATGCTCACCTCGATCGTTTCCTCAACAGCGTCGCCAGACTGAGGCTCGACGTTGGCCGAAGCCGACACGATCTCGAAGACCTTCTCCACGAGTGCGTCAGCCGGGCCTCGCTCCGCAGCGCCTACGTGTCGATGACATGTACTCGCGGCCGACCTGCGCCCGGCAGTCGCGATCTGCGCACCTGCCGCAACAACTTCTATTGCTTCGCCATCCCGTATGTGTGGGTGAGCGCCCAAGCACAACAAGCAGTCGGCGCGAGCATGTGGATCAGTGACATCCCACGCATCCCACCAGAAAGTGTTGATCCATCCGTGAAGAACTATCACTGGCTCGACATGGATATGGCTCAACTCGACGCATACGACCACGACGCGCAACTCGTCGTGCTGCGCGACATGCGTGGGACAATTACCGAGGGGCCCGGATACAACGTTTTTGCGTTCGTCGACGGACGTTGGCTCACGCCAGCTGCAGGCACACTGATGGGCATCACCCGAAAAACCGTGCTCGAACTGTGTGGCGAGTCTGGTCAACAGGTCGAGCAGGGTGTTCTGACCGCCGACGATCTACTCCGCGCCGACGAGATCTTTGCATGCACTACCGCTGGCGGTGTGATGCCCGTATCGCTCATCAACGGCCACTCCGTTGGTGCTGGCATCGTCGGAACGCACACCACTGAGCTCCGTGATCGGTATTGGCAACGCCACGATGACCCGTTGTGGTCAACCCTGGTTCGGTACGCGCCTACGTGAGATGCCTTCCGCTCTGACTCAGCGTCGGCTCTGGGGCACGTCGAGTACGACAGGGAAGGCTCAAGCCTGGAACTCCCGGGACCGATGAACATTCGTATGGAAACTGTCTCGGTTCGGCGCGCGCAGCCCACCCTGGGCAGATCTGCGCGCGGCCGAGCCAACGGTGCTCAGCTGTGGTGGCAAATGGCGAGCGGCGCTCTCGTGATCGCGTACTGCGCATCGCTCATCTTGCTGACCCGACCCGCATCGGGGTACTCGTCGTTGTGGGACGGCTGGATCGGAAACGTGGCATCTACGTTGCCGCTCATACCGGTGCTTATGCGCTCCCGCGCACGCTCCCCGCTGCGGTGGGCGTGGGCCGCGATGGCTGCCGGTATTGCGCTCACTGGTGCAGCGAATCTGCTCTATCTGTTCCACGATCAGAACCTGAACCCGATTCCGAGTCCAGCAACGAGCGATGTGCTGTATCTGATGTCGTATGTGATGTTCGCAATCGGTGTCGCGACGATGACGCAAAAGGCATTCGGCGCGGGACACGTGAGCATTCGTCTCGATGGTTTGGTAGCCGGACTCGCGATCGGCTCGATTGCAGTGATGCTGTGGTTCGAGCCAATTCTGCAGGTCAGCGGACAGCCGCTGCAGGTCGCCGTCGGCATGGCGTATCCGCTCTGCGATCTCGTGTTGCTCGTGCTCTTGGTTGCGGGAATAGCACCCGCACGATTTCGACCGTCGCTACCCGTGGCGTTGCTGATAGGTGGCGTGTTGTTCTTCGTCGTCGGCGACATCGTGTATTTGAATCAAACCGCCGCGCAGACATACGTGGGTGGAACAGCGCTCGACGCAACGTGGACCGTCGGCACATTTCTCATCGGTCTTGCCGCTTGGCCGCGAGGCGAGCGGCGGTCGCGTTCGCGAGACGACGGACGCGCGACACCCGCTGGAGTGGCCCTCGTGCCAGTGGTCTTTGGTTTCGTGTCGCTCATCGTTGTGGCCATCTCCCTGATCAAGACAACCTCACCCGTGACAGTCGGTATGGCCTTAGCCGCGCTCGCCATCATGATCATCCGCATGGCGCTCACCTTGCGTGAGGTCCGCGAGGCGACGTCACGCAGTTTCAGCGATGCCCGAACTGATCCCCTGACCGGGCTGCGAAATCGACGCGCGTTCATGGAGACCCTCGATGTCGAAAGCGTCGGACTGGCTAACGAGCAAAGCCTCGGGGTGCTGCTCATCGATCTCGACCACTTCAAAGAGGTGAACGACAGCCTCGGCCATCACGTCGGCGACGATTTACTGCGCATCGTTGCCCAACGCTTTCAACAGTGCATCGGAAAACGTGGTGCCCTCGCCCGAATCGGCGGCGACGAATTCGCGAGTTCGTTCGCGACGACAACTCGCGAGGCCATGATCGAATTGGCCCACGAACTCGTGGCAAGTCTCGCTGACCCGATCACTCTCGAAGGCGTGACGGTGAGAGTTGGTGCCAGCATCGGCGTCGCCATCTCCCCTGACGACGGTGCAACGGCTGCCGACTTGCTCCGCAGCGCGGACGTTGCCATGTACGAGGCCAAGCGAACTCAAACTGCGGTATGCACCTACCAACCCAAACACGACGTCAACAGTCGCGAGCAGCTCACGACGATCTACGAACTGCGCATCGCGATCGACGAACGATCGCTGATGCTGAACTTTCAACCCACGCTCGACATGCGCAGCGGGAAGGTCTACGGGGTGGAGGCACTTGTACGCTGGCAACACCCCACTCGTGGCCTGCTGTATCCAGAGTCGTTCGTATCGCTCGCCGAACGCACGGGTCTCATCCCCGAACTCACCCGAGCCGTGCTCGAGCTTGCGATCGAGGAGGCAGCAGAACTCGACAGCCTCGGTCATGTCTTGCAGATGAGCGTCAACATTTCGCGTTACGACCTCGTTGATGAAGCGCTCCCCAGCTTCATTGATGAGCTCCTCGATCGATACCACGTTGCTCATCACCGATTGACCCTCGAGGTCACCGAATCATGTCTCGCCGCGGATCCCGAACACGTATCGCGGAGCATCAGGAACCTGCGCATGCGCGGCGTTCGGATTTCGATCGATGACTTCGGGGTCGGCCATTCGTCGATGTCTCAGCTGCTGGAGCTGCCGATCGATGAGCTCAAAATCGACAAGTCGTTCATTCTCGCGCTCCAGACCGACAAGCGCGCCGGAGCAATCATCAGCTCGGCAGTAGAACTGGGACGCGCACTGAACCTCACTATCGTGGCTAAGGGAGTGGAGAGTGCGCATAGCCTTGCGCTGCTGCAGCGTCTCGGCACCGACGTCGCGCAGGGTTATCAGATCGCACGACCGCTGACAGCGGCCAAGCTGCATCAGTACCTCATCGAGGCAGCGCAGCCGCTCGGACTGCTCAGCAAACCCATCTCTGACGTCATTCTCAGCTCATCAACGGCAAGCAAGAACTAATCGGGCACACTGCTCGGCGTGGATGACCAATCGCGACCGACCGGACAACACCAGCCGCCCAGGCAACACACGCGACGCGGCCGGCGCATCTCGTTGGTAATCGACTGGTTGTTCCGCAATCGTGCGACGGGCGAGATCACGATTGCGCAGTTCCCGAACCTTGCGCTGTGGATCTATCTCGCGGCGGTGGTACTGAAGCGCTTCGCCTCCGACGGCAGCACGTTTCGCACAGCTGTCGACTGGTGTGGCGTCGTCGCACTCGGGTGGTGGGCGCTCGACGAACTCATTCGCGGTGTGAACCCGTGGAGGCGCTTACTCGGTCTCGCCGGCACGGGGCTTGCAGTCGCCGGGCTGGTGACGCTGCTTTAGGCCAGGCTGACCAACTCGAGCCAGTCGGGACTGAAGTAGTCGACTTGCCCATCGGGCATGAGCAGTACCTTGGTGGGCTTGAGCTGCTCGACGAACTCGGCATCGTGGCTCACGAAGACGATCGTGCCCTTCCAGTTGCTGAGTGCGTCGGCAACTGCCTGCCGGCTCGGCGGGTCGAGGTTGTTGGTGGGTTCGTCGAGCAACAGCAGGTTGTTGCGACCAACCATCAACATCGCGAGAGCCAACTTGGTCTTCTCGCCGCCGCTCAGCGTGCCGCTGTCCTGGAACACCTTCTCGCCCATGAGACCGAACATGCCAAGCATGCCGCGCAGTTGCGTTTCGGTGAGCATCACGTTTGAGGGCACCTCAGAACGGATGTTGTTCAGCAGCGACTCGTTGATCCGCAAGTTGTCGTGTTCTTGCGCGTAATACCCAACATTGACGCTGTGGCCGAACTTGAAGTCGCCAATGGTGGCGTCGGTCTCGCCGGCCAAAATTCGCAGCAGGCTCGTCTTGCCTGCACCGTTGAGACCGAGAACTAACAGACGTTCGCCACGACCGATATCGAACGAGACATCTTCGAACACCGGCACGCCGGTGCCGTACCCTTTCGACAATTGAGTTGCCGTGATGACGGTGGCACCCGACGGTGGTGGATCGGGGAACCGCACCTTGATCTGTTTGTCGCCAGCGCCAACGTGCACGCGCTGTGACTCGAGACGGGCAATTTGCTTTTCCTTGCTGTGCGCCATCGCGGCCTTCGTTGCCTTGGCACCGAAACGATCGACGACTGATTGCAGACGCGCGATCTCTTTGCCCTGCAAGACGGCCTGGCGCGCCGTTCGTTCTTCGTCGGCGGCGCGGGCCGCACGATATTGGCTATACGTGCCGCGGTACTCCACGAGGTGGCCGGTGGCATCTTCGGCGGGACGGTCGAGATGCAACACGCGCGTAATTGCTTCGTCGAGCAGGTCGAGGTCGTGACTGATCACCAACATCGCGCCGCGGTACTTGCGTAAGAAATCGAGCAGCCAGTTCTTGGCATCGATGTCGAGGTGGTTCGTTGGTTCGTCAAGCAACAGCGCATCACTGCCGGCGAACAGAATCCGCGAGAGTTCTACGCGGCGACGTTCGCCACCGGACAAAACACCGAGCGGTAGATCGAGGCGATCGGCCTGCAACCCAAGACCCGCCGCGATCGAGCGCGCCTCGCTGTCGGCCGCGTATCCGCCGGAGGTCGCAAATTCATCTTGCGCGCGGCTGTATCGGGCGACATTGCGATCGCTCGTTTCTTCTTCCATCGCGATACGCAGCTTCTCGATGCGGTTGATCTGATCGTCGATACCTCGGCCCGACAACACGTGCGTGATTGCCGTACGACCATCGAGCACGCCAGCGATGCGCGGATCTTGCGGCAGATATCCGAAGCCCCCCTTGCGCAGGATTTTGCCCGCGATGGGTTCGGTCTCGCCACCGAGCACGCGAAAGAACGTGGTCTTGCCAGCGCCGTTACGACCGACGAGGCCCACCTTGTCGCGGGGCATGATCGTGAAAGAGGCTTGATCGACAACGAGTCGACCGCCAATCTCTACCGATACACCCTGCACTTGAAGCATCCGTCAAGGGTGGCACCACCTCCCCCGAACCGCAACCGCACGCGACCATTGCTGCCTAATATGCGTCACATGCACATCGGGACAAGTCAGGCGACGGCCCCGCTCGTTGTCGCCTCGCCAACGGATGGCATTGGCTCGTTCTCGCGGCGGGCGCTCGTCGCACCAATCGCATGTGGTTGTGCGGCTGTCGCTGCTGCCGTGTACGTCGCCGTCAACGATCCGACTGCGTCCGGCACGCATCTACCGGCGTGCCCGTTCTATCTGATGACAGGTTTGTGGTGCCCCGGATGCGGGCTCACCCGCGCCACACACGCATTGCTGCGGGGCGACGTCGCCGCCGCATTCGGGTTCAATCTGTTCTTCCCGCTCTTCCTCGGGGGCTTCGTGGTGGGCTGGTGGGCGTGGATGCGTAGAGCTCGCGACCGTGCACCGATCGCGTGGCTGATCAAGCTGCCACTGTGGATGCCGATCGCGGCAGGTAGTGCACTGATCGTGTTCGCGGTGTTGCGCAACACCGACACATTCGCTGTCCTCGCTCCGTAAGGGCGCGCGGTCCGGACCTAGCCGGCCGGAAACTAGCCGACAAGGAACTAACCAACCAGTCTTAGCCAACCGGGGTAGGGACCGCTGTCGGCGGCGTCGTCGCTGTCGGCGGCGGAGGCGTCGTTGGCTTGGAACCAGTGGTGGTTGGTGTGGTTGTGGACGTCACTGGTGGGGGACTCACCTTTGGCGCAATGGTCGTTGATGAAATCGGCACCGTGGTTGTGGTTGCGCCAGACGTTGGCTTCGTCGTCGTTGTCGTGTCGCTGCTGGATGGTTTGGCAACGGTACCGGTGGAGCCGTTGGTGCCAGTTGGGCTGCCCATCGAATCGTCACTGAAGTTGGTCTTGAGGCACTTACCCGTTCCGGCAACGTGTCCGAGCGCCGTCCCGATACCCCCAGCCAAGAACACGCGACCCCGGTCGGTGAGATGCAAGCCGTCGGCACCGGTGAGGCTGGTGTCTTCGGTGATGATCGCCCAATCAACGACGCTCACATTGGGGAACAGACCGGCTTCAGCGATGATTGCTTTGTTGACCTCGGCCTGCTTTGAGCGGAACATGCTGGTGGTGAGTAGCACCGTCGGACGCGGCGACAAACGCGTCAGCATCATGTGCAACTGCTTCTGAAATGACGTCTTGTCGTTGAGGTAGTTGTTGCCCAACAAGATGACCGCTGCATCCCATCCAGCGGACAATCGTTTGTCGAGCACCTTCAATCCAAACGGAATGAATCGCCCAGTCTCTGCGTCGACCTCCACCTGCCAACCAAGTGGCACGAGCGCGGTGCACGCCTGATTTCCGTAGCGCCGGGAGATCGAGGTCATCACGGAGTCACCGATGATGATCACCCGATTGCCCGTGACACGCTCACCAATGGGACCTGCGTTCGCGTGTGGCAACGAGACCGTGACCACCGCGCTCGCCGAAGGCTCGGCGAAGGTGGAGCCAGGCATTGCGCCAACTCCGCTGACGGTGAGCGGCGTGGCCGCGTTGGTACCCGTGAGCGAACGGCTCGTGCATGCGGCGAGGCCCGATACGGCGACGACGACAGCCGCGCTGACGCAAAGAAGTACCCGATTTCTGTCAGCCGTCATGGCTCTATTGGAGCGAGCGCGCACCAAAGAAGCAAGTCGCCCCGGCTCACACCCGTGATCGCAACCCGGCAACGAGGTGCTTAATTCTTCGACTTCAACTCGTCGAGAATGCCCTTGAGCAGGTCGTTGTCAGAGGGTCCGTCCTGCGCCAAGCTGCGCCGAGTCACCTTCGTATACACCTTCACCAAGATGAAGACGACGATCGCCGTCAGAAGGAAGGTAAAGACCTGGTTCGCGAAGTTACCCCACTGCAACGACTTGTATGCCTTACCGGCGAGCCCGGAGCAGTCCTGCTTGCCGCTCGGCTTCTGCGTGGCCGGATCGATGATGTCGGTGCATTTAATGAACAGGCCGACCGCTCCCGTGAAAATATCCTTCACGAACGAATCGATGACGGCCTTGATCGCCAAACCCATGATGAACGCGACGGCAACTGTCATGAGGTCACCGGTCGCAATGAACTCCTTGAACTCCTGGATGAGCCCCTTTTTCTGGGGCGCGTTCTCATTCATTCGTTGACTCCTGGTTCATTGATGTAGTGGATTGATGTAGCGGGAAGTGTTCGAGCGGGTTAGCTATCGACGCGTCATGAGATCTTTTCGATCTCAACGATTGCGTCGTTGAAACACGCACCCGCGCCGAGGTCATTGACGCCGCGCGGTATGAGGACATTAGCAGTACACGCGTTACTGAAATGACGACGCCAGAGTCCCTTTGGAATCGACACAACACCGGTTCGCATCGTCGCGTCGACCAACACGGGCAGCGTCAGTGCGCCAAGCTCGTTGAACACACGCACCTCCTCGCCGGTGGTCAGCTCGCGCGCGTTGGCATCGGCCGGACTTATCGACACGACGACGTCGGGTGGGGCGAATTCGGCGAACATCGAGTTGATCGTGCGATTCGTTGCGGGGGTGAGCAAGGTGAGCCCTGACCCAGACCCCAACGCGGCGGTGAACCGCGGAACCGGCATCTCACTCGTCGGGTCGGTGAGGCGCGCGCGACCCGAACCGTCGGCGAACGTGGGCACTGTGTGGACGAACTGAACTGTTTCGTTGGGGGCCCGCCGAGTCGTGAGCGGCGCGCTGTTTGCATCGGTGCGCATGAGTGCACCAAGGCGCGCCGGGTTCGGATCGAAGTCCTCTGGTGGAAGGCCGAGCGAAGCCGCAAGAGCGGCGCATACCTCATCGTTTGAACGACTCTCACCGACACGTTCGATCACCGGCGTAATGGCCTGCATCGAGTACGAGCCATACGAATTGGCGATATCGCTGACCTCGAAGTGTGTTGTGGCGGGCAGCACGACATCGGCAAACATTGCCGTGTCGGTCATCACCTGCTCGTGCACGACGGTGAACAGGTCGTCGCGTGCGAGACCGCGCAGCATCGTTGTCTGATCCATGGCGGTCACCGCTGGATTGGCACCTTGCACAAATAGCACGCGGGTCAGGGGCCACTCGGCAAGCTCTCCGTTGAGTGCGAGACCAACGTCGTTCATGCTCATCTGCGCCTGAGCGACGCGATCAACGTTCTCGGGCCACAGCCCCTTCGGCGACAACGGTGCACCAGACGATGTGGATGCAATCACCCCGCTGCCAAGCCGACCGAAGTGCCCGGCCAGCAGCCACAGGCCAACAGCAGCGACACACCCGGCGCCACCGTTGCGATTGCGCTCGAGGCCGTACCCGAGACGCATCATGGCAGGCCGCTGAGTTGCGATCATCGACGCGAACGATTCGATATCGGCTGCGGCCACACCGCATGTTTGGGACGCGCGCTCGATTGTCCACTGCTCTGCCTCTGCAAGAAATGCATCGGCGCCCTGAGTGTTCGCGGCGATGAAGTCAGTGGCAAGTTGGTTGTGTTCGCTCAACCAACGCGCGGCGGCGTACGCGAGCACGACGTCGGTTCCGGGTCTGATCGCGAGGTGAAGGTCGGCTCGAGAACCAACCGCCGTCTTGCGTGGATCAATCACAACCAATTTCGCGCCACGCTTGGTCGCTGCTGTGAGCAACGGCAACAGATGGGTATTGGACGCGATTGGATTCGCGCCCCACACCACGATCAGTTCGGAATGTTCGAGGTCGAATGGATCGGCACCGAGCATCGTTCCGAAAACCTGCGACCACGCTGCACCAACGGTTGACGCACAGATGGTGTGTTCTACATCGGGGCAACCAAGTCGTTCGAACAACATTGGACCGAGCGCCGAGTTGGCAAAGACGCCACCCGACGAGCTGTACAGATACGGCACGACGCTGTTCGCTCCGTGTTCACGAATTGCGCCACGGATTCGCGTTGCAATGAGTTGCTCGACGTCTGGCCACGAGGCGGCGGCGAACTCGCCGGAACCTTTTGGTCCGTTGCGTATCAGTGGCGTAAGCACGCGCTCGGGCGCGTAGACGCGCTTTGCGTGGTGCTTCACCTTCTGACAGATGAAGCCCTGCGTGAACCGGCTGGCCGTGTCGCTCGTGTCGGCACCGATCGCAACGATGCGTCCGTCGTCGACAGTCACTGCCAACGAGCATGTGTCCGGGCAGTCGAGCGGGCAGGCCGTAGTGAGCACTTTGCGCATGACCCCAGTCTGCCCTGCCGCAGTGCACACGGCCAGCGAGAAGCACAACTACCGTGTTGGTGTGAGCGCAACGCCGTCGAATGAGAACGAGCCGGACTCCCAAGACTCGTCCGGTACGGCCTCGTCTCGAGTCGACCACAGGCTGCCGCGCCAAGTCGCCGAAGTGGGCGGCAAGGTACTTGACGAACTCATCCTCGACCGAATCGATGCGTTGCGCGTGCTCCGCGCGAACACACCCGAGGAGAAGGGGCAGCTGCTTGAAGAGATTGGAGGTCGCGGCAAGGTCGAGCAGGACATCGTCAACGAGTTGTCGAAGACACTCCCCTTGTGGCGCCCCGATCGATTCGAAGAGGCGCATCGAATGGCGATGCGCTCGATCGAAGTACTCGATCGCAATGGCGCCCGAGCGGCAACGCTGCCACGCATTGGACCGCTCAAACCGGTGGCATCGTGGATGGTTGGACTCATCACACAATGGATCGTGAGAGGTCATCAGAACACGCTCATCACCCGAATTCGCAAGTTGTACGAACGGCGCGAAGCGAACTCAGTGTGGGGCTCGGACGAACACCACATGCTCAGACGTGCGCGCATCAACGCAATTCAGGTAGAGCAGGGCTTCAAGGGTCAAACGCTTGGTCTACCGACGTTTCTCTTGGGTGGGGCCTTTCTCACAACAATCCTTTCTGCGATCCAGAACCTGCTCCGAAGCGCGATCAAATCAGGGCCAGCGACAGTGATCTTCGGTGCGGTGCTCGTGCTCGTTCTCGCCGCGATTGCTTGGGCGGCTCTCTACGGCGCGGCCGTGTCACGAAGGAGGATCCGTCTCTGCACCGATCAACCAATGAAGGCATTGTGGGAGACGATCGGCGCTGCAGGAAATCCACCGCGTGACGCGAGCTTCAACTTCGCGTTGTATGCAATCGTGCTCACCTTTCTCGCTTGGATCGTGATCCCGTTGGTCGCGTGGCTCGTCTTTCGTCACAACGGCTCGAGATGACCGAGCACTACGACCTGATCATCATCGGCATGGGATCAGGTGGGATCGCAGCTGCCGAGTTTGCAGCCACGCTTGATCTCGACGTCGCCGTCATCGAACGCGGTCGGGTTGGCGGCACCCGCCTCTGGGCCGGATGCGTACCATCGAAGGCATTGCTCGCCTCGGCCAAGGCTGCGCACACCATCCGTCACGCCGACGAGTTCGGTTTGCACAGCGTCGAGCCACAGATCGATCTGGCGATGGTGTGGCGTCGGGTGCGATCAGTGCAGGCCGAGATCGGTCGCACCGATGACGACCCAAGCCGCTATCGCAACATGGGCATCACGATTGTGAGCGGCAATGGCACGATCACCGGACCTAACGAGGTCACGGTTGCAAGCGCTGATCACACGCTCGTACTTGAGGGCAGCTTCATCATGTTGTGCACCGGCAGCTCCCCGGTAGTTCCAGAGATCGAAGGCCTTCTCGATGCGGGGTTCCTCACCAGCGACCAGCTATTCGATCTTGAGGCGCCCCCGGCCACCATGATCATTCTCGGTGGCGGCCCGGTGGGCGTGGAGATGGCGCAGGCCTTTGTGAGGCTCGGCATCGGTACCACTATGTTGCAGCGCGATCACAGCATTTTGCCGCGTGACGAACCCGCGCTCGTGCAGATGTTGACCTCGACGCTGCGCGCCGAAGGCGTTGATGTGCGCCTCGGGGCTGAGCCGTTGCGGGTGACGACCGATGGTTCAATCCGCACGGTGCACGCCAGCATCGACGGCAAAGAGCATTCGTTTTCTGCTGAGGGCATCCTCGTCGCCACGGGCCGGCGAGCGAACGCCGACGCGCTCGGGCTCGAGCAACTCGGCATCGAGATCGGACCGTCTGGAGTGGTGGTCGATGGCCGCGGCCGCACCAACGTGCGATCGATCTACGCAGTGGGCGATGTCGCTGGACGATCACATTTCACACACTCCGCCGCGTATGAAGGCGTGCGAGCCATTCGCGACATGTTCTTCCCAGGCAAGGGCAACGTCGATGACTTCATGCCGTGGTGCACGTTCACCGATCCCGAGCTCGCCCATGCGGGCCTCACCATCACCGAGGCCGAGGCCGCCTTCGGCGATGACGTCGACGTGTGGCAACTCGATCTCGCTCACAACGATCGAGCGCGTACCGACAGTTCAACGAACGGCGCAATCGTGGTGGTGACGACCAAGGGCCGCATCGTTGGTGCGCACATCCTCGCTCCGAGCGCGGGTGAGATGATCCACGAGTTGGCGCTTGCGATCCATCACGAGATGAAGATCAGCGATATCAGCAATCTCGTACACATCTATCCCACGTATGCAACGGGTATTGGCCAGGTCGCATATGAAAGCGCGTTCGAAAAGGCGCAAAAGCTGCGATGGCTCATGCGTCGCCCAGGTGAAACCTCGCCTGACGATGCCAGTTCGCGCGACACGAGTCCGCGCGATGTCGGGCTACGTGAGGTCGGGCTACGTGAGGTCGGGATGCGCGGTGTTCGGCGGCTGCTTCGTGTGATCGAGGTCTTCGAATCGGTCGACGTTGCGCAACGACGGAAAGACGAAGATGCACGCACCAACGACCGCGATGGTGGCGATGCCACCACCGATAATGGCAATGGGTAAACCCAAATACTGCGCGGCGATACCACTTTCGAACGCACCCAATTCGTTTGATGCGCCGATGAACACGTTCTCAACAGCGAGTACTCGTCCCCGCTTTTCGTCGGGCGTCACCAGCGGCACGAGTGAGCCTCGTACGAACACGCTCACCATGTCGGCTCCGGCGAGTACGACGAGTGCCACAAACGCGATCGCGTAGTTGTGCGTGACACCGAGCAACACCGTGGCAGCCCCAAACACGGCCACAGCGATCAACAGCGCTTTGCCAACGTGACGACGCAACGGTCTGATCGAGAGGAACAGCGCCATCGACGCGGCCCCGATACCGCCAGCAGCGCGCAGCCAACCGTAGGCAACGTCACCCACGTGCAGACGATCTTTTGCGATCACCGGTAGCAGTGCCACGGCACCGCCGAACAACACGGCAAACAGATCGAGCGTGATTGCGCCGAGCACGATGGGCGTATGCCGGATGAAACGCAGGCCCTCGACAGCACTTCGGAGTGATGGCTTCTCGTCGGGGTCGGGAGCGATGGGTTCGCGCCGGAACTGCAGGGTCAGCAGCCAGATCAGCCCGACGAAGATGGTGAAACTCACCACTGCATACGGCACCCACGTATTGATTGAGTACAACCATCCCGACAGTGCAGGACCCACGATGATTGCGCTGGTCCAGGTGGCGCTGAACAACGCAACGACTCGCGGCAATGCACCATCTGGCGCAACCATCGGAGGCAGGGCGCGAATTGCCGGCGCGTTGAACGCCCGAAACACCCCGAACGCAACAGCGATCACGAAGAACGGCCAGACCGCGGTGGGATCACTGATCGAGTACAACATCAGTGCGAGCGCGCACGCGAGTTCGCCTGCTAATGCAAGGCCTGCGATCTTCTTGCGATTGAAACGGTCAGCGAGTGAACCGGTGAGCAACACCAACACGGGTGCCGGAGCAAACTCGGCGAGTCCCAACCACGCCAGATCGATCGCGCGTCCGGTGATGTCGTAGATCTGCTTGCCCAGCACTGCGGCCTGCAGCGCAATGCCCAACGAGATCAGCAGATATGAGCCAAGCAGAATACGTACGTCACGGTCAGCGAGCACCGCACGGCCGGATGGCACGGAGGTGACGGGTCGGGATTCAGTCACAGAACGACGACCCTACAGAAACCCACTACGGAAACGGGACCTCAATCTGTGTTACACAAGCCAGATGACTTCTTTGGCCGATGACACACAATGGATGGACGCGACAGACCAGGCGAGTCTTGTTGCCAAGCGTGACGCCACACCGGTTGAGCTGCTGGACGCGGCGATCGAACGGATCGAACGGCTCGACCCCGCACTGAACGCCGTGGTGATTCGCTGGTTCGATCACGCGCGCGATGTAGCTACCGACCCTGACCTGCCGTCAGGTCCATTTCGTGGCGTACCGTTCTTGCTCAAGGATCTCTTCGCCACCTATGCGGGTCAGCGCATCTCCAACGGCAACGTTGCGTTGAAGAACGCGAACACCATCTCTCCCATCGACACCACGCTCGTCGCTCGCTACCGTGGCGCCGGCCTTGTCATCGCTGGCCGCACGAACAGCCCTGAACTCGGCAGTGTGCCCACAACCGAACCTTTGGCCTGGGGGCCAACACGCAACCCGTGGGACACGTCACGCACGCCGGGAGGCTCGAGCGGCGGATCCGCTGCCGCAGTCGCGGCGGGCATGGTTCCATTCGCCCACGCCAGCGACGGCGGCGGATCGATTCGCATTCCCGCGTCCTGCTGCGGCCTCGTCGGTCTCAAACCGAGCCAAGGTCGCATCACGTTCGGCCCAGCTCGCGACGAAAGCGGTCTCGGGGTGGAGCACTGCGTGAGCAGAACTGTGCGCGATACCGCTGCACTGCTCGACGCCACCCGTGGGCCCGGCATCGGCGACACGGTCATGGCCCCCGCCCCGACACGTCCGTACATCGACGAACTCGGGGCCGAGCCCGGCCGGTTGAGAATCGGGCTACTCGATCATCATCCTCAAGGTGGTCACGTCGACCACGAGTGCGTCGAAGCTGCACAGGCGGCCGCGGCATTGCTCGAATCGCTCGGTCACCATGTGGAACCGGCGTGGCCCGCCGCGCTCGAGGACGCGAGCTTCGCCTCGCAGTTCGGTGCCCTCTGGAGTACCAACATGGGGGTGTCGTTGAGCCGCTTCGAGGAAACGATCGGGCGACCGCTCACGGCCGATGAATTCGAACCAATGAACCGCGCCCAGGCCGACTTTGCCAAGCTGTTCACCTCCATCGACTACGCCCGCGCTCAGCAGGCAGTGGCTCAGTTCAGGCGCGCTGTGCAGGCATGGTGGACACAGGGATGGGATCTGCTCCTCACCCCGACACTCGCGCAGGTTCCCCCGCCGCTCGGCACGTTCGCCAACAACGCTGACCAGCCAATGGCACCGCTCGCGCGGGCTGGCGCGTTCGTGCCGTTCACGCCGGCTTGGAACACCTCCGGGCAGCCCGCGATCAGCGTGCCATTGCACTGGACCGCAGCGGGCCTACCGGTTGGCGTGCAGTTAGTGGCGGGTTACGGGCGCGAGGACGTGCTCATTCGTATCGCCAGCCAACTCGAACGGGCACAGCCGTGGGCCCAGCGCACTCCGCCACTGTGAAGCGTGCGCGACACATACGGCGGCTTGCCGCCACTTCTCAACGCGCCGTCCAACCACCATCGACGATCACCGATTGACCGGTCATAAAGCTGCTGGCAGCACTCGCAAGTAGCAACAGGGCACCGTCAAGTTCGTGTGCCTCACCCATGCGCGGAATGGGCGAGTTGCTGGCAATGAAGCGCTGGCTGCCTTCGTCGGTGTCCATGCCCGCGGTCATCTCGCTGTCGAACCAACCGGGACACAGCGCGTTCACGCGCACGCCCTTGCGCGCCCATTGCAACGCCAGTTCACGAGTGAGGTTCACCACCGCGCCCTTCGATGCACAGTAGTGAGCCTGCTTCACGGGCGCTGACCCCACGTGGCCAAGCATCGACGCAATGTTGACGATGCTGCCGTAACCCTGTGCCACCATCGGCGCCGCCACCAACTTGCTGAGATGCCAGACGGCCGTCACGTTCAATTCCATTGCGCCACGGAACGTGTCGAGATCCTCGTGCTCGACGGCAACCTTGCGACCGACACCGGCGTTGTTGATCAGCACATGCACCGTGCCAAAGCGTTCGATTGTTTCGCCGACAAGACGTTCGCGTTCGTCATCGCGAGTCAGATCAGCGCTGACGGCAACTGCGCCGGGCAGTTCGGTAAGTAGATCGGCGAGGCGATCGGCGCGTCGTGCAGCCACCACTACGGTCGCGCCAGCGGCGTGCAGAACCCGCGAGAACCTATGACCGAGTCCAGACGACGCCCCCGTGACAATGGCGACTTGGCCATCGAGGCGGAACAGCGAGAGCGGGTCGAGCGGCAGTGCAAGTGTCTGAGACATGGCATTTACGTTACGACCACACGACAAACATTTCGGTTCGACGAATTACTGCCGACATAAGAGAGGGCACGCCCCACGACGAAAGTTTGAGTGATATGAACAGCTTCATGACAACACATCGCAGCCACCTTTGGGTCCGCACCGCGTTCCTCGCGATCCTCGTCACAGCCTTGGCCGCGCTGTCTGCCTGGCTGCTGTCGTCGGTCGCGCATCTCTCTGAGCCAAGCGTGGTGCTCACCGTGATGCTCACCTCCTTTGCCGCGAGCTGGATCGTGACCAACCATCACTCGGGCTATCACTCGGGTCGTCATCACATCGCGATGCACGCTCTGCATCACCGCATTCGCTGATCGCCTCGTCAACACTGTTGCGTCGTGTGACACGATGCGAGAGTGAACACGTCCAAGGATCCAATCGTGGTTCTCGTGCACGGCGCGTGGCATGGAGCATGGTGCTGGTCAAGCTTGCAGGCCGAACTCGACACACGCGGTATCCCATCGCTGGCCATTGACCTGCCCGGACACGGCGTCTCTCTCGAACCATTCGGCGATCTCATCGCAGACGCGGCGCACGTGTCACTGGTACTGGCCAAGCTCGCCCAGCCCGTGATTCTCGTCGGCCACTCCTACGGTGGTGCCGTCATCAGCCAGGCCGGTGTGACCGCGACGAACGTCACGCATCTTGTCTACCTCACCGCCTTCGTCCCCGACGTTGGTGAAAGCGTCACGAGTGTTCTCCAGTCGATGCCGGCCGCGCCAACCGCACTGGGTGCAGCAATCGTCCTCGGAGAGGGTGGACTGAGCACCATCAACCCCGAGCGGGCCCGAGCCGCCTTCTACGAACATTGCAACCCTGCGGCTACGCCAGCCAACGTTGCCCGGCTCTGTGCGCAGCCCTTCGCCACGTTCATGCAGGCGCTGACGGCGGCTGCATGGCACGACATCGACTCCACCTACGTGCGCTGCACCGACGATCAGGCGATCGCGCTGGCGCATCAAGATCACATGGCCCAACGATGCACGCATGTCGAAACGCTCGCGACCGATCACTCGCCGTTTGCATCGCAGCCAGCGCAGACAGCCGACATCCTCGAACGCATCGTGCGCGGATAGGCAGCACCGTTCGTGAGCGCATCGTGAAGGTTCGTATCGGCTACGGGTTGGGCGTTCGTACCAAGCTCAATGACGACGGCTTCGGCATCGTGGTCGACGCACTTGAACGTCTGCGCTTCGACAGTCTCTGGTTGAGCGAGCGCATCGGTGGCGAGGCCCCAGACCCACTGGTTGCGATGTCGTTCGCTGCGGGACGGACGACGCGCCTCAAGTTCGGGATGAGCGTGATGGTGCTGCCCGGTCGGAACCCGGTGGTTCTCGCAAAAGAGTTGGCCACTCTCGACCGACTCTCCAACGGCCGCCTCCTTCCGGCCTTCGGTCTCGGTGTGGCTGATCCCCATGAGCAACAAGCGTTCGGAGTCGAACGTAAAGACCGCGCCAAAATCTTCGACGAAGCTCTCACCGTGATGCGTTCGTGTTGGAGCGACGCAGCGGTCACCTTTCACGGCGACAGATTTCACTACGAGGGCCTGCGTGTACAACCGAAGCCAAAACAACAGCCACTCGAGGTGTGGCTCGGCGGTATTGCACCCTCAGAACTGAAGCGAGTGGGCCGGCTCGCCGACGGGTGGCTGCCATCGTTTGTCACGCCAGCCGACATCGCCACGGCGCGTCCGCTGATCGAGCAAGTCGCACGAGAACACGACCGCATAGTGCCCGACGATCACTTTGGCGCGCTGATCCCGTACGCCCATCGACCGTTGCCCGACGCATTGATGGCAGGACTCGCCGCACGTCGACCCGACATTGACGATGTCGGCGCACTCGTGCCGCAGGGTTGGGACCAGCTCCTCGCGCTCATCGACCGCTTCGTGGATGTCGGGACCACGAAGTTTGTTGTGTTGCCGATCTCCGAGCCGACAGACGCCGAGGCGTGGGTCCACGAGCTCGAGGCGGCCTCCGCGGTGCTACTCCCCCGCCAGACCTGAGCGGCAACGATCAATCTGTCGCCCGTCGTTGCCTGCGCGTGTCACAGTTGCACTAATGCAATCCCCGCCGACGTTGACACCCGAGCTGTTCGAGCTGCGCAAATTGCGCATGCCTCTCGTGCGCCCATTTCGAACCAGTTTCGGCACCGAGTCCGTCCGCGAGATCATGATCGTGCGCGTCATCACCGATCTCGGCGAGGGCTGGGGTGAATCGGCGATCGAGTCCGAACCGCTCTATCTCAGCGAGTTCCACAATGCGGCCGACTACGTGTTCGCTGAACATCTCATTCCACGTCTCTTCGCCGCCGGACCGCTGCGTGCCGACGACGTTGCCAAGATCCTCGAACCGGTAAAGGGACACCGCATGGCCAAGAGCGCGCTCGAGATGGCGCTGCTCGATGCTCAGCTACGCGCCGAGCCGCAGTCGTTCCAACAGTGGCTCGGCGCGACTCGCGTGGCGGTGCCCGTGGGCGTTTCGGTGGGCATCACCGACACCGTCGATGAGCTCGTCGACCTCGTCGGCGAATACGTCGCTGAGGGCTACGCGCGGATCAAGCTCAAGATTGAGCCGGGCTTCGACATCGAACCCGTGCGGAGGGTACGCGAGGCGAACCCCGACATCTTGTTGCAGGTGGATGCCAACACTGCCTACTCAACCTCCGACATCGATCACCTGCGCCAACTCGACGCGTTCGGGTTGCTGCTGATCGAGCAGCCATTCGGCGAAGACGATCTGGTTGGTCATGCCGAACTCCGTCGTCATATCACCACACCCGTGTGTCTCGATGAAGCGATTCGGTCGATCGATCACGTGCGATCGGCATTGGCGTTGCAGGCCGTCGACATCATCAACATCAAGCCAGCGCGTGTCGGCGGCTATCTCGCTGCCGTCGAGATTCACGATCTCTGCGTCCGTGAAGGCATTCCGGTGTGGTGTGGCGGCATGTTGGAGACCGGCATCGGTCGCGCCGCGAACCTCGCCCTGGCCTCATTGGCGGGTTTTACCCTGCCCGGTGATATCTCGGCGACCAGGCGCTACTGGTCACGCGACATCACTGCGCCGTTCCACCTGACCAACGGCGAGATCGAGGTACCCACCGGTGTCGGTTTCGGTGTCGCCGTCGACACAGACTTCGTCGAGGAGATCACCTTCGAACGACGTGAAATCACCAACCCGACCTGATTTTCACTTGATTTTTCGTTCACCGGAAGCGGGCTCTTTTGGGCGTCGCTCCTAAGGTCATCGCCATGGCTGACGCGGATGCTTCCACGAGCGGACGCCACCGCCTCACCCTTCGCGCGCACCATCTCGACGAGTCGAATCGCGCTGCAACGACGAGCCCGACCTCGCACGGTGTTGCCACGACCATCACGGCGACGACCATCACGGCGACGACCATCACGTTCGAATGCGACCTCTCCGACGTTGATCGTGCCCGCCTCCAGTCGGTCCTGGTCGATCCATTGCTCGAAACCGCGACGTGGGACGAACCCGTCGCGACGAATCAACTCGATGTCGGCCTCATCCCCGGCGTCACCGACACCGCCGCGGCGCAGGTGATTCACGCCGCTGGTCTGCTTGGCATCACCGTCACCGAGGCCGCCGTCGGTCGGGTGATCAACCTCGGCCTCTCCGCGCTCGACGATCGCGAGATCCGGCGTCATCACACCAACGCGGTCATCGAGCGTTGGGCATGCGGCATTGCCGTCGAACCTGGATACGCGCTTCGCGAAACAGATGCGTCACCGACTGAGCTCGTTGCGTTACCGCTCACGGATGACGGCCTCGCTCAACTCGGTACGCAACGTGGTCTCGCCCTCGACCTCGCCGAACTGCACGTAATTCGTGACCACTTCGCAGCCGCTGGTCGCGTTCCTACCGACGCCGAGCTTGAGACGCTCGCGCAAACCTGGAGCGAACACTGCGCACACAAGAGCTTTCGCGCCGACATCGTGCTCGACGACGGCACGGTGCTCGAGTCGCTGCTTGATCAGCTCCGCCGATCGACCACCGATATCGCTGCACCATTCGTGGTGTCGGCATTCGACGGCAACGCTGGCATCGTGCAGTTCAGCCCCGCGCGCACGTACGCCCTCAAGTGCGAGACACACAATCACCCTTCCGCCATCGAGCCGTTCGGCGGCGCAAACACCGGTGTCGGTGGCGTCATCCGCGACATTCTTGGCGCCGCGCATCAGCCGATTGCTTGCACCGACATTCTGTGCTTCGGGCCAGCCGGAACCCCAGACGATCAACTTCCTGAAGGAGTGCTCAGTCCCGACCGCATCATCGATGGGGTCGTCGCAGGTATTGCCGATTACGGCAACAAGATCGGGTTGCCAACCGTGGCGGGCAGCGTGCTGTACGACCCGGCTTACATCTCCAACCCGTTGGTGTTTGCCGGTTGTGTCGGCGTCGCCCCCGCCGATCGCCCACCGCTGACGGGCCCACACCCGCACGACCGAGTAGTGGTCTTTGGCGGACGCACCGGACGCGACGGCATTCGTGGTGCAACATTTTCCTCAATGGAGATGGATGCCACCACGGGCGACGTGGCAGGCGCGAGCGTGCAGATCGGCGATCCCATCACCGAAAAGCTCGTCACCGACCTCCTCGCGCAGGCTTGGCATTTGTATAGCGCGATTACCGATTGTGGTGCGGGCGGATTGTCGTCGGCAATTGGTGAACTCGCCGACGGCGTAGGTGCCGAGGTCGAATTGACTCGTGTGCCACTCAAGTACGCCGGACTCGCCCCATGGGAGATCTGGCTCAGCGAGGCTCAAGAGCGCATGGTCGTTGCTGTTGCACCTGAACAGATGCCAGCACTCGTCGAGCTCGCTACCAAACATGGCGTGGAGCTCAGCGACCTCGGCTCATTCACCGGTGATGGCCAGTTGGTGGTCCGCCACAACGGCACCAAAGTCATCGACCTGCCGACGCACTTTTTGCACAAAGGTCGGCCGCGCCGACGACTGCAGGCAATCGTTCCCCGGCCCACGCGCGATCAGTCAGCGCCAGAGTGCAACGATGCGCAAGCCGCCTTGCTTGCATTACTCGCTCACCCCAATATCGCGAGTAAGGCCGACATCATCCGCCGCTACGACCATGAAGTTCTTGGTTCGACAGTGATTCGCCCACTTACAGGCGTCCATAACGATGGTCCCGCAGACGGTGTCGTACTTGCCCATCCCACCGATGCAGACGGCATCGTCATCGGCATTGGCGTGAACCCGTGGTTCGGGCTCTACGACCCTGAACACATGGCGTGGGCCGTGGTCGATGAGGCAATCCGTAACGTCGTCGTCGCGGGCGGTGATCCCGCAGCCGTCGCGCTGATGGACAACTTCTCGTGGGGCAACCCAACGCGTGCGACCACGTTTGGCGAACTTGTCGTCGCCGTGCGCGGGTGTTGCGCCGCGGCTCGCGCATACGGTGCGCCGTTTGTGTCGGGCAAGGACTCGCTGAACAACGAATACTTGGCGGCCGACGGCAAGCGCCACGCCATTCCTCCCACACTCGTGATTACCGCGGTGGCACCGATCGGCAATGTGGAGTTGGCGATCACTCCCGATCTCAAATCGGCCGGCAACGTGTTGGTCCTGCTCGGTCGCACCTGTTGCGAATTTGGTGGCAGTCATCTGTCGATGCTCAGCAGTGACACGACGCCACGCGCCGTCCCTGCTCCCGATTCCGCATCGCCCGGGCTGTACCGCGCGTTGCACCACGCGCTGAAGAACGGACTTGTCGAGTCGGCGCATGATTGCAGCGAAGGCGGGCTAGCTGTCGCCCTGGCCGAGATGGCTATCGCGGGCCGACTCGGCGCAACGATCGACACACCGGTGATCCACGACGACGCGATCACGGCCTTGTTCAGTGAGAGCACCGGCCGAATCATCTGCGAAGTTCAACCCCACAACGTCGACGCGCTCATCGCACTTGTCAACGATGCCAGCGCTTCGCAACGTACGGCGGTCATCGGCACCGTCAACGACACGGGTCAGCTGATCGTCGGCGCACATATCAACGTCACTGTGCAAGCGCTCGTCGACGCCTTCAACGGACCCGCTCGATGAGCTCGGTGACGAGTCGCCCTCGGGCGCTGATCGTGCGCGCACCGGGCACCAACCGCGACGGCGAAGCCGCGTTCGCGCTCGATCACGCTGGCGCCGACACTCAGGTCGTGCTGCTCAGCGAGATGCTCGCACATCCGGTATTGCTGCACAGCGCGCAAATGTTGCTGCTCCCCGGAGGTTTCTCATTCGCCGACGCACTCGGGGCAGGACGGCTCTTCGCGCTCGAGTTGGCGGTGCGTCTGAGCGAGCAGCTCAACGCGTTTGTCGCCAGCGGTAAGCCGGTCATCGGCATCTGTAATGGCTTTCAGGCACTTATACGTACGGGGTTGTTGCCGGGCGGAAACCTTTCCGTGGCATTGGGCGGCAACGATCATGGCCGCTTCGTGTGCGACTGGGTGAAGCTGCAACCCACCTCACAACTGTGCATCTGGACGGCCGGCCTCGATGCTGAGATCGAATGCCCAATCGCTCATGGTGAGGGTCGGTTCGTGTGCGACGAGACCACGCTGCAGACGCTGCGCGCCCATGACCAAATCGCCGTTCGCTACGCAAGTAACAACCCCAATGGATCCGTCGCCGACATTGCCGGCATCTGCGACACCACGGGTTTGGTGTTGGGTCTGATGCCACACCCGGAGGATCACATCATTGCCCGTCAACATCCCCAGTTCCTTCGCGGTCACCGCGGTGGTATCGGGTTGGGGTTGTTCGAAGCGGGCGTTCGTCACGCGAGGCAACTCTGATGAGTACAACACTTCCGTCGCCGTTCACCGACATCAATCTCGAACTTGCCGACCGACGCGTCGGCAAGGTTCGCATCTCGTATGCGCTACCCGAATCCGAGCGACTCTTTGTCACCACCGATCGGCTGTCGGCGTTCGATCGTGTGGTGGCCGCGGTGCCATACAAGGGTCAGGTGCTCAACGAACTTGCAGCATGGTGGTTTTCGAACACCGCCGACATCATCGCCAATCACGTGCGCGGTGTGCCTGACCCCAATGTCACCATCGGTGTCGAGGCCACGCCGTTGCCAGTGGAAGTCGTCGTACGCGGCTACATCACTGGCGTCACTTCCACGTCGCTGTGGCACCGCTACGGCCAGGGCGAGCGGTCCATCTACGGCTACCAGTTTGCTGAAGGCCTTCGCCAACACCAGGCGCTCGACACTGCGCTGATCACGCCCACCACCAAAGCCCATGCGGGCGCGCACGACGAACCGATTACCTGTGCCGAGGTTGTCGCCGGTGGCCATGTGCCCGCCAAGGTCTGGGAGCGAGTCGAGCGAGCTGCGCTCGAACTCTTCGCACGCGGCCAGCAGGTGGCAGCCGCGGCAGGACTCATCTTGGCCGACACCAAGTACGAGTTCGGCCTCGATCCGCAGGGCGAACTGATCCTGATCGACGAGATGCATACGCCCGACTCGTCGCGCTTCTGGGTCGCAGCAACCTACGATGAGCGCTTGCAGCACGACGAAGATCCCGAGAGCCTCGACAAAGAACCAATCCGTCGAGCCCTCATCGCCGCTGGTTACGCCGGAAACGGTCCGTCACCCGATCTCGGCCCCGTCGTGGTGGCCGAAACCAGCGCGCGCTACATCAATGCCTTCGAACGGCTCACATGTCGTCCCTTTCAACCTGGCAGCTATCCCGTCGAGCCACGGCTCATCGAAGCGCTGCATCGAGCAGGAGTGCTATGAACCACCGATCCATTCCGCACACCGTCATGATCCACCCCGCGCTCGCCGATGACGACTCACCCAAGGATGAATGCGGTGTTCTCGGGATCTCCACTCCACACGGTGAGGGCGTCGCGCAACTTGCCTTCTTCGGTTTGTTCGCGCTGCAACACCGCGGCCAGGAGGCTGCTGGCATTGCGGTGAGCGACGGCCAGCGCGCACGCGTTCATAAGGACGCGGGCCTCGTCTCAACCGTGTTCACTCCCGAGGCTCTCGCACCCCTCGCGGGCTATCACGCCATCGGACATACGCGCTACAGCACCACAGGCAGTTCGAGTCTGCGCAACATCCAACCGTTTCTTGTGGAGACCATGCACGGCACACTCGCAGTCGCGCATAACGGCAACCTTGTCAACGCGACCGACCTCCGCGACGAACTGCTCAGTCGCGGCTTCGGTCTCACCGCTACCAGCGACACCGAGGTGTTCACCCTCATGCTCGCCGCCGCCGGTGGTCGCACCTGGGAAGAACGCATCGAACGCACGATGCCGGCTTGGAAGGGCGCCTATTCGATGGTGATCCTTGCCAACGATCGAGTCTTGGCCGTGCGCGACCCGTGGGGTTTCCGGCCGCTGTCGGTCGGGCGTCTCCCACGCGGCGGCTACGCCGTTGCCTCCGAAACGTGCGCCCTCACGACGCTTGGTTGTGTGGAGATCAGCGAGGTCGAGCCCGGCGAGATCGTCACACTGATGGGCGCCGAGATCCACCGCCGCCAAGCCGTTGCGCCCGCTGCGCAACGTGCGCTGTGCTCGTTCGAGTTCGTGTACTTCAGCCGCCCTGACAGTGAGTGGGACTCGCGCAGCGTGCATCAGGTGCGTCAGCGATTGGGTGAGGAACTGGCCGACGAGTGGGGCGCGGATGCCGATGTGGTTGTACCAGTGCCCGACTCATCCATCCCAGCCGCTATCGGTTACTCCCGTCGCAGCGGTATTCCCTACAACGACGGCCTGATCAAGAATCGCTATATCGGTCGTACGTTTATAGAGCCCACCCAGGCAATGCGCGAGCGCGGTGTGGCGATGAAGTTCAATGCACTCAGCGCAAACCTTGCCGGTCAACGTGTGGTGCTCATTGACGACTCGTTGGTACGCGGTACAACCGCGGGTCCGCTTGTGACGTTGCTGCGTGAGGCTGGCGCACGCGAAGTGCACATGCGCATCACGTGTCCCCCCATCACGCACGCCTGCCACTTCGGTGTCGATATGGGCCACGACAACGAGTTGATCGCCGCGCAGAAGTCAGTTGAAGAGATTCGCGCGCACATCGGCGCCGATTCACTGGCGTTCCTGTCGCTCGACCGGATGATGCGCGCCATCGACCGCGAGTCGGGCTACTGCAACGCGTGCTTCACGGGTCGCTACCCCATCAGCGTCGGCGATGCACAAGGCAAACTCAAGTTCGAGGGCGTTCTTGCATGAGCGAAGCCACACGCTCACCCCTCGACATTCTGATCGTGGGCGGCGGCGCGCGCGAACATGCGCTCGCGTGGGCCGTGCGACGTTCGCCACTTTGCGCCACGTTGTTCGTCGCCCCCGGTAACGACGCCACACCGGGCCAACGCGTCGACATCGCTGCCGACGACGTCGCGGCACTCACCGCGTTTGCCACCGAGCGCTCAATTGGCTTGGTCATCGTTGGACCCGAGATCTCCCTCGCCGCTGGACTGGCCGATCAACTGCTCGCTGCTGGAGTCTCCGTCTTCGGTCCCACCCGCGCCGCATCGCAGCTCGAATGGTCCAAGTCGTTTACTCGCCAAGTTGCTGCCGAGTTACAGCTGCCCTCGCCGGCGTGGGCCGCGTTCGAATCGCACACCGAGATCGACGCTGCCATTGCCTGGTGGAAAAACCTCGGCGACAAGATCGTCGTGAAACAGGCTGGCCTCGCCGGGGGCAAAGGTGTTGTCGTCCCCCTCGACGACGACAGCTGCGAGGCTGCCATACGCTCATTTTTCACCACGGGCCCCGTCGTGCTCGAGCAACGCCTTCGCGGCCCCGAATGCTCGTTGTTGGCCTTCTGCGACGGCCACACGGCCCGCCCATTGCCGTTCGCCCAAGATCACAAACGACTCGGTGAGGGCGACACCGGGCCCAACACCGGCGGAATGGGCGCATACGCTCCGGCCCCCGTGCCCTACGACATCGATGCATTGACGGCGCAGTTCATACAGCCCGTTGTCGACTACATGCGTGAGCGCGGCACGCCGTACGTCGGCATGCTTTACGCCGGTCTGATGCTCACGAGCGACGGGCCTAAGTTGCTCGAGTTCAACTGTCGTTTCGGAGACCCCGAAGCGCAGGTACTCATTCCGCTCATCGATTCCGACCTTGTCGACATCACCTTGGCGTCATGCGAGGGCAGGCTCGCCGACACACCGATCGTCACCCGCGACTCGTTCGCTGTCGGCGTGGTAATCGCCGCACCCAACTACCCGTCGCCAGGCCCCGCGTTGGGTCCGCTCAAAGTCGCCCCGACGCCCAACGATACGCAGCTGCTCTTTCGCGGCTCCGCACGCGGCCGCGAGTACACCAGTGTCGGCCTCGCACCGTCGCTCGTCCAGGCTCGCACCGCCGCATATGCGCTCGTCCACGCTGTGGCCCCGGCCAACTCTCGCTATCGAGGCGATATTGGCTGGCGCGCTCACGGAGCCATGCTCACGTCGTACGCCGCAGCTGGCGTCGACATCGACGAAGGTACGCGTGCCGTCGATCAATTGAAAGCAAGCGTCGAACGAACCCACACCAGTTCTGTCCTTGGCGGCATTGGTGCATTTGGCGGCACCTTCGATCTCACCGACATCATGACGATGAAGAATCCTGTGCTCGTTGCCTCCACCGATGGTGTGGGCACCAAGGTTGAGCTCGCCGCGCGCGCCGGCCGCTACGACGTACCAGGCCAGGACATCGTCAACCACTGCATCAACGATGTGCTCGTACAGGGGGCGCGGCCATTGTTCTTTCTCGATTACTTCGCGTCGTCAGAGATTCGTGCTGAGCAGGTCGCGGCCGTCGTCAATGGCATGTCCACGGCGTGCGCCGCTGCTGGCTGTGTGCTGCTCGGCGGAGAGACTGCGGAGATGCCAGGCGTGTACATGCCCGGCGCGTTCGACGTCGCAGGAACCCTCGTGGGTGTGGTCGAACGCGATCGTCTGCTGCCACTCGCCAACATCGCTCCAGGCAATGTGCTCGTCGGTCTTGCGTCGTCTGGCCCGCACACGAACGGCTACTCGCTTCTGCGCAAGCTGTTCGACTGGTTGCCGCTCGATGCGCAACCCGAACCGCTCGACCGGCCGATCGGCGAGGCGCTACTTGTTCCACACCGCAGCTATCTCAGCGCCCTCGAACGCGCGCTCGGCGATCACGGTCTCATCAAAGGACTCGCCCACATCACCGGCGGCGGCCTCATCGATAACGTGCCGCGCATCCTCCCCGCACATTGCGATGCCTCGATCACATTGGGCTCATGGCCGATGCCGCCGCTCTTCCAACTCGTGCGCGAGGTCGCCACAGGGCTACCGATCGAAGAGCTGTACCGCACCGTCAACATGGGTATCGGCATGGTCATCGTGGTCGACAAAGCGCGCGTCGAGGAACTGCGCAGCGTTATCCCCGAATCCACGTTCGTCATCGGCTCAATCGTCGAGGGCACCAAGCGAGTGCGACTCGAGTGACCGCGCGGATCGTCGTGCTCGCATCAGGAAACGGCAGCAACCTACAGGCCATCCTTGATGCATCCCGAGACCGCACCCTCGATGCACGTGTGGTCGCGCTGATGTCGAACAATGCCGACGCGTACGCGCACACTCGCGCAGCCGCCGCAGACGTGCCGAGCATCACGATCGCCCGCATCGCCAACGAAACTCGCGAGCAGTACGACACCCGCCTCGCGGATTGTGTCGCCGAGTTCGCCCCCGACTTCATTGTGCTCGCGGGATGGATGCGTCTGCTATCGATGGCGTTTCTTGCGCGCTATCCACACCAAGTCATCAACCTGCATCCAGCGCTACCCGGTGAGTTTCCAGGTACGCACGCGATTGAACACGCGCTCGAAGCCCATCAGCACCTTGGCCTTGAGCGCACTGGCGTGATGGTGCACTTCGTACCCGATGAAGGTGTCGACGACGGCCCCGTAATCGCCACAATCGAGGTGCCAATCGAACTCAACGAGAGCCTTGCATCGCTCGAGGCTCGGGTGCATGCCGCCGAACACGCGCTGTTGGTCGACGCGCTCCGACAACTCATCGGGTCGCCGGTGCCGCCCGAGTCGTAGTTACCGGGTCATGTCCGCGAGTTTCATCGTTACTGCCCAATTACGCACCGTCGCCTGTTGACGCAGCTTGCGTTCAATGAGAGCGCCCGTGAGCTTTGATTGACTCGAACGAACGGCATAGCGCAGGTAGATCTCTCGACCGACCACACGGAAGGCATCGTCTCCGAAATCCATTACTTCAAGCGCAGCAATGTCATCGCGAGACGGCTCGCCCGTCAGGAACCCAACGTACAACCGTGTGCTGTCGGCCGTGTCTGTCACGAAGGGATTGCTCGCAACAACGTCGGCCATCTGAGCGCCTGTACGGACGATGGCCGTGATCGCCAACCCCAACTCCGTGTTGATCTGGCGCTCGATCGTGGTGCGAATGACATGCTCAGCGTCGGTCGATGTGAAGACCACATTTCCGGTCTGGATATAGGTAACCGCATCGTCGTAGCCAGCGGACACGAACACCCCGCGCAGCGCATCCATCCGCATACGGTTTGCCGCGCCGACATTCACCGCGCGAAGCAATGCAACTGTGAGACCCACGCACGCCAATGTAACGCTGCTATATCAGTAGCTACGCGGCAACCCCAGCACGTGTTGTGCAATGAAGTTGCACGTCATCTCCTGACTCACCGGTGCGAGCCGTTGCAGGCGGGCCTCGCGCCAATATCGCTCGACGTGATACTCGGTTGCGTAGCCGAGCCCGCCGAACGTCTGCATCGCTTGATCGGCTGCAAAGAAGCTGGCCTCGGCCGCGAGGTACTTGGCGGTGTTGGCCTGTTCTGCGCAGCTCAGATCGTTGTCGTATCGCCAGGCCGCGAGCATCATCATCTGATAGGCCGCGCTCAGGTCCATATGGGCCTTGGCCAACGGGTGGGCGATCGCTTGATTTGCGCCGATCGGTCGGTCGAACACAATCCGCTCGTTCGCGTATCGCACCGCTCGACGAATCGCGACTTCGCCAATGCCACACGCCATTGCCGACAACAGGATTCGTTCCGGATTGATGCCGTGCAGAATGTGTTGAAAGCCACGCCCGCGTTCGCCGACGAGCCGCCAACCCTCCACGGGCAGACTGTCGTAGGCCACCTCGCATGACGCAACTGCATTGCGGCCGAGTTTGGGAATCGGACGAATGTCGACGTATGCCGGGTCGAGGTCGGCAAGAAAAAGACTGAGCCCGTTCAGCCGATTGGTTTCATCGTGATCGGTGCGCACCAAGAGCAACACCACTTCGGACTCGAGCGCTTTCGATGTCCAGATCTTGCGACCCGTGATGATCCATCCACCTGCACCGTCCTCAACGGCCCGGGTGGTGATCCGGCCGGTGTCGGTGCCGGCATCTGGCTCGGTAACCCCGAAGGCAACATGCAGTTCACCCGAAGCAGCTCGGGGAAGGAAGGTGCGCTTCAGTCGCTCGTTGCCGAACTTCACAACGGGATTCAGACCGAACATGGTGAGGTGCAATGCAGTCGAGCCATTCATGGCCGCGCCCGACGCCGCAACGCGGTTGAGAACCAACGCCGCCTCGGTGATGCCGCGTCCGCCACCGCCATATTCCTCGGGAATCGCGATGCCTACCCAGCCCCCTTCGGCCATCACCCGATAGAAGTCCCACGGAAATCGATGCTCCGTGTCGCAGTCCGACCAATACTGATCGTCGAAGCCACTGCAGGCTCGATCGACAGCCTCGATGATTGCGAGATGATCCTCGTCGGGCGTGAAGTCCATGCACCAATCTGTCACGTCCTCGCCTCGGTGCAACAGATTCCGCGAAGAGACACAGTCGGGTGGGGTAGCTTTCGATCGCCTTGCGTACCGGCGGCACGTTCGATCGCTGAACGCACAGCTCCGCTCCAGAAGGGATGCACGACGACATGGGGAAATACGAAATCGCCGAAGTCGAGGCCGGATGGGCCGAGTTCCAGCGGCACGGTGTACAGAACGAGGATTGGCCAGCGTGGGCGAGAATGTTCACCGTCGACGCACGTTACGAGGAACACAACCTTGGCGTTTTCCAAGGGCAGGCCGCCATCGAATCCTTCATTGTGCCAACGATGAAGGAGTACCCATCGATGACACTGTGGATCGAGTGGGCCGCCATCGACGGCGACCGCATCGCGTTCTACATCTGGAACAACCTGCCCGATCCCACCGGTACTGGCAAACGATTCGGCTTCCCGAACACCACATTCCTCGAGTACGGCGGCGATGGTAAGTTCAGCTTCGAAGCCGACTTCTATAATCCGGCCGATGCCGAACGCGTCTTCGGTGAGTGGATACAGGCAGGCGGGCGCAAACACACGCCGCAGGATCACACGCTCCGAGGCATCGATGGTTGGGCCCCGAACGTCCCGACTCCGGCCTTTCCACGCGACGAAATAGAGGCCGAGTTCGTCAAGTACCGCGAGCGCGGACAAATCGCGGTTGCTACCGGCGACTGGGATCAATGGTCCGACCAATTCACGCCAAACGCGCAGTATCGCGAGCACCATTACGGCTACTTCACGAGTCAGGACCAGATCCGCGCCTGGATCACGTCCGTGATGCAGCCATTCCCAACAATGACGTTCCCCGTTACGTGGTCGCTCATCGAAGGCAACCGAGTGAACGCTCTGATTCCCAACATTCTCCCGGCTCCCGCCGGTGACAGCGAGGGTTACTACGGCTTCGACGTACACACGATCCTTCACTACGCAGGCAACGGAAAGTGGAGCTACGAAGAGGATGTTTACTCGCCCCGCGAGGCCCAGCAAGTAATCAGCCGATGGCTCGCCGCAGGCGGCACCTTCGCCTGATCGCCGGCGACAACTGAGCAGCCCTTGTGGGATCGCTTTCGAACCTCAGAAACCTCCACGCCGAAGCGCTTGCGAAGTAGACTCATGGGCATGCCAACGCCGCGAAAGATCATCACCGCTGCCGAGATGGACAAGATGACGCCGCAGCAACGCGCCGACGCCGTCGACTCAGCGACGATTCGCTCGTGGGATGACGTGCCGGAACCGTTCCGGTCTGAGGTTCTGGCGACTGCGAAGGAACTGGGCGAGCGACTTCGTAATCGTGGATGAATAGGTCCGTCCGATTCACGGAGGATTTCTTTGCACGGCTTGAGCTCCTGCTTCCGGAGGAACGAGATGACGACGGCACGCCCTCCGTCACAGACTTCTTGGTCTTCGACATCCCGCCTATTCGCGACAAGCTCGCCCGCCACTTCGAGGCCGAAACGCTCCCAACCGACGATGCCCAGGTGCGGGTCTACATCGGCGGCGGAATCCTCGTTAGGCACATCGCAGTTTTCGTAACCCTCGGAGAAGACGGCGGCGTAGAGGCTTTCTGGATCACCATCGACCTGTCACCCAACGACTGAGACGATCGAATCGTTGCCGATACAGACGGAATGAGCAGCCCCAACGGGATTCGAACCCGTGCCGCTACCTTGAGAGGGTGACCCAGCGGTATATGCCCTACATACGCAGGCCGTTTGTACAAAATTCAAGTTCATGAAGTCGGGTGAAACACACGACGGCAACGCTATGCGCTCGAGAATCGCACCTGTGTCACTTTGCTTCCGGAGAGACCGTCTCCCACTTGCCGGTGATTTCGAGACCAGATCCAAGCTCCACAAAGGACCGAATCTTGTTCGTCGAAGCGTGCATCACTTCGGTGAATGTCTGCGCTGCGGTCACGACCTCGTGCATCTCGACAAAGTAAGTGGCGCTGCTGTGCGGTGCGAGTATGAACGGACAGGCTGGCCCGACGTGCGGCTTGATGGTCGCATATGAGAACCGGGCATCTGAACTGACAGCAACCTGCGTTACTTCAACGCCCATGTTCCCAATGTTACGGAGCACGATCGACAACATCGGGATCGGGTACCGAGCAGCAGGCGTCGTCGGCGAGAACCTGTCCATCCTGGTTGAGATCGCTCCCTGCCCGTGACTGTCGAGCCATGCGGCCTGTGGTCGCGCCGATCGCAGTTGTCGGCAAGTGACGTGTCGCTACACGACGGCGACGTCATGCACGTGTGCCCACGTCGAAGACGGGTCCGCATCGCGTGATGTCACCACTGTTCAATTCGTGCTAGCACGCTGGTCCAAGTCGCTCGGTTGAGGTCCACTATTGGCGTGCGCATTCTCGTCAAGCTATATGTCGCAGTCTCGTTGATCGGTGCGGTCCACTCGATCAGGAGGGGCAAACCAGCTCGACTCTTTGGTCTGCACTTTCCCGGCAGCGTCGCGGCTCAAGCGTTGACCATCGGCACGGCTATCAGCGCGCCGTATACGATGCTGGCCGCGTTGCTCGTCGCCGAGAGTCGTGGGCGGCGCGACATCGTGCGAATTCTGTCGATGATGTTCATCTGCGGAGTCCTTGGCGAGGCAGACACACCAACGGCTCTGCGCCGGCCACGAGCAGATCCACTCGGCACCGCCTGCGTCGCACTCGAGGTGTTGTTGCCAGCGGCCATCTTTGCGGGGTCGCTCCGGTTGCCTGGTCCGGCGTGTCGCTGAGCGCCAACTAAGATCGCAGCGTGCCGATTCGTATCGTGATCGCCGAGGACAACGCGCTTCTACGCGATGGCCTAGCGCGGTTGATCTCCTCGACGTCAGACTTTGAACTCGTGGGTACCGCGGGCGACCTCGACGAATTACTCGCGCTGGTTGCTGACACCACCCCCGACTTGGTCGTCACCGACATTCGCATGCCTCCTACAAGCACCGACGAGGGCATTCGGGCTGCTGCCGCGTTACGCATCAGTCATCCCGAGACCGGTGTGATCGTGTTGAGCCAATATGTGTCGCCCAATTTCGCAGTGGCGCTGCTGGCCGAGGGTTCCGCCCGACGTGGTTACTTGTTGAAGGATCGTGTTGCTCACGTCGACGATCTTGTCGATGCGATTCGGGTTGTGGCCGATGGGGGAGCGGTCATCGACCCAAAGGTCGTCGAACAGCTCGTTGCCTCGTCGAGCCGCGTGGCCAAGAAGCCACTCGACTTCCTGACCCCGCGCGAGCGAGAAGTTCTTGGCGAGATGGCAACAGGAAAGTCGAACGCTGCGATCGCCGCAGCTCTGGTGCTTTCCGAGCGAGCAGTCGAGAAGCACATCAATGCGATCTTCTCCAAACTGCACCTCAGCGAGGAACCCGATGTCAATCGCCGAGTCGCGGCCGTACTCATGTATCTCACCGCTGGTGATGCTGGCCACACCACCGGCGACGTATCAGTACGATTCCCCGATCGGGCCTGAGGTGCGACCATGACAGGGTCATGGAGGCGTTGTTGATGGAACAGGCGAGCGAATCGGTAGGTGCCGACTCGATGGATGCGGAAACCGACGTTGTGCGAGTACTCGTCGTCGACGATCAGGCGCCATTTCGCGCAGCCGCGCGCGCCGTCATCACACGTGTGAAGGGTTTCGAACTGGTGGCGGAGGCAACTTCGGGTGAAGAAGCCGTCGAGTTGGTCGGTGTTTTGCATCCGGGCCTGGTGTTGATGGACATCAATATGGGTGCGATGGATGGTCTCGAAGCCACGCGCATCATCACCGCTCAACACCCCGAAACTCTCGTCATTCTTGTGTCCACATACACCGAGGCCGACATGCCGGCTGCCGCGCGTACGTGTGGCGCCGCCGCATACGTGAACAAAGACGAGCTCTCGCCGCGGGTCATTCGCAGCCTGTGGGATGCCGGCGGCGACCCAGCCTGGCTTGACGGCTGAGCTAACAACAGTGCCTGCAATCGCGCTTTGGGTGCGGTCGGTCTTGCGCCGCCGTTGGGTCGCCACGGTAACGCTTGGTCTCTTTGCTGGTTTGTCTGCCGGCCTCATCGGCGCGTCGCTGCAGGCTGCCCGCCGCGCCGACGGGGCCGTCGAGCGGCACAGAGCGCGTAGCCGTTCCTACGACGTAATCGTGCAGGGCTGCCCCGCCGCTGTCGTTGACCCTCAGGCGCTGTCGCAGGAAGAAGGCGTGAGGCTGTGCGTCAACAGGCACACGACCGAATCGATGGCACAAGACATCTTGGCGAACAGACCCGATGTGGAGAGTTGGACCACGGCGGGGTTTCTGATGGCGGGCATTCTCGACCCCACGGCCAAAACCGGGTGGGGGCGTGGGGTGCAGATGATGGCGATGGCCAAGCCCGACGTCGGTGCAATCGTCAGTCGTCAGATCTTGCTCGCCGGACGGTGGGCCGACCAAGCTGCCACCGACGAGGTCATGATCGGAGAAGGGGCCGCGGCCGCCGGCAACATCCATGTCGGCGACACGATACGTCTTGCATCGTGGAGCCAAGCCCACATCGATATACCAACCTCCAGTGCGGGCACACCGGAAACGGCTCCGATCGAGTGTCGAGTCGTAGGCATTCTGCGAGGCCCCGGCGACCTTCAACGACGCCCAAGCGGCGATCTCACGGGTCTATTTCTTCCCGACGGACTGTACGCCGGTCCGGGTTGGACGGCTGCCCATGGTGATGACTTTGCGACGTGGGGCTACGGGGCGGCCGTGCGGCTGCGCGGTGGCCCGTCGGCGGTCAGCGAATTCGGATCGTCCCTCGCCGAAGGTACGCCTGGGTGGAACATCAACACAGGATCGGTTGAGGACGTCGATCTCCCCGCGCTGAGACGCGGAGTGGATACCGAGCGTCAAGGCGTCCTCGTATTTGCCATGATCGCAATGGTCGCGGCAGTGGTTTTTGTCGGTCTCACCTTGGCGCGCCAGCTACGGCGTGAGCAGGGCGACAGGGCGGCGCTCGCCGCACTTGGGTTCACGCGTTCGGGCCTGATCATCGGCTCGGTTGTGCGTTCGCTCTTCGCGGCGTTGATGGCAATCGGTATCGCCGTGATCGCGATCGTTGGCCTGTCACCGTTGGGCCCCGTTGGCCTTGCGCGGCGCCTCGAATACTCGCATCCGATCAGATTTGATTGGCCCGTCCTCGAGGTCGTCGCCGTTGCGCTCGCGTTGTTCTTCGCCGCCGTTGCTGCGGCCGCCGTGATCGCAGCCGATAGATCTGACAGGCCGCGGGTTCGGCAAGCAGCATCGAGTTTGGCGGCGCCACTCGGACCGGTGCCACGTGTAGCCCTGGCGTTCACCCGCGGGGTGTCATTTAGACTTGCCATAGCCGCGGGTGCTGCGGCCGTGGCTGTGGCAGTCGGCGCAGGAACACTTGTGGCCAGTTTCAACCGGGTGGTCGAACAGCCAGCGCGGTACGGGGCGCTGTGGGACGTAGCGATCGGCGAATACTCGGACCCGGTGCAATACCAACATGGCGTCGATCTCATCAGGAGCAATCCCAATGTGGCCGATGCCGCCGCGATTCTGACCGCCACCGACGTTACCAAAATCGATGGGCTCGATGTGCTGTATCTCGCTGTAGAGCCCATCGTTGGATCAGCTCCCACCGTCATGGAGACAGGACAAGCACCACGCGCCGAAGACGAGGTCGCATTGGGAGCTGAAACTGCCAAGAATTTGAAGAAACGGATCGGCGACACGGTGGCGCTCACCTGGCAGAACTTCTCGGGTGACGCCCTCACCAAAACCTTGCACGTCACCGGCATCGCGGTCGTCAGTGAACCAGTGACAAACAGGGCGAGCGCAGGAGAAGGCATCGTCGTGTCGCCGGATCTCGCTCACACCCTGATCGGAGATGGCGGGGGTAATCCGGTTGCCCAGTCGATTGTCATTCGTTTCAAGCCCACAGCAGACCGTCAAGCCGCCACAGATTCGGTGGTGCACGACTTCCCGGCGTCGGCGCGGGAGGCAGTGCCCCAGATCGACCTCGGCAACCTCGAACGGCTTCGTTCAGTACCTTGGCTGATCGCCGCGCTGATTGGCGTCCTCGCGCTCGCGTCGCTGATTCATGCTCTCATCACCCTGCTGCAGCGTCATGCAGGTGATCTTGCTGTGCTGGCCGCGCTGGGGATGACGTCGCGCCAGCGTCGTCGAGTCGGCCTGACGGCTGGAGTGTTTCTCGTCGCAGCAACTGCCGCCGTCGGTGTGCCGCTTGGGTTGGTGCTCGGTCGGTCGGTCTGGCGGATTGTGGCACTTCGCGTGTTCATTCCGTCGGGCCCGGTGATGCCGTTGCTGCCAACGATGATTCCACCCCTCGTTGCGCTGGTCGTGACGGTTGGCGTCGCCGCTGTCGCCGCTCGTTGGGTTACCCGACGCACACCAGCCGCTCAGCTCCGTACCGAATAGCACCGACTCCGCCGCCCCTGGTCGCCCAGTCCGCCCCGGTCGCCCTCCTTGTTGCGCCGACCGATTGAATCCGCCGACCTGTTGTGTGCTCCAAATCCGGGAGATCCGAGGCCTTCCGCGGGGATGCGGGATGGTGGATTCGCTACCGGTGGCGTGGGTTGCTGCCCACACCAGGTCTGCCCATACCCAGGTGCAGGTGCGACGGGTGACGCCCAAGGGGCGGGCGCCGGTGTATCTAGCCGAGCGGGATGTGGCCGCGGACGGTGGTGCCGGCACCGGCGGCGCTGACAACCTCGAGCGTGCCACCGAACGAACCCATGCGGTCGCGCATGTTGACGAAGCCGTGGCCCTCGCCGGCGATATCGATTGGATCGAAGCCCGGCCCGTCGTCGGTCACCTCCCAGCGCAACGCATCGGCGTCCTCCCACACTCGCACCAGAGCGGAGGCCCCGTCGCCAGCGTGTTTGCCCGAGTTCTGCATCGCCTCCATGCAACAAAAGTAGACGGCGGCCTCCACCTCTTGGGTGTGCCGGCCCACCGTGATGTCGGTGGCGGTTGGCAATGCGGCTCGAGCCGCCGCAGCGGGGAGCGCTTCGCCAAGGCCACCGGACATCAGCAGTGGGGGGAAGATGCCGTGGGCGAGAGAGCGCAACTCGGTGATGGCCTCTCGTAAGTTTCCACGGATTTCGTCGATCATCGCCTCGGCATCGGCCGGATCGTCAACGACGGAGTCTTTGGCCAGACGTAGTTTCACGGCGAGAGCCACCAGATGCTGCTGGGCGCCGTCGTGCAGATTGCGTTCGAGCTTGCGCCGCTCGGCATCGCCCGCAGCGACGATGCGCACGCGTGAGGCGCGTAGTTCGTCGTTGGTGTGTCGCAGCTCGTCGAGCGAGGCTTGCAGCGCCGTGTCGAGCTGCACGTTGTGCAGGGCTAGGCCAACCTGGCGAGCTAGCTCGGTGAGCACTCGGTCGTCCTCGTCCGTGAAGGCCGCTCTGTCCGCCGGCCGCTCACACACGATCAGGCCGAGAAGCTCGCCACTGTGCGCGATCGGAGCTACTCGGCTGATGGCTGCTGTCGATGAGTCGATGAGTCCGGGCAACCAAATATTGATCCACGTTCCGCCGGATACGCCTGCTCGGCTGGCAACGGTCCGTTCCTTGTCGCCCACCACAAACGGACGCAACGAACGGTGCGGCACCATCGCCGCCACCTCGTAATGACCATCGGCTCCGGTCCAGATCTGGGCGCTGCTGAGCCGCATCGATTTTCGCAATGTCTCGGCCAGCTGCAGCAACAGCTCGTCGAGCGGAATCGCGCGGGTGAGCCGCGAACCCCATGTACGCAATGCCTCATCGGGCGACACCCGTTCGCCGTACACCACCCGGTTGGCTCGCTCGGTCAGCCACACCCGCGCCGGCTGATACGCAATCGCGGCAGCCGCGGCGGCCACCATCGAGAGCAACAACAGCGATCGTTCGCCGTCGTTCGGCTTGCGACCGAATGCTACCAGTGCCAGCACATACGCGACTGTGATCAGCGCTGTCAGCCCAGCGAGAGACACAGTGTGGGTCAGCAGCCGATCGACACGCGCCAGAAGGCGCGAAGCTGTGCTGGCGGCGATAGCCAAGGGCACCAAACCCGATCCAGCGAGCGCGATCTCGGCAATGTGATGTGGCCAATCAGCCACGAACGACAGCGCAACTGACACCAACGTCACTTCGGTGGCCACCAGTGCGGCCCAACCAATCCATTGCATTCGTCGCTGGTCGATCACGCCGGCGGCCCGATAGTTCGTATGCGCCGTCGGAGCGGCCGATAGCGCTGCAATCCAAAGCACCGCCACCGGCCAGACGATGATCTTGTCGCGATCAGTGAGCAGTGCCAACATCGTGAGCAGCGCCGTCGTGTAGGCAACAGCGACAATTCGACGATGGCTGGAGCGCGAGAAATGTCCATCGGGCAGCGTCATCAACAAGTGAAACACCAGCGCCGGCGTGACCGTTACAGCGAGACGCTGGCCGATGTCGGCGAGCAGACCGCTCAGGTTGTGTAGATCGCGAGTCGCGTTCAGGTCCCACGACACCGCACCGATCGCCGCAGCGGCCGTGAATGCGTGCACGATCAACGCTGCCGGGCACTGCTCGCGGATCGTGATGGCCACGCCGGCCAATGCCCAGGCCCCGACCAGAAACGTGAGCACGACCATTCCGACGGTGGCGTCGGCGCGAACAGCGACGAGCACCGCTCCGGCCGCGAGCACACTGATCACACACACTGCCACTCCGAGCTTGCCCGCGAGGGGACGTCTCGATGCGCTCATTGTGGCTCGGTCAATCGCGGGTGGGCGTACGGCCGTCGTCGACAACGCGACCATCCTTCATACGTACAACGCGTTGGGCTGCGTCGGCAACGGGCTGGTCGTGAGTGACCAGCAAGATGGTCTGCCCACTCGAATGAAGTCGGGTGAAGAGTTCGAGTACCTCTTCGCCGCCCTCGGAGTCGAGCGCGCCCGTTGGCTCGTCTGCGAGCAGCAGGGTGGGCTCATTGGCCAACGCCCTGGCGATGGCGAGGCGCTGACGTTGGCCGCCCGAGAGCGCCGCCGGCGATTGCTTCGCCTTGTCTCCGATTCCGAGCAGATCGAGTAGGTCGCGCGCTCGTGTTTCGGCGGCACGCCGCTTTTGTCCGGCGATCAGTGCAGGCATGAGCACGTTTTCCAATGAGGTCATACCTTCGAGCAGGTTGAAGAACTGGAACACGATCCCAATGTGTTGACGTCGCATGATTGCGAGCTCGCTCTCGGACTTGCCAACAAGGGCATACCCGGCCACGGAGACGTCGCCCTCGTCGGGAACTTCCAGCCCAGCGATGATGTTCAAGAGGGTGGATTTGCCGCAGCCCGACGGGCCCATCACGGCCACGAACTCGCCGCGCCCGATATACAAGTCTGCGCCGCGCAAGGCGCGTACCGGCGCGATATCTTGCTCGAAGGTTCGGAATAACTGTTGTGCGTCAACAGCAAGATCGTGATCGACCGCGGTGCCGTCGATCAAGGATTCACTGACGGTCATGATGCTTCCTCCTGCTTCGCGACCGTGCTGGTCGTGTGTTGATTGACGGATGCGATCTTGCGTGGCCGCACCGGTGTGGATCGGCCCTTGACGAGATGTTCACCGAGATCTTCGGCGGGCGGTTTCACAGTGAGTTGTGCCCATGTGGCGTCGCTTGCCACGATCTCTCCGTCGGCAGCGAACTGCTGAAGCCGTTGGCAGAGGTTGACCGCATCACCGACCATTGTGTACTCGAGGCGTTCGTCTGACCCGAGCATCGCGGCAGCCACATCGCCGGTGGACAATCCGATGCCGAGGGGGAACGGTTCGAGTCCTTCAGCGGTCCACTTCGTGTTGACAGCGACTTGCGCTGCGTGCATCGCGACAGCTGCCACGAGAGCGCGGTCGGCGTGATCGGTGGTTGGCTCGGGTGCGCCGAAGACGGCCATCACGGCGTCGCCGACGTACTGCATGACCGTGCCGCCGGCGTCGAGAATTGCTCTGTTCATCTCGGCCCGATGGCGGTTGAGTTGCTGGGCGAGAAGCGAGGGGTCTGTGTGTTCGCTGATCGTGGAGTATCCGCGAATGTCACTCATCAATACCGTGACATTGAGTTGTTCGGTGTCGCCCGCATGCGCGCCTCGGGCACGGATTCGTTCGGCTACTCCCGTGGGTAACAGTCGCGACAGCGATTCGCCCTGCTCCTCGCGCGACACGATGGCCGTATGCATGCGCTTGAGTCGGTCGAGCGATCCAGCGGTTCCAGCAGAAACGCCCTCGGCGAGGCGTAGGAACAAACCCTCGACCCGCGTCTCCACCGCGGCGGGCGTCGATTGGGTGGCCACGGCGATGGCCTTGATCGGCTTGCCTTCGGCGACCATCTCGAGTAGAGCGTCGTCGTCGGCATTGAGCCCCCCGGTACGACGTACCGGGTTCATGAGCGCACTCACCACAGCAGGATCAAGCATCGATCCGCCGGACGCAACTTCGCGAATTGCCCTCGCGAGCTGGTCGCCCTCGGCAATCCGATCTTTCAGGAGATACGCGTACCCGGCGGCGCCTTCGGACAAGAGTGCGATCGCATAGTCAGGGTCGTCGTACTGACTGAGAATCACGATGCCGGTGCCGGGATGGCGTTTGCGAATGAGCTTGCAGGCCTCGATGCCCTCGCGGAGAAAGTTTGGCGGCATGCGGATGTCGCTCACGACAACGTTTGGCGCTGCTGCCTCGGCGCCGTTCACGAGACCATCATGGTCTTCTGCCTCACCCACGATCTCGAGGTCGGGCTGGCGCGAAAGCATTGCCTTGACCCCCTCGCGAATGAAGACACTGTCATCCGCGATAAATACCGTTATCGCTCCCATGTCAGTGATTCAACACCATTCGCGCCTCTGGGGCGAGGGCGCGAGCCTGTGTCGCAAGGTGGTGCCAGCCACACTGTCGCGCCATGACGTGGTCACTCTGGCGTCACTTGGGCGCGGCTGCGTCGGGTTGCCGACACCCCGTTTGCCGCGGCGACCAGTGCGCTGGTCAACAGCAACGCGGCGAGCACTGAGATCGCAACTCCGGCTGGTCGACGAAGCACATCGTCGACGTACACCGTATGTGCGGTTCGACGCCACACGGATGCTCCAGCAAGCAAACCAAGTGGAATACCCACAGCCGCGCTGACCGTGCTCACGATGGCTACATGCCAACGAACCGAGCCTGCAATCGTCGAGGGTCGGGCGCCCAGCGCTCGAATCGTTGCGTGATCGCGCCGGCGGGCGCGGGTTGCCAGAATGATGCCGTTTGCCAACGTCGCCGCTGCGAGCAACGCACACGTCAACAACAGCAGTTCATCAAGCCCGCCGATCAGCTCGAGGTTCGTGACGTCGCTCGGACGCACCTGCTGCGGGCTTGTTACGGCGTACGCATCGCCCACCAGCGCGGCGAGGTCATCGGTGGTTGCGTCCCCTGCGAGTTCTGTCCAAACCACCGCGGTCGGCGCCCCGACGTGTGCATCTTGGATGGTGCCGGTGTACATCGCGACCGTCTGCCCGAACTCGCCGTTCGACCAGGTTGTCGTGACGTGCTCGCCAACGATGGTGTATTGCTGATCGTCGATGGTGACCGTGCTATCGATGTGTAATTGGCCGACAAGCGCAGCCCCGCCGACGGTTATCTCGTGCGGATCGTTCGGGACTCGGCCGGCCAACAACGTTGGCCACCACGGCCCGGCGTTCTTGTCGATCTGTAGAACCTCTGCTCGGCCCACCTGTGTCTCGACCATGCCGGCTATGCCGGTTCCGAGCACAGATCCGATGTCGGGTCTCGATGCGATGCGATCACGCGCCGTGTTTGCAGCGACAACAAGATCGACGTCGGAGCCGTCGTCGTTGACGACGACGGCTGCATCCCAATTCGCGCCGTACAGTTCAGGTGCGCTCACCACGTGACGTGCCGCGCTCGACCACACCAACACGGCGACCGCGGCCGCGATTCCCAAGGTCAGCACTCCGACCTGGCCTCGGGCTGCCGACCGTCCTGATCGTGTCGTCCAGCCAGCCGCGACCTTGCTCCCGAACAACCCCGCCGGGCCAGGAAGAGCTACTGATGCCAACGGCGTCGGTCGCGACGCGGTCGACGACGTGGTGTGCGTCCCCCATGCAGCGCCGAGTGCTGTCGCCGAGAGTACGACGAAGCCAGTAAGGGCACCGAGAGACAGAATGAACAAGTCAGTGACGTGATACCCGTTGGGATCGACCTGACTGATGAGGCCGCGACCGGTGAGCGGGCTCGCCAAGTAGGCCACCGCGGGTGCCAGTAGTGTGCCGAGAAATGCCGCGAAGACGTGTGATCCGGCCAAGGCCAATCGGCGGTCACCAGGTGTCAGCCCCAGGGCAGCGAGGGTGACGGCTTGTTCCGATTGTCGACGAACGCGCCTGCCCGTCAGTTGGCCAACAGCAATCAGCAAGCCAACGGCGGTTGTGATCGCGAGAATCAGATACACCGTTCCTACTGCGTCGAGCGCTGCCGCAATTTCGTGTCCGGCGAAGTCGGAGTCGGCCAAGTAGTTCTCAGCGCTGAGCTGGGCGTGCACGGCCTGCGACGTCACGTTGACCATCACAACGTCGCGATAGGTGTCACGCACCTGTGGCGGGTTGGCCGCGAGGTACGCCTCGAACCACCTGCTTCCGAACGCAGGTGTGAGCCATGCCGAGGGCTGACCGCCGTTGAGGCCGATGTCCAAGGGCCCTACGACGATACCCACCATCGTCGCGGGCTGATGAACGAGGTCGGGGGTGGACACGAGCACCGTATGGTCGCCCGGGCGAAGGCCGGTGAGGTGTGCCATCACCGGGTTGATCGTGAACTCGTCGACGCGTGCGGGATCGGCGGCACGCCCCGAGACCACGATTGGACGGTAGATGTCGGTGCCAAAACCGGCGTCGAGTCCGGTGAAGCCACCCGTAGGAGGCGACCCCTCCAGACCAATCAACATGAAAGCCATACGGGTGGCGCTGGCCACGCCTGAGCGGGAGAGAAGCTCGTCGACGACGGCTTGTGATTCGCCGCTTGGTACTTCTTTGGCGAAGTCGGGGACGTTCGTTCGAGCCAGCAGTTCTTCCCACGCCGAGCCCGCCCGTAGCGCACCAATGCCTGCGGTCATCGCCAATCCGCCGAAGACGGCAACACTCAGCGCCAACGCTGTGAGGGCGCGCCAGTCGCGTTGGATGTGGCTACGCACCCACAAGGCGATTGCGCTCACCGAGTCCACTGCCATCTCAGTCGGCCCTGAGCGAGGTTGCAAGAGGTTGCCGACGAGCGGAAAGGATCAGCACCACGGCGATCGAGAGCGAGCCGAACAGGGCAATTGCGACGGTGACCGCGAGCGCGCCGAGCGGAAGCTCGTGTTCGGCCGCCACTCCGATACGGCGTACGACGGTTGTCCACACGGCTCGTCCGGCGACAATGCCGGCCGGAACGCCAAGAGCGCAGGCGAGGACGCCGAGGGTCGCTGCCTGCCACCCAACGATCGCGGCACGGTCGCCGGGACGCAACCCGAGCGCGGCAAGCACAGCGAACTGGCGTCGCCTGGCACGAGCGGAAACTGCAAGCAAATATGCGACGGTTGTTAGCGCGAGTACACCGAAGAAAGCGGCCAGCAGCAAAGGAAGCTGTTGCACTTGCACCAAGTTGGCGACCGGAGCTGGTGGTCGCGGGACTCCGATGTGGTAGCGCTGCCCGACGAGATCGGCCATAGCGGCGACCTCGTCCACCTCGTCGGCCCACTTCAGCATGATTTGATATTGGTGCGCGCCTGCAGCGAACTCGGGGAACCTGCTGCCACCATCGAGTGTGACAGCGACCCCGTCGCCGAAGACGGGAAAGTCGAGGAGAGGGAACGCAGCCTGTCCGACGAGGTGAAACGACTCAGTGGAGTCGCCCAAGGTCACGTTAACGACATCTCCGAGGTGCAGTGACAACCGCCGCATCGTGACTCGCCCCATAACGATTTCGCTCGGCGAGCTTGGCGCGCGTCCCGCAAGCATGGTGAGCATCGGCTCACCGAGTCGGGTGTCGAGAGCGAGCGCGCTCGGTTCCAGACCGCCGACCTGTGGGTAGAACACGATCTTGCCCGCCAGCGCGTCGAGGCGTGGGTCGCGGGTCAGGGCTCGTAGAGCTTGGTCGTAGGGTTCGTTTGGTTCTCCCCCTACACCCTCGCCGAAATCAAGCGCTACGTTCGAGCCGCCACCCCAGAGCTCTGGACGGGTGGGCAGACGTGCCATCGAGGCGCCGAAACACATACTGGCAACGACCGCGGTCATCAGACCCACACAGGCGAAGACAGTGGCACGACTGGTGCCCCCGCCGTCTTTGCCGCCTAGTGTGTAACGGATCCCCAGCGAAATCGGGATCGGACGGCTGATAGCCGGGTGATGCACCGCAACGTGCGATCTCGGTGAAGTGCGCCTCATCAGAATGTAAGAGGGCACGCTCACCACGAAGGCCGAGATGGCGAGTACCAACATGCCGAGTGTCAGCACTTGCCAAACAACGAACGGACCACTTTCTGGATCGACCTGTGCGGCGATACCGACACGCACGAACGGGGTGAGTGCGATTCCACCAAGCGCGGCGCCCGCCACGCCAAGTGCTACTACTGGTGCGATAAGCAACACTCCACATACCGCCTTGCCCCGCCGATCGAGCCCTATCGCCGAGAGCACCTCGAAGTCGGTGGACGTCGAGCGCGCGAGCCGTCGCACGAGCAATGCGAACGTGATCAGACCGGCGCTGGCAACGACTCCTGCAAAGAGCCACAACGCAGTGCTCACAACGCGCAGCCCACCGCTCACCTGTTCACTATTGCTCCATGGTGATGGGCGCACACCCAGAGCGCCATCGAGTTGCGCATCGCCCGACCCGGCCGTTCCGCTGCGAACCATCTCGAGGGCACGAGCCTTGTCGCTGACTTGAATGTGAACACCGGATTGGCGGTAGATCTGTGTGGAGTACGTGTCGGCGAAGGCCGGAGAGAGATAGGCGACACCGGCTGGAGCGTCGAAATCGAGGGGACTCACGACGATGGCAGTGACAGTGAACTCAACTTTTGGCCCGTTCAACTTGTCGGCATCGGGGCCCGAGAACGAGAGATCGACCGGCGCTGATTCGAACGTGACCTGATCGCCCACATGCAGGCCCAGGAGCCCAGCAAACCGTCGACCGAGGGCGATCTGGCCACTGTTGGTTGGGTCCGGTAGGTGCCCAGCGATCACGGCGGGAACGTCTACCGGACGGTCCAACAATTGATGCTGGACCAGGGCGTAGATCTCAAATCCCGGGACCAGCTCGCTTCCGGCCGGCCGCATCCAGTATCGATCTTCCTTGGCGGCGCCCGTGGCCCCAATGAGCGGCAGAAGGCGCGCGGCAAGTGCATCGCCTTCGGGCCTGAGGCTCGGGTCGTTCACATCGACTCCGATGTCGGATGCGGACGTTTGGTCACGGAGTCGGTCGAACGCGCCGTTGGCATGACGGGCACCCTGCGCCGCGGCGAGAGCAAGCGAGCCAGAGAGTGCGAGCACGAACATTGCAAAGACGAGCGCTACCCACCGGCGTCGCCACTGGGACTTCGCCCACACCGTTGTCGCGTCCCTCACGAAGACAACTCAACTCCCGAAACCGCCGTGGCGCCAGGGTGCGCGCTTCACGTCGAAAGGGGGTGCCAGCAACACCGGCAAACGCCAGTCAGCGCACTGGATGCAGCGGTGGTCGAGGCGCACGATGAAGTGAAACAAGCGAACGCAATCCACGACAGCAAGCTTTGAAGCAAGGAGGACACATGAGGATCGAACGCAGTATCACGACGGTGTCATGGATCCCATCCGACCTTTTGGAGGGAATGGGCAAGATCGCAACTCGGATGAAGATGGCGCACCATGATCCACCGCCGCCTGACGCGATGGGCTCCGACATCTCGGCGACAATTGAGGATCTACGCCTGAACGATCGCTTCCGCTTCGCCAACGAACTGCGCGCGTATATCGATGTCGACGACTCGGGCGCCATCGTTGGCCACGGCTACTGCGGTGGTGGACTCATCGGCGCGACCACGGTTGGTCTTGGCGTGGGTTCGATCACCATCCCCGCCGTGAAGCTGCCAGATCAACAAGCCACTGCTGAGGTCACGCCCACCTCTGTTCGGTTCACGCAAACCGTTGGTGGTCGCACCGGCGCTCCGATGCCTCGCGCGGTCAAGCACCCGCCGTTCGTCCAGTATCACGCACCAATCGTGTGGACGACACTCGACTTGACCATTCACGCCGACGGCACTCACGATTCCGCGATGACTGGTGCCTCTGGGTTCCCGCGACACTGGGTATTCGACCACAGCGGCGAACTCGTGGCAAAGAGCAGTGTTGCCGAATACAAGAAGTGGATGGCCGATTCCTTCGGTCGCCGCACCCCCTGGGGCGACGAAGATTCGCCCGCTCTGGTCACCGAGGTTGAATCGCTGCTCGAGAAGGAACTGCAGGATGTGATCATGCGCGGTGGCAAGAAGCCCGACATTCGCAGGGTGAAGGAGGGCAAGACGCTCGTTGAGCAGGGCTCGATGAGCGACGAAATCTTTCTGCTGTTGAACGGCGTGCTCGTGGTCGAGGTCGACGGCGAGAAGCTGGCCGAGTTCGGCCCCGGTGCGGTGCTTGGCGAACGAGCCGTGTTCGAGTCCGGTGCCCGAACGGCCACGCTTCGTGCAGTCACGGAGTGCAAGGTGGCCGCTGTCCCGTCGAAACAAATCGACCTCGGCAAACTCTCTGAACTTGCCGCCGGGCATCGCCGCGAGGAGGCCAGCGGGTAGTGCGAATCCGCCATTGGTGCGCTGACCGCGTTGCCATCGTGCCCAAGGTGACGGGATCTTGTCCATGACCTCCGAACGATTTGACGCTGTCATCGTTGGCTCAGGGCCCAATGGGTTGTCGGCCGCCGTGCGACTCGCCGAAGCAGGGCACTCGGTTCTCGTGCTCGAAGCGGCCGACACGATTGGTGGCGGAACCCGTTCGGCACAGCTGACGTTGCCAGGTTTCGTGCACGACGTGTGCGCAGCCGTTCACGCGCTTGGTGTCTCGTCGCCCGCGCTCGAGTTGGCCGGCCTTGCCAAGCATGGTTTGCAGTGGGCCTTTCCCGAGATCCCGCTTGCTCATCCGATCGATGGCGGCCAAGCCGGTGTGCTCTACCGCGACGTGTATGAAACGGCACAGGGTTTGGGCAGCGACAGCCGCGCATGGCGACTGTTGATGCGGCGGCTTGTCGAGGACTGGCCGCTCGTATTGCCCCAGTTGCTCGGTCCGGTGCTGAACGTACCCCGTCATCCGCTCGTGTTGGGCCGCTTTGGGCTGCGCGGTTTACAGCCCGCCACCTGGCTCACCCGGCTCTTTGCCACCGAGGAAGCTGCGGCGCTGTTCGGTGGCTGCGCGGCGCACGCAATGTTGCCACTCAGTAGGCCGCTCACCTCGGCGTTTGGTTTGATGCTTGCGGGTTCGGCGCACGCAGGCGGTTGGCCCGTTGCAGTAGGTGGCTCGCAGGCGGTGGCCGACGCGCTCGTTGCTCGTTTGCGGGAGCTCGGCGGCGACGTCCGCACGAACATGATGGTTCGCTCGATGGCAGACCTGCCGGCGCATCGCGTCGCGCTGTTCGATACAAACCCGGCGCAACTTGCCTCGATCGCTGGCGACGAATTGCCGGCGAGCTACAGAAGTCGACTGCGCAGATTTCGTCATGGCCCCGGGTCGTTCAAGATCGACTACGCCCTCGATGGCGCGGTTCCCTGGGAGAACGAAGCGTGCCGTCGCGCGGGCACGGTGCATGTGGTGGGCACGTTCAACGAACTCGTGGCGGCCGAGGCCGACGTAGCGGCCGGGCGCATGCCGCCGCGTCCACTTGTGCTGGTAGTGCAGTCCTCGTTGTTCGATCCCACTCGCGCGCCCGCTGGCAAGCACACACTTTGGGCCTACGCGCATGTGCCCCACGGCTACACCGGCGACGCCACGTCTGCGATCGAGTCGCAAATCGAGCGATTTGCACCAGGCTTTCGAGACCTTGTACTGGCGCGGCACACGTCGTCGCCTGCCGATTTGCAGACGTACAATCCGAATTATGTCGGGGGCGACATCGCCGGTGGCGCACACAACGGCGTCCAGCTGATATTTCGACCAACGGTCGCTCTTCGGTCGTACGTGACACCGAACCCCGCGCTGTTGCTGTGCTCAGCCTCGACACCCCCAGGTGCCGGCGTGCATGGAATGTGCGGATGGCATGCTGCCGGCAAGGCCCTTGCAGGACCGCTTCGGCCGGTGTCGTGAACCCGCACAAGACACCGTTCGACCCACGAGAGAGATGACGGATGGCGTCTAGTGTTCTGAACACAGAAAGGCGTCTACCGGTGGGTTCACAAATCCGATTCGAACGGGGTCATGAGAGCCCGAGTTGCTGGCGATGAGCATCCTCGACGAACAGATTGAGGCCGCCATCAGCACTGCCAAACGCCGTACTGCGACGGCCTTACATCTGCACGGTCCGCGCGGTGCGGGCAAGAGTTGGTGGCTCGGCGAAGCCGGGGCTGCTCCGTTTGTGCGCCTGGCATCGACACACTTATCAGCCTTGGAGTACGCCTCCCTGTCTGATCTACGCGCTCATGCGGTCGATCCCCACTGATGGCAAGGTCCCCAGCGTGCTTGCAGTCGCCAGCAACGTCAGTCGGTGCGCAGGATCTGAGCCGTGCCTAGACGACAAGCTCGTATGTAGGCCGGCAGGGAAACCACGACAGAGGCCACGACGATGCCTGCCACCGACAGCGCAGCGATGCCAAGGGGTGTTGCTGGTCTGACCACGATGTCGAGTCCATCGGCGATCACGGTCCATATCCCTCTTCCCACAAGCAGACCGAGGGCCGCGCCGACGACGCCCCCAGCGAGACTGATCAGCGCAGCCTGCCAGATGAGCACGGCCGCCGATTGCCGAGGGGTCCATCCGAGGGCGCGGCCAATGGCGAGGTCTACCCCACGGCGCCGCAACGCTGTTGCCACCGCGTGGCCGACGCCCGCCAAACCGAGGGCACCAAGTACGACGGCGAGATACCACGGAATGTTGCCAACCTGCTGCAGGCGATCGAGGTTGGCGGGCGGCTGAATCCGCACGAAGCCTGCCGATGTCAAACCGTCGATGGTGGCGGTGGAGGCGTTGGCGTTGGAGGTAGCGGCGTCGTTGACGGCGGCGACGGGTTGCGCCCACACCGACACCTGAACATTGCATCCACTCTCGACACCCCCGACACAAAGAAGGCCGAGAAGCGAACTCGGGTTCACGATGAACGCGTGACCGGGGTCGTCCTGACCCCACGACACAACCAAACCAACGACACGGAAGCTGCGCGTCACTTTGCCGACATCGACTATCGACACGGAATCACCGACGCCGACGCCAAGCTCCCTTGCCGTCGCGGCTCCCACGGTCACCTCATCATCTCCACGCGGCATCGACCCTTTGCTGAGCGTCGGAAGGGCGCCGCCACGCAGGGCCTCGAACGACGTCGGCTCCACCTGCGACTCGCTACCACTCGGCCCCAGAGCCGGAGTAGTGGAGTCGTCGATGGCGACGGTTCTCGTGACGGCAGTAATGCCGGGCTGTGCCATGGCGAACTCCACCGCACCGGGCGCACCCGCCGAGCCGTTGTCATTGAACCAGTAATCGGCTGGCGCTCCGAAGATACGGTGATCCGACCGCGCATCGTCGCGTGAGTACTCGATCGTCGCTACCGCAACGATCCCGCCTGCCGCGAATGCCACACCGACCAGCGTGACGAGCGCGGCCAACGGAGTAGGTCGACCACCCGTGGGGTCGAGGGCAAAGTTGCCACCCATGGACCGCTGCGGGCGATTCGACAGTAGACGCATGAATACCCGATCTGGTATTGGTGATCTTGGTTGAGGCACAGCGGTGCTTCGCCATGACACAACGGCCACCATCAGCGCCAACGCCACGAACAACGCAAGACCTCCCCACCCGAGCACGACCCGATCGAGCCGCAAGCCAGGCTGGGGTTCGGCCCGCAAAGCCAATCCACGTGGAAAGAGTCCGCTCATCAGAAACGCCGTGATACCCGCGGCGACGACACCGATGACAACGGCAGGGGCCATGACCAGAGCAATGCCCCCGGCGCGCTGAGCACGAATCATGCCAAGGGCTCGTTGCGCGTCGTTGCGCGCCACCAACGACGACGCGCTCCGCGCCGCGAACTGCGCCACCACGAGCAAGGCGGCCGCCGCAGCGACAAGCGCCGCGATCAAGAGAGTCGATGCCTCGACGCGGACGGACTCGGTGATGACGCTGCCGGAATCTCCCGGGCGTTCGACAAGACCATAGGGCCGATAGATCTCGTCGAGCTGCGCGCGCACCTCATCAACCTGGCCGGGCCGTATTCGTACCCCAACGAAACATGAACAACTGACGACCCTATTGCCCATCGCCGCAGCGACGCCCGGTGTCACCAGGAAATTCGGTGTCCTCGGGTCGGCGATTTCTTGGAACGATCGCCCGATTGCCTTGACCACGGTGTGCATTCTTGGGCCGTCGTAGCTCCTCACCAAGCCGTCGGCGTTTGCCCATTCGGCGAACTGCGACGCTGCGGCGGTCTCAAAATCGATGGTGCTGCCAATACGCAGGCCGAGCTCGGCGGCCGCCTCATTGATCACGATGCCCTCTGGGTCGTCGGGCGCTGGCAACGTGCCCGCCACGATGAGCAAGGGCGGGTGCGCTGGATCAAAGTACGAAGAACCCTGGCTGAACGCCTGAACGAGACCTTGGTCGTTGGGCGTCTGAGGGAAGATGGCCGGATTGACGATCGGGTTGGCGCCGAACCAGGTGGCCACCTGCACCGACTCGACCCCATCGATGGAACGCACGCGATCGAGCACCTCGAGATGCCGGTTGGCATCGGCGACATTGGTCGGAAGGCCGGCGTCGAGCTCCGACATGACGATGGTCGCGGCTCCGGTGCGATCTGTGAAACGCTGATACACCGTGTCGGCCCGGTGGGCACCCGCAGCCAGGGCGAGCGCGCATCCCAATCCCACGGTTATGACCATCGCGAGACCGAACAGAGACGCGCGGCGATGTCTCTGCTCGGAGCGGACCCACAACCAAATTGCAGCCACGAAGCTCGGTCCCCTCCCGAATTGCCACTGATACAGGCCAGTGGGTGTTTCCAGCATGCATCGATTGGGTGTGTGGGGCAAGGGCGTTATCCGGCCTTACGCAGGGGTGCCACCCACACCCTCAGCATCCGGTAACAGTCGCGACGACTCGCCGGAACTCAATCGCTTGACAATGTATCGGTAAGTGATAGAGTGTGTGGCAATGGATCCTCGATCGTTCCTTCCACTGGCACCCGCCCAGTTCCACGTTCTCGTTGCGTTGTCGGCCGGCGACATGCACGGGTACGCCATTATGCAGGCGGTCGAGTCCTCGTCGAACGACGTGGTCCGTATGGGACCGGCGACGCTGTACGGCACCCTGAAGCGATTGTGCGAGGCGGGATTGACCGAGGAGCTGCCACATCGTCCGGAACCGGGTGACGATCAGCGGCGGCGGTACTACCGGCTCACTGGGCTCGGGCGTGAGGTGTGCCTCGCCGAGTCCGATCGACTCGCTGATCTCGTGCAGCGCAGCCGCACCAACCTCCGGCCGAGGCCGGCCTGACCATGGCCGCCAGCACCTCCGTCTACCGGGCACTCGTTCAGCTGTACCCGCAGCAGTTCCGCCAGCGTTACGCGGACGATCTCGTGCTGCACTTTGAGGACCTGGTGCACCGTGATGGTGTCAGCCGCGCGTGGTTTCGCACCACCATCGACCTGCTCGTCACTGTCCCTCGCTACCGAATGGAGACCATCATGAACCCACGTCGTTCCGCCACTGGAGTCGTTCTGGTTGTCGCGGCCCTCTCCCTCGCCGGGCTGTTTGGCTACTTCGCCGGCTTCGCCCCTGCGCTGATACTCGTGATGGTTGCGATCGGGGTGGCGGTTGCAGAACGGGGCCGCCTTGCGTCGAGTCTGCGCGCGTCATCGCCTTCTCGACGTCGACGCCTCCTCGTCACGAGCGGGCTGTTAGTCGTCGCCAGCCTGGCAACGCTGTACGTGGGGTTCGCCGACCTCGAAGGCGACAAGAACTGGTCACCGCCTCGAGTCCTCGTCTACAACGCAGTCTTCTTCGTGCTGCTCTTCGCAGCTCTGCTCTGCGGCGTCATCGGGCTTCGTGCGCCGCGCTCATCGCAGGAGAGTATTGCCACTACGGCGTAGTACACCTCGATGCGGCCAACCGCGCGCACATCTTGGTGTTCGCATTCACGCCCTACTTCGAGCGCCTCCTACTAGGGTTCGAGGGACAGCCTTCGACAGCACGAATTCAATCCCTTCGCTGACGGCGGTGACCACGAGCTGGAACGGCGCTCTCGGATCTGGGTCCAACGGAGGCACGCTACGGTTACTTCAGTGTCAAGCCGGTCTACGTCTTGCTGTCCAGAAGTCGTCGGTGACGGCAAGCGGGCCGAACTCGCAGGAGGGTCTGGATAGTGCCGCCCGGTGATCGCGATTCCGGATTGAGCCTCGCTGAGCTCGTCGCAGCTTTCTCGCTGGCGACCGACCTCGGGTTAGGCCAGCCGATGGAGCATGTTCTGCGATCGTGGGCGATAGCGACGCGCCTCGGTGAGCGCATGGGTGTCGACAGCGACAACGCGGCAGAGCTCTACTACGTGGCGATGCTCGCTTGGGTGGGATGTGTGGCCGACACACCCGAGGTTGCGAACTGGTTCGGTGACGACATTGCTTTCCGGCAAGGAAGTTACGAGGTGGATCTGGCCGGCATGCCGATGTTCAAGTACGCACTGGCACGCGTCGGCGCCGGGAGCCCAGCAATGAAGCGTCTGCGGCTGGCCGGCACGTTGATCATGACGGGGGGCAAGCCCGTCGAGCGGGGGCTCATGTCGCATTGCCTCAGCACTGTGCATATGGCTGAGCGCCTCGGGTTTGGTGCCGAGGTGTGTGAGCCGTTGCAGCAGTGGTTTACCCGCTGGGATGGAAGCGGCGTGCCTGACGGTCTCGGTGGTGAGCACGTTGCGCGTTCGGTTCGGCTCTTCCATCTCGCTGATCTCGCGGAAGCGGCTCACCACCGCGGTGGAACTGCCGCCGCCATCGAGATGGCTCGTTCTCGGCGGGGTAAACAGTTCGACCCGGAGGTGGTGGATATGTTCTGTGCGGTGGCGGCCTGGTCAGCCACCCACCACACCGGTGGCCAATCGACCACACCATTCGAAGTCGGCAGATTTGCCGCAGTGAAATTTGCTGCAGCGAGAGCGGAACTCACGCCTCGACGAGAGAACGACTGATGAGCAGCCCCAACGGGATTCGAACCCGTGCCGCTACCTTGAGAGGGTAGTGTCCTAGGCCACTAGACGATGGGGCCGTGCAAGTAGCCCTCGCAATCTAGCGTCGGTGTGACCCCAGGCCAACCGACATGCGCGATGCGCCCCCTGCATCGGCCTGTTCGGACAGCGCAACCTGCCCAACATGAGCGCTTGCAGGTCAACGGGAGCCGACCCGAAAACGAGAACGGTCGGCCACTGAATGTCAGTGTGCCGACCATCGTTGAGCTGGCTGTCAATGGCCATTGTTGAGCTGGGGAGCAAGGAATCGAACCCTGAATAACAGTACCAGAAACTGCTGTGTTGCCAGTTACACCACTCCCCATCACGATTCCCCGTGAGGGCAGCAAAGTGTACCGGTCGGGGGCGAGTCGGCAACACCTCAACCGGT
>JANLPV010000107.1:0-1810 GCA_031367435.1 Actinomycetes bacterium | reverse complement strand
GCGTCTGACGATGGTGCCGTTCGGCATCATGGCGATCTCCGCGGTCATCTCCTACGAGCGCGCCAAGGCTGAATCGCTCGGGCTCGAGGCCAAGGGTGGCATCATGGAGCGCGCCGAGCGGATCATCTTGCTGCTGCTCGGCCTACTGATCAAGCCGTTGCTACTTCCGATCCTGTGGTTGATGTTGGCTCTGTGCGCGGTCACCGCGGTACAGCGATTCATCAAGGTGTGGAAACAGGCCGGCGTCACGCCGCGTACCGCCGCCAAGATGGAAATCCGCCGCAGCCGCCGCCAGTCGCGCCGTGGTGTGCGCACCGAGCGACTCACCACTCGTGTGCCGCGTCGGCGCCCGAACCCCTAGGCCGTGCCTGACTCACGCGCGTCCCGCGATCGGTTGACCGACGCCTTCACCGTGAACGGTTACAAGCTTGGGTCGCTCGCGGCCCGCGCGATGCCGGGTCCAGTTGCAGGCATGGCTGCATCCATGATCGGGCTCACGTTTGCCGGTGGCATGCGTGACAAGCGGACGATGATCGAGCGCCACCTCAAGCGGGTGAACCCATCGCTGCGCGGTCTCGAGCTACGCCAGGCAGTGCAACAGTCGTTCGACTCGTACGCGAAGTACTACGTCGAGAGCTTTCGGCTGCCAACCCTCTCGAAGCGCGCGGTCAACGCCGGATTCACCGTCGAGGGCTTCGACCGTATCCCGAAGGCACTCGAACAGGGCAATGGCGTCATCTTGGCGTTGCCCCATCTGGGCGGTTGGGAATGGGCTGGTCGTTGGCTCATCGATCAGGGCTACAAGATGACCGTCGTAGTCGAGCCCATCGAGCCCCCAGAGCTGTTCGAATGGTTTGCCGACCTGCGCCACAAGCTCGGCATGACGGTCGTGCCGCTCGGGCCCAAAGCCGCGACGGCGGTGATGAAGGCACTACGCGACAACGAAGTGGTGTGCTTGCTCTGCGATCGCGACATCGACCGTGGCGGCGTGTCGGTTGAGTTCTTCGGTGAGACCACCACGTTGCCGGCGGGCCCGGCCATGCTCGGCCTGCGCACCGGTGCTCCGGTGCTGCCGAGCGGGTGTTACTTCACCCAGCGTTACAACGGGCATCACGCGATCGTTCGACCACCGCTGCAACTCGAGCGACTCGGCGGACTTCGCGACGACGTCGCCCGCGGCACGCAACTGCTCGCCCATGAACTCGAGTACCTCATCCGCCAGGCCCCCGAGCAGTGGCACCTCTTCCAACCGAACTGGCCAAGCGACCCCGGTTACAGCGATTAGCCCGCCCAACCATTGGACCAAAGTCCCTACCTACCGGTAGGTAGATGAGTTAGAGTCGTCGCCATGACGGCCATCCACACAGATTCACCGACCGCCGATGTGTCTCCCGTGCGCGAACGCGAAGGTTCGCTCAACGCGGTGCGTGCCGCGATTCCGGCCGTGTGTTACGAACGACCAACTGGGCGCGCGCTCGTTGCCCTCACGCAGGCAACGGTGTTGTATGCGGCAACGATTGCCGGCCTCGCGCTGACGCATCGTTGGTGGCTGACGCTGTTGTTGTGGCCGTTGGCTGGCTTGGCCGTGGCTGGTTTGTTCGTGATCGGTCACGATGCATCCCACGGCGCGCTGTTACGGGGTCGACGCGCCAACTTGTTCGTGGCACGCGTGTGCATGTTGCCAAGCGCCCATCTCGAATCGGCATGGGACCTCGGACATAACCGCATCCATCACGGGTACACAACGCGTGAGGGTTTCGACTTCGTGTGGCATCCAACGACCGTCGAGCAGTATCACGCGTTGGGTCGT
>JANLPV010000103.1:0-4779 GCA_031367435.1 Actinomycetes bacterium | reverse complement strand
GGCGTGGTGTGGCGGCTGCTGGCGATCCGGTTGTAGGGGTACGGCTGGGTGTGGACGGCTTGGTGGAGCAGCCGATAAAAGAGCAGTCCGCGGGCGCGTGAGTTGCGACGGTTGAACCGGAAGGTGAACTCGTCGAGGTAGTAGTCGAGTTGTTCTGGCTGTACGGCGCCTTGGTGTGTGCCGAGCAGCCAACGTTTCAACAGGGCAGCGACACGATGCACGTGGGGTAACAGTTCCGACGCATTGTTGGAAGACGCTCGGATCGAGATGCGCTGGTGGGTGTAGCCGGACTTGCTGATCGGGGCGTAGCCCTGCCAGGCGTCGGTGATGACCACAGCGCCGGGTTCGACGTTAGCGGTGATGAACCCTCGCAACGACGCCGCGCTGGCGTCGGGGATCCGCCCGAGTCGGAGCCTCCCCGAGGCCCGCCCGTGGCACTCGACAGCGATCGCGACCAGCTCTTTCTTGCCCTTGGCGCGTCCACCGCGGAGCCCTGGTTCTTCACCGCCGACGAACGTTTCGTCGATTTCGACCTCGCCGTGCAGCAGATCGCGACCGGGAACTACCATCGCTCGTCGCAGCTTGTGGAGCCACGTCCAGGCGGTCTCGTAGCTGCCCAGACCCAGCAGTTTCTGCAGCCCGAGCGCGGAGGCACCGTTGTTGGTCGCGCACACATGCCACGCAGCGGCGAACCACTGGGTCAGCGGCGAACGGGTCGAAGCAAACACCGTGCCAGCCGTGACCGAGGTACGTTTCGCGCATTGTGCGCAGACCCGGGCACCAAGCCCCCGACTTGCTGGCCAGGACCGAGTCGAGCCGCAGCCTGGGCAGACGAACCCGTCGGCCCAACGCAGCCGTTCCAGATACGCAACACACGCCGCGTCGTCAGGGAACCAGGCCACGAACTCCGCCCACGTCCTCGGATAATCGACTCCACCTACCGGATCAGCCATGACCACAACATATCGCAGTCACTGTACCGAAAGGGATAGCCCTTAGCACGATTATGCCGACACGCGCGTTGTGCCGATGCGCTGGGTGAATGTCCTGGTTGCGTGAGGTGCGCGGGCTGTTTAGGTCGGCATAATCACAGGGCTTCGAGGAAGGCGAGGAGGCTGTCGGTGGGTCGGTATTTGCCGGGGGTTGTGGCGAGTGGTCGGGTGCGGTCGATGGCTTGTTGTTTGTGGGTCATGTCGGCGTGGAGGTAGATGTTCGTCGTGGCGATCTGTTCGTGGCCGAGCCAGAGGGCGATGGTGGCGACGTCGTTGCCGGCGTGGAGGAGGCGCATGGCGGTGGTGTGGCGCAGCGTGTGGGTCGTGATGTTTTTCGTTCGCAGCGACGGGCAGGTGGTGGCGGCCACGGTGAGGTGGTGGGCGAGGCGGTGCTCGATGGCGTCGCGGCTGAGCCGACGACCGGTTGCTGTGGGGAACAGCGGGTCTGTCGGCGCGCCGAATCGTTCGGTGAGCCACGCCTTGAGGATCGTGCGTGTCGTGGGGATGAGCGGTGTGCGGCGTTCTTTGCGTCCCTTGCCTATGGTGTGCACGTTGGCGCCGACGCCAAGGGTGACATCGGCGCAGTTGAGCCCGGCGAGTTCGGAGATGCGCAGCCCGGTCTGGATGGTGAGCGCGAACATGGTGTGATCGCGTCGTCCGCTCCAACGGTTCGTGTCGCACGCGGCGAGGAGTGCGTCGACCTCGGGGTCGGTGAGGTAGGTGACGAGGTTGCGTTGGGTCCGTTTGGTTGGGATGGCGAGCACTCGTTGGATGGTGCCGGCGTGGTCGGGGTGGTTGAGGGCGAGGTAGGCGAACAGGGAGTGGATCGCGGCGAGTCGACCGTTGCGGGTTGTGACGCTGTTGTGCCGGTCGTGTTCGAGGTGTTCCAAGAACGCGGCGATGAGCGCGGCGTCGAGATCGCCGATGTCCAGGCCGCTCGGTTGCTTGCCGGTTCGTTCGCTGGCGTAGCAGACGAGCAGGCGCAGACTGGTCTTGTATGCGGCGATCGTGTTCGGGCTGGCATCGCGTTGACCGATCAAACGGTCGGTGAAGAACGCTTGCAATGCGGGGGCGAGCGCGCTCACTGGTCGGCTCCGTAGCGGGTGTCGAGCCGGTCAGCGGCGAAGGCCATCAGCTCCGGGGATGCGGACAGATACCAGTAGGTGTCGGCAGGGCTGACGTGCCCGAGGTAGGTCGACAACACAGCGATCTGATCATCTATCCGGACACCGGCTCGATGCCAGTCGATCATTGTTCGGACAGCGAAGCTGTGGCGCAACTGATGCGGTGTCGGATGGACCGTATCGGTGCGTAGCCCGGTCGTGGTGGTCAACTGTCTAAGCGTCTTGGCGATGTCGCTGCGGTTGGGTCGTGTGCCGGTCGCGGTGATGAACAACGCCGCCGACGTGGGGGCCGGGCAGAGCCGGTCACGTTCACCGAGATAGCTGTTGAGGGCTGTGTTGGTGGTGGGGTGGAGCGGCACGAGGCGTGGCCGGTCGAACTTGGCGTGACGAATCGTGATCACCCCGCTGGTGATGTCGAGGTCGTCACGGTCGAGACCGACCGCTTCGCCGACACGCATTCCCGTCACGGCCAACAAGGCAAACAACGCCTGAGAGGTGGCGGCCTTCAACGGTGGGCTCAACGTTGCCGCGGCATCGAGGACGCTGTGGATGTCCTGGTCAGACCACAGATAGGGTGCCGGGCGATGGCGTCGGGTGGGGAACACTCCCGATGGTGGGAGTTGTGTCGTCGGGTCGATGGTTTGCAGGTAACGGGCGAATCCCCGCACGTCGGCGAGACGAGCAGCCCAATAGTTCGGGCGAGCGTTGGTCGCCAGACGGGCCCACGAGATCGCCAGATCCGACGTGACCGTCATCGCGCCAGCTGCGCTCAGGTAGTCGACGAACTGGGGCAGGAGACGACCGGCGCGCTCCAGCTTGTAACCCAACGCTCGACGCAATCGCAGGTAGTCGTCGACGTGATCAGACAACGTGTTCATCGTGACCCCTGCCCGGTTGTCAGCGGCCACGGTTGAGCGAGACAACGCAAGCGGTCGAGGTCGACGCGGGCGTAGATCGCGGTCGACTGCAAACTGCTATGGCGCAGCACCTGGGCGATCTGGGGCAGCGGGACATGTGCGGCCACCATGTCGCAGGCCGCCGTGTGGCGAAGACGATGCGCGCCCACCTCGGGCACGCCTGCGCGTCGGCACGCGCGCCGCACCGTCGAAGCGACCGTGCCTGAAGCGATCGGCTCGAACGGTGCCTTGGCCCGCAAGAACACCTCTCGACGGTCGCTGACCGGCCGCCCACGTTTGAGGTATCCGGCGACCGCCGCGCCGACATCGCCCGGTAACGGCAAGCGATCGAGTCGGCCGCCCTTGCCCGCTACGACGAGTTCACCGGCCCGCCAATCGATATCACCCAACTTCAAGCGGGCGACCTCGCCCCGGCGTAGGCCGAGGCGCAGCAGGATGATGATCAGCGCGTAGTCGCGCCGACCGATCGGTGTGCGACGATCACACGATGCGAGTAACGCGTCAGCGTCAGACTTGGCGATCCCTTGGGGCAGCTCAGATCGCCGCCGACCGGTGATCGCCAGCGCCGCCTGCGAGATGTCGTAGTCCACCAGCCCCTCGATGAAACAGAAGCGCAGGAACGCGCGCAGGCTGGCCACATAGTTCTGCGTCGCGCTCACCGACACCGTCGTCGATTTGGCGAGCACGGCCGCCGTTACCTCCGCCGACGTCACGCCCCTTAACTCACCGGCGTCCCGCCCGGCCACGAACCATCGAGCCCCGTCGAGGTAGTTGCCGACAGTGCCGGTGGTCAGACCACGTTCGCTGACGAGGTAACGACCGAAGCCGTCGATCAGCTCCTCGGACGGTGACAGCACCGGTTGCGCCTGCGCGCTCACCACGCCGAGGTCACGCAACAACCCCAACAGGCTCACCAGCCCAGGTCGCGACAAACAAGATGGATCGCGACCACTGGAACGCTCGAACGCTAAGAACGCCTCGATCGATGCCACACCGAGCTGCCCGACCTCGATGCCCTGCCCATCAAGCCAACTGCTCAGATGAGCGACTTGGCGTTGCAGGTTCACCGCCGACAACGGCGTGTAGCAACGCTCCTCCAACGCCCGACGGTACGCCTCGGCGAACGGGGCCATCGGCCCCTTCACCAACACGTTGCTCACTCTCGACTGCCTGCCCATGTGTCATCTCCTTGTCCTTGGAAGAAGACAACGATGACCGCACCGGCCGCGTTATGCCGACCTCAACAGGCCACCCACCCCACCTGACCAGGACCAACGCGAACACATCGGCATAACGCGCACATCGGCATAATCATGGTTATGCCGACATCGGCATAATCACGACCTGCGCCACAGCTTCGCTGTCGCCACGCTCCTCGACACCTACCGCAACCACGGCGACCCTGTGACAACGATGGCAGCGTTGTCGACCTATCTCGGTCACGTCGACCCGAACGCCACCTACTGGTATTTGAGCGGCGCCCCCGAACTCCTCACCTTCGCCGCTGACCGCCTCGAACAGCACCAAGACGATCGACGATGACCGCGCTCGCACCAACCCTGCAAGCGTTCTTCACCGACCGGTTGATCCGTGAACGCGACGCCAGCCCCCAAACCATCGCCGCGTATCGCGACGCCTGGCGTCTGCTCCTCGGCTTCGCCGCCACGACCAGCGGACGCCAACCATTCCACCTCGACATCAACGACTTGGACGTCGATGTCGTGACCGGGTTCCTCGATCATCTCG
>JANLPV010000067.1:0-2057 GCA_031367435.1 Actinomycetes bacterium | reverse complement strand
CCTGGCGTACGACTACGCGTGGCACGGACTGATGGGCTACAACGAATCTCGTGTGCGGCTCATTGGTTTCGAGCCGCGTAACCCCGTGTTGATGTACAACCTGGGCTGCAACGGTGTTGGTTTCATGCCCTCGATATATGGGGGATTTCGCATCGCACGACTCCTGTTCGGCGACCAACTCGAGCCGAGTATTTTCGACCCTTCCTGACCCTCGTAAGCACCCGGCGTGGGTCGGATACCCCAACCACTCGTCGCGCAAGCCGATTGCTCCTCAGGTTGTCCCCAGGCGCGAGCGCGTTTCAACGATGGTCGTAAGACCTTAGCGGGATCTGTTTGACGGATCAGCTGCCGCATCAACCGAGAGTAGAAGCGCCACGACCAAAGTACATAGAACAGAGAGGTGCATACGACCATTCGGGTATGTACCTAGGGCCAATGACTCTCTTGTTGAGAAGCCCATTCATGCGCCCTAATGGGCATCATCGTGCTGTCAAATTGAGGATGCGGCCCGAGAACACGGTCAAAGGCTCCAGAAACCCACAGCTCAGAACAAGAACGGATGACGAAACGACTTACCCACAGGTGCTCGTTGCGTAGCAAACGTTGGCAGCGACATGTCAACCTCGCAACGGTTCGGGCATTGCCGACAAACGGCCCGTCACAAACGGGAATTGACGGCCAGGTGATGCTCTAAAAGGTTTGGTGCCGGGCGAAGGCTGAGTTCGCCTGGCACCGAAATGCCCCCCAGCCGCCTCGCGACAGGGGTGACGTCCGTCGTCGCCCTTGTCGCGAGCGCATCGCGAACTGACCGGCGTCGTCTCGTGTCTTTCGGAAGCGGGCGCTCGACGCCTATCGCCTCACGATCAGTGCGCAAGGACTCAAAGAATCAGCTCACTGCATCGATGCGCCGAATGTTCAGTTCAAACGGCCCCGACTGCTTGTCCAAGATGTACAGCGCAAGTCGCGTGACTGCGAACGGATCGATCCGCGGCGCGTTCTTCACCGGCGAGAGCTGAAAGTTCACGGGTTCGAACGCCGCCAGTGCAAGCGAGTACGTTCGCTCGACACCTGCCTCCGTGGTGAATCGCTGCACATATCGAACCGAGTCATCGCCCGTTCGCAATTGCAACACGTATGTTTTTCCGTCACCACGCGCCACTACCGAGATGGTGTTGATCGACGGAACTGTTCGCGAGGATGGCTGTGTCAGGTCGCCGACAACAGAGCTGAATCCCCCGTTGTTCTCCAACGAAAGCGACCCGGAGAACACGAGCGCGCCGCCGAGCCATGACGCTGCGCCCTTCGACCTGCCGCCCATCACGGTGTCGTTCTGACTTGACCACGAGCCAGCGGCGGCCCGATCTGCGAAGTCGACCAGAGTCACGGCATTCGTTGTCACTGTGTTCTTTGTTACGGCATTCGTTGTCGCGGTGTTCGCTGCCACAGAGTTCGATGCCACGGTGTTCGCAATCGCCGTGTCAGCAGTCGCCGCGAGCGTCGGCACGGGGATGGCCGTCACCGCCGACGCAGGCGAGGTATCACTCGAACAGCCCGTTGCGGCAGCCGACGCCACGACGACGACAATGAGGATGGCCCGCGTGCTGCGATCAACAATCGTTCGACTCATGATCAACAATCCCTTCGCCCGGCGTCGGGGAAATAATACTCGTGGCTCTGGCAACGCGCCGATCCCAGATACGGTTCGGGCACCATGGTGAGCGTGCCAGAACCCGATCCGACATCAGCGGTCACTCACTGGCAGCGCCTTCGCCTTCTGACAACGCCAGTCGAGCACCGCCGCCTCGTCACGGTTGCCGGTGCGTCATTCATCGGCGGCTTGGCCGACGCCGTCAGCCTTGTCACCGTCTCGGCAGCAGCGGTAAGTATCACCCGCGGCGAGAGCACGCTGCGCACGATCCATATCGACTTGTCCGTGGGGGTCGCGTTGATGCTGGCGGCAACGCTTGCGATCGTGCGTCTCGCAATTGGATGGTGGGCCGCCCGAGCAAATGCGCGTACTGCAGCCGAGATTGTTCATCGTCATCGCACCGGGCTCA
>JANLPV010000043.1:0-20751 GCA_031367435.1 Actinomycetes bacterium | reverse complement strand
ACGGCCCCGCTGACGAGGCCTGCGATCACGTCGGATTCCTCGGTGCGCGCCGTGAGCGCAATGATCGGCAGTCCCGGGCGTTCACGACCAAGCGTGCGGATGAAATCCAAGCCATCGCCGTCAGGCAGGCTGAGGTCGCATAGCACGAGGTCGCAATCCGTCAAACACGTGGCGTCTGCGATCGTGGAGGCCACCGCCACCGAGAACGCTCTGGCCTGCAGTGCGCGGGCAAGGCTCGATGCCAGCAAGGCGTCGTCTTCAAGGATGAGCACCCGCGTCATGTTCGAGAGAGTATGGCGCGTTTAGGCGCGTGTGTCACCGTGAGACGTTTCATTCATCGTCAAGTTCCGAGCAAGGTTTGCGCGTGGCACTTCAGGTGAGCGAAGCGTGGGCCGATATCCGGAGCAAGGCCGAGAAAAGAACGAATCGATACCTGCTCCGAACAGGCAAAGTCTCCTTCTCGAGACGAAACATGACGTAGACCAGACGGAATGGAGCTCAACGGATATGGATCGCCACATCGCCAAAGTGACGGCATTTGCAACAGGTGCCAGCCTGATTGCCGGAACGTATGCGTTCGCGGCCGTTGGAGGTATGTCGTGGCTCGGGCTCGGTTCGACGGCGGGCTTGCATCGAATCGCCGCTGAAGCCGGCGTCGCGCCTGGTACGACGTTCGCCGTTGACGTCACCGCGGCGGCAACGTCTCCGCTGACCAACGCGCCGTTGGCGCCAATTTCCGTCGCGGTGCCGTCGAACTCGACGAGTAGGGCTGGTGCAAGCCAGCCACAGGCACTCACCACTCCTGCGGCGAGCCCGCAGCCGGGCGCGCCTACGGCGGTCAACGCGCCCCAGCCCGAAGCTCCTGCGCCGGTGATTGTCATCCCTATCATCACCGCGGCGCCACCGACCGCGGCACCGGCGATTATTCCCAAGACCGTTCCCGTCACGCCAGCACCAACTACGGCTGCCCCGACGACTGCTGCGCCAACGACAGCGGCGCCCAAGGTCACGCCGACGACGGTCGCGAGGCCGCCCGGGGTGCCTTCCGATTGGCCTGCAGGCAAGCCGATTCCACCGATGCCGGCAGTTTGCAGTCAGCCGCAACTCGAGTTGACCGGCGTCTGGAACTGCGGCGACTGAAATTCGGCGTCTGATCGCTGTCGGCGCGCCCTTCGCAACGCCGATCTCGCCGCACTGCGACATCATGCGACGACTGTCCGTAGCAGTTGTCCGCAATTGTTGAGAATGGACGTCTTGGCAGCCCGTTCGGGCGCCCCTTGACGCTGAGAAGCTGACCGGCCGTTCATTGCCCCGGCTCAGGCTCCACTGCAGCTTGAGGGCTGTTTAGCGGGTGCTCTCCGGTCGTCGTTGCGGCGACCAAAAGTTGTCGAGTAGTCCAAACGACTCATTGTGAACAGCCGTGGGTCAACGGCTCCGCTTACTACTCCGCACCGGCAAACCAACCTGGCCGAACAGGCCCACCCCACCCATCCTCAGAACCGGGCGTCCGCACGCTCACGCGTAGAGTCGGTAAAAAAGGCCGACGGGAACGGTGGTGCTGGAGATGCCATCTCCGCGTCGTATGGGCTCGGGCCACCGCACTTGGCGGCTGAATCCAACGTGAGTGGCTGTGCAGACTGGTGACCGAGCGAGAGAATCCGGACGCTCTTCGCGCGCTACGTACGGCAGCGCGTAGGCCGAATGGCTCATTAAGAACAGCGCCGGGTTAATTGACAACGCGATTGATCGGCAATTTTGGCGCTCCGTTGCATGATGAGGTCCTAGTTCATTTGGGCACCTCGGGGCACAAACAGTCGAACTGGGACGGAACTCGACTCCAGGTCATCTGGATCAGCCACCATCGGAGCGGTCAACATGGGCGTACAGCGACGTCAGTATCAGTCATCCAAGAACAGCCTCGGCCTTGGCAAATTGTTGGGCGTCGTGGCCGCGGCCATGGGCCTCACGCTGCCGATTCAGCTCGCCTCATCGGTCCATGCGGCCACACCGGCCGATGGCTGTAGCAGTGCCTCCACCTCACTCGACAGCCTGTGCGTGGAGAGTTCGGCCGACGGATCCACCACGGCGCCGTATGTCACGACCATCCATCAGGGCGACCGAATCTCCCCGTTCAAGTGGCTGGTCAACGAAGACGACAGCACCGGCGACCCGTCGTTCACTGCCCCGAACGTTTCGGCCTGCCTACCGGGCCGCGCCGCTGTTGACGCCGCGACCGCAGCCGCAAACCCTGCGCTCGCGATCTATCAGAACGCCGGAACGGCGCCGTTGAGCGACTGCCCGTGGCCGTCGGTGCACGCAGCGGCTGGTCATTCCACTGTGATTGCCAGCGGTAATCAGGATGACGTCGCCAACCTCGCAAACCTGGCGCACATCGCCGGCGATCATCGCTATCTCATTTCGGTGACGGCTCCGAATTTCAAGATTGATGGAATTCATTTCGAAGTTCGTAACGGCGCCATTTACTCGGTGAATGAAGAAATCGGCAAGCCGTTTGTTGTACGAATGAACCCGCTTCCGAAGAAGACGGCGACTGTGCGCGTACACGTCTACAACGACAATGCCTCCACGAACGGCCAATGGGACGGGCAAACCGAAACGCTCGTCACGTGTGCAGTTGCGACCCCAGCACAGGTTGCCGCGAACTGCGGCGGCTCGCGCAGCGCGAACCTGGTTGGCGATCCGTCCACCGACATGTCTGGCTTCTCCGTACAGATCACCGACGTCCTCAACCCCGTGACGACCGATGTCTACGGAAATCCGCTCTGCACGCAATACGAGACCGACCCTTCGGGCAACGTGCTGCTGAACGATGACGGTACGCCGAACCCGGTGGTTTACCGCGACCCGAACGTGGCGACCGGCACGGATACCAACAGCATCATTCCGCTGCCAGGTGGAGCGTCGGGTGGGATGCTCGCGGGCACCAACTCGAGCTGCATCTCCGATCACTATGGCGACATTGTGATCCCGAACATGGGACCCAATCGCTACGCCGCGACCGTCATCCCGCCAGACCCTCGTACGCACAACGGTGACAAGTGGGTGCAGACCACGACCCTCGAAGGCGGTCACGACTGGGACACCTGGAACATTGAGGGCGGCAGCGGGTACGACACCGAGCTGATTGTCGGCGGCGAGCGGGTGAGTCCGGTCGCGCATGGTTTCGTCAAACTCACACACAACGATCAGGTATGGAACGATGCCGAGGCCGCAGGTAAGGGCACTGCACTGGAGAACAACTATTACAACGCTGGCCCTGGCTTCAGTGATCCCCTCACCACCGACAACAAGCACGGCGTGCTGAGCGGCACGATTGCCATCGGTCGGTCCTACATCGGTTCAGGCGGAGCCAGTCCACTCGCCGGCACGAACCTCGCCAATTCCAAAAAAGATGGTGTGATCGAAGACGGCCTGATCTCTGTGAGCTGCCTAGCAGTATGCAGTGCTCCGACCGACTCGACCGTGTGGACGGGGCGGGCCCGCACCGACGGCACGTTCGATGTGACCGGCCTGGAGACTGGCGATTACAGCGTTGCCTTCTGGGACGAGGCGCAGAGCTACATCATGGCCGTGTTGCAGTATCACGTGACCAGCTCGGCCGACCCGGCAACCGCGGTGACCAACGCTGGTGACATTCTTCTACCAGGTTGGTTCACCGATCTGCAGGGCTCGGTGTTCAACGACCTGAACGGCGACGGCATTCGCCAGCCCAACGAGCCCGGCATCCCTGATTTCGTGCTTACCGTACGCACCCGAGGCAACTCACTGCAGGATCAGGGCGCAGCAGTTGCCAAGACAAATGACGAGGGCACCTTCGACCTCAGCCAGGGCTATCCACTGGGGCAGTTCCTCATCGTCGAGGCGTACAACCCCCGGTTCAAGAACACGGGCTTCACGTACACCACCGACAACGATCCGAAGCCACACACGGTGAACTCGAGTCAGGTGGACATTAATTTCCTGCCGATCATCGGTCTCTCGGCGAAGCTGGAGTGGGGAGTTCAGGCGTACGGAACCGGAAAGGATTACTGGAAAGGTGACGGCGTCACTCCGGCGCCGAAGAACGAAAACGGCGGAATCGTCGGCACGGTCAGCTACGACGTCACCCGCAACGAGTTCGATCCCGCGTACTCGGTGCAGGAGGCCTACCAGCCGGGCGTGTCTGGCGTTTCCATGCAGTTGTGGAAGACACAAAAGAGCAACGGGGTTGACCCTGACAAATACCCGGTCACCGGAGCAGTGCAGCAATGGGGCATCACCAAGGACGGGGTTGAATGCATGCGGCCCGATGTGAGCCGTGGCACGAACGCGGTCACAGACGCCGCGCAGGATTGCAAACCCTTCGACTACTACGTCACCGAGAGTTGGCAACGGCCCGTTGGCTGTAAGGCGCTCGACGTGAACGGCAAACCACTCGCTGGCGAGCTGGCACTGCCCGATGCGCCGACCACGGTGGACTACTCGCACAACCCTGATGTCGCCGGACTTACGCCTGCTCAGTCGACCGACTGCATCGAGTCTCCCATGAACGGTTTCCAGATCGGTGGCAATGGAACCGTTGACGGAAACTTTGCCCTCACGAGTCTGATCAAGCCCGCCGCACTCGCAGCCGCGCCAGCTGGTGGCGCGGGCCTCGAGCAGGTCTACGCGGACTCCCAGAACAACCCGCAGGCGTCGCAGGCTCTAACGTCGGGCGATTACGTCGTCGAAGCGGTGAACCCGGTGGACACGGTCAACGCCAAGCAGATCGACGATCCGACGTCGGGCGGCTACGTCCCGCCGGGTGGCACCACGGCGAAGCGCCTGTATCGGTTCACCGACGAGACCGCCGTGAACGTCATGAGCGGAGACACCTACGTGCCGCAGGATGGATTTGCTTCGTCGGGCAATCCGGGCGGGGGGTCATATTCGCTGGCCACGCCGACCAACAAGCTACGCGCCGACCACAATTCGCTCGGCGCAGGCACGGTGGCCAAATGTGCTGGCGGCATGCAGGCGCTCCCCGAGAACACCGATGCCGGTCTCGGCGCGGTGAACCCCGACTTCAACGCCGCCGGAGGTACTCCCTTCGCGGGTCGCAAGGCCCCAGTGTGCGATGCCAAGCTCGTCACGGTGGCGGGCGGTCGCTCGATGAATCCTGGTTTCTTCGTCTACACCGATGTCCCGATTCCCTCAAAGTTCTACGGCTTGGTTAACGACGACCTCAACGTGAACGTAAACCGCCGCAGTGTCCTGCTCGGCGAAGTCGCACCTGCGTCGAACGTGCCCGTTGGCGTGTACGACGAGAACGGCAATTGGAAGCTCACGGCACACAGCGATGTCAACGGTTTCTACGAGGTCCTGCTGCCGTCGATGGATACATACAACTGTCCACTTCCAGCCGGTCCATGTCCGAATATGTATCGGCTCGTCGGCAACGACCCCGGCACGTTGGCCCACAGGAACCTTGATTACAACCCGCAGTTCAGAACGATCGCCACGGAGTTCCAGGCGTGGACCGGCGTGGTACACCCCGTCGATCAGGCACCCACGCATAGCGGAATCACTATCGAAGGCCCTGCCGCACAGTTCGGCGCCTTGAGTCTGTGTGCACTCGCCGTCGACAACCCGACGCTGTACGCGATCGACAAGCCGTACTACGACCCGGCCTCTGACTCCGGACATCCGTATGTGATCCGCGGTGTCGGATTTGGAGCCACGCCCGGCGTGCTGCGACTCGGCACCACCAACGTGCCCGTGTCAGCTGCCAACTGGTCGGACACGCAAATCACTTTCGTCGTACCCAATGGCGTATCACCCGGTCCGTATCAGTTGTCCATCACCAACTCCACGAGTGGCCTCTCGTTGGTCAACGGACTCACGTTCCATCGCCTCGCGCCGTCGAATGATTCGAGCTACCTCCACAAGTCGGACGTGTTCGAGGTGACTCCGGCGATCGCTACGGACAACCCAGGGGCTCGTCAGTACACGCCCGTCCATGACGCATGGGACACGTACACGAACACGCCGGTCGGCTTCTTCGGCACCGACGTCAACGGCCTCAGCGTCGGCAACCGCAACAACACTGGCAAGAGTTCGCCCAACGGTCGAGCGATCCAACGCGCCGTTCAGGCTGCCTATCGCGCTGGCAGCAACGGCACGATTGCCAAGCTCGTTGTGATCTACCCGAACACGGCAGCCAACTACGCCTCGCACAACCCCCACGCCGCCTACTTCGAGAACGTGGTTCTGCACGGCAAGGTGAAGTTGCAAGGCGTCGGACCCGGCGGTGCCACAACGTCGACAAACATCGTCTACGGCTCGAACATCGATGCCTCGCAGTTCTGGTCGGCGACACAGGTCGTGCCACCGGGAGGCAACGCCCAAACTTCTGACGGCAGCTACTCAGACGATTGGCGAACGTTCGCCAATGGTCTGCCACGGGCCGGCTCAGGTCCTGCCGGCATCCCAGAGGGTGAGGGCGTGCTCGCCATCGCCGAGGGTGAGACTCAGTACGGAGGCAGCAATGCCTCGAGTGCGAAGTTCCGCCCTGGCGTAGACGGTGTGTTGCTCAACGGAGGCGATCAACAGGGCAACCCTGGCAACGTCAACACCGCCCCGGGCGCCGTTGGTGGCGATGTCACAGGGCGAACCAACCCCGGTCCTGCGCAGGGTGGTGCCATCACCGTCGATCAGTACGTACGTGATTTCAACATCACCAACGATCAGATCCAATCGAACGGAGGAACCTATGGCACAATCCGCATCGGGACGCCAGACCTTCCCTTGGCCGCATCCGACAATCACAACGAACGACTCAATGTGGCCAACAACCGCATCGTCGCCAACAGTGGCACCAACCTTGCTGGGGCGCTCGGCATCTTTTCGGGCGCAAAGAACTACACGGTCACCGGTAACGACTTCTGTGGCAACTTCTCTGCCGAGTACGGCGGAGCGATTTCGCACTACGGCCGTTCCGACGGTGGCACCATCTCGAAGAACCGCATTTACTACAACCAGGGTTACGACGAGGGCGGCGGAATCATGGTGGCGGGTGCACTGCCTGCGAACAACAGCTCGCTGAGCCCCGGCGCGGGATCGGTCACCATCGATTCGAACACCCTGATCTCGAATCAGTCGAACGACGATGGTGGCGGCATCCGCTTCCTGATGGCGGGCAACTTCCCGGACATGGTGTCGAACAACATCATCGCCAACAACCTGTCCACACATGAGGGCGGTGGCGTTGCACTCGACGACGCGCCACAGGTGACGTTGGCGAACAACACCATCGTGAAGAACATCACCACCGGTACCGCGGCAACGAACGCTGCGATATCTCCGCCGGGCGCAAATCCTTCCAACCCCGGTGATGTCCGACCAGCCAATCCTGCGGGCCTGTCCACCGGCGGCAACTCATCGTTGCTCCAGGCAACACTGGCTGATGGTTCACCGAACTGGTCGAAGCCCGTGTTGGTGAACAACATCTTCGCCGACAACCGGGCCGGTTGGGCCCAGCTGCCAACGACGGTGAATGCGAACGAAAGTCTGATCCACGGCATCGGCGACCCCGCCGATCCAGTGAAGACGATTCAGCGTTGGGACGTCGGCGTTTCCACGGCAGACGGGCTGTGCAATGCGTATGTCAAGGCGACCGTTGCGTCGACCGGACACCCCGCTACGAACGCCAGCTGCACAGCAGTGTTTGCGTTCAACGGCACGACGAACACCACAAATGCGCTCGACTCGGCCTCGTTGGCCAACGTCAACCTCGGTTCCGTCAGCTATCGGGCTGAGCCATTACCCGCCAACAACATCGCCCCGGCTATCGATGGCACATTGCCGGCGGCGCAAGGCGGGGTCGGATTCGTCAACCCACAGGATTTCCTCGTCGACAGTCTGATGTGGCGCAACAACACCCATACCTCGTTCCCCGTGATCGTGGCGCACATGTTGCCGGTCAACCTGCTCGCTGACTATCACCTCAAGAACGCGGCGAGCACCGTGTTTGCCCTCGATGCGGGCACCGATCGCACCACCGCAGGCTTCGCCAACATCGTTCCGCTCCGTGACATCGATCAGCAGGCGCGGCCCATGGGTGCGCACACCGATCGTGGTGCCGATGAGTTCTCGCATGGCGATCTCGCCATCGCGAAGGTCGTGACGTCTCCGAGTTCGGCGTCGATCTCGCGCAGCGGCAATTTTGCGGCGCGAGCCGTTCAGTACGTGGTCACCATCACGAACAGCGCAGGTGCATATGTGGCGATCGGTGCCACGTTCAACGAGGCGAACAATAGCTCGCTCACGTTTGGTGCGTGGACGTGCGCAGCCACCACGGGGTCAACGTGCGGCGCCGCGGGCGGGAATGGACGGCCCAACGGTCAGACAATTTCGGTCGCCGCCGGTGGAGTGTTGACCTACACGATCAACGCGACCGTCAACACCTCCGCATCCCTCGGGACGCTGACCAACACGGTGAACGTCACGGCCCCGAACGGGTTCGTCGACAGCAATACGAACAACAACAGCGCCTCGGCGAATGTGACGGTCAGGGCATGAACCGACGGACAAACGCGGACGGATTGAAGGGACACACAGACGTGACGAGCGGATCTGATAACGACAACAGGATCTTCGCTGCCCCATTTGGACGGCGGAAGTTTCTGGCCCTCGGCGGGGCAGGCGTGGCCGCGCTGGCGAGCTCTGCCACAGCGGTCGCATTGATTCGAGCCGGGGGTTCGAATCCGACACCACGGAGCCGGCCGCCGGTCGGCGTCGACCCGGCCACGGGTCGCGAACCGACGGGCAAGAGTGCCCCCGCGGGTGGCGTACGTCATCTCGAACTGGTGGGCACCGACGGATGGGTGTCGATGCCGAGTCGCATGAACAACTTCGTCGGCCCGTCGATGGGCGCATCGGTCATCGACCCATACTTCCCCGACCCGTTGGCCGAGGCGAACAAGACCACGTTTGCGTTCTGCTTCCGCAATGTCACCGGGCTCGATCAGGCTCAGGTCGCCGCGCAGAAGGGCCACACGCAGACATGCGCACCGTTGTTCTACTCAACAGTCGGCGAGGAAATCTGGGTGACGCTCACCAATCTCGGGCTTGCGCTGAGGCCCGACCTGGTGGACAGCCACACTATTCACTGGCACGGATTCCGCAACGCGATCCCGTTCTACGACGGTGTTCCCGAGAGTTCGATCGCGGTGCCGATCGGTCGGGACTTCACGTACGTGTACCGCCCCGAGGACGCTGGCACCTACATGTATCACTGCCATTTCGAAGACGTTGAACACGTCACGATGGGCATGCACGGAATTGTGTTCGTGAAGCCCAATCCTAGTGATCGCGTCGGGCTGGTCGGCGTACAGCAAAAGGCATACGGCGTGACCGATGGCGACCTCACGGGCGAAACGAGGTACGACCGAGAGTACGCAATCATGCTCAGCGAGATCGACACCCGCGCGCACTTCAACGATGCTCACATCCAGGCAACGGACTGGACCGACTTCCACGCCGACTTCTGGACAATGAACGGTCGCGCCTATCCGGACACGCTCGAGCCCAACGGCGTACGCGACGAGAACGGGCAACTCTATTCTCAGCGCGACGGCGGCGTCGATGCCAATGGTGTTGCGAAGCTGACGAGGATCGTTGACTTCACGAGCGATGAGTCGCGGCTGTACAGCCAGCCGCTGAGTTCGCTCGTGCAGTGCTCACCTGGCGAGCGGATCCTTATCCGGTTCGCCAACTTGGGCTTCCTCGATCACTCGTTCTCGTTCCCCGGTCTGGAGGTAGATGTACTTGGCCGCGACTCCCGCTACGTGCCAACAAGTGCGCAGCGAAAGTCGACGGACGCGATCCAGATCGGACCAGGTGAGAGCCGCGACGTGTTCTTCACCGCGCCGGCCGAGGGCATGTACCCGTTCTTCGATCGGGGACTGTCGCATTACACCGGTAGCGATGACGGCACGAACGAGTGGGTCGGTGGGCAACGCAGTGAGGTTCGGGTGATCGCTGGTCTTGCGCCGCAACTCAAACCGAACGGGTGGGCCGGCGAGGATCTCTGGCACGGAGAGTTCCCGCTGGCGGCGGCACACACCGCGCCTTTGGTGACAGCAACGGGAACCCGGACCAACATTCCGCGCAACCGCATAACGTCGATCACCGGCACTGTGCGGGTGGACGCCAACGTGCCAGGCACCTTCCTCAGCAACCTCTGGTGGGTGAAGGCTCCCGGTGCACCAGCCAATACCGATGCGGCCTGGCGGTCGGCGCTGTTCACCACAGGTGTGCCGAACACGTTCGATGTGCGTGTCGGCAACGGCAGCGCCAGTACCAAGGGCACGTATTGGGTGCTCGCCCAGGACTCTGCGGGCGTGTACAGCGCTCCTGTCATGGTCACGATCTAAGTGGACAGCAACATGAACAATCATCTCTTCAAAAGCGGGGACGCGATGCGTGCAAACGAACCGAAGGCCGCCCTACGCCGCCACCATAAGCCTTTGTTGGTTTGGCTTGGTGCGGCGGGTATCTGCGCAACGGCGGCGGCTCTCGTGCCGATCAACTCCACCAGTCGTGCCCAAGCGACAGCCGAGACGCAGGGCATGGTGTGCACCTACGGCGACACCGTCACAACACCCGGACACCGGGTGTTCAACCTCACAGCCATCGACGGGTACACGAGCGAACCGGATGGCAACGCCATCTACAACTGGGGCTATGCATACACGGGCCCCGGCGCTACCGGAGCATTTCAGCTGCCTGGACCGGTGCTCTGCGCCAATCAGGGTGACGTCATCGACGTGAACCTAACGAACACGCTGCCGGTGGCCACGTCGATTCAGTTCCCCGGTCAGAACAATGTCACCTCGAACGGCACTCCTGTGGGGCCCGTGCCCGACCCCGACGGATCCGGAAATCTGAGGTCGCTCGTGCCGGAAGCGGCTGCGGGCGCGACTGTGTCATACAGCTTCACTGCGGGTCAGGCTGGCACGTATCTCTACGAGAGCGGGTCAGATCCACAGCTGCAGGTGCAGATGGGTTTGTTCGGTGCCGTAGTCGTTCGGCCGGTCGGGGTCACCATCACGGTTGAGGACTTGCTTGCCATTCCGGCTGACGGACCCACGGGAGTGACGTCGAACGGTGAGCGGGGCATGACATCCGCCGACGCTATGAAGGTGTTGCCGCACGCGGCGTGCGCCTACGCGAGCCCGACGGTGCCCGGAAAGTGCGACCCATTGTCCATTTACGACTCCGGCCGAGAGAACATCCTCATGCTCTCTGAGGTGGATCCTGGGCTACACAACTTCATGGAGCAGCACAAGGGCACCCCGTCAATGCTCACCTGGAACGGGTACCCAGGCGCTTACGAGGCGCACTACTTCATGATCAATGGTCGTTCGATGCCCGACACCATTGCTCCGAACAACGCACCTTGGTTGCCGTCGCAACCGTATGGGGCGCTTGCGACGGTGCAACCATGGGACGCCAAGGTCAATCCGCTCGACGCGATGTTGCGATACGTCGGCGTCGGCATCACCGGCTACGACTTTCATCCACACTCCAACCATGAACACGTCATTGCCGAAGATGGTGCGCTCATGAAGGGCGCCGTGTCAGGTAACGACAACACCGAGGAGAAGTTCAACATCATGGTGGCGCCGGGGTCCACGGTGGACGCCACATTCCGCTGGACGAACGAAGAGGGATATAGCAACACCGACGGACATCGACTCCCGGTGACGTGGCCAAACGGTCTCAATCTCACCGAAGGCGACTTCTGGAGCGGTTCGCCATATCTCGGCGAGAGCGGCCAACTGAACCCCGGCATCCTCGGCAAGACGCAGTGCGGCGAGTACTACCACGTTGCGCACAGTCACGATCTCACGCAGGCCACGAACTACGGCATCACGTTCGGCGGAATGCTCACGCTCATCAAGGTCGAGCCGCCCGCAAATGTACAAGGCACGCTCACACCGGTGTGCGGGTGATGAAGGTGCAGACGATGAACGACACGACCAACTACGCAACACCGGCCACTCGGCGGGAAGGCATTGTCATGGGTTTCAGGTATTCCAACAAACGGCTGGTCTCGGCCGCCATCGCGATCGCGAGTCTGAGCTGCGGCGTGATGGCGGCCCGCGCCGATACGTTCTCGCAACGAACCGCGACCGGCGCCAGCCAGGATCTGTCGCAGGTACTGCCACCCCAATGGCCGTCGATCGCGCCAACCTGTACGGTTGACTGCACGATCACGCTGTCGGCCGGGCCAAGCTCGGTGACGGTGAAAGACACAGTGAACGGTGGAGTGTCCGGCACGGTGTTAGTGCCGTTCCTCGGCTTCAACGTCAACGGAACCGACGGTGGGGCATACAGCTTGGCAGGCGGACCGACCTCCACAATCAAGGTTCCGGTGGGCACCACGTTGACGATCAACTTCGCGCAGGACAACAGCATCACCGATCCGATCGAGTTGCTGTTTCCCAGTTTGAAGGCCAGCGATGTGAGTCACGTGGGCAACACCTACACGGTGCACGCCAACGCCGTCGGTACCTCGATATTCGAGCCTGGTATCAACCCGACCGCGCCGCGCCAAGTGGCGATGGGTCTGGTGGGCACCCTCATCGTCACCCCGGCAGACTGCACGGCGCCGAACCTCACCTGTTCGTACGGCTCGTTGCCAGCCGCGGCCGATGAAGCGATCGTCGCCCTCACCGACCTCGACGCAGCGTTTGCGGCGAATCCGTCCACGTTCGACATGTCGTATTTCGGTCAGAGCCGTGATGCAGGCGGTGCACCCCGCGAGGTGTATCACCTGATCAATGGCAAGGCGTTCCCGGACACCGACGTGATCGACGCCCGCCCAGGTGATGGAGTGCTCCTTCGCTATGTAAACGCCGGAGTCACCGACAAGTCAATGGGCCTACTCGGACTTCGTCAAAGCCTGTTGGCGCGCAACGCATCGCAGTACACCGACCCACAGGCACTCATCGCTCCGTTGATCGGGCCGGGCGAAACCGCCGACGTACTCGTCACGATCCCGTCCGGCGCTGGAGCCGGTCAGCGTTACTCGTTGATGGACCAGGGCCGCCAGATGAATCACGGCACGGCATCAGGTTTTGGCGGAGCTCTCACGTTTCTCAACGTTTGGGCTGGCGTCGTTGCATCTCCCACGGTGGATGGGTTGGGCTACGACTTCGCGACGCAGACTCTGACTGCTACGGGCCATTCCTCGGCAGCGGCATTCAAGATCACGGGTTACCAGACCGCGGTGACATCGGCAGCAACGCCACCTCCGTTAGATACTGATTGGTCAACCACGGTCGCCATCTCGCCGCCGGTAGCCACGACGCCGATCTCCAAGGTGGTGTCGGCTGCGGCAGATAAATTCGTCTGGGTGCGTGTGCAGCAGGACACGGCGTTGTGGAGTTCGGCGGTCAGCGTTCAGGTTCCGCAACCGGGTTCGCCCACCGTCAACCTGGCTCCATTTGACCTCGTGAACAGCGAGCTCAGCGGAACGGCAGCGCCTTGGAAGCCTGCCTTCTCTGTGAACAAGGTGGAGTACTCGCTCGATAACCCGCCGACTAACCAGACGACTTGGATCACGTTGCTCACAGCACCTGCGATTACAACGTTCGGCTCGGCCGGTAACGTGACGCTCACGGCGCCAGGAACCATCTGGGTGAAGGTCACCGACATTAACGGCAAGCAGGCAACAGCGAATGTGGTGGTGGCCCCGCTGGCGCCGATTGTCTCGAACGTCAGCGCTGTCGCCGGTGGCGAGATAGCCGCCACAGCCACACCCACTGCAGGGCTCACCGTCACCGACGCTCAGTACTTCATCGGAACGATTGATCCCGGCCCTGCCGGATCCACGGCGCTCTCGGTCAGCCCGGCTGGTGTAGGCACATTCGCACTCGCCAGCGTCGGCACCACCCTCGCCGTCGGCGATCAGTTGAACGTTCGTGCCAAGGACAACTTCGGTCAATGGGGCCCGGTGACGACCTTCTTGGTCTCGGCAGCCGTGGTGACGGCGCCGTGATCGACATGTCTCCCGTTCGCGACAACCGCCCGATTGTGTTTCAGTACAAGGCGCCGCCTCAAAAGCGCACGCCATCGACGACGCGCGTCGGTGTTGCACTCCTCGTGTTACTTGCCTTGTCCATCGCAGTGATGTTCGCCCGAGGTTGGCGCCCAACAAACGCGGCGCCGACACGCCCAGCGACAACCCTCGTTACGCACATGCCAACCAGTGCCGAGATCGAGGCGATGTATGGCGTTCGCTTCACCTTGGTCGGTGTCACCGCTGGCGGCGGAATGATCCAGGTGCGTTATCAGGTACTGAACAGTGACAAGACGCACGCGATTCATTCCGCCGACGCGGCGCCGTTCGTCGTGGACGGCAACGGCGTGAAATATGCCGACCCCGGCATGGTCGGGCATAGCCACCTCGGAAAGATCAGAGCTGCCGGTACCACCGATTACATCCTGCTCGCTAACGCAAAGAACGGTGTCATCTCCGGTTCAACTGTCACAATCAAGGTTGGCAATCTCGAGTTGCGCAATGTGCCGGTGTTATGACAGACGCCCGGGAGCTGATTTTGGCTCGAACTCTCAACGGTCGCGTTGTCCCGTACTCTGTCCGCATGCTGCGTCGTCTCGCTGTCCTTCTCGGAGCCGTTGTCCTTGCGTCGTGCTCCAACAGTTCGTGCCCAACTGCGAAATGCAACGGAGGTATCACGTTCTACGTCGCCGAGGTCGCTGGCTCGCTGGCGCGCGGCACGAGCGAACCGCTGCACATTTGCTTTGACTCCTCGTGTAACGACGTTGTGGTTTCGCGCGCCAATTCGGGTGGCACGATATTCGTACCGTTCTCGGGCGTAGGTGCCGACGTCGTCCATGACATCACGGTCACCGGTTCCGGTGTGTTCAAGGGTGAATTCAAAGGCAAGCTCCCGAGCTATGTCCAAAGACCCAATGGCGCGGCCTGCCCGGGAAGTTGTGCGTTGGCGTCGGTGAAGATCAGTGCGGACGGATCGCTGACGCCGGGAACCCCGGCGGCTCCACCAACCTCTACCTCTCTCGCGGCTACTACTACTACAACGCCGCAGGGCTAAGCGCATAGTGAGGCGTTGGGTTTCCGCGCTGTTGGTCGCGGTTGGTGTCTTTGCGTTGCTCCCTATAGCGCCCGCCGCCGCGCACGCTGAAATTCTCGGTTCCGACCCGGTTGACGGGTCCGTTGTTGCACGGTCTCCTCACCTCGCCCAACTTCGCTTCAGTGAGGAGGTCCTGACCAGTGCGAGCAGCGTGACGCTTGTGCACGTCGGAGGCGCGACGATCACGGGTTTGAAGATCTCGACGACGAATGGCGGCAGCACGGTGAACGTGACGCTGCCCGAACTTGAGCGCGGCGCGTACCTACTTCGGTTCGTCGTCGTCGACCCTGCCGACCTACATCAGACGTCCGGCTCCATTTCGTTTGGCGTCGGCACGGCTGCACCGCCGTCAGAGTCCGGTGAGCAGGTCATCAGCGAATGGCAGTCAATCGTGCTGAGGACCATCACCGACGGTGCACTCCTGTTGCTCATCGGAGCCGTCGTGATCATGGCGCTCGGTGTGCGTTCAGGCGCGCATCGTGGCGACGTTGCGATGCGGATCGGGGTCGCCTGCGGCCTTTCGGTCGCGATCGGATGGATCGCGCTGCTCATCCTTGACGCGTCCACCGTCGGTGTGCGACGCGTTCAATGGGGGAGTCTGCTTCTTTATAGCGACCCAGGGCACCGCGCGTTGGTCGGCGTGCAGCTCGCCATTGGACTCTGGTGGGGTTCGAAGGAGCTGAATCGAAGTACGAACGAGCGCGCACGGGCGTTTGTCGTTCGAGTCATCGTGGTCATCGCAACCGGATTCGTCCTGGCCGCAGCATATGGCGGGCACGCTGGCATCGGCGGCAACTTTGCCGTTGGTGTCGCCGTCCGCGCGCTGCACCTTGCGGCGCTGGGGATCTGGATCGGAGCGGTCGCAATCCTGTGGTGGCTGAGTCGGCGTGACGTCACGATGCGTTCCATGTGGCCAACCGTCAGCGCGCTCGCCGCGATCGGACTGACGCTCACGGGCGCCACCGGTCTTGTGCTGAGCGGCCGCGTCGTGGTGAACGTAACGGCGATGCTGGCGTCGACATACGGGAGATTCATCGTCGCCAAAATCATCGGGCTCGGCGTGCTTGCTCTTCTCGGCGCGTTCGCATCGCGCAGCGCGAAGCGCGGGACCTTGCCGAGCAAGCTTTGGATTGAACTGGGCGTCGCGAGCATCGTGGTGGCCTTTGCTGCGTTGTTGGCGAGCTCGGCACCCGCGCGCGGCGAACAGTTTCTGCCCGAGCCTGCCGCGTCGCCTCAAATTGTGACGTCTGACGTGCGCGACCTCACCGTCAGCGCCACCATCGAGCCAGCGCGTCCTGGGCCGAATCTGGTGAATATCAGTGTGCTCGACACTCGGCGGCCATCGCCCGGTCCAGTCACCAATGTTGTATTACGGCTGATGGGCGCAGACGGAACGACGGTGGCTCGGCGCGAGGGCGTGCCGGTGGCTGGTTCGTTGGGGTGGGACGACATCAACCTCCCGGCGGCGGGGGCGTATCGAGTGGTTATTCGTATCACGAGGCCCGCCTCGAGCGTGCCAGACTTCGACGCAACGTGGGCGATCGATCGTGCGCCTGTACCGCGCGTGCGCGGTGTGTTGTCCAAGCACGCGTGGGCCCCGATCGCGGCACTGCTCGCTGCACTATGGATCGTGATCATCGGGTTGGTTCGGATGGCGTATAGTGCGCATGTCCGAGCCACGGACACCGATGAGCGCCGGGGGCGCTCGTCTTTTTAAATCTGAGGAGCCTGCCTTGCGCACCTTGCTGTCTGCCCCATTTCGCCGCGTTGCATTCATCGCCAGTTTCGTCGTGCTGGCCGCGTGCCAGCCGGTATTTGTTCTTCCGGGTGGAGGTGGTGCCGCCGCTTGTCCGCAGGGGACGTATGGCGTGACATCGCAGGTGCTCAGTTCGGTCATTCCAACGCGATTCGGCAGCTTGAACCTCAGCCCAACGACGGGCGGCACTCTCACCTTGACGATCAGCGCTACCACGTGGAAGCTGGCCGGTACGCAGGGATTCGATGTGAGTGGTGCCTCACCGTTCGGCGTACTTGCCGGTGTTGCCAGTGCAACCATTGACGCCAACGGATCGTGGGCGAAGATCTCCGCCACACGACTCTCGTTCAGCGTGACGAGCGTCTCGGGAACTGGAAATTACGTTGGCACCGTGAGCGGCGTCCCGGTCAATGTCTCGGCCTCGCTCGCCGATATCGGCCTCGACCGCGTGTACGGATTCACGGGTAGGGCCGACTTCTCGTGTGGAAGCGCACCAAATCTCACCCTCGCGTTCAAGTCGCTGCACCTCGACCTTGACCGCGACTGAGTTGCTCGCCTGAGCGTCGGCCTCACGTCGTAACGGTTGTCGGCTCGACGTGAGGCCAGAAATGGTGCGTTCGCTGGGTTTCGAACACAACGCATGCGGATTGGGCTCCTCAGCCCGATCGGTCTGTGTGTCGGGCGTCAGCCCCGAGCGGTCACCTGTCTGTCAAACCCTCCTCGACTGATCTTCGATCAGGCTGATGGTTCGATTCGTTCGATGGTGCCGACCCGATCGATGGATCGGTCGAACGAGGCGATGCGGTTGACGCCAGAGCTCTCGGCGCAGGCCACGAGGTAGGCCTCGGCGAAGTCGATGCGGTCGAACTCGTAGACCTCGAGCGCGCGCAGCAGCAACGCTGGATCGACAGTGACCACGGAGCGGAGCGCGACGAGCGACCGCATCGCTGTGGCGATCTGGTCGCGGGGAGTCTTGTAGAACGACTCCAGGACGTAGATCGTCTCTGCGACGATGAGATCGGCGAGGAATAGCTCGCGTTCGGCGGCCAGGTAGGCGGTGGCTCGTGTGGCCATCTCGGGCGGCTCGCCGGTCAGGTGCCGCACGATGATGTTCGTGTCGACGAACGCACTCATGCGTGCTTGGCCGCACGGGTGGCCCGAGTCTTGCGGATGACGTCGTCCCAGGCGACGTTGCGCAGCGCAGCGGGGACCTTGATGGTGCCGGCCAAGGTCAGGAAGTCGGGCGTGCGGGCGAGGACTGCGCGGTTGCCTTCAACGCGGAAGACGACTTCGTCGCCCTCTGCGATCCCGAGCGCGTCGCGCACGGCCTTGGGGACCGTCACCTGCCCCTTCGAACTCATCCTCGCTGCGATCTCCACGGTGTCTCCTTACTCTGTGCCTGATGTAAGGATACCTGCAGTGGCGGATACGTCAAGGCGCAGCCCGAACCGGTGATGTCTCGAGCCGCCGCTCCAGTGTCGGGTCGATACCCGCCGACACGACCGCCTCTGCGCTGGGAGTATTTGGTGCGCCCCCTGGGTTTCGAACCCAGAACCTGCGGATTAAGAGTCGGCTTCAGCCTGTGTCAGCCCGTGCTGCCGTGTGTTGTTTGACCTGCTCACGGCAGGTGTGATAGTCCAGATAGTACAGGTAATGTCGTCCTGTGTCGACGAGTTTCGCGGCAGAATTCGCGGTGGAACGTCTCGCCGCGACCTGCGGGTTCGCTGCGGATTTCCTACGGATTCCCGGCGATCGGCCCTATTTCATTTACCGGAATGAACGTTGACAGACATCAATGTGTGTATACGATTGTTCTGTCACATCATCGACCGAAGGAGGCATGCCGTGACCTACACAAACATCGCCACGCTTGCCGAGACCTTCTCGTACGCGCAGGCTCGTGCTGCGGGACTGACCAAGCACGGTCTCTACCAACTCCGGGACAGCGGGATGATCGAGCAGATCGACCGAGGCCTCTATCGCCGCGCCGACGCCGACATCGGCAACCTCGATCTCATCGCAGCTGCATCACGAATCCCGTCCTCGACTTTGTGCCTGGGGACTGCCCTCGCACGTCATGGCCTGTCCGACATCATCCCGTCGCGAACCGACATCGCGATCCCTCGAGGCCACCGCCGACCGTCGACACCCGCGACGATCCACTGGCACTTCTTTGACCCAGACACCTTCGAGATCGGTCGAGACACCATCGCTGTCGGCGACCACCTTCGCATCGGCCTGTATTCGCCGGAGCGGTGCATCATCGATGCCTTTCGGATGCGCGGAATCGAAGGACACGAACAAGCCTATGAGGCGCTGCGCCGGTGGCTGAAGGCCCGTGGAGCTCAGCCGGGCAAGTTGCTCAAAATGGCACAGCAGTTTCCACGAGCGGCCACACCGCTGCGGCGAGCCCTGGATGCGATGTTGTGAGTGTGCCGTCGCGTGACACGCCTGGAGGCCGGGCGTACCTGGACCTGCAGAAGAAGGCGCGAGCCGACGGGCGACCCACCGACGAGTTGCTCGCGTTGTACGCGCTGGAGGGATTCCTTGGTCGGCTCGCGGTGTCCGGGCACATCGACAACTTGGTGTTGAAGGGTGGTGTGCTGCTTGCTGCGTACGACACCCGGCGGCCGACCAACGACATCGACTTCCAGGCGCAGGCGTTGGCGAACGACGCCGAAACCGTGCTTCGCCTCGTCCGCGAGATCAGCTCCATAGAACGTGACGACGGATTGATCTACGACGTCGCCGACGCGATTGCCGAAGTGATCCGTGACGGAGACGAGTACTCCGGCGTGCGCGTCGTCATGACCGGCCACCTCGCGAGAGCGAACATCCGGTTCCACGTCGATGTCAACGTCGGAGATCCGGTGTGGCCGGCACCGACGCACATCGACATCCCGCTCCTTCTCGGTGGCTCCATCGAGCTCCGCGGATACCCGCTGGAGATGGTCCATGCCGAGAAGATCGTGACCGCAGTCCAGCGCGGCGTCGCCAACACGAGATGGCGCGACTTCGCTGACATCTACTTGCTGAGCAGACGCCACGAGATCGATGGCACCCGGCAACGCCGATCCATCATGACGGTCGCTGAACACCGCAACGTGACACTCGAGCCGCTTGCGGGCGCACTCGCGGGCCATGCCGAGTTCGCACAGGGTCGCTGGGCCAACTGGGTTCGCAAGCAGCGCCTCGCCGATCGGCTACCGATCGACTTCGCCGACCTCCTCACCGAGATCCAACGCTTCGCCGACCCGGTACTCGTCGACGAGGTCGATGGCCGGACGTGGGATCCGGCCAAGCGAACCTGGAGCCGCTGAACCAGCGGAGGCACTCGCTCGCTGGCCGTTGATGTCAATACCGGTTGTCAGACGTGCGCCATGTCGCAGACGGCAATCGAGCGTGCCCGCGCCGCGGCTGCCCAATTCGCGTGATGTCGCTGCTGGTCAACCGCCGACGAAGTGCTGCGCCCTGGTCGTTTCGGGCTCTGTACTCCTTTGAAAAGGTTGTGACGTTTTCTCCCGGTGGGGGTGGGTTCCACCCCGGTGGTGGGTGTGAGCGTCACGAAATCGCGTTTCGGGAGGCATGTTCTGTTGTGAGAGCAGATTTCGTTGTTCCTGTCGATGACCGGCCCCCGGACCTCCTCACGGTGGAGGAGGCCGGCACTGTGCTGCGCATCAGCCGTGGCAAGAGCTACGAGCTGGCGCGCGAGTACCTGGCGACCGGCGGGGCGAGCGGGATGCCGGTGATCCGTCTCGGTCGCCAGCTCCGTGTGCCACGCGCCATGTTCGAGCAGTGGATAGGCGGACCAATAACGTGGCCGATCCCGACGAC
>JANLPV010000004.1:0-2425 GCA_031367435.1 Actinomycetes bacterium | reverse complement strand
TGATCTCGATGGCTTCAAGCTTGTCAACGACACCCATGGTCATCGCGTGGGTGACATGGTTGTCCGCGATGCCGCGGCGCGACTCTCCGGCGTACTGCAGTCTGATTGCTTTCTTGCTCGCGTCGGAGGCGATGAGTTCGTCGCTGTCCTGAGCAACGTGACCACGACAGAAGATGCCATGGCTGCGGCCGAGACGATTCGATCTGCGTTGCGACTTCCGTTCTCGGTTGCTGCATCCGAGCTTCTGCTGAGTGCGTCAGTCGGGCTTGCCCTCCATGACATCGTGACGTTCGATGAAGACGTGCTTCTCCGGCAGGCAGACATCGCGCTCTATGCGGCAAAGGCACGAGGGCGTAACCGTGTCGAACTCTTCACCGAAGCCTTGGCCGTCGCGGCCGAGCACGAACAGCGTCAGCACGAGATGCTGCGTAACACGCTCGACCGGGGCGGGCTGGTGATGCACTTCCAGCCACTGATCGACTGCCACACTGAGCAGGTGGTGGGGTTTGAGGCGTTGGCGCGATGTCGGCACGGGGTACAGCTCGCTCGCTCACCTGCGCGATCTACCGCTTGCGAGCGTGAAAGTCGATCGGTCGTTCACCACCCATCTCGGACACGGGACCGCCGAGCGAGCCATCACCGAGGCGGTGGTCCACTTGGCTTCTTCACTGGACCTCAGTCTGGTGGCCGAAGGTGTCGAGACCTCAGAACAGCTCCGCCAGGCCCGTGAGATGGGGTTTCGTATCATCCAGGGTTACTACTATTCACCTGCTCGGCCGCTCTCCGAAGCAATGGAACTACTGTAAGCGGAAGGGTACTGGTAGCCGCGGTACTTTCTTGGGGAGACGATTGCGTTCTGGTCGGACTCTGGACTGGCTCAAGACTGCGAAACGAGTTCATACGTTGCCCGAACGGTTCCGATAACCAGACATGACCGCGATTGACTTCTCACTCGGTAGTCGGTCGCGCCTGGCCGCGCATCCGCGGCTTATGGAACTTGTCCGGATTGCCGGCACGCTGGCCAAAGCGCCTGCTGAGGTGGTGGTCATGCACGACAACCGCGCTTCGGTTGTTGCGTCTCTGACACGGTCGATTTTGCAGCCGAGACCGTTCACCGGCGTGGAGCGGGAGTTGATCACTGCCGCCGGAACATCTCACGTTGCTACCCCGGAGGGTGCCACCTTTGCGGTACGAGACCGCAGTGGTGCGCTGGTCGGCGCCCTGACCCTGACCAGCGAGATCGCCCCGGGTTCGGTTGATGCGCTTCACGGTGTCGCTCGGCTCATCAGCGAGCTGGTCGACGAACAAGCGCAACCCTCCGATGTGCTCTCGCCCGACACAATTCTGGATGGCCTTCGCGACGCGGTGCTTGTTATCGACTCCGACTTTCGCGTCCTGTTCGCCAACCGTGCGGTCGGCAACCAGTTCGGACGAACACCGATCGAGCTGGTGGGCACCAGTGGTATTGATCTTGTGCATCCTGACGATCTCGAAGTTGCGTTTGAGGCACTTTCGCGATTGGCCGGTGGCCGTGAGGTCTATCGTGCCGACCTCCGTATCGTGCACGCCTCCGGCGACATCTATCGGGTTGAAGTGACCGGGAACGACTACTCCCACGACCCTCGTATCGGTGGCATGGTGTTGTCGTTCCGAAGTGATGATCGCGACCACGAACTGGCCGAGGAACTCGGTCATGAGCGTGGCCTGCTGTCGGCGTTGCTCGATCAGCTACACGATGGCATCGTGGCGACTGATCGTTTCGGCGTGCCAACCCTCGTGAACCAGGCGGCGCGCCTCATGCACGGTGTGGCTACCGATCAGCCTGCTCGCGACCTCACCCTTGAGTCCTTCTTGGTTCTCGACGCCGATGGCACGGCGCTGGACATCGACGCGCATCCGGTGGCACGGGTCGTGCGCGGCGAGCGTCTGATCGATGAACACATGAGCGTGGTGAGCGAAGGCCGCGTGCGTCACGTCAGGGTCAGCGGACAGCCCGTAGTCGGAACAAGCGGCGCGCAGCTTGGCGCCGTTGTTGGGTATCACGATGTCACCGAGATGCTCGTGGCCGAACGCGAGTTACGCGATCGCGCCCTGCACGACCAGCTCACGGGCTTGCCGAACCGACGCCAGCTCCATGATCATCTGGTCTGGCTCTCCGAGCGTCAACATGACGGTCTGGTCGGCGTGTGCTTCATAGATCTTGATGGTTTCAAACTCGTCAACGACACCTTCGGCCATCGCTCCGGGGACGCGGTCGTGCGCGATACAGCACGCCGCCTGCTCGCCGAACTGGCCGGCGAACACTTCCTGGCCCGCCTCGGTGGCGATGAGTTCATTGCTGTACTCAGCGGGCTGGTGCATCCGGCCGAGGCCAGTGCCGTCGCCGAGCGCATTCGAGCCGTGATGCGCGCTCCGTTCGTTATCG
>JANLPV010000202.1:0-1908 GCA_031367435.1 Actinomycetes bacterium | reverse complement strand
CAACCCACCGGTCAGAGCCAGTTTCGGTCGGCGAAATCCCCCCAGTTGCCACAGAATGGTCACGGCGGACAATTAAGTCGGCGCTGGCGAGCGCGCCGAATCGTCCCATTTGCGGTTGATATCGCACGTCAGCGCGCGATGGGCCGGCCGACGCCATCGTCGGCGTTCGCGACCCGTGACAGGGTCGACGCCGTCGTAGGCGACGACGTAGAAACAGTTGTTACGCGAAATGATGTATGCGATCTTGATGATCGTCACGGTCAGCAGCTTCGGAGCCAAGCCCAAGACCATCGGGAGCACCGAACTTTGGGCGCGTTTCTGCTCCGCTCCGGCGTGCAGACTCGGTCGAGTGCGGGTTTTTGTCAACAGCGGTGATCCGAGGACTTGGGGGGGCCAACCCGATGATGAGAACGATGGCGGCACAGCACATTTCGGCGCGTGAGGCAGCAGCGCTTGTGCGTTCGGGTGACTGGCTTGACTACGGCGCAACTCTGGCCCAGCCCGACGTGTTCGATCAGGCGCTGGCGGAACGAGCCAGCGAGTTGCGCGACGTGAACATTCGCGGTTGCCTGAGCGTGCGACCACGTGCGGTTGTCGAGGTCGATCCGGGACGCGAGCATTTCAACTTTTTCAACTGGCACTTCGGTGGCTACGACCGCAAGAAGGGTGACGCTGGACTACAGAACTACATCCCGTGCAACCTCGGCGAGATCAGCGACTACTACCGTCGGTTCATCGACCCACCCGACATCATGGTGATCAAGACCTGCCCGATCGACGCCAACGGGTACTTCAATCTCAGCGCCGCAAACCTCTGGCATCGAGCGATCGCCTCCCGGGCCATGGTCATCATCGTCGAAGTGAACAGCGCGCTGCCGTATGTCCACGGTATCGACAACGGCCTGCACGTCAGCGAGGTCGACTACATCATCGAGGGCGACGGTCAGCCAGCCCCCGAGCTGCCGAATCCAGCACCAACGGATGCGGACCGTGCCGTCGCGCGGCTGATTGCAGCTGAAGTCGACGATGGTGCTTGTCTGCAGATCGGCATCGGCGCCATGCCGAATGCGGTGTGCTCGTTGTTGATGGAAAGCGGCGTGCGCAACCTTGGCATCCATACCGAGATGCTCACCGACGGGATCATCGACCTCTACGAGGCCGGCATCGTGACCGGCTCGGCCAAGACGCTGCATCCCGGGAAAATCGTGTGCAGCTTCGGCCTGGGTTCGCGGGCACTGTACGAGGCAATCGACGATAACCCAGACATTTCGTGCCAACCTGTCGAGTCAACGAACCTGCCGCACCACATCATGCAAAACGATCGCCTCACAGCGATCAACAACACGACCCAAATGGATCTCCAGGGTCAGGCAGCGAGCGAGTCCAGCGGTCACCGCCACATCAGTGGGACAGGCGGTCAATTGCAGTTCGTCCGCGGTGCCTATGCGTCAAAGGGTGGCAAGTCGTTCATCTGCATGTCGTCGACATACGAACGCGCGGGTGTGCGCAAGAGCAGGGTTGTGCTGAGCCTGACACCGGGGAACATCGCCACCGCTCCGCGCAGCGACATGATGTACGTGGTGACCGAGTTCGGCAAGGTCAACCTCAAGGGAAAATCAATCTCGGAACGGGCCAAAGCGATGATCTCGCTCGCGCATCCGGACTTTCGCGATGACCTCGAACGGGAAGGCCGCGAGAACGGACTGATTCCAAGAACGTTCGCGTGAGAGCTCGCTCGTTCGAAATGAACGCGCCGGTTCACGCCAAGCACAGGTCACGCCAAGAAGCCGCGCGCCTCGCCAGCCTTGCCACCCGGGAGTCCTAGATAGATAGGTAACTCATAGTTTACGGCAGATCGAGAGTTTAGGACACGTAGCCGAGGGTGTGAAGGGACCGCTCCAACGCAAG
>JANLPV010000178.1:0-35092 GCA_031367435.1 Actinomycetes bacterium | reverse complement strand
CGGTACCGATCGGTATGTGGGTGACACCATTACCCGTGAACAACAAGATGAGTTGGCGATGAAGAGCAACGTACGCGCCGCAGCTGCTATCGCGGCTGGCAGGTTCATCGACGAGATCGTGCCTGTCTCGATTCCACAACGAAAGGGCGACGCGATCATCGTCGATACAGATGAAGGTGTGCGCGCCAACACCACCATGGAGTCACTTGCCGGGCTGAAGCCTGCGTTCGACAAGGACGGCACCATCACTGCGGCGAATGCCTCACAGATCAGCGACGGTGGTTCAGCTGTTGTAGTCATGTCAGCAAAAGCTGTCGAGGCTCGTGGCGCGCAGCCACTTGGTCAGGTGGTGGGTTACGGCATGGTTGCCGGCCCCGACAACGCGTCACTGCTGCATCAGCCCAGCCGGGCCATTCTCAAGGCATTGGCGCGGGTGGGAAAGACTATTGGTGATATCGATCTGTTCGAACTCAACGAGGCGTTTGCCGCAGTCGGCATTGCGTCGATGGCCGAGCTCGGCATTACCGATGAGATCACCAACGTCAACGGTGGCGCTATCGCACTTGGTCACCCCATCGGCATGAGTGGCAATCGGCTTGCACTTACGGTTCTGCACGAACTTCGTCGCCGCGGCGGCGGCATGGGCGCTGTGGCGCTGTGCGGCGGCGGCGGCCAGGGTGATGCATTGCTCGTTCGCACTGTTTGACGGCCCGGTTTGGGTCGGCCGGGTTTGAGTCGGACCGGGTTTGGGTAAGACCGGTGTGAGTTGGGACAGGTTTGAGGTCGGCCGGGCCTTGCAGAGATGTTTCAGTTTGATGTCAAAACCTATTGACATCCGTTCGTCATTTCTGTAACGTAACCGACATAATCAATCCCGTTTGCTGAGCTTCTCTTCTCTCAGTCCTCGGTGAACAACATCTGAGGTACCACCTTTGCAGCTGGCCCGTCCGCCCGCTACCAGCTACAGGGGTGGTACCTCAGCAATTTTTCGGGTGATGCGGTCGTTATTGATGGCGTTACGACGGCACTACGACAGTTCGCGGCGGCCCTCGAGGGCTCGACCCAACGTCAGTTCGTCGGCATATTCAAGGTCGCCGCCAACCGGCAGACCGCTGGCAATGCGCGTGACTTTCACGTCGAACGCCTTGAGCATTCGGGCGATGTAGAGCGCGGTGACTTCGCCTTCGGTGTTTGGGTTCGTGCACAGAATGACTTCCTCGACGCCTTCTGGTTCGAGCCGGGCGAAGAGTTCTTTCATCTTCAACTGCTCCGGTCCGATGCCTTCGAGGGGACTCATCGCGCCGAGCAACACGTGGTAACGGCCGTGGAACTCGCCGGTCTTTTCCAATGCAACAATGTCTCGCGACTCTTCGACCACGCACAAGAGTTGGCCGCCACGGCGATCGTCGAGACAGATCGGGCACAATTCGGCCTCGGCGAAGTTGAAGCAGCGAGCGCAGAAGCGAACACGCGCCTTGGCGTCGGTGATGGCATGAGCGAGACGGGACACGTCGTCGCGTGGAGCCTTCAGCAGGTGAAAGGCGATGCGTTGCGCTGATTTCGGTCCGACGCCCGGCAGACGACCGAGCTCGTCGATCAACGCCTGCACAGGTTGGGTGTAGGTAGAGGCCATCGTCAGCGGGGGTCTTCGATGAGCTTGGAGCCGGGGAATGCCTGGGCTAATTGGTCGAGCGGCGTGAGAACTGATTCGGGCGGAGCGTCGACGAGATCGTCGAGGTCGATGTCTTCGTCGGCCTGCGGCTCTGGCGCGGCTTGACGCGGCGACGAGGAACGCCCTTGGGCAACCGAAATGGTCGTGGCCGTGGTTTTGGTCCGCAGCGCCACCACAGGCGCCAATCCGTCGTCGTGGCCGGGAGAGTTGTCGACCACCAGGCTGAGCTGAACCTTGGTGCCGAAGTGTGCAGCGATGGCGGACTCGACGTCGGCGCGAAAGGTTTCGCAGCGCGACCGATGGGTCTCGTTCGGAAGGCCCAGCACGACCGCACCGTTGCGCTCGCCCACAAAGTGACCAGCCGAAAACAGCGCACGGGCCATTGGCTTGAGTGTGGGAAGGATGCTTGGCTGCCACGCCGCGGCGACCATTCCCGCGTCGATCGTTGTCGCGTCGATCGTTGTCGCGTCGATCGTTGTCGCGTCGATCGTCCCCGCGTCGGTCGTCCCCGCGTCGGTCGTCCCCGCTGCGCTGGGCATCAACGTGCTGGCGGACTCGGAGGCACCAACTGGCACCGTGTCAGCAGCGCTCTTTACGGCGTTGGTGGCCACCGGTGCAACGTCGGCATCGGCGTGTGTCGTCGATGCCGTGGGGCTGGTCGCCGAGGGGCGCACAGTTGGTGCCGTTTCATCACGACGAGCCCTGCCGCCAATCGCCGCGCGCCCCGTAACGGGATCGACGGGTGCCGGGCGAATTGTTGGTGTCGACGGGTCTGCTCCACCCTTGGCAACGGCATTTTCGAGTCGCTCAAGTCGAGACAACAGCGCGCCCATGTCGCTACCCACCGCTTCATGGGTGAGTTGCACGAGCGCAACATCAAGCAGCAGTCGTGGGTCGGGGGCGTGACGCATCTCGACCAAGATCTCGCCCATCTTCTCCATAGATCGCACGATTGCCGCCGCGCCCATTCGCTGAGCTTGATCGGCGACTTCGGTTGCACGCTGATCGGGCAACTGAACGAGTTCGGGTGCCATCAACGACAGGAAGCAATCACGGAGGTAACGCACGATGTCTTGGGCGAGAACGCGCGGATCGCGGCCCTGCTGCACCGCAAACGCGAGTGCTGCGAGCGCCTGCCCGGGATCGTGCGCGATGAAGGCCTCGATGAACTCGTCATACGACAACGTGTCTGGTACGTCACCACCGGAGGCAGCGACGAGCTCGAGCGCGCTCAACGTGTCTCGTGCGGAGCCTCCGCCTTGAGCGAGCACTGCTTGGAATGCTTCCTCGGAGACCTCGAGGCCGGCATCGGCGGCCACCCACCGAACGTGTTGTTCGAGTTCATCCATCGGCAGAAGGTGAAATTCGAGATGCTGCACTCGTGAGCGAATGGTGGCACTCACCTTTTGCGGATCGGTGGTTGCCAGAACGAACACGACATGGGGTGGAGGTTCCTCGAGTGTTTTGAGCAACGCCGCCTCAGCGCCCTTCGAGAGCATGTGCACTTCGTCGAGGATGTACACCTTGTGCCGACCAGGCGTACCGAGCGACGCCTTCTCGATGAGATCGCGCATAGCGTCGACGCCGTTGTTACTTGCTGCGTCAAGTTCGTGTACGTCGTAGCTGGTGCCAGCCTCGACGGCGAGGCACGAGGCACATTCGCAGCATGGTTCACCTTCAATGGCATTGGTGCAATTGAGGACCTTGGCCAAGATCCGCGCAGACGACGTCTTTCCAGTGCCACGTGGCCCGCTGAACAGGTAACCCTGTCCTTCGCGGTTGTTGATGACTGCGTTACGAAGGGCACGAACGACGTGCTCTTGCCCGCGAAGTTCGCTGAAGCGGCGCGGGCGGTAGCGGCGGTAAAGCGACTGAGTGGCCATTGGCGATGAGCCTACAGAGCCAAGAATCAGCGCGCGTGCGTGGCACTTCGTATGATGAGTTCATCGGGCCGGCGAAGGGCAGACTCGAGGTGGTGAGGAGAACGCCATGGAGCGGAACCGTCTGAATCGTTGGGCTTTGGGCCCCTTGGCAGTGATTGCGCTCGCCTTTACGGCGTGTAGCAGCGGCACGAAGGCACTCACCGAAGACGGCTTCATCACCGAGATGAATTCGGTGTGCCGCACTGCCGATCGAGCACTCACCAAGCTCGATTCCAACGACCCCGCCTTCGTCGCTCACGCAGTCGAGATCATGTCCACCAGCTTCGATGCACTGTCAAAGCTGGTACCACCGAAGACACTCAAAGCCGACTTCGACGACTTCACTGCGAACCTCGATGATCAGATCACGCAGGCCACCAAGCTGTCGAGTGCGACCAAGTCAAAGGACGATGCGGCCGCGAAAAAGGCCACCGGCCAACTCGACAAGTTGAGCAAGGACTCCGACGACCTTGCCACCTCCATCGGCGCTGACAAGTGTGTGAGCGTTGGCGGTGACGGCAGTTCTACTTCCGACACCTCCGGCGGCACCACAGCCGACACGTCGACAGCGAATACACCACTGCCGATTCTCACGACCCCACTCGATACAGCTCCACTCAACTCGTCGGGCAGCGGCAGTGGTAGCACGATTGCCGAGAGCCTCGATGGGCTCATCAAAGCTCCTGTTGGGTACACGTGGGTGAAGGCCGACCCGTACGACGCCAAAGCGCTGTACGACGACCCGGTCCTCGGACCGAACGTCGTTGGCTATGGTTTCGGCAAACTCAAGTCTGACGCCGATGGCACCTTGGCCGAGGTGTACGTGATCGAAGTCAACGCTCAATGGACGGCCGAGCTGACCGCTGCGTATCTCAGCTACGAAGGTGTCGCCGACGGCGTCGACGTCACAACACCGCGTGGCCTACCTGCTCGTCAGAAGACAGCCGCGTTCAATGGTGCCGACGCAATCGTGATGAACCAGGGCAAGGTTGGCGTGTCGGTGGTGACAGCCACCGGAATCAACGGCGCAGCAATTCTCGACGCGGTGGTCTACGAACAGGGCTAGTTCGCCACGACCCAGATTGGTGCGCCCAGGTCATGGGGTACGCACGATGAGCGGCGATGCTCGCTACGGTTGGTACATCTCATGAACCCCGGTACTCGTTTCTTGCGCCGCGGCGGTCTGCTTGTCGCCATGGCTATTGCCGCCGTCTGGCCATTGATTGGCCTCGGCGCGTCTCCCGCTGCCGCTGCTCCCGTGGCGGTTGTGTCCAGCTCGCCCACCGATGGCCAGTCGCTGCTCACTTCCCCGACGGCCATTGCCATTACCTTCAATCAGACGGTCGGTTCGGCGTCGTCGGTCGTCATCACATGCAACGGCAACGCTGTGGTGCAACCGGGCGCCCGACCGACTGAAGATCTGCTCAGCCTCGTTGTCGATCTGTCTGCCTCACCGTTGCCGCGTGGCTCGTGCGTCGTGGGCTGGCAGGTCCAGGGACTTGTCGATCCCGGAATCAACAGCGGTACGTTCTCGTTTGTCATTCAGCAGGACTCGGTTGCTGCGCAGGTACCCACGCAGAGCACAAACCCCGGTGATACGACGCCCGCCGCGGTTGCGCCCTCCACAAACCCGGGCACGCCGACCGATCCACCGAGTGTTGGTGGAGCACTCGGTCTCGCTCGCCTGCTCACCAACCTGGCACTTGCCGGCCTGTTCGGGTCGTTGGTGCTCATTGCTGTTGCATGGCCCGAAGGCGTGGAGTACATCCTCACCCTTCGGTTCCTTCGCTATGCCTGGCTACTGGCGTTCATCTCATCGGCAATAGCAACGGCTTGTATGACCGCGCAGGTCACTGGTGACAGCTTCGCCACGTCGATGAGTCCAACAACGTGGTTCGAGTTGGCGCACACGACTCCCGGAATTGCTGCCCTCGCCCGCTTCGCACTCATTGCCGGTACAGCGTGGGTGGTCATCCGACCCGAGCGCTGCATCGACCCCGCAACTCAGTTACCAGCCCTTGCGCTTCCGGGTCTCGCTGTTGCTTCACTGGGGTTCGCGCGGGTAGGCGGCAATCTCCAGTTGGTCGGATACGCGGCAGGCATGATGCATGCGCTCGCGATGGCTGTATGGCTAGGTGGTCTCTTGCTGTTGTCTCGCGTCGTGCTCGCCGGGCCCGGTGACGACGACCTCGTGCATGCTGTGCGCGGGTTCAGCCGGATGGTCACGCCGGCATGGATCATCACCTTGGTCACCGGCTGTGTGCAGCTCTATCGACTCGACAGTGGGCATCTGCTCGGAACCGCGCATGGTCGATTGCTGGTCTTGAAGGTGATGGTCGTTGCGGTAATGGTGTTCGTTGCCGTCGCGACTCGACAGTTCATCCTTGCCCGCCTCTCGCGCGCCGATGTGATGTCGGCGCCGAATGCCAGTCGCCTGCGTCGCGCGATCGGTGTTGAAGCAACGATTGGCGTCGTGGTGTTGGGCCTCACTGCGTGGATGCTTGCGTCGCCTCCCGGCAATCTCAACGTGTCGTCGCTGTCCGTCAGCAACTATGCGTATCAACAACGCTTCGTCGATCCGGCCAGCAAGCTCGATCTCAAGGTGTACATCAACCCTGGCAAAGTCGGGCGCAACGAGGTATTGCTACAGCTCGTCAAGCCGACCACCGAGGTGAGTCAGATCACTCTTCGGTTCGATCCACCGCTCAACAGCACCGCCAGTCCAGTGATCTTGACGGTGCCGCTCAGCGTTGCTGGCGTCGCCCATCTCGATCCCGACATCGGCATCCCGCTCGGCGTACCCGGCGCCTGGACCTTGACGGTCGACGTCGTTGCGACGGCGGGTACCTTTCGTCAGACGGCTGTTCTGAATGTTCTCGCCGACGCGTCGAACGCGGTGAGTGTGTCGTTGCCAACGGTGACAACACCGATCGTGACCTCACCACCAGGCGTTGGTCTGAACCAGACCACCACGACCGTTGCCGTCGCGACAACCACGACGCTCGGCTCAGGCTGAATCCCGCGTCATCAGATCGCTGAACGCGACAGGCGATGCAACATCGAGTTGGTCGTACGTGCAGCTCAGCGGCGTGCGGTCTGGCCGCCACCGTTGAAATTGCACACCGTGGCGGAAGCGTCCGTTCTGCAGTTGGCCGAAGTGCACTTCGACGACGCGCTCGGCACGCAGCGGCGTCCAACTGAGATCCTTGCCAGCGTTCCAACGGCTGCCGCCGCCAGGAAGTCGCGTGCTCGTGTCGGCCTGTGCCGACGCCCAATCTGCCCACGGATGATTGACGAGCGCGTCGTGGGTGAGCGGTTCGAGTTCGACAAGAAGCTCGGTGCGGAACTTTGCCGTGAAGGCGGCGGTAACACCCACGTGATGGAGGCGACCCTCATCGTCGTGGAGTCCAAGCAGCAGTGAGCCAACACCCTGACCGTCCTTATGGATGCGGTAGCCAGCCACCACGCACTCTGCGGTGCGTTCGTGTTTCACCTTGATCAGGCTGCGTTTGTCGGGGGTGTACACGCCGCTGAGACGCTTCGCAATCACACCGTCGAGACCAGCGCCTTCGAAGCGAGTGAACCACTCACGGGCGCGTTCGGGGTCGGTTGACGACGGGCACATGTAGATGGGTGCCTCGGCGTTCGCGAGAGCGTCGTGCAGCACGCGCAGACGTTCGGCCAACGGAGTGTCCATGAGGTTGCGATCATCGATGGCGAGGATGTCAAAGATCACCATGCTTGCTGGCGTCTCCTGTGAGAGCCGCTGCACGCGTGATTCAGCCGGATGAATTCGCTGCAGAAGTGCATCGAAATCGAGGCCCTCGCCAATGGGTGAGGCAATCACGATCTCGCCATCCACAACACAACGGTCGGGAAGTGACTGCTTGAGCGCTGCGATCACCTCGGGAAAATATCGATTGAAGGGTCGTTCATTGCGACTTGTGAGCACTACATCGTCATGATCGCGAAACACGATGCAACGAAAGCCATCCCACTTGGGCTCGTAATGCCATCCATCGCCGAGGGGAATTTCATCAGCGGCCTTCGACAGCATCGGTGAGATCGGAGGATTGACGGGCAATGACATCTGCCAAGCGTGGTGGATGGGGAACCAAATTGCCAGAGCCGAGCGTCGAAAGCTTGGGCAACGTCGTTGCTCGCAGCACCCAGAGGAGTTCTGATGAGGAACGGTTGGATTGCCACAGTGGTTGGCGGCGCAGCGATCGGCGCATTAGCAGTCGGTGTCGTCGCGATGATCAACAACACATCGTCAACGCCAAGTGATCGAGCAGCGAGCGCGGTGACTGCTCCGACGACGACAACGGCGACGTCAGCAACCGGCGAGTCGCCGATCGTGAAACGGACCGTGACGGTGTCGGGCCACGGCAAGGTAACGGTGAAACCCGATACGGGCACCCTCAGCATGGGCGTGTCGGTCACGGCATCGAAGGCCAACGAGGCGCTGCGCCTTGCGGCCGACAAGTCGGACGCAATGATCAAGGTGCTCGCTGCGTTGGGCGTCAAGACCGACGACATCCAAACGAGCGGGCTTTCGTTGTATCCGCAATACGACGTCACCGGCCGCAAGGTGACCGGCTACAACGTGACGAACAACCTGTCCATCACGATTCGCAAACTTGGTGATGCGGGTTCAATCATCGACGCTGCCGCGGCTTACGTGGGCAATGAGATCACCATTGGTGGCATCAGCTTTTACGTCGACGACACCGAGGCAGCGCTCGCCAACGCGCGTCAGGACGCAATGGCCAACGCGAAGCTGCGGGCCGATCAGTACACCGCTGGCGCCCAGGTAGCCGTGGGGCAAGTGCTCACCATCAGTGAGGTGTCATCGCCGATCAGCGGTCCGGTGTATTACGCCTCGGCGGATAGTACGGCTGGTTCGCATGCCGCCACATCGATTCAGCCGGGAACCCAGGATCTCACCGTTGACGTCACCGTGGTCTACGAGCTGAAGTAGGTCAAGAGTTCTGGTCGGTTCGTGCATGGCACTAGCGTCGGTGCCGTGACGAACCCAATGCACGACAAGCTCGAAGACCTCCGCACGCGCCGTGAAGAGGCGTTTCACGCTGGCTCGGCGCGTGCGGTCGAGCGCCAGCACGAAAAGGGCAAGCTGCTTGCGCGTGAACGCATCGACTACTTCCTCGACCCCGACAGCTTCCAAGAACTCGATCTGCTTGCCCGTCACCGCGCCCATGCAGCCGGGCTGGAGGAGCGTCCCTACACCGACGGCGTGATCACTGGTTGGGGCACTGTCGACGGGCGCAAAGTGTTCGTGTTCAGCCAGGACTTCACTGTGTTTGGCGGCGCGCTTGGTGAGGTGTTTGCCGAGAAGATTCACAAACTGATGGACCTCGCCGTCAAGGTTGGTGCGCCGGTCGTGGGTCTCAACGACGGAGCCGGCGCTCGTATTCAAGAAGGAGTCGTGTCGCTGGCGAGTTACGGCGGCATCTTTTTCCGCAACGTTCGTTCGAGCGGTGTGGTGCCACAGATCTCGGTGATTCTTGGCCCGTGCGCCGGTGGTGCTGTGTACAGCCCGGCCATGACCGACTTCATTTTCATGGTGCGCGAAACCAGCCACATGTTCATCACGGGCCCCGATGTCGTCAAGACGGTGACCGGTGAAGACGTGACGCTCGAAGAACTTGGCGGCGCAATGAGCCATGCCTCCAAGAGCGGTGTGGCCAGCTTCGTGTCACCAGATGAGAAAAGCTGCCTCGACGACGTGCGCTTTCTGCTCAGCTTCCTGCCCGCCAACAACCTCGAGGAACCGCCGTCCATTGATACGGGCGACGACCCCGATCGTTTGTGTCCAGAGCTTCGAGACATCCTGCCGGCGTCGCCAAATCAGCCCTACGACATGAAGAAGGTCATCGCCGCGATCGTCGACGATGGTGAGTTCTTCGAATACTTCGCCCACTTCGCCAAGAGCATTGTGTGTGGGTTCAGCCGAATCGATGGAAAGCCCGTCGGTATCGTCGGCAATCAACCGCTCATGCTCGCTGGTGTGCTCGACATCGAATCGGCGAGCAAGGCGGCCAGGTTCGTGCGCACGTGCGATGCGTTCAATATTCCGCTGATCACCTTCGTTGATGTGCCTGGGTTCCTGCCCGGCGTCGATCAGGAGTACGGCGGCATCATCCGACACGGTGCCAAGTTGTTGTATGCCTACTGCGAGGCCACGGTGCCGCGTATTCAGATCATCACCCGCAAGGCATACGGCGGCGCGTACGTCGTGATGGACTCAAAGTCGATTGGCTCCGACCTCGCATATGCGTGGCCCACTGCAGAGTTGGCGGTGATGGGTCCGCAAGGTGCGGTGGAGATTGTGTATCGCCGTGAATTGCAGCAGGCAGCCGACCCGGTGGCGCGTCGCGCCGAACTCGTGGCTGATTACACCGAGAAGTACGCCAATCCCTATGCCGCCGCAGAACGCGGGTACATCGACGACGTGATCGACCCAGCCGAAACGCGACAGAAGATCGTTGCCGGTCTTCGGATGCTGCGCACCAAGCGCGAAGAACTACCGCGCCGCAAGCACGGCAACATGCCGCTATGAAGGCCGATATTTCACCGGTGCCTACTGATGAAGAGGCCGTTGCGATCGCATCGGCAATGCACGCGTTGTGGCCGCGCCCCGTCATCGTGTCCGACGCAGTTCGCGCTCGCGACACCGCGTGGAAGTTCAGCGGTCGTTGGTGGACTGTGCCACTGCCCATGCGTCGCGATCGTCCCTACCGCTGACGGCGGGTCAGTCCCGCACCTCGCGCCCACTCCGGTTCAATGGGCGCGTTCCGGGCCACACGCTGGCCGAAGTCGCGCCCGTTCTGGTTGATCGGGTGCGATCCGGGCCACACGCTGACTTGCCTCGCGCCCACTCCGGTTGATTGGGTGCGTTCCGGGCCACACGCTGGCCACACGCTGGCCGAAGTCGGGCCCGTTCTGGTTGATCGGGTGCGTTCCGGGCCACACGCTGGCGGCGCTTACCTCGCGCCCATTGATGGTGGACGGCTACGGTGTCGGCGTGGACATTACGACTGTTGCCGACGATCTGATCGTGATGCACGACGGGACAACGGTGTACCGATACGACGGGCTCGCGCATGACACGCCCTACGAACTCCACGGTCAGTGGATCACGACGCTGCCTCGGCCGGCCGGTGAACTTCTGTGCACATTCGCAACAGTGAACGACGTGCACTTCGGCGAAACCGAATGCGGACGAATCGACGACAATCCCGATGGGCCCATTCAGCGCAGCGCTCCGGGTGAGGACCCGTACCCAGAGATCATGAATCGCGGTGCCATAGCCGAGATCGACGGCATCAATCCGTGGGCTGTGTTCGCCAAGGGTGACCTCAGCCAAGACGGTCAGCCCGAGGAATGGGCAGCGTTCGAGCATCATTACCGAGGTGCCTTCGGTGATCGCTTGCATGTGGTGCGCGGCAACCACGACGCCTACAAGTTTCAGAGTGGTTACGACGGCGATCACTGGATCGAGTTGCCCGGCGTTTGTGTCGCATTGATGGACACCGTCATTCCCGGACAAACCACTGGATCGTTGTCTGCTCAGCAACTCGCGTGGCTTGATGATCACGCGGCAGCAGCGGATCGTGCGGTGATCGTGATGGGTCATCATCAACAGTGGACTGGTGGTAGGCCTGACAACCACCGTGGAGAAAACTACTTCGGACTGAATCCCGACGCGAGCGACGGACTCGCTGAGGTCGTGAAGCGTCGGTTGAGCATCATTGCCTATACCGCCGGGCATACCCACCGTCACCGTGTGCGCACGATGGTCAACGCCGACGACGTGCCAACGATCGAGGTTGGTTGTGTCAAGGACTTCCCCGGCACATGGGCTGAGTATCGCGTGTACGAAACTGGCGTCATGCAGGTGGTACACCGCATATCCACACCTGAGGCCCTCAGCTGGAGCGAGCGCTGTCGTCACCTCTACAGCGACTTTGGCATCGACTACGAGGCGTATGCCCTCGGTCGATTGGAGGACCGGTGCTTCACGCTTTCGGCGCGCTGAGAACCGCTGCGACCGTCGTGCAATGAGTACCGGCAGTGGCAGCGGTGGCTTTGGCGGCAGTCTCGCCGCGTCGATACGGGCCGCGCGCGTGCCACCCTTTCACGCGATGGCCATGGGTAAGCGCGCGAGCGAGCGCGAGTCCTTGGGTCATCGGGTGTTGCACCTCGAGCTCGGTCAACCGTTTACAGGGGCGCCATCTTCAGCCGTTGCCGAGGGCGTGCGGGCCATGACAGCCCAGCCGCTCGGCTACACGAATGCGGCGGGCCTGATGAGCCTTCGTCGGCGCATTGTTGGCCACTACGCCGAGTGGTATGACGTCGAGGTTCCGGTGGATCGCGTGATGGTCGTGGCCGGTGCCTCGGCGGGATTCTCTCTGGCCTTTCTTGCCTGCTTCGACGCTGGCCAACGCGTCGGCGTGCTTGAACCTGGCTACCCGTGCTATCGCAATGCGTTGATCGCGCTTGGCATTGAGCCCGTGCCGATTTCGGTTGGTGCTGATTCACGTTGGGCGCCCACGACGGCGATGCTCGATGCGGCCGGGCACCTTGACGGGCTCGTCATCGCCTCACCCTCGAATCCCACCGGCACGGTGCTGTCTGCACCCGCACTCTCGGCACTCGCCGCCTACTGTCGTGCCCACGGAATTCGCTTGATCAGCGATGAGATTTATCACGGCATCACCTACGAGGGCCCGGCGGCCACGATGCTCGAGCACACTGACGACGCTGTCGTCATCAATAGTTTTTCGAAGTACTTCAGCATGACGGGCTGGCGGCTCGGCTGGGTCGTCACGCCCGATGCCGTCACTGATGTGTTCGAACGCTTGCAGCAGAATCTCTACATCTGCGCTCCGCATGTGTCGCAAGTTGTTGGTTTGGCCGCGTTCGATTGCTCGACTGAGCTCGACGGACACGTCGAGCGGTATCGCAGCAATCGAACATTGTTGCTCGATGGCCTGTCCGCCGCCGGAATTGTGCAGGTGGCCGAGGCCGACGGCGCGTTCTACGTGTATGCCGACGTCTCGCACCTCGCCGATGATTCGATGTCGTTGTGCCATCGGTGGCTCGACGAGCTCGGTGTCGCGTGTACGCCAGGCCTCGACTTCGACAGGGCATCTGGGCATCGTTCAGTGCGGTTCTCGTATGCCGGAAGTGTCGAGCACATCTACGATGCGTGCCAGTTGCTCGCAGAATGGACCCCGTGATTTCGAACCCGCCCCCCAGTGATCCGCCCCCCAGTGATCCGCAGCTCGACGATCCGCCCCTCAATGATCCGCAGCTCGGTGATCCGCCCCTCAATGACCTGCGTGTCATCGACTTGTCTACGGTGATTGCCGGTCCGAACTGCGCCCGCTATCTCGCCGACTTCGGAGCCGACGTCATCAAGGTTGAGCGTCCTGACACTGGCGACAGCCTGCGCGGTATGGCCTGGCGCGATCCGCGCGACGGCGAAGGACTGTGGTGGAAGCTCGTCAACCGCAATAAGCGCACACTCGCGCTCGACTTGAAACTCGACGCCGACAGAGAGCTGCTACTCCGTCTCGTTCGCGATGCCGATGTGCTCATTGAGAACTTTCGCCCGGGCACACTTGAGCGACTTGGCGTCGGTCCCGAGGTGCTGCACGCGATCAACCCGGCGCTGATCATCACGCGGGTCACGGGGTTTGGACAAACAGGTCCGTACAGCAATCGTCCCGGCTTTGCGAGCATTGCCGAAGTGATGAGTGGCCTCTCCTCCATCAGTGGCGAGCCCGACGGTCAGCCGATGCTGCCGGCCATCGCGCTCACCGATGAGGTCACTGGGCTTGTTGGTGCATTTGCAACTATGGTCGCTCTCCACAGTGGCGTCGGTCAGGTGGTCGATGTCAGTTTGCTGGAGAGCATCTTTCAGATGATGGGTCCTCTGCTCTCGCTCTACAAGCTCACTGGTGAGATGCAACCACGCCTAGGTGCGGGCCTGCCATACACCACACCGCGGGGCACGTACCGCTGCAGCGACGACAAGTGGGTGGGTGTGAGCGCAAGCAGCGACACGGTGGCAGCGCGCGTGCTCGAATTGCTCGGGGTTGGCGACGACGCACGGTTCGCAACGTTCGCCGATCGCATGGCCAACAGGGCAGCGCTCGAGGATGTGATGATCGACTATTGCCGTCATCGCCCCCAAGATGAAGTGCTCCGCGTCTTCACCGAAGCTGAGGCTGCGGCAGGCCCCGTCATGGACATGGCCGACATTGCCGCAGACGCGCATTATGCGGCGCGAGAGGCCATCGTCGAGGTTGAGGGGACACCCATGCAGGGCCTCATTGCCAAACTCAGCCAAACCCCCGGTGTGTTGCGATGGCAGGGCCGAGCGATCGATGCCGATGGCGACGACATTCGGCGCTCCGGGTGGGCAGATCGTGCTGGTTCACCCCGCAGCGTTAGGGCCGATCGTGCTGATCGACCCCGCAGCGTCAGGCCGTGAGACCGATGGGGCAACTCACCCCGGTGCCGCCGATACCGCAGTAGCCGTTGGGGTTTTTGCCGAGATACTGCTGGTGATACGGCTCCGCATAATAGAACGCACCGGCCGGTGTGATCTCGGTGGTGATCTCACCGAGGCGGGCATCGATCAATCGCTCTTGATACATCTCGCGGCTGGTGTTGGCCGCGGCAAGCTGCGCGGCAGTAGTGGTGTAGATCGCGCTTCGATACTGGGTGCCCATGTCGTTGCCCTGTCGCATACCTTGCGTGGGGTTGTGGCTCTCCCAGAAGACCTTGAGCAATTGTTCAAAGGTGACCTCGCTTGGATCAAACACCACGAGTACAACCTCGGCATGCCCGGTGCGGCCACTGCACGCCTCTTCGTAGGTGGCGTTGGGTGTGTAGCCGCCCGCGTAGCCAACGGCTGTGCTGAACACGCCGGGTACCTCCCAGAACTTACGCTCGGCACCCCAGAAGCAGCCCAGCCCGAACACTGCGGTCTCGTACCCGGCGGGCCATGGGCCTTCGAGAGGATTGCCGTTGATGAAGTGGGTCTCTGGCACTGGCATGGTCTGGTCCGTACGGCCGGCCAATGCCTCATCGGGCGAGATCATCTGGACCTTCTTGTTGAACAGCACGGTGGACTCCCTGTGATCTGGCTACGAGATGCGCTCGCGACTGACGCGAGACTACGACGATGGCAGTACCAACACATCGCGGTGCCGACTCATTCCCGCGCGCATCTCAACCAGGTCCGCTCGATGGCGTTCGGGTGCTCGACTTCACTCGCGTGCTCAGTGGCCCACACGCCGCGCACATGCTCTGCGACATGGGTGCCGACGTGATCAAGATCGAGCCGCCCGCCGGCGACATGACCCGCTTCGCGAATCCCCGTGTCGGCGGATTGTCGAGCTATTTCATCCAGCAGAACACCGGCAAACGCAACATCAGCCTCGATATGACCAAGCCGCGGGCGGTGCAGTTGTTGCTCGATCTCGTTGTTCACGCCGACATCGTGATCGAGAACTTCCGGCCCGGGGTTATGGACCGTATGGGCCTCGGCTATGCGGCCGTTGCCGCAGTGAACCCGGCGATTGTGTATGCGAGTATCACGGGCTATGGCTCTACTGGTCCGTGGCGTAACCGACGCGCATACGCCTCCGTGATCGGCGCAGAGACGGGTTACACGCGAGCGCAGTGCGACTCGCATCACGGAGTTGGTCACGCCGTGGAGTACGTCAACGATCCGCATAGCCATGGAGATCTCTATACGTCGCTCGAATGCGCCAGCGCGATCTTGGCGGCGATGTATCAACGCGAGCGAACTGGTCGAGGACAGTTGGTCGAGGTGTCGATGGCGCAGACCATGTTGTACGTGAACGAGCACGTGCATAACCACTTGTGGGACGGCGACGTGTCTCCGGACTGGATCCGCTCGTTCCAACCCGGCGACTATCCGGTGCTCACCGTTGCAAACGGCGAGACCGTTGTGATCAGTGGTCATCCGGCCGAACGCGGCACCTTCGATCGATTCGTCGAAGCAATGGGCGCCTCCGAGCTCCTCAGTGACCCTCGTTTTGCGAGCGTGAGCCTTCGTCTCGAACACCTCGATGAATTGTTCGTGCTGATTCGGGCGTGGGCGCTCACCTTCCCCGACGCGCTCACCATCGAGGAGGTGCTCGATCGCTATGAATTGGCGATGGGCGTTCTGCGTTCCGTTCGTGACATCGCCGACAGCGAGTGGGCAGTCGAACGTCATGCGATCGTGAACGTGGCGGACCGTAGCGGCGGCAGCGTACGCGTGCCCAACACACCGTGGACATTCAGCGATGCGACGGCGGAGGTGACTGGCGACGTGAAGTTCCGTGGTGAGGACAACGCCGCAGTGCTGCAACAACTGCTCAATCTCAGCACGGCCGATATTGCCGCGCTCGCTGAAGCCGGCGTACTCAGCTCTCGTGTTCCTCCCTCAGTGCAGCAGCCGTGATGCAGCACAACGACGAACTCCGCGAGCAACTTGCCGACAACCTTGCCCGGCATACTCGTCGTGCACATCCACTTGCTGGTCGGCGCCACGCGGCTGTAGCGATAGTGATCGTCGACAGCGATGCCGTTCGCGACGGTGACGATCCGTGCCCGGTCGATGCTGACGAACTCTCGGTCATTCCTTCTGATGTCTCTGGGCTCGATGGCCGTATGTCGGGTGTCGCAGGTGGCGCGTCGTTCCTGCTGTGTCGTCGTGCGGCGAAGATGCGCGCCCATGCTCGTCAGTGGGCACTGCCGGGCGGCCGCTGCGAACCCGGGGAGAGTGTTGAGCAGACAGCGTTGCGTGAACTGCATGAGGAGCTTGGGCTGTTGCTCGAAGAGGATTCCGTGCTCGGCGTTCTCGACGACTATCCGACTCGCTCGGGTTACGTCATCACGCCCGTCGTGGTGTGGGGTGGAGGCGACGTCGTGCTGACACCCGATCCATCAGAGGTCGCCTACGCCTACCGCGTTGGTCTGCATGAGTTGTGTCGCGCCGATTCCCCTCGCTTCGTCAACATTCCCGAGAGCCAACAACCAGTCGTGCAAGTCCCACTTGGTGGCGATCTCATTCACGCGCCAACGGGTGCGGTGTTGGTGCAGTTTCGTTGGGTCGCGATCGAGGGCCGGTTCGACGCCCGCGTCGACTTATTCGAGCAGCCTGTCTTCGCCTGGACGTAGGTGCGCTGTGATCGCGACCGCGACCTAGAGCGTTGACCAAAAGCGCTCGAGCACCTCGGCGCCGTGCTGTGCATCTTGCATCATCCACCAGTGGCCCATGCCCTGCATGATCTCGATGTGAGCTCCCATGCGGCGACCCATCTCCTCGCCCAGCGATTGGTGGTTCACAAATGGGTCCGCTGTGTTGATCATCGCTATACCTGGCCGCGCCGCCGCAGCCCGCGCCTCAGCACCCCACTCGACCATCGCCGGTTGTATCGCGGATCGGTAGAGCGCGAGTACGCAGCGTGCCATCTCCTCGTCACTTGCCGCGACGAGTTCGGTGGCAATGTCGGGCGTCATGCCGACCGACACAAAGAGGTCGACGCGACTCCGCGCGGGCGTGGCCAAGGTGTCGACAAAGTATTGCTCCCCCGCGCCCGGTGTCTGCCATATCTGGGCGAAGGCGTGCCAGACGTAGTCCGGATGCAGCGCGCCGGTGAAGTCGCTGACCCATGACCGCAAAAGGTCGGGTCGCAGACATGCGACCCGAGCCACGAGCGCACCACCCCAGTCGTGGCCGACGAGGTCGATAGGGCCGTCGATCCCCTCAAGCTCGTTGATCAGCCAAGCCACGTAGTCGTCGCGGGTAGCACCGAATCCAATTGGCGTCGGAATGCCGAAGCCGGGTAGGTGCAATGTGACGACGTCGCTGCGCGACAAGGCCGAAAGAAGCGGACCCCAGATTGCCGGGGTTTCAGGGTTTCCATGGACGAAGACGGCAGGCATCGCCCGAGCCTACGTGAGTGAGATCAGACAGCGAGGAGGTCGCGTGCACCAGTGTCGCTGGATGGGTGACGCAGCTTGCTCATCGCGCGCGCCTCGATTTGGCGAATGCGCTCGCGGGTGAGGTTGAAGTGTTCACCAACCTCTTCCAGCGTGCGTGGCTCGCCGCGGTCGAGTCCAAAGCGGAGCTTGAGGATTTCGCGCTCGCGTTCGTCGAGCGGAGCGAGCAACCGCGAGATCTCTTCGGGCAACAGCGCAGTGGCGGCGACTTCGAAGGGAGACTCGGCCGAACGATCCTCGACGACGTCGCCGAGTTCGGCATCGCCATCTTCGCGAAGCGGTTCGCTGAGCGAGAGTGGCTCGGCAGCAAAGCGCAGTGCTTCGGTGACTTTGTCCTCTGGCATTTCGACTTCGCGCGACAACTCGGCCAACGTGGCCGGGCGACCGTACTTGAGCTCGAGCCGACTACGCGCCTTTTGCAGCCGTGCCAGCGTGTCGCCGGCATGAACGGGAAGACGGATGGTGCGACCCGTGTTCGCGATGCCACGGGTGATCGCCTGGCGAATCCACCACGTTGCGTAGGTGCTGAACTTGAAGCCCTTACGCCAGTCGAACTTCTCGACGGCGTGCATGAGGCCCAGGTTGCCCTCTTGGATGAGGTCGAGCAGAGGAAGGCCCGATGCTTGATATTTCTTGGCAATGGAGACCACAAGACGCAAGTTTGACTGAACGAATGCACGCTCGGCCTCTTCGCCTTCTTTGGCCGCACGCCGAAGCTCGCGCTTCTTTGCAGCTGTGATTTCCTTGCCGGCCGTATCGAGATCGGCGATGGCCGCCTTGCCCGATTCGATCAGTTTCGCCAACCGAACCTCATCATCTTTGGTGAGGAGCGTGTACTGACCGATATCGGACAGATACAGACGAACCAAATCCTCTTCATCGCGATCGACGCGATCTTTGGCCACGGTTGCTCCTCAGGGGTTTGGATCGAGGCAAAACACACGGAAATCCGCATGTTCAGCTGGACGATGTGCTAACGATACCGACGACGTCAAGTCCCCGACACCGAGGACGCACTTTTCGAGGGGTCATCGCTGTTTGAGATGGACTCCATCGTTATATCTGAGATTCCGTTGTAGTGCCCACGATTGATTGGATGAAGTGATGTCTGGCCCCCGCAGAGACGACCCACGAGACGACCCACGAGACGAGTCAAGCAGCGAGCTCAATGGCGAAGTCGACCTCGCCATTGTGACGATGCGTTTCGATGCCGCAGACGCGTCGTCGTTGCTTGGCATTTTGAGCAAGTACGTAGTGCTGTCGCGCATGCAACACGGCTGTCGAAACATCGACCTCTGCGCGTCGGTGACGCAGCCGGGTCGATACCTGCTCATCGAAAAGTGGGAGTCGCCTGCTGCTCAGCGGGCCCACTTCGATAGCGAGGTGATGGTCGAGATGGCCCGGGCCTGCGAGGGAATCCTGATTGCGCCACCAGACATCGATCTCTGGGATGGCCCGAGTGCACACGATCTCAACTGATTCACACCTGCCCTGCCCGCGATTTGATGAGGAGAGTCGCTAGCGTCAGCACAAAGTGCGGTCACGATTCCGCTCGTAGACAAGGAGTTCGCAGATGGCGAATCCAATTCTGAATGACAAAGCGTTCAACGAAGTTGCCGAAACGGGTGCCGCGTCGGCCGGTTGGGTGGCACCACAGGCCAACAAGCAGCGCCGCGGCGACGCTGCGTACGGCTCCGCGCCGCGGCCTGACGGCCCCGTCAGCCAGTGGCATGCGGGCGTCATGACTGTGAGTGGCACCGCGTCGGCGACTGGCGTGTTGTTCGTGGTACTCCTTGCCGCAGCAGTCTTCGGATGGCAGGCCGTCACCGTCAACGCTGGCGAGGTCGTCAAGTTCCCGGTATGGACTCTGCTCGGCCTGTTCGTCGGTTTCGGTGCGGTGATGCTGATGCGCTTCAAGCCACAGTTCGCCAAGGTGCTCGGCCCGATTGTTGCCATCGGCGAAGGTGTGTTTGTCGGCGCCATCTCGCACAGCTACGAGACGTATCAAAAGGGCATCGTTATCCAAGCCGCGGGCGCCACGATTGGCGTGTTCGCGGTGATGCTGTTGCTGTATCGCACGAACATCATCAAGGTCACCGATCGCATGCGCCGCATCGTGGTTGGAGCAACGCTTGGGATCATGGTGTTTTACGGCATCTCGTGGCTGATCTTCGCATTCGGCGGCAACGTGAGCTTCTTGAGTTCCACGAGTGCGCTCAGCATCGGCTTCAGCTTCTTGGTCGCCGGACTCGCAGCATTCAACCTCGCGCTCGATTTCGACTTCATCGAGAAGGGTTCCAAGGCTGGTTTGCCCAAGCAGATGGAATGGGTCGCAGCCGTTGGGCTCATGGTCACCATCGTGTGGCTATATCTCGAAATCCTGCGTCTGCTTTCCAAACTCAACCGTCGCTAGCCGAACGTGGCTCTACAGCGAATCGAGATAGCCGATCAGTGCCTCATTGAATTGGTCGGGCTTTTCCTGCTGCACCCAGTGACCAGCATCGGCAATCAGGGTGTGCCCGCGAAAGTCGGGCAATGATGTCTGCATGCGTTCCACACCCGAGGGGTCCATCACCAGCACGGCGTCCTTTGCGCCGGCGATGAAGAAGCTCGGCATTGTCAGCTGATCGAGGCCGATGTCCTTGACGGCCTCGTAGTTGGCATCGAAGTTGCGGTAGTAACTCACCGGCCCGAAGAACCCGCTGTGTCGGAACTGGTCGGCGTAGTGCACAAGGTCGTCCTCGCTGAGCCATGGCCACGGCCGCGCCGGTGGCATCGCTGTGTCGGTAAGCAAACCGTTGCCCGCCATCTTGCGAATCTCGGTCGGCATGACGAAACCTTCGCCGCTCGCACCCCAGAAGAACTTGGCGATCGTCGCGTACGGGTCAGCGTCGAGCTCGGCCTCGGCAACGCCGACCGGTTGGAAATACAAGATGTAGAAGAAGTTGTCCTGAAACACCATCCTCATCAACTCAATTGGCGGGCTGGGCCACTGCACTGCCGGCACGCTCACACCGACGACGGCGCGCACGCGCTCGGGATGCAGCCGCGCGTTTTCCCACACGATCATTGCGCCCCAGTCATGACCAACAAAGATCGCTTGCGCCTTGCCGAGATCGTCGAGCAGCGCGTTCAGATCGGCGGTGAGATGCCCGATGCCGTATGCGGCGACGTCTCGTGGCACTGACGAGTACCCGTAGCCGCGTTGGTCGGGGGCGATGGCGTGATAACCGGCTGCCGCTAGCGCGGGCAACTGGTGCCTCCACGAGTAGGCACTCTCGGGAAATCCGTGGCTGAACACGACGGTTGGATTCGCGGGGTCGCCGGCTTCGAGGATCTGAAGATCGACGTCGTTCACGTGCATGGTTCGGGAGCGAATGTCGGGGGAGAGAGCCATGCTGCAGTATTCCCGACGCCGACGCCCCGGTACGGATCCGACCGGTAAGCGCGTTCCGGCGGGAGTTCATCGCCGCGTGGTGTGGCAAGCTCGCAGGCTATGGGGACGTTGAGATTTGATGATCGGATAGCTGTAGTCACTGGTGGTGGGAATGGCTTGGGCCGTTGCTACGCGATGTACCTCGCCGCGCACGGGGCGAAGGTGGTGGTGAACGACCTCGGCCGTGATCGGCGCGGCGAGGGTGCCGTTGAGTTTGCTGCGCAGATGGTGGTCGACGAGATTGTTACGGCGGGAGGAAATGCGATTGCCAACACCGAGTCGGTGGCGTCGCCCGAGGGCGGTGCGAGCATTGTCGCCGATGCAATCAATGCCTGGGGTCGGGTTGACATCGTGGTGAACAACGCAGGCGTCACACCAAACGGCCAATCCATCGATCAGGCCTCACGCGACGAATGGAATCGTGTTGTTGACGTGCATCTGCATGGCTCCGTCAACGTGTTACGTGCAGCTTGGCCGCATATGACGGCGGCGGGTTACGGCCGTGTCGTGAACATCTCATCGTCGAGTGCGTTGGGGATGCCGTTCGTGCTCACATACGGCACTGCGAAAGCCGCATTGGTTGGCTTGACGCGGATTCTCGCCGTGGAGGGTGAATCGAGTGGCATCCGAGTCAATGCCGTGATGCCAACGGCGGCGACGCGCATGACCGACAGCGACTTTGCCCCGGTGTATGAATCGATGTTTCAGCTGCAGCCTGGAGAATTCACGGCACGCTTTCCGGCCGAGGCCGTGGCCCCAGGAGTGGCACTGCTCTGTCATGACTCCGTGCCATGCAGCGGCGAGACATTTGCCATCGGTGGCGGACGCATGGCGCGCGTGTTCATGGCCGTCGCGCAGGGGGTGACTGCACAGGACCCTGCCGACTATCTCGAGCGGTGGGCACAGGTGTTCTCACCCGATCGCTTCACGGTCGCGACCGACACGTGGGTGAACGAGGCCGCGCACCTCGGCACCGATCGCGTGGTCTGGCGAACGTCGGCTCAGAGCTGACGTGGAGTGCCGTCAAGCACCAATCGCGGCAGCGCTGATTGAGTTCAGCTCACCCCATGTGAGGCCGTCACTCTGCCAAATCTTCTCGAACGCGGCGTCTGCCTCGTCGGAGAAGCTGTGCCGGTTGCGGAAGTTGTAGCGCCAACGCTGCTGATTGGTTGGCACACCAAGACGTTGTAGTCGACCCACCGAGTAGGTCTCCCACGCGGCAACTTGGGCGAGGGTGAGGTCGTTGTCGGCGGGCGCCTCGCCGAAACCTCCGACGAGCCGGTCGCGGGCGCGAAGCAAGACCCGACCGAGTGATGTCGCGGTGGCAGTCTCACTCTGCTGACGGGGCTTGCGCGTATCTTCGAATGCACCGCTGTCGGCGTGCACATTTATGCCATCGTCGAGGGTGCACGAGATGCGCGCCAGCGGAGTGGTTTCGTCGACGGTGACGCTGAGGTTGTACTCGTTCATGCCGAGGGCACCGAGCAGACCCGCGGCGATGCTGCGAATGAGTTCGGAATCGAACGAGACATAGTTGAACGTCTCGGGGGTAACGGTGACTGCCATGGTGGTCGTGGGCCTACTCGCCAGCCGTGGCACCGGCGAAGGTGTCGGCAGCCTCACGCATCTTGGCAACGGCCGTCTTGCGCTCGTTGAGGGCCTGAAGGCTGACGTCGGCAATGACGGCGACTTCATCGTCTGTGAAGCCGGCCAACTCGCGGAAGCGACGGGCCAACCCGATGGGCGATTCTTGGCTGTCGCTGCGCGTGCCTCCGTAGCTGAACAGCTTGTCGACCACGCTCTGAAACTCGAGTGCCTTCTTTCGGCGCTCGGGGTCGTTCTCGGTGATGCGACGCAGCCAGTCGGAGCCCATCTTCACGTGCGTGACTTCGTCGGCGAGCATCCAGTCTTCACAGAATTCGAGATACGGGTCGCCGGCGAGATCGCCGAACTCTTTCATAGTCGTGAACACGTCGATGGCCAGACCCTCGAGGGCACGGTTGACCCCGGCGAGACGCAGCACTGGGTCGGTGCTGCACGCGGCTTCGAACAGAACAGTGTTCTCGGCGTATTGGCCGATCTCGCTGCCCATCCAGTCGCTGAGCTTCACGCTGATCTCCACGTGGCGGGCTTCGTCCCAACACTGGCGTGCCATATCGAGCTTGAGAGCGAACGGCGCTTCGGTACCGGTCTCGAAGTCCCAGCATGTGCGTCCGGCACCTTCGAGGGCTTGAATCTCGCCGACGAAGATGCCGTGCATGAGACTGCGCGCGCCGTCGCTTGCATCGCGTCGGCTGGGCGTGAGCCGGAAGTTGTTGGTGCGTTTGCCCGAACCGTCGACGTCGACGTTGAGCGCGGTGCGCGGGTCGCCCATCCGGTCGCGCATGGTGATCTTGTTGAATCGTTCGTCGCGGGCGAGGTCCTCGACGGGAAAAAACTTACGCATGGCGCGTTCCTTTCGCTTACTGCGAACCGAGCGTACCGATGCCGGCGATACCGCCAGCTTCGATCATGATGCATTCGAGCTTGGCCATGTGGCTTGCCGCGCGCTGGGCTTCTTCGGGAGTTTCGATAAGGCTTTGCAAGATCATTTCACCGTCGCGCCAATCGTCGAATTCGTCTTGGAGAATAAGACGTAGCGAGCGGATCGTGGGGGCGTCGGTGATCTCGCTCGTGCCGTTGAGGTGGTAGGTGTACGCGGCGATGAAGCGTGGAATGAACACGCGATACACGCCAACCAGCTTTTCGATGGTGAGTTCAGGTGCCTCGGGTTCGGTCATTGCCTCGACGAAACGAACCAATGCGTCGTTGGCTGGCACCGTGAGCCGGTCGGGATTCATTTCGCGCAGCTCGGGGAGACGCTTGTGCCACAGCTCGGCATGCCACGCATGTTTGTAACAGTGCGTGCCAAGTCGCATCTTCACGTCGAGCTCAGGCACCGTCGCCACCCAGCCACCGAGTGCTTCGAACAGCTTCATTTCGGCCCACTTGTAGTTGCCGACGCGACGCGCCGACTCTTCGACGTCGAAGATGCCGGGCAGCGTGCGACGGTCCCATGGCGCGAACGGTGCCCGTGGCTTATACGGATCTGCCATCGTGAAATCCCCCAGCGTGATAGCGAAAGTTGTTGCAGGCTACAGCAATTGCTCAGGGGGGTGGCAATGGGAACGCCAGTGATGGTCGTCCTCGCCGAGGGGTGTGGCCGGTGGTAATCCGTCCTGATACTCGAGCAGCATCGCCCGCCACGGCGCAGTCACGTTGAGCTTGCCGAGAATGGCCGAAACGCCCCACACGACTCGGTCGAGGATCACGAAGCTCGCAGGGATGTTGAGCTTTTCGATGACCGGTGCGTGGGGGCCTTTGAGATCGAGCATCTTGTCGAGCGTGTCCTTCATGAATTGGCGCGAGAACGTGAAGGTGTCGGTGAGGTAGGGAACATACGGCGAACTCACGTAATCGAAGATCTGCTGCGGCGCGAGTCCGTGGCGCGGTACGAGAAAGCCGGCCTCCTCCATAGCCACGGCGAGTGCCTCGGGATCGCGTTGCACGATCACTGCGTCGAGCGTGGGCGACAACCGCTCCCACTCGCCATGTTGCCATCGCTTCACCAGGCCGAAGTCGAGGAAGGTGACAGAACCGTCGAGTTGAAACCGGTAGTTGCCTGGGTGCGGATCGCCATTGAACGAACCGTGGTGATAGAGCGAGTGCTGCGCGAATCGCCAGATCGATTCACCCGCCCGTTGCTTGGCACTGTCATCGGCTTGCACGAGGAAGTCTTTCCATGCGAGCCCATCCACCCATTCGGTCGTGAGCACACGTTCAGTGGAGAGCGTTGGTATGACGCGAGGGATCGAGACGAACGGGTGGTCGCGGTAGTAGGTCGCGAACTCAATCTGATTGGCCGCTTCAATCCGGTAGTCAAGTTCGTCAACCATGCGGTCGCGCAGCTCGTTGACCAAGCTCTTCGTGTCGAGGCCCTTCAGCGCGAACATGCTCAGCATTGCGTACATCGATTGCGCGTTGTTGAGGTCGGCAGATATCGCGTCGCCGACGCCGGGGTATTGCACCTTCACTGCGGCGAAGCGGCCGTCGTGCAACACAACTTTGTGCACCTGACCAACCGATGCAGCAGCGATTGGATTCTCCGGCCAATCGAGAAACAGCTTGTTGGGCGACGCACCGAGTTCAGCAGTGACGACGGCGCGGCACACATCGGGCGGCATCGGCGGCGCGTCTGCGTACAGCGATGCCAGTGATTGCTGTGCTTCTTCGGGCAGGGTTTCGAGGATGAAGCTGACCATTTGGCCAACCTTCATCATGACGCCCTTCATGTGCCCGAGTTGTTCGGCAATGTCGTTGGCGGCCGCGGTCGCGAACTGCCGATCGATGTTTTCGCGCGAGGTCTGACCGACAAAGCGCCGGCGTACGCGTGCACTTGCGTAGCGAAGCGCGTTCCGAGTGGACAACACCACGATGCGCCACGTTCGCATCGATCGCAGGCGCAGCGCGCGCCAATTTTGATGCACGGATTTCTGCGGCGGCGTCACGGCGCGAACGTCGCTATTGCGCGGGCAGGCGACGCGTTGTTGGATGCGCCGCGAGCAGTTCGGCGGGTAGCGGCTGACCGGTGATTTCACACGACCAGTAGGTGCCGGCCTCCAGCCGTGCCAGTGCGACTTCGACGTCGGCCAGATCTGTTTCGATGGCATCGAGATCGAGCTCGGTCGTTTCACTGGCTGTATCTGACATGGGCTGCAGGCTAGCGCCGCGACGGATCTGTGCCGAAGCGACGATGAACCCCGTTGGTTGCGGCCCAACCGTTGCGGACCCACGGGGTGCCGATGGCGTACCCTTGCCGACGTGGCCCAAGTTCGACTGAAGAACATCACCAAACAGTTCGACGGTGTGACCGCCGTCGAAGACATCAACCTCGATATTGCCGATCGTGAGTTCATGATTTTGCTCGGCCCATCAGGTTGTGGCAAGAGCACCTTGCTGCGCATCATCGCCGGCCTCGAAGATCCGACTGAGGGCGAAGTCTGGATCGGTGACGAGATGGTGAACGATGTGTTGCCCAAAAAGCGCGACGTCGCGATGGTGTTCCAGAGCTATGCGCTCTATCCACACAAGACTGTGCGCGAGAACATCGAGTTTCCGCTCAAGGTTCGTAAGGTGGCGCAGGCCGAGCGTTCGGCAGCCGCATTCGACGCGGCTTCGTCACTCGGCCTTGCGGAATACATGGGTCGTAAGCCGGGCGCGCTCAGCGGCGGACAACGCCAACGTGTCGCTCTCGCTCGCGCAATCGTGCGTAACCCTGCGGTGTTCTGTATGGATGAACCATTGAGCAACCTCGACGCGAAGCTGCGTGGTGAGACGCGCGCCGAGCTCATCGCACTGCATCAACGACTGAATTCCACGTTCGTGTATGTCACGCACGATCAGATTGAGGCAATGACCATGGGCACGCGTATCGCCGTGATGTCGCGTGGACACATCGAGCAAGTGGGTACACCTCAGGAGGTGTACGACAGTCCGGCGTCGGTGTTCGTGGCCCAGTTCGTGGGTATGCCCCCGATGAACATTTTGCCGGCGGGGTCGCTGGAGGCAGGAACGCATCTCGTTGGCGTACGTCCCGAGCACCTGAACATCAGCCCAACCGGACCGCTCACGATGCTTGTGCAACTGGTCGAAAAGCTCGGTCACGAGACATTGATTACCGGAGTCGTCGGTGACAAGCGCGTGGTCGTTCGCCAGGATTCCGAGGAGCCGTCACCGACCGTTGGCGATCGTGTGCAACTCGACGCTCCTGAAGCAACGCGACATCGTTTCGATGCAGCCACTGAGAAAAGGGTTTCTGCATGAGACGCAGATGGCGCGACTCTGGTCTCGCGGCGTTCATGCTCGGCCCCTCAGCGGTCGTTCTTGTGTTGTTCGTGGTGTATCCGCTCATCAAGGCGATGTGGCTCGGCCAACAGCGTTGTGGCGTCACAAAATGCACCAACAGCGGATTGGGTCAATACCTCGACGCATTTCGAAGCAACGAGTTTCAAGACTCGCTGATTGTCACGGCGAAGTACGCACTCATCACCGTGCCGATCGGTCTCGTGCTTGGTGTGGGCCTCGCAGTGCTTGCCGACAAGTACATGCGCGGCGTTGGCATCTTCCGCACGATCTTTTCGAGCACGGTGGCCACGAGCGTTGCGGTTGCGTCGGTGATGTGGTTCTTCTTGCTCAACCCAAATGTCGGCGTGCTCGCTGAATGGATCGGCGGTGTCGCCAAGACGCCGGGCCTGCTCGCCAAACCCGGCTATGCATTGTGGGCAGTGTCGGCCAGCTCGATCTGGGCCAACCTCGGTTTCACCTTCATCGTCGTGACGGCAGGTTTGCAGGGAGTACCGAAGGAATTGTACGAAAGCGCCTACGTCGACGGCGCGGGTGGCTTCACGCGCTTCACCAACGTGACTCTGCCGATGATCTCGCCCACGTTGCTGTTTGCCTCCGTTGTTCTCACCACTCGTGCGTTTCAGTCGTTCGGTGAGATCGACCTACTCACCGGTGGCGGTCCAAAGGGAGAAACCACCACATTGACCTACTTGGCATACGGGTCCGGTCTACCCACCTCGAACGACGACGGCCTCCGCGCGACGGTGTCGGTGTTGCTCTTCTTTGTGCTGTTGATCCTCGCGTTGTTCCAGTTCCGCGGACTTGAAAAGAGGGTGCACTATGGCAATTGATCAAGTGCACGGAATTCGCAAAGTGGGCCGTTACACCCTGCTCACGGTGCTGGCCGTGATCGTCATCTTCCCGATCTACATGATGGTGGTGGGCTCGCTGAAGCCCGGTAACAAGGTGTTGGTCAATCCGCTGCTGCCCACAGATTTCACCACGAGCACGTTGCGTGAAGCATGGCGATCTGGTGGGCTCGGCCGCGCGCTGTGGAACTCGACGCTTGTGTCGACAATCATCACCGTGGTGCAAGTGAGCACGTCGATCCTGGCTGCGTACGCGTTCGCGTTCTTGAAGTTCCCTGGTAAGGGGATTCTTTTCGTGTTCTTTCTGGCCACGCTGCTTGTGCCGCTCGAGGCAACGCTGACGGTGAATCGACGCACCATGCAAAGTTTGAGTTGGATCAACAGCTACAAGGCGCTGACCGTGCCGTTCCTCGCTACCGCGTTTGGCATCTTCATGATCAGGCAAGTATTTCTTACGATTCCAAAAGAGATGCATGAGGCTGCGTCGATGGACGGATTGGGTCACCTCGGCTTCCTCTGGCAGGTGGCCGTTCCATTGTCACGGCCAACGATCGGCGCGTTGACACTGTTCAGCTTCCTGAGTTCTTGGAATCAATATCTCTGGCCGACATTGGTTACAACGGACCCGAAGTACAACACGGTGCAGACCGGCCTCAGGGCGCTCAAGACTGCAGCGATCGACAAACCGAATCTGGTCATCGCCGGCACCGTGATCGTGGCAATGCCAATCTTCGTGATGTTGGTCGCGTTCCAACGTCAGCTCATTCGTGGTCTCACCGCAGGCGCGGTAAAGGGGTAATCATGTCGCGTCGCGTCGCACTCACCATGTTGGTCGTCGCAGGCTTGGCCGCAACGTCGTGTCGATCCGGGCAGAGTCTTACCAACGCGGGTATCGACCGACCCGCTACGCCGGCCACGGCTTCCACCATTCCTGGTCAAACCACGGTGCCCACCGCGCCGCCGACGACGCTGCCGCGCAAGCTCGACTCGTTGCCACCGTGCGACGTCGCCAAGCTTGACTCTGCAGCGGCGTCCGGTCCGGTGAACATCACCTTCTGGCACGGTCTTTCCAACGAATTGGGACGCGAGCTCGACAAGTTGACGGCGGCGTACAACGCATCGCAGACCAAGGTGAAGGTCAACCTCGAGTTCCAGGGTGGCTACGAACAGACCATCGACAAGTATCTGCAGAGCAATACGGCAAACCGACCCGACATGGTGCAGATGCCTGAGTACATGGTGCAGCAGATGATCGACACCAAGAGCCTGGTGCCCACGCAGGCGTGCGCCGAATCCGCAAAGTACGACACGTCGCCGTTCTTGCCGCAAGCGCTCGGCGCCTATGCCACCGAGGGTGTGCAGTGGTCGATGCCGTTCAACATGAGCGTGCCGGTTTTGTACTTCCTCAGGCCTCGGTTCACTGCGGCCGGTCTCGATCCCGAAAAACCTCCACGTTCGCTCGAAGATCTCCTCGCAACGAGCAAGAAGATCGTGTCATCGGGAGCCTCGGCCTACAGCCTTGCGCTCGATAGCGATTTCGATGGTGGAGGCGGTTGGTACATCGAGCAATGGTTGTCGAAGGCGGGCGAGTTCTACTCCGACAACGAGAACGGTCGTGCAGCACCCGCGACACATGTGCTGTACGACGGTGCGAGTGGTGTGAAGTTGCTCACCTATCTTCAGTCGTTGGTTACCGAAGGCGGCAGTGTCTACGTAGGTGACAATGCCAGCGGCACCGACACGTTCTTGAAGTTGGCCGACGCAAGCAAACCTGCATCAATGACCATCGCCACATCGGCCGCGTTGGGCCCCGTGCTCAACGTGTTGGGTGGCGGGCTCATCCCAGGTATCACCCGGGACGACGTTGGTGTCGGCGTCATGCCAGGCCCGAACAACGGTGCTGGCGCGTTGGTGGGCGGCGCATCGCTGTACATCGTCGATGGTAAGGGTGGCGACAAGGCTGCAGCTGCGTGGGATTACATAGCGTTCCTCGAGAGCGCTGCCATCCAATCGGAATGGGCTGCGGCAACGGGCTACATCCCGGTGCGCACCGATGCACTTGATATCGAACCGATCAAGAGTCTGTACGTGAGCGATCCCCGATTCAAGGTGGCCTACGACCAACTCGTCTCGTCACGCCCGGGACCGACCTCGCAAGGTCCAGTCATCGGCCCGCTCAAGCAGGTACGCCGGGTCACCGCAACTGCCGTAGCCGACATCCTGTCTGGCGGTGACGTTCAGGCAGCACTGACCAAAGCCGCACAGGGCGCCAACGACCTCATCACCAACTACAACGCCCAAAACAAATAGCCGCCGCTCGGTCCACTCGCCCCGCGATCCTCCCCCCCAGGTTTGCCCGAGGGAAAGTGTCAACGTTCGATACTTTCCCTCGGGCAAACAGGGCGATCACGATGCGGCGAGGGCCTCGCGCAGGGTGAGCACGGTTTGATCCGGGCTCACCGCGATGTCGTCGTAGGTGAACTGGATCACGATGAAGCCTTCGAGTTGCAGGCGGTTGATCCGCTCCGCATCATTTTGCAACTGCTGCTTGGTGCGATGCCAGCGGTAGCCGAGCAACTCGACCACGATCCGAGTGCCGGCGAAGTGGCAATCGACACGGACGGTCCGGTCCGAGCGGCGCGTCAGAACCGCCTGCGTTGTCGGTCGTGGGAGCCCGGCCGCTCCGACGAGTTCGAGGAATCGTCGTTCCAGCCAGCTGTGCCCTCCGCGTGACAACTCTGCGCCGTCGATCACGTCGAGGAGCTTGGGAATGCCATAGCGCCCGCTTGATCGCAGCTCAGCGATGCGCCGATGCAGGAAGTCTTCGGAAGTTCCGCCATCGCGCAACGCCGAGTCGAGCGCAGCGGTGAGTCGCACGGCGGTCTCGAATCGAGCCAGATCGATGAGTGTGCGAGTAGGACTCGTGCAGGGAATGCCCTGAACGATCGCGAGGTCGATGAGCGCGAGATCGGCTGAGGTGTGCACGACGTGCCCGATCCGGCGAACGTTGCGGGTGTCGGGAAGCACGAGCTGGAAGGGTGGCGCGAGCCGATACCCGTCGAAGGCCGTCAAAGCCGCAGCTGTTGGCCCCCAGGCCCAGACAGGGTCACCGATATCCAACATGAGCACGTGCAGATCGCCGATCGCAGTTCGCGGGGCAAAGGCGCTCGTGAAGGTACGCACGCCTGTTTGTTCAAGGTTGCCGCTCGAGACTCGGCTACGAAGCATGGCGTTGGTGACGCCGTCGGCGTTGGCTTGCCGACGGGTGACGAACCCGTGCTGACCTGTCGCGTTCGCCGCGAGACGGCGACCGATGTCGGTCATGGCGCCAGTGAATCGTGTCGGGCCGAAAAGCGGGCACTGCGGGTTTTACCTGAGCGAAAGTGTCGAACTTCGACACGTTCCCTCGGGCAAAACCAGTGAGGAGTCGGCCGTACGTGCGCCTGGCGGGAAAACGACGAAGGCCCAGGGCACTGATGCCCTGGGCCTTCGATCGAAATAAAGCCGGAAGATCAGTAGTCTTCCATGCCTCCGCCGCCCATTGATGGGGAGTCGTCTGGCCGATCGGCAACCACTGCCTCGGTCGTGAGGAACAGCGCCGCGATCGAGGCTGCGTTCTGCAGCGCCGAACGGGTGACCTTGGCTGCGTCGATGACGCCGAGCTTGACGAGGTCCTCGTACACGCCCGTGGCAGCGTTGAGGCCTTCGTTGCCGGTCATGTTCTTGACCCGCTCGACGACGACGCCGCCTTCCATGCCAGCGTTCTCAGCAATCTGCTTCAGCGGCGCTTCGAGAGCCTTGGCGACCAAACGGGCACCAGTAGCTTCGTCACCGGTGAGCAGCGCTGCGGCTTCGAGAACTGCCGCCTGAGCACGTAGCAAAGCAACTCCGCCGCCAGGAACGACGCCTTCTTCAATGGCGGCTTTCGTGGTGGACACGGCATCTTCGATGCGGTGCTTCTTTTCCTTGAGCTCGACCTCGGTGGCAGCGCCAACCTTCAGCACGGCAACGCCGCCACTGAGCTTGGCGAGACGCTCTTGCAGCTTCTCGCGGTCGTAGTCGGAATCGGTGTTGTCGATCTCAGCCTTGATCTGGTTGATGCGACCCTTGATGTCGTCCTCGGCGCCCGCACCCTCGACGATGGTGGTCTCGTCTTTGGTGATGATGACCTTCTTGGCGGTGCCGAGCAGATCCATCGTTGCGTTCTCAAGCTTGAGGCCGACTTCCTCGCTGATGACCTGACCACCGGTGAGGATGGCGATGTCTTGCAGCATGGCCTTGCGGCGCTCGCCGAAGCCAGGGGCCTTGACGGCGGCTGACTTGAACGTGCCACGGATCTTGTTCACCACGAGTGTGGCAAGGGCCTCACCCTCGACATCTTCGGCGAGGATGAGGAGTGGGCGACCACCCTGCATGACCTTCTCGAGGACGGGGAGCATGTCGCGCACCGACGAGATCTTCGACGACACGATGAGGATGTACGGATCTTCGAGCGCGACTTCCATGCGCTCTGGATCGGTGACGAAGTACGGCGAGATGTAGCCCTTGTCGAAGCGCATACCCTCGACGAGATCCATCTCCATACCGAAGGTCTGGCTCTCTTCAACCGTGATGACGCCGTCTTTGCCGACCTTGTCGATGGCATCGGAGATCATCGAACCGATTTCATCGTCTGCTGCCGAGATGGATGCGACCTGAGCGATTTGCTCTTTGGAGTCGACTTCCTTGGCGAGCGTCTTGATGCTGCCAACGGCGGCTGCAACAGCGGCCTCAATGCCCTTCTTGAGGCTCATTGGGTTGGCGCCAGCAGCGACGTTGCGCAGACCTTCGCGAACCATGGCCCAAGCGAGCACGGTTGCGGTGGTGGTGCCGTCACCGGCAACGTCGTCGGTCTTCTTGGCGACTTCCTTGACCAGTTCGGCGCCAATGCGCTCGTACGGATCTTCGAGCTCGATCTCCTTGGCAATCGAAACACCGTCGTTGGTAATGGTGGGGGCGCCCCACTTCTTATCCAATACGACGTTGCGGCCCTTGGGCCCGAGCGTTACTCGCACAGCATCGGCGAGCTTGTTCATGCCCGCCTCAAGCCCACGACGAGCCTGCTCGTCAAACGCGATCATCTTCGACATCTGGTGTCCTCCATTGGACGAACTGATGGATTCACTCGCCGTTGCGAGTTGTTAGCACTCTAATGGTGCGAGTGCTAATGCGACAACCGCCTGACTGACAACCGCCGCGCCGACCCGCGCATTGTCGACAGCCTGAAATCCAGGGGTGACGGAAGGAGTGATCGGTCAGAATGTCCAGATGGACGCCGGTAGCGCACCAACCGTTGACGCGATAGGCGGAGATCACCTCATAGGTCTGGCCGACGAGATCGCCGAGGGGATGCTCGCCTGCACCCTGCCCAAGCCACGGTGGACGCACGAAGCTCATGTGCTCGCGTGTGTGTCGTTGGTGCGTTGCGTTGGTGCGACCGACGCTCTCGCGACTCTGCGTGTTGCGATCCCTCGATATAACGAATCGACCGGTGTCGCGAATACAGACACGGGCGGATACCACGACACGCTCACCGTGTATTACGTGTGGGCCGTCGATCAATTGCTCACGGCGGACAACGACACCACGGCGGTGCTGCACAGTCCGCCTGTCGATCGGCATGCTGCGTTGTTGTGGTGGCCGAACGAGACGTTGTTCAGTGTGCAAGCGCGCCGCGCGTTCGTAGCTCCGACTCTGACGAATCCAGGTGTGCGCATCCCGAGCGAACCTGTATGAGCGACCACACTGATCTAGGTTGCCTGCGTATGCAATCGACTTCATTGAAGGTCATCGTTGTCGGCGGCGGCGTCTCCGGCCTCGGGATGGCACTGGTGCTGGCGCGGCGCGGCCACAACGTGACCGTCGTCGAACGAGATCACACGCCGATGCCGAATACGGCAGACGAAGCGTTTGAGTGGGATCGTCGCGGTGCCCCTCAGGTTCGACACAGCCACGCGTTCTTGGCGCGATTGCGCAATCTCTTGGTGAGCGATTACCCCGACGTCTACGCCGCGCTGTTGAGCGAAGGTGCAACCGAAATGCGATTTGGTGACGACCTTCCGGCAGAGATGGTTGGGTTTATCCGTCAGCCCGACGACGACGAGTTGGTGATGTTGGCGTGCCGTCGCACAACCTTCGAGTGGGTACTTCGGCGCGCTGCGCTTGCCGAGGGTCGAGTGACGTTCCTCACGGGTGTGGGTGTTGATGGCGTCCTCGCGACTCGTTCCGACGACGCAGCGACCGTGATCACCGGAGTGACATTGGCCGACGGTACCGAACTCGTCGGCGATCTGGTGATTGCCGCAAGTGGCCGGCGTAGTGCTGTTTCGGAGTGGCTCGCCAATGCCGGCACGGTGCCTCCGCCCGATGAAGTGGAAGACACCGGCATCGTCTATTTCAGCCGCTTCTACCGTGTGCGCGATGGCTTCGAGTACCCACCTCGTTCGGGCCCTATCGGCGGCGATCTCGGATATGTGAAGTACGGGGTGTTCGTCGGCGACAACCGAACATTCAGTGTCACGCTGGCAACTCCCACTGGCGACGATGAGTTACGCAAGGTCCTCGCCGACCCCGTTGTCTTCGACAGTGCGGCGCGTCAGCTTGTTGCAACTGCGCCGTGGCTCGACGGGCGTGCTGAACCCCTCACAGATTCCGTGCATGTGATGGCGGGCCTTCTCAACCGTTGGCGCGATTTCGTTGTTGACGGTGAACCGATCGCGTTGGGGCTGCTGCCTGTGGGTGATGCCGTGCTGTGTACAAATCCGTTGTACGGGCGCGGATGCAGTGCGGCCTTCTGGGGAGCGCACCTCATCGCCACCGCGGTCGATGAGCACCCAAACGATCCGCGCGCACTTGCGCTTGCCTATCACCAGGCGCTACGCACCGAGATCTATCCGTGGTACAAAGCCGGTGTCGAACAAGATGCCGAGGCGCGGCGCGTGGCGAACGCGCTGTTGGCTGGGGAAGACCCCGATGGCGACACAACTGATCCGCGCACGTTCATGCGCGGTGTCTTCCGTGACGGCTTGCTGCCGGCGATGCGGTCCGATCCGGTGGTGCTGCGCGCGTTCTTCCGCAGTCTCAATCTGCTCACTGCACCGGACGCGATGATGAAAGATCCCGATGTTGGTGCCCGCATCTTCGCCGTCTGGCAGGACCGTGAGAATCGTGAGCCCGAACAGCAACTCGGGCCAAAGTTACGGCGCGAATTCGTGGAGCT
>JANLPV010000171.1:0-47966 GCA_031367435.1 Actinomycetes bacterium | reverse complement strand
GAACGCTTCGATGTCATGGCGGGCAACATCGAACAACGCGACATGGCGGTCATGGCACCATTGGGCGAACTGGCGGATATCGAGCGCGTACGCGTCACGCGTCAACCCCGAGTATCCGCCGAGAAAACCAGCCAAGGTTCGTAACTCCACATCGCTGAACACATCATCAGGGCGTGGGAGAAGCACAACTCCGTTGGACATTGTCATTGCAGGTCCTTTCGCAGGAACAAGGCAAGAACCGCCTCGCCACAACCGACGAGACGATCCTCAACCGGGTGAACCCGCAACCGTAAACCCGAGACCCGCCACTGTCACCCGCGCGAATCACTTGCATAACAGCGCCAGAGCGGGCATTCGGCGCTACATGTTCGTCACCGTCGAGCTTGTTCCAGCCATTTCTTAACGGCCGCTGGGGTGCGAAGCGTGATGATCTCTGCTTGAGAGGCGTGAGCTCCGATTTCGGCGAGCAGTTCGGGTCGGTTGATGCGTCGCCATCCAATCGTCCACCTCCAGAAGTCGCGACGCTCGCGTCCCCTTCTCGCTGCTCGCCAGGCGCAACGCCACAGCGACATGTCGAGGATGATCACCGTGTCGGCACGGTGGAGCCGGGGCTCTACGTCGTCGTAGGGACCGAGATCTCCGTCCATGATCCACCGGTCAACACTCGCGAGGTTGTGTTGGCGCTGAGTCCAAAGTGCCCGCGGCATGACGTCGAGTTCGTCGTTCCAGAACTCCTTGTCGAGCTCGACAGACGGGATACGCGTGATGGCTGCGAGGCGACGTGCGAGCGTCGACTTCCCGGAACCACCCCGCCCGAAGATCACCACTCTGTCCACCCAGCAAGTCTCGTCGATTCGGCGGCGCGACGCCGAGGTGTTTGAATCCGCAGTGCACCGAGATGCCGCTCGGCGCTCGTTGTTCTGCATCGTCAGTCGCGCTTGCAATGTCGCGCTAGTCCGGGCATTCGGAGGCTCTCGAAGGCGAGCCCGGCTATGGTCAGCTCCGTGCGATCCGCGGGAGTCTTCCTCGTGCTTTTCGTCGCAAGCTGCACATCGACATCGGGGAGCGGTACCGCATCATCCCTGAAATTGTCAACGACGACCAGCGTGACCGCCCCGACCGCAAACTCCTCAACCACAACCGGCACGATTGGGACACCCGAGTCGATATGTCAGGCAGCGTTGCCGCCCGGCTACTCGCTGTATACAGCCCGCACTTCATCGGTCGGCGAGCTTCGCCACCAGCTGTCGTCGATTGGTTCCCCTGTTGTCAGCGATACGGTTCCTGAGCTGTTCCCGGGCCTAAGCAACGCTGCCTCCGCGACCCAATGCTGGGGACGATCGGCATCAACGTTCGTCGTCTACGCCGTAGGACCGAACGACAGGTTTATCGAGTTTTGCGAGACCACGTTCGCGGGAGGCGATCTTCCCGAGACGCAACCACCCGTCTGCTGAGCTGAACACCTGACGCAAAACCCCGGCCGGTTCAGAATCCCCGCAGCTCACTACGACACTTTGAAGTAGACGGTTGAGCAACTTAGCCTCGATCCACAGAGCAGAACCCCCGCCAGGTCTTGGGTGACTTCCGGTCGAATGGTGTTATTAGGGGTGGACGAGGTTCCTCAACCGGGTGAACCCGCAACCGTAAACCCGACACCCGCCACTGTCACCCGCGCGAATCACTTGCATAACAGCGCCAGAGCCGGCACTATGCGCTCGTGCGGTCGCCTCTTGTTTCAGCGCTGGTATTTGTCTGCCTTGCCTCGTGTTCGTCAGCGGCCAAACTCGATTCGAAAGGAACTCCATCGATTGCACCATCAGGGTCGATCACGCCAAGTTCTAAACTTGCGATTAAACCCTGGGTGCGGGGTCAGGTCCAGTCTTCGGTGGTGTTGGCGATCTCGAGTGAGAGTGCTTCCAGTTTTGCGGTGAGCGCTCTGAGTTGTTGTGCGTTGTTGAACCAGGGTTGGTAGCGCTTGACCTGTTCTGGGGTGAGTAGCGCTGTCTTGGTCTTGCCGTCGATCTTGCGGGTCCACTGATAGTAGGGGCCGTGCAGTTGTGGCGGGTCGGCCATGCAGCGGCAGCCGGGCTTGTTGCAGCGCGTGTACCGCTCAAGCAGGGTGCCTGCGAGCGCGTGGCTCTCCGCTGCCGCTGCGATGGCGGCGGCGATTTTTGCGTGTGCTCTCCGGTCACGTGCGTTGGGTCGTGGCATCGATGTTCTCCGATCACAGCTTGCCAGACCATCACTCCGGCGAATGTCTTACAGTAATATACTGCACGAACATGGCAACTGATCCGACCGGGACGCTGCGATCGTTCCGTGCCGGGCTCTACGCGTCTCTCACCGCCTGGCCCGACACTCTGTTCGAGCTCTGTGACGCGATCGTGTGCTCACCCACACCGGTTCGTTCGGTGCCGTCGTTGAGTCTCGAGCCGGTGTTCCGTCGCGGGCACGGGTCGCTCTACAAAGCCCTCGACCGCGGAGACATCGACATCAACCGGCTCCGCCGACTCCTCGTTGCTCATCTCCCTGAGCAGGGGCCACGCGTTTTCGCCGTCGATGCTTCGACCTGGGATCGCTGCGACGCGGAGACCAGCCCAGAGCGCGGGTTCTACTACTCGGCGTCCAAGCATTCGGCCGGGCAACCAATCGTGGCCGGCTGGAACTACCAGTGGATCGTACAGCTCCTCTTCGCTCCAGACTCCTGGACCGCACCCGCCGACGTCACCCGCATCGCACCCGCTGACACCCACACCGACGCGACAGTCGCGCAGATCCGACAACTCGTCGCACTCTTGCCCGACGAGCCGGTGGCCCCGATGTTCGTGTTCGACGCCGGCTACGACCCCATCGCGATCGGCCATGACCTCGCCGACATCAACGCCCAGATCCTGTGCCGCATCCGCGACGACCGTGTCTTCCACACCAGCGCACCACCACACCCGAACCGACCCCCAAGCACCGGCGGCCGCCCACCACGCCACGGCCCACGCATGTCCTGCGCCGACCCCACAACATGGCCGTCACCGACAGCAACGCTCACCACCCACGACCCCCGCTACGGCACGGTCACCGTCACCGCCTGGGCAGCACTGCACCCACGGCTCGGCTGCCGCGGCCACTGGAAGCATCACACGACCCCACCAATCGTGACCGGCACCGTCATCCGCGTCGACGTCGAACACCTCCCACGACTCGTCGCCCGCGCACACAAGACCCTCTGGCTGTGGTGGTCCGGACCAGGCACCCCCGACCTCGACCAGTGCTGGCGCGCATACCTACGCCGATTCGACATCGAGCACACCTTCCGGTTCGCCAAGAACACCCTCGGCTGGACCACCCCATCCGTGCGCACCCCCGAACAAGCCGACCGCTGGACCTGGCTGATCGCCGCCGCCTACACACAACTCCGCCTCGCCCGCCCCCTCGTCCACGACCTACGGCTCCCCTGGGAACGCCCCCTCACCACCAGCCTGCTCACCCCACACCGCGTCCGTCGAGGGTTTCGAGCACTTGCCGTCACACTCGGCACACCCGCCAACCCACCACAACCCTCACGCGCTGGCCCCGGACGCCCCAAAGGCACCCGCCGACCACCCAGAACCCGCCACCCAGCCATCAAGAAAGCCGCATGACCAAGGCACCCAGGGTTTAATCGCAAGCTTAGTCGCTGCGACGATAGCAGTCGCCGCCGGCCTCGCCGCCGGAGTATCCCTGTCCAGCTCAGTGTGAACGCATAACTCTGCTTCCAGGTTGGGAGCACTTGTTGATGTTGCATCGTTCACCATGGGACTCTTCGTGGGTGCTCTGATTTCGGCCGGTCTTCTTGTCTGGCTCAGCAGCGCGCTTCACGGCGTCCTCGGTTCCAACGTGATCGCGCTCGGTTGCATCGCTGTGGGCGCATTCCTGTTCTACCTCCGAGCTCGAGGTGTCCGCATGCAGGCGAGCCGGCAAGTACCGTCCTGGTTTACATCGATCGGCGGTCTGGGGTTCTTCTTCTTCGGGATCGAAATGGGAGTCGGCTGGCGCACGTACTCCCCAACGCTTCTGCCTCATGTAGTGGCGTTGACAGCGCTCGGCTTCGCAAAGCCGTCGCTGGTCGTGTCCGCAGCTGTTGGATTTGGTCTGGGTCGTGCCGTAGGGATGGTCTTGGCCAGGCGCTCGACTGAATCAGCGAACGCACTGACCCCCGGGCCCGCCGCCGAAAAGGTGTTGGCACTCGCGATCACAATTGCCCTGAGTTCCACCTACTTCTGGGCGTGATAGTGAATCATCAGGTTGACCTGCGAACGAGAGCCGGGTATCGCGTCCGTCGCCCCGAGAACCTCCACCGATTGGCTGGAGTGTTGCTCGAAGACCAGGGGTCCTCAATCGCGCTCACTCAGGGTTGGTTCGACGATGCCTCCCACGCCCATGACTACGTAACGTCGTTCGATGCGGTGCTCGAGGTGACGAATCCGGCAGGGGAGCTTTGTGGTGCGCTGCTGGTCGGTCCCACGTTCGACATTGCACGGCACGCCTTCGTGTCCATCTTTCTAGCCCCCGCCCAGCGCCGCACTCGCGCCTTCGGCGCGATCATGCTGGGTCTCGGTGCCATCTTTGACCTGTGTGACGTCCATAGGCTGAGATTTGACGTCGTAGTCGATGAACGCGTACCGCTCCTTCGGCTCGCGAGCCGACTTCCCACGGAAGGAGTTCGGCGAGACTGGGTCTATCGCGATGGCCAGTTCTTTGATTGTCAGATGTTCTCGATTTCGCGCTTCGAATGGGAGACGCTCGGGTTTGCAAGGATATGCGGCCAGATTTTGGACTCTAGATGAAGTCAATTCAGAGAACGCTGGTTGCTCGGAAGGTGGGTCTGTGCCAGAATTCTCCGCAAAGGAGGTCTGCGTCATGGCTATAGTCACCGCCGATCGCTCGGCTCGCCGGCGGGCTTGCATCTCCGCCTTGGTTGCACTCGCAGTCCTTGCCAGCTGCGGTGACGGCGCCGTTGAGGGATTGTCCGAATCCACCACTGCCACCAGACCCGCTTCAGACATCGTCGGTCTTGATTCAATCGGCACGGTAACGACAGCGCGGGTCGCCGTCAGCACGACGTCGAGTCAACTGGACGCGCTTTCCACAAGTACGACCCGGACGGGCGCTGCCACCAACGATGGCGTACTGCGTGTTGAACAGGCTTCCGTGAGCGCCGGCTCAGTTTGTGCCAAGGTCTCCCTCGATGGGACCGTAAGCACGTTCTGCTCGCCTCGGGACAGCTTCGCTTGGTCAATTGGCGAACGTGTCTTCGTCTTCGCTGTGGGTCCAGAGCTGCGGCTCAGGGACGGGCGAGTCCTGGCACCCGAGCAGGGTGACAACTTCGTCGTCCACGAGATAGTCGACGCCAATATTGATAGTCCCGTTCACGACGAGCCCGACTTCTGCCCTCTCACGTTGATTGCGTATGCGTTCCAGCGGTACGCACCGGACGAGTCCTTCGGTTGGGGAGGCGACGCATGCATCAGCGATGAGATCCTCGGCCTCGGGACGATTGCCGGGGTCGACCAAGCTGGATACAGCGAGGTGATGGGAGGCGGTGGAGGCAGCGACCGATTCGTGGGTTTCGTCGCTCGCCTTGACGGGATCTGGACCGTTCTCGAAGTGGTTCCGTACGAGACATTCGCCGATTGCGACGACCTCAGTGTTCTCATGGCGAGGGAAATATGTGCTCGTTCGCCTATCTCCTGGAACACGGCGGCGACCAGCTGAAGTTCGCCCGCCCAGGAGGCTCTTGACACGCCGACACCTTCAATGCCGTCGCAGTCGCGACGCCGTGCGAGGCGTTCGGACTCGGGAGCTGAAATGACGATCGTCACCGGCGACAGGCCGCGACGATTCCGTGCCGAGGCGGAGTTTGCGGCCCCTTGCCCGATCGATGCTTCGTGATTTTTTCCAGGTTCGCTCGAAGGATCACACGCGCTACGTCATCGTACGGTGGCCGGCATCGTCCAGTCCGCTCGATCGAGCACGTCAGCCCCGCATTCACCGATCCGGTTGTTGCCGTGTAACGAAGCGCTGCGTCCATTCGACTGGCGTTCCCGCGAAACATCATCACGTCAGTCTTGGCGTCGTCCATCAACGTCTTCACCTTCGGGAACTGGCGGGCGAACATGTCGGCGGTGCGATCCCATGCTGCTGCGATCTCTGTGCGGTTGGGGTGCGCGAACACGGTCCGCAACGTGCCAGCTGGCTCCTTGCAGCGTCTTGCGAAGTTCGCCGCTCTGTTGGTCACAGTTTGGTCACAGAAATTTCAGCACAGCGGAGAATCGGTCAACACCAGACAGCAGTGACGAGAGATGAATATGCCGTCTGAGCGGGGCGTTTGCGGATCTGGCAACACGAGCCAACACGTGCCGTGATCACAAGAAACGGGTTCGATTCCCGGCGTCGCCTCCATATCACCGCCGCGCTGTTCTTGGCGGCACGCAGTGTCAAGCCGAAGGGCCTGATCCGTGTGGTCGTCAGTTATCGTCGAATCAGTCGTCCGCCATACCCGCCGCCGGGCCTGCGCCGTGTCCTGGGTGGTCGAGCCAGTGATTCTGCGTGCGCGAAGTGTGCGGGCTCGTCACGTCCCTGCGAGCCCGAGGAACACGACGAGCGCGCGTGACAGCCTGATCATGTCGTCGTCGTTCAGGTGACCGATGCGTTCGCCCAGTTTCGAACGGGGGATGGTCGTGATCTTGTCGACCATCAGCCGACTCGGTTCGAGGATGCCGGTCATCTCGTCGGCTTCGACGAGCAATCGGATCAGCGGCGCGTAGGTCGGATCGGTCGTGAACGCGCAGATGGTCACTGAGGCGGTGGCGTCGAAGCGGTCGTCTTGCACGATGACGACGGGCCGGGGCCTGCCCGTGTATCCGCTGCCCGCCGAAGCAGTCCAGATTTCGCCTCGGTTCACTCTTCGTTGGCCAAGGTGTCGAGGAAGGCCTGGTCGTCGGCCTCGTGGCGGCTGGACGCGATTGCGAGCGATTGCTGGTGCGCCTGCTCGGCGAACCGCGCGGATCTGACGTCGGGGACCCAGATCTGAATCGGTCGTAGTCCCTGTTCACGAAGGCGTTCACGGTGGGCCCGAACGCGGATGGCTATGGGTGACGATGATTGACGACGGGCCATGAGTTCGATGTTACATGTAACGCAGACTGTTCGCACGCGTCGAAAGAGTCTCCTCTGCGATTCTGTTGCGCCGCAACAGGGTCGGAACTGTCGACGAGGGCCATCGGCTCAAGATGCCCGACATCAGCCCCTGGGTTCATGTTTGGTTCCCTGCGTCGCCTCCACATAACCCCCATGTCACCCACATCGCGGGTTCCGCGTGGTCAAAGAGTGGTCACAGAGACGGTCACAGAGACCCGATGATCGCCCTCGTTCCCTCGTTCCCTCGTGAATGGGCGCGAAGTCGGCCACCGTGTGGCCTGTTCCGTGTGGCCCGAATCTCGCCCATTGCGGGTACACGCAAACAAGCGGCGGTCTGGTGCCTCGTGATTTGCCAGCCAGCGATGCGTTGTAGCGTGTTGCGGATGGTCCAGCCGACATCGAAGATCGACGGCTCACGAATTGATGACGGCATCCACGACGAAATTCGCGCGGCCATGTCGCGTGGTCCGGTTGCAGTCGACGAGACGTCGGGTGCCGTTGTTGTTTTGCGTTATCGCGATCTCGAATCCCTCGCGCACAATCCGTGCCTCGCTGGCGTGGGCCTCGCCATCTTCGACTTTTTGGAGATCTCGGATGGTCCGCTGCGCGATTGGTATTCGGGCCTGATGTTTACGAACGAAGGCGACACCCACCATCGTCTTCGCCATCTCGTGCAGAAGGCATTCACACCACGGTCCGTCGAACGACTTCGCGCTGACGCGACGGCCGAGTCGACACGCCGGATGACCACGCTTGCGGCGGCCGGAGGCGGTGATCTCATCAACGTCTTTCGCCAATTCTCCACATGGATGATGTGCCGTCTTATCGGTGTGCCTGAGCGTGATGTGGCGCTGTTCGGGAGCTGGCTCGACGCGTTGAGTCCGGTGTTCGGCCTCATGGAGCCTGCTCAGATCACTGCGGCGAACGAGGCGATCACTGAATTGTCTTCCTACGTCGGTGGTCTTGTCGAACGTCGTCGAGTCGACCCCGGCGACGCACTCGTCGATGATCTGATTTCGGCAGGTGTCGATGGCGATCAACTCACCCACGATGAGGTCGTCGGAATGATCGCCAACCTGCTCGTGGGCGGACACGACACCACCGAGAGTCAGCTCGCGTGCGTGATGTTGCAACTGATACGCCATACCGAGCAGTTGGCGCGGGTTCGGGCTGATCGGGCGCTGGTCGCTCCGGCCGTAAGCGAAGCAATCCGTATCGAACCATCACTGCCGATCATTCCGCGGACGGTGGCTGAATCATTCGATCTCTACGGCGATCCACTTGCCGTCGGATCGTGGGTGTGGCTGTGCGTGGCCGCGGCGAATCGCGATCCCGACGTGTGGACCGACCCAGACACCTTCGATGTTGGTCGCTTCACACAACCGGGCACGCCCAAGCTGTTGTCGTTCGGCGCGGGCGCGCATTATTGCCTCGGCGCGAACCTCGCCCGGCTCACGATGGAACAAGCGGTGGCGAGCATCGTCGCCGGCCCGCTTCTCGAAGCTGCCGCCGACCCGTTTGCCGCAACATGGCGACAGGTGCTCGGCCGTTCGCCGCAACAGTTGCCGGTGACGCTGCACTGACCGTCAGCCGTTGCGGCGGGCTCAGCGCAGATCGTCTGGCGTGCCACACTGTCGCCATGTCTGACTCGACTGTTCCATTTGCTCACCGCCCGTTGCCCGCGTGGTATGACGACGCCAAGTTCGGGATATTCATCCATTGGGGACCATACGCGGTGCCGTGTTACGCCCCGCTCGACAACGACATGGGCGATCTCTTTGCAGCGGGCGATTGGACGGCGGCATTTCGATCGAGCCCTTACACCGAGTGGTACCTCAACTCATGGGCGCTTGAGGGCAGCGCCACGGCGTTGCATCACGAGCAGACCTACGGGGACCGAACGTACGCAAGTTTCGTTGACGAGTTCCGTTCGCGCTCGAGTGGTGTCGATGTCGCGCGTTGGGCCGATCTCTTCGCGGCAGCAGGAGCCCGCTATGTAGTTCCTGTTACAAAGCACCATGACGGGTTTCTGATGTGGCGCAGCGATGTGCCGAATCCGCATCGCGCCAACTGGATGGCTGAGCGCGATCACGTCGGCGAACTCGCGACTGCATCACGAGAGTGCGGCATGCGCTTCGGTACCTATTACTCAGGTGGCCTCGACTGGACGTTCAGCACGCCGGGGTTCGACAGCATCATGGGTATGGTGCAGAACATTCCGGTGTCGCCCGAGTACTGCGAATATGCCGTGGCACACGTGAACGAGTTGGTCGACCGTTACAGCCCGAGTTTGCTGTGGAATGACATTGCCTGGCCGATGCCGCTCGATCCAAGCGACACGTTTCGCCGCTATTACGAACGCGTGCCAGACGGCATCGTGAACGACCGGTTCAACATCATCGCCGTCGGCCAGGGCACGTTGCATGCGGATATCGCCACGCCCGAGTACTCAACCAAGGCGTCGAGCGACCGCAAGTGGGAGGTGTGTCGCGGCATTGGTCGGTCGTTTGGATACAACCGGATGGAGACCGAGACGACGATGCCAACTGCGGATGAGTTGGTGTGGATGCTCGTCGACATCGTGGCGCGCGGCGGCAACCTGTTGCTCAACGTGGGGCCGACGGCGGATGGTCAAATCCCGATGGCGCAGGCGGCGAGGCTCACGGCTCTTGGTTGGTGGCTTCGAGTGAACGGCGACGCGATCTACGGCACTCGTCCGTGGCGCGTCCAAACCGCGCTCGCCGGCGACGGCCGTGAGGTTCGATACACGGCCAAGGACGACACGGTGTTTGCCTCTATCGCCGGCGGCCCCAGCGGGCACATTCGCTTGCCGGGTGTGTCGGTCGCGGCTGGGTCAACAGTGCGTATGCTCGGCAACTCGTGCGAGTTGGCACACCATGTGGACGGCGACGACCTCGTGATCAGCCTCGCCGATCACCTGCCAGCATCGCCGGCGACCGTGTTCGCTATCGCCGGCGCGTATTGATCAACTCCGTGGCTGCGCACTCGACTTCAGATTGGGACTTTGTGCTCTAGGGCTTCTCGCGACGTGGTCATAACGTGAGTTCATGAGGGCGCACAGGTGGCCGAATCTTCTCGCGTTGCTCGTAGCAGCTCTAGCGGCAACAGCAACAGTAACCGCAACCGCACGCAACGTTGCAGCAGTGGGCGACGAGGGCCTCACGATCACCCCCAGTGCGGTACACATTGGCGATCCGGTTCAGGTGTCCGGCCAGTTCTGCGCGACAGGACGAACCGTCAGTGATGTGCGCGTGTGGCACTGGTATCCGAACACGAAACTTCCTCCAATTGAGATCCCGGTCAGCGTCAGTTCGCTCGTCATCGCGCAAACCGCCAACGGCTTCTCGTTCCCGTATGTGGCACAGGAGGCTGAGGTCGGAGTTGGTATTCAGGTCACGTGCGACGACGCCACAGTTGGAGGGTCGTTGAACGAGCGGGTTCGAGTGTTTGGACCCTACGGTCGGCAGTGGTTCCTGATGCCCTATGGAGTACTCCAGGCCGTACCCGGATCCACGGTAAGTGTCGTGGTGCGAAGCATCGACTGCGTCGAGGGTTCTGTCGCAACGGCGGTCTTGGGTAAGCACATCAATCTGCCCGCAGGCTCCGCTCAGACCACCGTGACCAACGGCGTCATGGAGTTCTCGATCGACGTGTTCAAGTCGGCCGTGCCCGCTGTTTCTGACCTCGTCGTGGAGTGTCCGTCGGTGCGCGGCGGCACGATTTCAGACCTACGTGGATTGACCATCCTGTCGACAGGCACAACGATCCCGGAGGTTGGTTCGCCGGCGAGGGACTGGATGACCGCGGCGACGCTCCTGGTGATGTGCGGTCTGGTTGTGCTGACGTTGAGCGATCGTCGACGCCGCAACCTTGTCCACCGGTAGAAACAAGCGACTAGAAGCAAGCGACTGCCGAGCCTTAGCGGGGTGCCCCTACAAAGCGACCTGCCTGGGCGGGGCGAGCAAGCGCGGATTGCGCATCCGCAATGCGTTCGATTCGGTCGATCATGTACTGGGGCGCGGCAACCGTTTTGCCCACGGTTGTGTCGACGTGCAGATACATGTGCTCACCGGTCGCGATGATGCTGTTGTCGTCGCTTCGATGAATGCGATTGAACAGATGTAACCGCTTTGCGTCGTGGCTCATGATCTGCGCGGTGACATACACGGCGTCGCCGGCGTGCGATTGCGCGATGTAGCTGATGTGGCTCTCGACGGTGTAGTAGCTGTGACCGCCACGCAGATACTCCGCGTCAACGCCGAGGTAGCGAAGAAACGAGTCGGCTGCATCACCGGAGAGTTGTGCGTAGCGGCTGTCGTTGGTGTGCCCGTTGTAATCAACCCAGTCGGTGGGGATGCGAACCTCGTGCACCTTGAGTGGCTGAGAGAGATCGCCGGTGGTGGCCGGCACAGGCGCGCGATCGAACAACGCCCTCTCGAACTCGGCGAGAACTTCGCCCGCGCCGTAGCCCGCGGTTCGCAGACCCTGCATCACCGAGACCAGGCAATCATCACGCAACTCTTCAAGCTCGCGAATCGAGCTGCCGTTGGCCTGCTCATCTGATTGAGCGACGATGCGGTCGATCAAATCATCGGTGAGGTCAGGAACGTCCATCAGTTTGGTCCAGGGCCATTGCAACGCGGGACCGAACTGGGCAAGGAAGTGGCGCATACCGGCTTCGCCGCCGGCAATGCGGTAGACGAGGAACGTGCCCATAAAACTCCAGCGCAGGCCCGCTCCGAAACGGATGGCATCGTCAATTTGTTCGGCGGTTGCCACGCCATCGTTCACCAGCCATAAGGCTTCGCGCCAGAGGGCCTCGAGCAGGCGATCGGCCACGAAGCCATCGATCTCCTTCGACAGCACGAGCGGACGCATACCAATCGAGGTGTAGACCTCGGCCGCGCGTGCCATAGTTGCTTGCGACGTCGCCTCGCCGCCGCAGATCTCCACGAGCGGCAACAGATATACGGGGTTGAACGGGTGTCCCACGACGAGCCGTTCGGGATGGTGCATACCGACTTGGATCTGGGTCGGAAGCAGCCCAGACGTGGACGAACCAAAGACCACGCAAGGGTCTGCCGCGGCGCTTGCTCTCGTGAGGATCGATTGCTTGAGATCGAGTCGTTCTGGCGCGCTCTCCTGCACGAAGTCGACACCGACCACAGCCTCCTCGGGTGTGGCGACGAAGCGCAGAACTCCCTCGTGCGGCAGAGGAGCCATCGTGAGTTTGGCGTACGCGCGGCGGGCCTGCGCGACGACCTCGCCCACCTTGCGCGGCGTCTCCGGATCGGGGTCATACAACGTGACGTCGACACCGTTGAGCAGGAAGCGTGCCGCCCATCCGCCGCCGATCACGCCACCACCAAGCAACCCAACGTGGGCGAGACCTGGGATGGGGCTCATCGCTTCACCAGTTTGAGTTTGTCGCGCACGGCTTGTGCCGACATGATCTTCGCGTTCATGCCCGTGAGGATGTCGACGGCGCGGGCCACCAATTGCGCGTTTGTGGCCAACTGGCCAGCGCCGAGGTACAGGTTGTCCTCCAGCCCAACGCGAACGTTGCCGCCCGCGAGAGCCGCCATGGCAACGTATGGGATTTGCATCCGGCCGATCGAGAACGCAGAGAACACCGAGTCGGCAGGCAAGAGGTTGACCATGGCCATGAGCGAGGTCACGTCGTCGGGTGCTCCGTAGGCGATGCCCATGCACAGTTGCACCATCACCGGATCGTCGAGCAGTCCGTCGCGAATCATCTCTTTCACCATCACGAGATGTCCGGTATCGAACACTTCGAGCTCAGGGCGCACCCCGAGTGCTTGCACCTGACGCGCCATCTCGCGCAGGATGCTCGGCGTATTCACCATGATGTAATCGCCGCCCGATGCGAAGTTCATCGTGCCGCAGTCGAGGGTGCAGATCTCCGGCAGGATCGCGCGAACGTGCTTCAGGCGTTCGGTTGCGCCGGCCATATCGGTGCCATCGACTGCTGGTGGCAGAGGATTCTCGGCCGAACCAAGCACCAGGTCGCCGCCCATCCCAGCGGTGAGGTTCACGACGACATCAACGTCGGCGGCGCGTACGCGTTCGACGACTTCGGCGTACAACTCGGTGTCGCGCGCCCCGATGCCCGTTTCCGGATCACGCACGTGAATGTGCACAACCGCCGCGCCGGCACGCGCGGCATCAATGGCCGAGTCGGCAATCTGCTGCGGCGTGACGGGAACGTGGGGGCTCTTGCCCGTGGTGTCGCCAGCTCCGGTGATGGCGCACGTGACGAATACATCCCAATTCATGGCTACTTCCTCATTCGCTCTCGTGTGCTGCGGCGTCGGTAGCGCATGAGCGGCCACCTGTCGGGAAAACACCGGCTGGCGGGATGAACGTTACACGGCGACCGAAAAGGGCGCGCTATGGTCGCGACCGTTCCACAATGTGTTGTCGAGCGCCCGAACATCATGCGGCGCTTTCGCGATCAGAGAAACGGTTCAGCATGGCAATGACCCCCGACTTCGACAGTTATCCCATCGATTTCACGATCACGTCAGTGTCCGTCCGCGAGCGTTGGGTGGAGGTCGTGTGGGCCGATGGACGGCTCAGCCGCTTTCATCACATGTGGCTGCGCGACAACTGTCCGTGCGCCGGCTGTGTGCATCAAGGCACCAAGGAGCAGACGTTCGAACTCGTTGCCGTCTCAGACGATGTACATCCGACCGCGGCCACGCTTACCGACGATGGTTCGGTCTCGGTGGTGTGGTCGAACGACGCTCACGTCAGTGACTTCCACGCCGGGTGGCTTCGCGAGAATTGCTACAGCGATGAAGCACGAGCCGAACGCGTCACGTTGCGCACCACTTGGGATGGCACCACGTGGCCGGTGCCGCCAACGTTCGACGGTGCTGAGGTGTTGGTCGACGACGCGGCGTTGTACAAATGGCTCGTTGCGCTGCGCACATTCGGTGCCACTCGCCTGAGCAACGTGCCCTGCACGCAGACTGCGATCGGCGATATCGCGGCACGCATCGGGATCGTTCGCGAGACAAATTTCGGCGTGTTGTGGGATGTGTGGAGCGAGCCGAATCCAGTCACGAACGCGAATACGGCGTTGCCGCTGCCGCCCCACGTCGATCTGCCGACGCGCGAATATCAGCCAGGCCTGCAGTTGTTGCATTGCTTGGCCAACGAAGCGATCGGCGGCGACAGCATCTTGGTCGATGGTTTCCGCATCGCAGAATTGCTGCGCGAGGAATGTCCCGACGAGTACCACACCCTCACAACCCTCTCCTGGGATTGGGCGAATCGGGCGACAACTACCGATTATCGATGGCGCTCGCCGATCATCGTCACCGACGCTGACGGAACTGTGAACGAAGTGCGCGTCGGCAATTGGTTGCGCGCTCCGCTCAACGTTGCGTTCGAGCAGGTCGAGCTGGCGTATCGCGCCTACCGCCGCCTGTTCGAGATGACGTATCGCGCAGAGCTGCAGGTGCGGTTTCGATTCGAGCCGGGCGATCTCATCGCGTTCGATAACCGCCGCGCGTTACATGCCCGCAGCGAGTTCACCGATGTGGGTGGCCGTCGTCATCTGCGGGGCTGTTATACCGAGCGCGATGAATTGCATTCGCGGCTGCGCATGCTCGAGCGGGCGATGCGCGAGCGTCGCGTCGCCAACACGACGTCAGCGCTTCGGTAACACCAGCCGAACGTTGCCGTCGATATCTCGACCCTCCATTCGTGTTGCCACGTTGGGTGCGCGGAATCGAAAGGCAAGATCGCGGTGTAACGCGGCGAGACTGTCGGCCTCTGCATCGTGGTCGATCAGTGTGCTGATCAGTTCGAGTGAACCTTCGGCGTGACGCACCAGCTCGATCGCCCGTGTCTGCGACGGCCAATCAATCACCGACGACGTTGTGATCTCCCAGAACCCCCCGGACGCACCGAGTCGTGGTTCGATGCGATTGATATGACGATGACCCACGAGCCACGCCACCACACACGGGTGGCGATGCACCACAGCAGACATGTCGTTGGCCAGTCGTCGGTCATCGTGATGTCCGCGATCGTTGATCAATGTGTCCGCGCCGTGGTGGCTCACCAAAATGGCGCAGCGACCCGGAACGAGATCGACCTCAGTGAGCCGATCATCGAGCCATGCGAGCTGGCGTTCGCCGATGCTGCCCTGATAATCGCCATATGGATGATTGGTGTCGAGCAGTACGAGCCGCACGTGCTCGGTGTCGATAACGGTGTCACAGTTGGCGTGCGCAACGTTGTCGGATGAGTACCCGAGTGCACCCCGTTCGACATGAGCAGCAAGCCACTCGCGACGGTCAATTCCCCGACGGTCGGGTTGGGCTTCTACCGCGTAGCCGTCGCCGCACGAGAAGGCCTCTGGATGCTCGAGAAACAGTTCGATTGGATCGTCGATCGCAAACTGCTCTGGCCGCGTCAGCGACTTCGTGTTGCCGACGGCGATCAGCTCGATCGACGTGTTGGTAAGCGCGGTGCCCTGTCGCATCAGATCGTGATTCCCAGGCACGCTTGTCCACGGTATGCCGAGCCCGGCCGACGCCAGAGGTGCGCTCACTCGCTCGATGAAATCAGGCACCACAGGAAAATCAAGACGACGCCACGCCTCCGCCAACGAGACACCAGCCGTTGCCGGATCGGGGCACCAATACGGCCACGCGCCGTCGAACGTTGCGGTGGAGACGTCCTGTGCGCTGCCGATTGCGCTGAGACGCGCGACGCCGCCGGCGAACAGCGCCAAGTAGGCGTCGAGTTCATTGCGTTGACCATTGTCGATGTTGTCGCCGGTTGATATCACCAGATCGAACGCAGCTCCCGACGATGGAGCGTGGGGGTCCATTCGGATGCGATCGACGTGCGCCTGCAACGCCCATGCGGTCAGCGTGTCGTATGGGCGATGCATGTGCAGTAACGGTCGAAACGCCGGGTCATGAGCCTCGAGCTCGACCCACTCAGCCCGCGCCGGTGATGCGGCGTCGAGCACGTGGGTATCAGTGATGTGTACGAGGCTGAGCAGCGTGTCGCCGGTGCCATCGCTCGCGGTGCCGCCAAGGTCGGTGCGTATCACAGCTGCCATTTCGGTGACCTTACATTTCGGTGACCTTGCGGGGAGCGAATAGGTTGGCGGGGTGACAGATCAGGCGTCGACCACGGCCTTGTGGAGCCCCACGCCTGAGCGAGCATTCGACACGAACCTCGCTCGCTTCGCGATGGCGGTGCATCACGACCCGCTCGACTACGCGGGTCTTCACCACTGGTCAGTGAGCGAGCCTGACGAGTTCTGGGCGGCGATCTGGCGTGAGTGCGCGATCGTTGGTGTCCCTGGCGACGAAGTGCTGCGACGTGATCCCAACCTGGCCGCGGCACGGTTCTTTCCGAACGCGCGCCTCAACGTGGCCGAAAATCTGCTCGCTCGTTTGCCACCAACCCAAGCTGCGGTTGTGGCCTACACCGAGGATGGTGTTCGGACCTCGTTGTCTGGCGATGAGCTGCGGGCCGAGGTCGCGGCGTGCGCGCAAGCGCTGCGGGTCGTTGGCGTGGTGGTGGGCGACCGCGTCGCGGCCGTTGTTGCCAACACTCCCGAAGCGTTGATCCTGATGCTTGCTGCGGCGTCGATCGGCGCAGCGTTCGCATCGGCATCGCCCGATTTCGGAGTAGCGGCAGTGCTCGATCGGTTTGGGCAGATTGAACCGGTGGTGCTCGTCGGCTGCGCCGAATACACCTACGCCGGCAAGCACATCGACTGTCGCGCCAAGCTTGCCGACATCGCCGACGGACTCCCGACCGTGAAGCTGAAGGTTGTCATCGGTGCTAGCGACCAGAACCTTGCCTCGTTCGTTTCGTGGACCGATCTGCTGCAAGCGAACAGGTCTGCATCGTTGGTGTTCGAACAACTGCCATTCGATCAACCGTGGTACGTGTTGTTCAGCTCAGGTACCACTGGCAAGCCGAAGTGCATTGTGCATCGCGCCGGGGGAGTGTTGATGATGCATGCCAAGGAGCATCGGCTGCACTGCGATATTCGCGCTGACGATGTGGTCACCTACTACACGACCACGGGCTGGATGATGTGGAACTGGTTGGCCTCTGTGCTGGCAACAGGCGCGACGGTGCTGCTCTATGACGGCTCGCCGATGCACCCCACGCATCACCGACTGTTCGAAATTGTTGAGCGGGAAAGCGTCACGTTGTTGGGCGTGTCTGCAAAGTTCATCGATTCATTGGCGACACATCAGATCGACGTCGCCGGGGCGCACGACTTGTCGGCGCTGCGCACAATCTGTTCCACGGGCTCACCGTTGTCGCCTCACGGCTTTGAGTACGTGTATCGATCGATCAAGCGCGACCTGCATCTTGCATCGATCTCAGGTGGCACAGATCTCTGTGCGTGCTTCGTTGGTGGCGTACCAACAAAACCTGTGTATTCGGGAGAGATCCAGGCGCCCGCACTCGGCATGGCCGTTGCGTTTGTCGATGACGTTGGCAAACCACTTGGGCCAGGCGATGGTGCCGGCGAGTTGGTGTGCACGCAGCCGTTTCCATCGCAACCTCTTGGGCTGTGGAACGACGTCCCCTTCGGTCCGACAGGGCCCCGCTATCGGGCCACGTACTACGAACGGTACGAGGGCAGTTGGGCACACGGCGACTTCGCTTCATGGACCAAGAATGAGGGAGTCATCATCCATGGACGGTCCGATGCCACTCTGAACCCTGGCGGCGTTCGAATCGGCACTGCTGATCTGTATCGCGTGGTCGACGCGATGGCAGAAGTCGCCGAATCAATCGCTTTTGGTCAGCAGATCGACAACGACGTTCGCATTGTGATGGCTCTGAAGTTGGCTGGCGAGACCACCCTCGACGACGAGCTTGTGTTGCGAATCAAGCTCGCCATTCGAGCGGCGTTGAGTCCACGACATGTTCCCGCGGTAATTGTTGCCGTTGCCGACCTGCCGCGAACCTTCAGTGGCAAGCTGGTGGAGATGGCCGTCGCAGATGCGGTCAACGGCCGAGTCGTGCGTAACCGTGATTCCATCGCCAATCCCGAGGCCGTCGACCTGATCGCCGCTCACCCGTTACTGAAGTTCGTGCCGTAGATCGAGCGCGCTGTCAGGCGATCGATTCACGTTCGGCCACTAACACAGGCGTGCGTACTGGAGCTACACCCGGCCATGCCCCCATACGTTCGAGTGCCGTGACGGTGCTACGCATCGCGTCGGCGGGAATGGGGTGGCTGATGAGGTATCCCTGTGCCTTCGTGCAACCGAGCTCACTGAGCACCTGGAGTTGCTGCACAGTTTCCACACCTTCGGCAACCATATCGAGTCCCAACGATGAGCCCATCGCGATGATGGTGCGCACGAGCGAGCGGTCGTTGGCATTGTCAGCAACGCCCTGCACGAAGGCGCGATCGATCTTGATGCGCTGCAGCGGAAACTTCTGGAGCAACGACAACGACGAATACCCGGTGCCGAAGTCGTCGAGTGCAACGCGCACACCGAGCGAGCGCAGCCGGCGCAAGGTTGCCAACGCCAACTCTGGCTCGGTGATCATGATGCCCTCGGTAACCTCGAGCCACAGTAAGTGCGGTGACACCTTTGAACGTTGCAGTGCCTCGTGAACGATCGCGGGGAAGTTGGGGTCGGCCAGTTGACGCGGCGACACGTTCACCGACATCGATGCGGTCTTCGAACAAACTTCGTCGTCGATCCATTCGCGCAGTTGATTGAGTGCCTCGAGAAGGGCCCATGAACCAATCGCGACGATGGTTCCGGTTTCCTCAGCGATCGGAATGAACTCGGCGGGAGAGACGATGGTGCCGTCGCTTTGACGCCACCGCATGAGGGCCTCGAACCCAACGACTTCCCCAGTGGTCATTTCGAGAATCGGCTGATGGAACATGCGCAACTCACGACGATCGAGTGCCCTGAACAACGCGGTTTCCACGGCGAGGCGGTGCGCGACGCGTTCGTGCATCGACTCATCAAACAGGGCAACGCAGTTACGTCCGGCGTCCTTGGCCTGATACATCGCTGTATCGGCGTGGCGCAGCAGCAGGTCGGCACTTCGGTGCGATTGTGGATCGGATCGAGCAACGCCGATGCTGGCGGTAACGAACACGTCGCCAGCGGTGAGGGGCAGTGGCTCATTGAACTCGCGCAACAACAGCTCGGCGAGGTTCAGCGCATCGGCGAGCGTGGGCGACGCAGGATCGAGCACTACGTATTCGTCACCGGAAATTCTTGCGACCAGGGCTCGTTCGGGGATGGCGCGGCGTAAACGGTCGGCGATGGTGCACAACACCTGGTCGCCGGCCGCATGACCCAAGCTGTCGTTGATGTTCTTGAACCTGTCGATGTCGATGAAGAACAACGTTGGGTGTGCTTCACCTTTCCACGACTCGCGCAGAGTTGCATTGACGTGTTCAAGGAGCCGTCCACGATTTGGAAGACCGGTGAGCGAATCGGTCTGAGCCGACTGCAGCAACTCTTCTTGAGCGGCGCGGTTCTCGCGAACAGCGTGCATGATTCGCATCACGACCAACAGCGCCAACGCACCGACCGACAGCGTGCGTACGACGAGGTCGAGTCGACCGTGGGGCACCGTCGCGGACGCAACCATGATCGGCACGACGAGCGCAGCGGTGGTGATGACTGTGCGTCCTATCATCGGCCGATGAGGCCCAACGGGTTGGCGTTCCGTCAGTGTGCGCATGCTCGGGTGCAGCATCGTTGCGAATGCAAACCCGTAGGCGATCATGTTCATTGCGCGCACTGTGTCGACGACGCCGTGTACATGGCCGGCATCGCTCAACGCACTCAGCAGATCGGCGCCGAGCGCCATCGAGATTGAGGCGCAGACGTACCACACAGCAGGCGAGCGCACCGTGTCCGAAAACATCACCATGATCAGAAGAAACAGCACGACTGAGCCGAGCGGCTCGTATCCGTTGTGCACGATGACTGACCACGAGTTGTGATCCACTCTGTCGATTGTCGGTCGAACGAGGGTGATCCAGGCGAGCAGCCAACTGCCGAGGGCAACGATGCCTGCGTCGGCGAGCACTCCCCAAAAGTCGCGGCCGCGGCGGTTACGGGCCACCACTGCGATAATGCCGGCGACGAGAAGTGCCGAGACGAAGCTGAGTACATCAACAAGGACCCGAGCAAAGCTGTTGCTGGTCAACGTGGACTTGAGGATCACTGACGTCGCGTCGGCAATGCCGACGAAGGTGAGCACTGCGAACAACGCGGGGCCCATGAGGCGCGCGCGCAGGGAGACATAGGTCAGTGGAACGATTTGCAGAGCGACCGCGACGTACAGGATGTTCTGGATCGTGGCCGAACTGGACAACATCGTCACGAGCGCGACGCAGGCAGTGATTGTCGGGAACCACCACACCTTCGTCTGTAATCCTTGCGCCACGCCCACGCTGCCTCTGCCGTTGTCGATCCAAGCCTTCATCACTCGTGGCGGTACAGGAACCGCTTTGAGTCAAAGAAATGGCGGGATATTCTGCTTTCGTCCGTCACCTTACGCTAGGTCGCCGCCAAAATCTATACCTTTGTGGCAAATCAACCGCAAAGAGTGATATCAGGTGGAGACCGCGACCAGCCACCGTTCGGGAGTCCCGCGCCGCTCCGTGGGCCGCCCGTTGCGCAGTACGCGCCGTAGTGGGTGTTCGGCGCTACGGTAGATGCGATGACGCCATCGACGGCCCAGGTTCCATGACCCCTCTCGGTACTACGGTCACCGTCGTTGTCCCCGGTTCACATCTGATGTCGTCACTCGTGGGGTCCCGCGACGAATTCGTGCGACAGATCGAGCAAGCTTTTCCGGCTGCGAGTGTGATCATCCGCGGCAATGAGATCAGCCTCGCTGGTGACGATGCGGAACAGGTCGGCAAGCTCTTTGAGGAGTTAGTTCTCGTGCTGCAGCGCGGACAGCATCTCGACAACACGATGGTGTCGCGTTCGATCGACATGGTGAAACAGCACGAACTGCCGAGCAAGGTGCTCACCGATGACATCTTGCGTGGGGCCAAGGGACGCTCAGTGCGGCCCAAGACCGCGGGCCAGAAGAAATACATCGATGCCATCCGCGAGAACGTGATCACCTTCGGCATCGGGCCTGCGGGGACCGGCAAGAGCTGGTTGGCGATCGCCATGGCGGTGCATGCACTGCAGAGCAAGCAGGTGCAACGGATCATCCTCACCCGGCCTGCCGTTGAGGCGGGCGAGCGGCTCGGCTTCCTTCCAGGCGACCTCATGGCCAAGATCGACCCCTATCTGCGGCCGTTGTACGACGCTTTGTACGACATGGTGGAAGCCGAAGGTACGCAAAAACTGATTGAACGTCAGGCCATTGAGGTTGCGCCGCTCGCTTTCATGCGCGGGCGCACGTTGAACAACAGCTTCATCATTCTCGACGAGGCCCAGAACACCACGCCCGAGCAAATGAAGATGTTCTTGACTCGGATCGGCTTCGGCTCAAAAGTCGTGGTCACGGGTGATACAACCCAGGTTGATGTCCCTGATGGGCGCAGTGGCCTCTCTGGTCTCGAACGGTTACTGACCGGCATTGACGGGCTCAGTTTTGTGCATCTTGGTGCGGGTGACGTCGTACGGCATCGCATTGTCGGCGACATCGTTGCCGCTTACGAACGTTCCGCCGCTGCTACGAGCGTGGCCGAACCAGTGAGCCGGGGCAGTCGTGGCTGACTCGTTGCGTCCGCGCCTCGGCGGCAAAAGAAAAATGGGCGGCGATGTGGAGCCTGAGGTGTTCGTTTCCGATGAGCAGACCGATGTCGAGATCGACCTGCTTCGCTGGCAGAGCTTGGCGGCCCGTGTTCTGGCTGCCGAAGGTATCCGTGGCGGTACTGAGATGTCGATCATCTTCATCGGCGAGCCAGACATTGCTGAGCTCAATGAATCGTTCCTTGGCGTGAGCGGACCCACCGACGTGTTGTCGTTCCCTATCGATGCGGCCGACCTCGATATTGCGCCGGCCGGCTCCGGGGCGACACGGGGACCCGATCGGGCACCGATGGATCCAGCCGACTTGCCGATGCTCCTCGGCGACGTTGTCATCTGTCCACGCGTGGCCGCCGCTCAAGCGCCAACGCACGCGGGGACCCTCGACGACGAATTGGCATTGCTCGTGGTGCACGGCATCTTACACGTGCTCGGTTACGATCACGCCGAGCCCGACGAGACGGTGGTTATGCGTCGCCGCGAACTCGACCTTCTTGAGCAACTGCACTGGAATGGGCAGGCCCCCAGCGCATTTCGACAGGAGCTTCCGTCAACGTGATAGCAACCAACTTCTCCTCCACCGACGTCTGGCTGCTCGTCGCGATCGGACTGATGCTGGTCATGCTTGCGTTCTGTTCTGTGGCAGAGATGGGCCTCTCGCGGATGACGAAGCCAAAGGCAGCGTCGTTGGTCGACAAGGGCAATCGTTCGGCAAAGGTGCTCGTGAAACTCGTGAGCGAGCCTGAACGTTGGATCAACCCCTTGTTGCTCACCGTGTTCATCTGTCAGATCGTGCAGTCCACGCTCACGGCCATCGTGTTCGACCATCTCTTCGGCACCTGGGGTGTTGTGATGGGTGTGTTCCTCAACGTGATGGTGTTCTTCGTCTTCGCCGAAGCGGTGCCTAAGACGTATGCAGTGCTGTATCCCGAGCGTGCCGCTTTGGCCACTGCCCGACCAGCAGCGGCATTGGTGGCTTTCCCGCCATTGCGTTGGATCTCACGCGGTTTGATTTGGCTCACCAACGTCATCGTGCGCGGCAAGGGCTTGGAGAAAGGACCGTTCGTTTCCGAACAGGAATTGCTCGGGATCGTGCAGACCGCCGCCCATGAAGGAATCGTGGAACCTGAAGAGCACATGCTCATTGAGTCAGTGATTGAGTTCGGCGACACCGTGGCCCGCGAGATCATGGTGCCCCGGCCTGACATGGTCGTGGTCGACTACGACGCGACCGTCACTGAGGCCCTTGACGTTGCGATCGACAAGGGTGTCAGTCGCCTGCCGGTGCTGAGCGATGGCGACGAAGACGACGTGATCGGACTTGCGTATACGAAAGACCTCATTCGTCTCGAACGCGAGGGCCAGGGTGCCTCACCAGTTCGCGATGTCGCTCGACCCGCGATTGTGATTCCAGAAAACAAGCCCGTCAGCAGACTGATGCGCGAGATGCAAGCCCAGAAATATCACCTTGCGTTCGTCGCCGATGAATACGGTGCGATCGCCGGACTGATCACACTCGAGGATTGCCTCGAGGAACTCGTTGGCGAGATCGTCGATGAGCACGACACCGAAGACGAAGAGGTCGAGCGTCTGAGCAATGGCGACTACATCGTTGACGGCGGTATGTCAGTGGGCGATCTGAATGATCTGCTCGAACTGAACCTGCCCGATGACGATTGGGAAACGATCGGTGGATTTCTCTTCGGCACTCTCGAGCATGTTCCCGTGATCGGCGAGAGCGTCGACTTCGAAGGCTGGCGTTTCTCCGCGTTCGAAGTCGAGGGTAGACGGGTTCGCCGCGTCGCTGTCAGCGTGGTGACCCATGGCGTCTCCGAGCAGCATTCAGGACGCGACGCACGATAGTTTCCGCTCATGGAAATCTCGCTCGCTGGCAAGGTTGCACTCGTCACCGGAGCGTCAAAGGGCATTGGTCGCGCGATTGCGGCGTCGTATGTTGCCGCGGGCGCTCAGGTGATGTTGAGCTCGCGGAAGCTCGATCAACTCGAAGCTGCGGCGAGCACGATGGATGGCGACACCGCCGTGTTCGCAGCCAATGCCGGAGACATCGATGCCGCGCGTCGTTGTGTTGAGGCCACCATCGAACGGTTCGGACACCTCGACATCTTGGTGAACAACGCTGCGACCAATCCCTACCACGGGCCAACGTTGGGTGTTGATCCGTCTCGATACGACAAGACGTTCGATGTCAACTTGCGCGGCCCATTGTTTTGGTGTCAGGCCGCGTGGGATCTCGCGATGAAGGACACGCCCGGCGTGATTGTAAACATCGCCTCCGTCGGGGGTCTGCGCGCCGAGGGAAGTTTGGGGGTGTACAACCTCACCAAGGCTGCGCTCATTCATCTCACACGCCAATTGGCGGGTGAGATCGGCCCGACCCGTGTTGTCGGTATTGCTCCGGGGCTGGTGCAGACCGATTTCGCCGCGATGTTGGTCGACAACTTCGGTGCCGCACTCGCCGCCGCGCTACCGACGCAACGACTTGGCGAACCGCAAGATATCGCCAATCTGGCGACGTTCCTGGCGAGCGATCTTGCCAGCTGGATCACCGGCGAGACTTACGTCATCGACGGCGGGGCTGGCGTACGTGGGTCAAACACCTGACGCAACCGCCGACTGAAGACGCAGGCACAGATGTCATTCGTGATGGCCGTTGCCGGCAATCGCCGCATCGATGCGTTCATCGCTCAGCAGATGGGCCAGGCCGACGAACGCGACCAGAATCACTGTGCCTCCCACGACGAACGGCAGGCGGAGGTTGAAGTGAAACGCAAGTTGGCCGCCGACGAATGCGCCGATGGCGGTGGAGCCGGTGCCGATCCAGCGATAGACGCTGTTGATCCGACCGAAGAGATGGCTCGGAATGATTTGCTGGCGCAGTGACACTGAGACGATGTTCCAGACCACCGTGGCGATCGCCTCCACAAAGCTGAACGCAGCGACGACCCAATAGTTGGGTGACACTCCCATGCCGATCGCGGCGACTCCGAACACCAAGAAGCTGAGACGCATCGATGCTGAGCGGCCGAGACGTTTGACGACGCGATCGCCGATGAGTCCGCCGACGATTGCACCAAGGGCCATGAGCGCCAACAACGCGCCATACCAACGCTCGCTGACATGCAAGGTCTCGATGGCGAACTGCACGAAGATGCTGACACCGAGGATTCCGCCAATGCTGGCAGCTCCGAGCATGATCGCCATCGTGCGCAGCAGACGATGTTGCCACAGCCAACGCACGCTCTCACCGATCTCGATGCGAAACGTCTTGTTCTGCACCTCGACCGAGACCGGAGCGGTTAACGCACTTGGCCGAGGTCGAATCGACGCAACCAGAACCGCAGCTACCAGAAAGCTTGCCGCGTTGAGCCCGAACGGCACGCCGATGGCGACGGCGAACAACACCGCGCCGACGGGCTGGCCGAGAAAGTAGTTGGCAATCGTCTCGGCCATGTACATCCGGCCGTTGGCCTTCGTCAGTTGTTGCGGCTCAACCAACGCGGGAAGAAAGGCCTGCGCCGAGCTATCGAAGATGACCTCGCAGATGCCGACGCCAAGCAGCAGAAGATAGAGCAGCCATATGTTCAGCGTTCCCGTCGCGGCGGTGATCGTGAGCCCGGCGAAGAGCGCGGCGCGCACAACGTTGGTGGTCACCATGAGTGTCTGGCGGTTGTAGCGGTCGACCACGACACCGACGGGCAACGCAAGAACAAACCAGGGCAGCGCGATAACCAGCGTGACGTTCGCGATCAGGCGGCTATCCCGGGTGAGTGATAATGCGAGCAGTGGAAGTGCAGCGGCGTTGATGCCGTCGCCCAGATTCGAGATGGCGCTGGCCGTCCACTGGCGCCAGTACTCGGCGCTGAGGCGCGACTCTGCCGCAGATGCGACGGGCTCGTTCATGAGACCTAGGTCTCGGCCATTCTCGCAAAAGCAGCGGGTAGATCCGGGTAACGCTTGGTCGAAGCGCCACCGTCGATGCTATGGAAGCCGGCACTGATAAACGTCGATTCGTCGCCGGCGAGGAAGACGGCGAGTTGGGCGATGTCGTCTGGTTGCGCGAAGCGACCCACGGTCGTGTTCTCGACGAATTCCTCGACGATGCCCGGCACCATCCAGAACGCGCTGGTGGCATTGGTTTCCACGAGACCCGGCGCGATCGTGTTGACTCGAATCTGGCGGTGGCCGAGTTCCATCGCGGCAACGCGCGTGAGCATGGCCACACCGGCCTTAGCAGTGCAATACGCCACCATGCCCTCGGCGGGCTGAATGGCGTTGAGCGAGGCGATGTTGATGATCGATCCGCCGTCGCGCATGACCCGACCCGCGTGCTTCACCGTGAGGAACACGCCGGTCAAGCAGAGGTCGATGATCTCTTGCCATGACTCGAGTGAGTGCTCGGCGATGAGCCCAAAGGTGCCTTTGCCAGCGTTGGCCACCACGATGTCGAGGCCGCCGAACAGATCGAGGGCTGAGCGCATTGCGGCCTCGACGTGGGATTCATTCGTGACATCGCAGTGCACGAACGCGGCGAGATGATTGTCGAGTTCAGCCACCGTCGAAGCACCGCTGGGGTCGACATCGGCAAAGACGACCGACGCGCCCTCCGACAAGAACCGATCCGCGATCGCGCGACCAATGCCACTTGCCGCGCCGGTGACGAGCGCGACTTTTCCACCGAGTCGTGAAGCCATTGCCGCAGATACTAGTCGTGCACCCACCGTCGCTCTCGATTAGCGATTAGGCGACGGGGATCCACACCAAGCTGAGTTGGGTGACGCGCACGTCGGTGCGTTCGAGGCTCACCGGCAACGTTGAGACATTTGTGGCAGATGCTGCCCACCGCTGATCGATGTCGACGATCTCCTTGCTCAGCTCCGTTTCAAGTTGCTCAAGTTGACCGTGCAGCAACTCGACTTTGTTGTCCGCGGCCTCGGCGCGTCCGCTGGACGCTGCCGAGCGGGTACGTCGTCCAGCGGCGGTACCGGCACCTGCGAGGATCGAGCCGAGGAGATTTCCGCGCGATCTGCTGCCACCGAGCAGACCGCCGAGGATCGAGCCAGCGGTGGAGAGCACCTCTTGGCTCTGGCGACCGCGCTGTTCGGTGTGCAGAACGCCAGCGCGGTCCTCGGCTGCTTGTAGTTGGGCTTGAATTCGTGTCACCTTGGTCTGGTACTTGTCACGCAGAGATGCGGTTTCGGTGTCGGCGAGCGCGTTTGCCGTCTCGTGGCACCGAGTCGTGAAGAGGTCCGCGCTCTCACCCGGTCGACCGAACAACTTCAACGCGGTATTCGCTTGCAAATCGACCGTGCGCCCGCGTACAAGTACGTCGATCAGGTCACGTTCAATTCGGCTGAAGAACGTCTTCGTCTGGATTGGTGCCTTCGAGAGGCGATACCGACACTGGGGTGGCGCATCGGTGCGAAGGTCGCGATCGTCGTAATCGATTGCTGCTGCTCTGCTGACGTCGGTCAACTCGTCGAGCGGAAACACGACGGTCTCGTATTCCTCGTCGTGGATGAGGCCAGCCTTTTCGTCGTCGAAGCGCAAGGCAACACGTGCGACGATCGACGGCTCGACACGTGATCCACGCGAATCCCCACCGACGTTTGGCAGCCATGGCGCAGCGACGTCGGCCCAACGCACAGGTATCCCCGACGCAACCGTGGGCATCACCGTCGTTTCATCGGTGCTGGCGCTCGCGATGTCGGTGGCGCTCTGTGTACTCGCGGTGCCCTCTCGAGTTGACACCGCATTCGCTGCCTTCTGATCGGTCATCAACGTGGAAATCTGATCGCGCGTTAGGGGGCCGCGCAGGTAGCTCATTGCCCACCGGGTCGTGAAGACCTCAGGCTGGTCCTTGCCTGCTCGGCGGAGAACAAACTCTCGTTTTGCGAGGCCGCCGATCGTGGCACCAGTTGCACCGATATCCACGCTGCCCGATGCCGCACTCATGCCGTCGAGCAGGCGTTGTTTGTCCTGTTCCGTCTGCAGGCGGCCAATCATCCACGTGCCTGCATTCGACAGTGCCTTGTAGTCGACGTCCACGGGATTCTGTGTCGAGAGCACCACACCCACCCCGAATGCGCGAGCTTGCTTCATCAGTGTCATGATCGGCTTCTTCGTCGGCGGGGTCGCGGTCGGCGGAAGATAGCCGGCAACCTCGTCCATGTAGAGCAGAGCGCGCAGGTCGGTGGTTCCGCTCTGCTGTCGCATCCAGGTCACGAGTTTGGACAGGATGAGGGTCGTGACGAATTGACGTTCTTGATCGCCGAGATGAGCTGTACACACGATGGCGCATCTCGGTTTGTCCGCGGTGGTTCGTAGCATCGACGCAATGTTGAGTGCTGGGCCGCTCATCCATGCGCTGAACGACGGTGATGCGAGCAGACCGTTCAGACGAATCGCAAGCGTCATGCGATCGGCGGGTGGGAAGAAGGTGTCGAGATCGAACACACCGAGCTTTCGAATGGGAGGCGTGGCCACCATGCCGACAAGAGCGGGTAGGTCGAGGCTGTGCCCTGCCGTCCATTCGGCGAGGATGAGATTCGAGAGCAGAATGTGCTCACGACTGCTCAGCGGATCGGCGTCGACTCCGACAAGACTCAGCAATCCACTGACGAAACCCTCGATCTCATCACCGACGAGTTCGGTGTCGCTCAGATCTGCTGGCACCTGCAGTGATCCGACAATATTTACGCCAACGCCGGCGTTGGAGCCCGGCGTGTAGATGGTGAACTCCACCGCGTTGCGAAGGTCGGCAATATCAGACGCGGCGAGGCCCCATGTGGCGAGACCATCGGACCAGGCTTTTGCCTGTGCCACAGCGAACTCGGCCACGCTCTGCCCGGCGCGTTGGGCGTCGCCCTCGTTGACCCACGGCTCGAATTCCGCCGGCGCGAGCTGAGCGAACGTGAGGCACAGATTCGTGAGGTCGCCCTTTGGATCGATGATCAGCGTCGGTACGCCAGCACGAAGCGCGTCTTCGATCAGCACCACACCAAGGCCCGTCTTGCCGGATCCGGTCATACCCACGATTACGCCATGCGTGGTGAGGTCATTCGACGAGATGACAACGGTGGCATCGGTTCGCTCGTGACGTGCCGAATCGATGTGTCCACCAAGGAGGAAGTCGGTCATGCGCCAACACTACGACGCACTACGTTGAAGCCACGTTGGGCTGGCGACGCACGTGACACATCGGTGCAACTGGCACCCCTTCTGTCAGGTACGGTCGCGGTCATGATCCGTGTCAGCGTTCTCTACCCGGGTGGCGACGACGTCACCTTCGACCACGACTACTACAAGAACACGCATGTGCCGTTGGCGTGCACGTCGTGGAATGTGGGTGGCGAAATCGACAAGGGCATCACCGGTCCGTACGTCGCCGCCGTGCACTTCTTTTTCGAATCGATGGACCAGTTCCAGGCGGCGATGGCGTTGCCCGCGACCGCCGACGTGATGGCCGATGTGGCGAATTACACCAACGCTGCACCTGTTATGCAGATTGCCGAAGTCGTCTGACCCGATAGCGAGCAATTATGTCGTTTGCTGGATTCTCCACCGAGGCCTTCGCGTTCTTCGAAGGCCTCGCGGCCGACAACTCCAAAGCGTTCTGGCAGGCGAACAAGGCAACCTTTGACACGCAGGTCAAAGGTGCCATGGTGGCGCTATTGGGCGAGCTCAACGAATTCGGACCGTTCAATATTTTTCGGCCCTACAACGATGTGCGCTTCGCGAAAGGACGCCCTCCTTACAAGGAGCAGATCGGCGCGATCGGTGAGCGCGAAGGCGGCGCGGTCTTCTACGTGCAACTCTCCGCGACGGGACTCATGATTGGCTCTGGTTACTACGCGATGGCCACCGATCAGCTCGAACGCTTTCGCGCTGCCGTTGATGACGATCATCGGGGTATGGAGGTCGCCGCAATCAGTGGCAGGCTCGCCAAGAAGCACTACACGATCGGCGCCATCGGCGAGTTGAAGACCTCACCCCGCGGCTACCCGAAAGACCACCCACGAATCGAACTTCTGCGACGCAAAGGGCTCACCGCATTTCGGTCGTGGCCGCCCGAGCCGTGGCTACACACCAAGTCGGTCGTGAAGAAGGTTCGTGACGGATGGAACGGTGCGGCGGAGCTGAATGATTGGCTCGACGAACACGTTGGCCCCAGCACCCTGCCGCCGCCCGACTGGAGTCGTTAGTCAACGAGCGTTGAGGACGAGATTCTGTACGTGCAACGCGCGTCGCCACTCAACACATGCTGCTCGCGGGTCACCGTTACGGACGGTCCAAGCGCCGCCTGGAACACCTCGAGTTCGCTGCGACAGAGTCCCTGGCACGCAGTGGCTGCGCTGCAGATCGGGCAATGATGCTCGATGAGCAAGAGGTCGTCGGCGTCGCTGATGACCTCGGCAAGATAGCCCTCAGCAGTTCGGCGTTGTCCGAGTGCGCGCACTCGCACGGCAACCGACCCCGTGGGAAGGGCTGCTTGGTACGCCGCGAGTTGCTGCGCGGCGCGGTGTGTGATGACCTGATCGAGCGCGCTGTCGCCAAGCGTCGATCGAATCGAATCGACGAGCTCTACCGTGAGCTCGCTATGGCGGTCCGGGAAAAGTTCTCGCGCCAGCGGAGTCGTGCGCCAATGAATCGCCGGTCGGCCGCGACCGTGAATGGCACCTTCGAAACGTTCGACCAAACCGGACTGCTCAAGAGCGTCAAGGTGCTGGCGAACGGCGGTAGTGGTGGTGTTGAACCTTTCGGCGAGGTCATGCGCGGTTGCATCGTCGGCGCGCTTGAGCGCCTCGATAATTCGTCGCTTTGCATCGGAGAGTTCAGACATCGCCAAAGTCTAACCTATTTAGCAAGCGATGACTTTGCTAAAGATGTCGCACTCGCTTATTCCGGGTCAACCCTGGGGATGTCGTCGCGTGTTCGTGACGGATGAAAAACGCGCAAGCCAGCGCAGCTTTGACAGAATGTGAAGCGTGACCATCGACGTCAATTCACCCACCGATTCATCCACCGCGATGTCAAGCCATATACGCGAGGCGCTCATCAACCAATTCGGCCTGGCTGAGTCGGTTGTCGATCCGGGATCGTTGGCCAACAGTGTTGCCAGGTTTCGCGAGCAGGGCATCGTGCTGCCCACCTTCGGCGAGCTCGCCGACCCCAGCCGCATCGACCCGTCGCACACCGCCGGAGTCGGCAAGGACGACGCCGACGCACGCAATCTGTGGCGTGTGCATTGGTACAACGACCTCGCCGGAAATCGCGTGGATGTGCCTGATTACGTTGTGCTCACGAAGGAGCTCACCGGCGTCGAAAGTCCAATCATTGTGGCATTTGGTGATCGTTTTCCGATGATCACCGCACACAAGGTGCTCGCTGCGTATAGCTGCTTGGCGCCCCGCGTCGTCACCGGACAATTCGACCCGACGCGTCACCGCGCGATCTGGCCGAGCACGGGCAACTACGCCCGTGGAGGTATCGCGATCAGCCGCATCATGGCTAGCCGCGGTGTCGCGATATTGCCGGCAGGGATGAGCCAGGAGCGTTTCGATTGGCTTGATAAGTGGTGCGCGAACCCCGTTGAAGACGTGATCAAAACAGTTGGCACTGAGAGCAATGTGAAGGAGATCTACGACGCGTGCAACGAACTTGCCAAGGATCCAACCAACTTCGTTCTCAACCAGTTCTGCGAGTTCGGCAATCACCTTGGCCACTACGAAGTCACCGGACGCGCCCTAGCTCATGTCTTTGAGCACGCGGCAGCGGCGATGGGTCGACCGTCGCTACGTCTGGCAGCGTTCACCAGTGCCACCGGCTCTGCGGGCACGATCGCCGCGGGCGATCGATTGAAAGAGGAGTACGGCACCAAGATCGTTGCTGTCGAAGCGCTCGAATGCCCAACGATGCTCGAGAACGGCTTCGGCGAGCACAACATCCAAGGCATCGGCGACAAGCACATACCGCTCATCCACAACGTCACCAACACCGATGTCGTTGTCGCGATCAGTGATCGAGCGACCGATGAACTCGACGTGCTGTTCAATACGCCGGCGGGCCGCGCCTACCTCGTGGACCACAAGGGGATCTCGGCGGAGCTCATCGATGCGCTTGCGCACTTTGGCTTCTCCGCGATCTGCAATACGTTGGCCGCGATCAAGACGGCCAAGCTGCTTGGTCTCGGTCCCGATGACGCGATCATCACCATCGCGACCGACGGGGCTGCGTTGTATCCGAGCGAGCGAGCCAAGACCCTTGCAAGCCGCTTCGGTAACGAGTTCAACACCGTTCACGCGGGTGAGGTCTTTGGTGAGCACCTCGCGAACGTCACCACCGACTCAATGATCGAATGCACAGAGCGCGACCGCAATCGCATCTTCAACCTCGGCTATTACACGTGGGTCGAACAGCAGGGCACACCATTCGAGCTCTTCGAGGCGCGTCGTTCGCAGAGTTTCTGGCAGGGACTTCGTCGGTATCTACCCGTGTGGGACGAACTCATCACCGACTTCAACGCACGTGTCGCATCGAAGAGTTGACCCTGTGCCATCTGTAGCAGTTGTTGGTTGGCGCTGTGTCGTTTGTGGCGCAACGGTCGACATCTCCGAACCCATGGTGTTTCGATGCCCGAACTCGACAGCGCTCGACCCGTATCACACGCTGCAAATCGTGCAACACGACGAACCGGTTCGGCGCGTCAGCGATGACTCGAATCCGTTTCTCGCGTATCAGCCCTATTTCGCCTGGGACTCGTTTGCCGCAGCGCTTGGTCTCACCGAGCCGGAGCGTCGTGCGATGGTCGTGGAAGTGGACGACAAGTTGGTCGCTCTCGCCGGCACCGGTCTCGTGACCACGCCATTCGCTCGCGCCGATGCGCTTTCGGATGCACTCGGTTTCGCCGCAGAGGGTGGCGTGTGGGTGAAAGATGAGACGCATCAGGTGGCGGGAAGCCACAAGGCCCGTCATTTGTTCAGCGCGTTGTTGCATCTGATCGTGGCCGAGCGGTTCGGTCGTACGCCGTGGGGCAGTCGGGTCGGCGAGCGCCGCACGCTCGCGATTGCGTCATGCGGCAACGCCGCGCTCGCGGCATCCACACTCGCGGCAACGGTGCAGTGGCCGATCCAAGTCTTCGTACCGCCGAGTGCCAACCCAACAGTGCTGGCCCGCCTCGGCGAACTTGGGGCAACGGTCACGATGTGCCCGCGCCGCGCCCAGGATGGTGCCGGTGATCCGTGCGTGTTGCGCTACCGAGAGGCCGTTGCAGCCGGAGCCATACCGTTCAGCGTGCAGGGTCCGGAGAATGCGTGGTGTCTCGACGGCGGTCGAAGTATTGGTTGGGAGATGGCTGCGCAGCGGCTCGACAGGGTGTTCGTGCAAGTCGGCGGTGGAGCATTTGCGCGCTGTGTCATCGGCGGCCTGGCCCAGGCCGTTGGCGGTGCTGGCACCGGTCTGCCAGAGCTCTATGCGGTGCAGACGCAAAGCTGCGCGCCCCTCGCGCGGGCATGGCGTCGGGCCCTTGATGGTCCTGGCGGGTTGGCCACGGCCGGTGCGCGCTGGCGTGACTGCATGACGCCGTGGGAGACCGAGGGTCAGTCCGCGGCCGACGGCATTCTCGACGACGAGACATACGACTGGTTGGGCATCGCGAATGGTATGGCCGCGAGTGGTGGGTCACCCGTGGTCTCGCCCGAAGCTGATGTGCTGCTTGCGAATCAGTTGGCGAGCGCACATACGTCGGTCGATGCGAGCTATACGGGTACGGCTGGACTCGCTGGCCTGCTCACACTGCGCGCCGACGTTCGCGACCACGAACGTGTGGCGGTGATTCTCAGCGGTATCCGCCGCTAAGGCGTCGTCGGGCCAGGTCTGTTCCGTGCGCATTGGTCCGGCGAAGGTGCATGACGAGGCGTCGGTCGTTCACCATGGCAGCTCACCCCGCCTCGCTGGCGAGTGCTTCCCGGAACGAGATCGCCGATTCCCGATAGTCTGACGCTCATGTCGGATCTCATTTCCCCAAACGCCCTCGACTCTGGTTTTGATCCTCGAAGTGACGTGTTCAATCGGTTGCTGAAGAACCGAGTGATTCTTCTTGGCACCGACGTTAACGACGAGATCGCCAACCAACTTTGTGCACAACTGCTCTATCTCGAAGGCGAAGATCCAAACGCCGATATCTGGTTGTACATCAATAGCCCCGGCGGCTCGGTATATGCCGGCATGGCGATCTACGACACGATGCAGTTCGTCAGTTGTGAGGTTGCAACGGTGTGCATGGGCATGGCCGCGAGCATGGGTCAGTTCCTACTCACCGCAGGTGCGCCGGGCAAGCGATTCACCTTGCCAAACGCACGAGTGATGATGCATCAGCCATTGGCCGGTCTTCGCGGGCAGGCAGCAGACATTGCCATTCAGGCCGAGCAGTTGGTGTATACGAAGCGGCGCATGGCAGAACTGACGGCGCATCACACTGGTCAGACGCTCGAGAAGATTCAGGCTGACAGCGAACGCGACCGTTGGTTCACCGCCGAAGAGGCCAAGGATTACGGCCTTGTCGACAAGGTGATCGTCAAGCGCGGCGAGATTCGCTGACCCGTTGCACGGGGAGGCGCCCTTGTGCGCTACGCAGTGCCAACCGGACCGATGTCGAGTCCGCATGTTGTCTGCGCCCAGGTGGCGAGACGCTCAGCAGCACGCTGAGTTGCGTAGGCCGAGTCGGCCGCTACCTGAACCGACGCAGGGTCCTTGACGTCGACAGTGTTTGCCGTCTTCAGATTGGTGGAGAGCTGATCCCAGTCCGCTTGCACCTCGAGCGGGGCGACCTCGCCCATCTTCGAGTAGAGGTTGATCAACGACGTGATCGAAGCGGACGAATCGGGCAAGGTGCGAATGTCTTCCTTGTGTGCGGTGAGCTCTCCGCAGAATCGTTCGGCGCTGCGCACAGGTGCGCTTCCGCACGAACTGAGCATGGACGCGCTCACCACAATGAGTGAGGCAAAAATGGCGCTCCCGGCAGCACAAGACGTTCGCATTTCTCTAGTCAAGCATTCGCCTCACCCGAATTGCTGGCACCTTCGTCAATGCGCAACAACGCGAGTGGGTGTGACGCGATGACGGTAGCGTGACCGAGTTGTGGGGCCGAGCCCCTCCCGGATGTCACGCGGTACCTGCCGCCCGTCTGTTGGAGGTATGCCATGCTCGCAGCCATCCTGTCTGCCACCTTGCTTGGGGTCGAAGGTCACCGCGTCACGGTCGAGGTGCACGTATCCAACGCATTGCCGAGCTTCACGATTGTGGGGCTCCCAGATGAAGTGTGTCGCGAGGCACGCGATCGGGTTCGCGCCGCGGTGATGTCGAGTGGTTACCGGTGGCCATCGAAAAAGGTCACGGTCAACCTCGCGCCCTCAAGCGAGAGAAAGGTCGGCGCGGGTCTTGATCTCGCGATCGCAATCGGCGTGTTGGTCGCTGATGAAGTCATCGCGGCCGAAGCGGTTTCTCCGTACGGTTTCGTTGGCGAACTCGGCCTCGATGGCTCATTGCGTCCAGTTGCCGGCATCGCGCCGATGGTGAACGCGCTCGGACGAGTGCAGCCAGTCGTGCCGGTCGCAAGTCGTCATGAAGCCGAGGTAATCAGCGAGCAACGAGTTCGTGTGGGGCGGAACCTGCGCGAGGTTGTCGAGGCCCTTGCGGGAGAAGCCCCGTGGCCCACACCACCCGCCGAGACCGTTGTTGAAGAGCCGCTCCCAATCGTCGATCTCGCCGACGTGCGAGGTCAACCATTGGCCAGACAGGCGCTCGAGGTCGCCGCGGCCGGAGGGCATCATCTGTTGTTTGTTGGCCCTCCGGGCTCGGGTAAGACCATGCTTGCCCAACGTATGCCAGGCTTGTTGCCGCCGTTGAGTCCACAGGTGTCGCTTGTGGCCACAATGGTTCACTCGGCAGCGGGTGTTCGTCTGCCCGCAGGGGCGCTCATCACGCGTGCGCCGTTTCGTGCACCACATCACACAAGCTCAATCGTCGCGCTCGTCGGTGGCGGTACCGCGTCGCTTCGTCCCGGGGAAATCTCATTAGCTCATGGGGGAGTCTTGTTTCTCGATGAGCTTGGCGAGTTCTCACCGGCCGTACTCGATGGGCTTCGCCAGCCCTTGGAGGAGGGCGTGGTTCGCGTGGCACGTGCGCGGTCCAGTGCCACGCTTCCGGCGCAATTCCTTCTCGTCGCCGCCACCAATCCATGTCCGTGTGGCGGTGGGGCACCGGGTTCATGCGAGTGCGACGACGGCGCGCGCTCTCGATATCTGCGCAGACTCTCGGGTCCCCTGCTCGATCGTTTCGACCTGCGCGTGCCCGTACACCGTCCGGGTGTCGATGAACTGCTGCTGGGCGCTGGTGGTGAATCGTCCGCTGCGGTCGCGGCCCGAGTCGCCGAGGCGCGCCTCGCCGCGTATGCACGCAATGGCTCGCTCAACGCACAAATTCCGGCCGCGCTGCTCGACGCGATCGCGCCTTTGGAACCAAAGGCGCAGAAGCTCCTGCGCGCTGAGCTCGAGCAAGATCGACTCACCGGCCGTGGCTATCACCGGGTTCGTCGTGTCGCGCGCACGCTTGCCGACCTCGACGATGAGGTCAGCGACCTCGTACTCGAAAAGCACGTAGCAATGGCATTGCAGTTCCGGGTTCGGTTGTCGCCGTTGCTGCGCGGTAGGGCGGCATGAGCGACCACACCGACGAAGCGTACGCGGCGGCACTTGCCGGGCTCGACCGCATGACAGTGAACAGACTCAACGTGTTGTTGGCACGTCTGTCGCCTCCCGAGGCGTTCGCCGTAGCTGCCGGTCATGCCCGACCTGTGGGACTCGTGGCCCAGCTCTTCGACGCCGATGGCCTGGCCGCTGCGTGGAGATCGAGCGCCGCGCATCGAGATCCGGGCAAGGTATGGCAACAGTGTCTTGAGCACGACATCCGCGTGCTTATTCGTGGCCGCGCCGGATATCCGGCACCGTTGCTCGACGATCCCGTCCCGGCATCGGTGCTGTTCTGTCGGGGCGATCTGCAGCGCATCGGCGGTCGTCGCGTCGGCATCGTCGGCACCCGCAATGCCACGGGTTCCGGACGAGACACGGCAACAATGCTTGGTCGCGACCTTGCCACCGCCGGTGTGCATGTGGTGTCAGGGCTCGCGCGCGGCATCGATGGCTGCGCTCACCGCGGTGTGTTGTCGGTCGAGTCCGGGGCAAGCCCGCTTGGTGTTGTTGCCTCTGGGCTTGACGTGGTGTATCCGCGTGAACATGCGTCGCTGTGGCAGCGTGTCATCGACGAAGGGGCGCTGATCTCTGAGGCCCCACCCGGTACGGCACCCGAGGCCTACCGCTTCCCGTTGAGAAACCGCGTGCTCGCTGCGTTCAGCGAGGTGCTCGTCGTCGTCGAATCACGCGTCAGTGGCGGGTCGCTGATCACCGTTAACGAGGCCAGAGAGCGAGGCGTGACCGTGATGGCAGTGCCGGGTGCACTCCGCAACAGGGCCGCCGAGGGCACCAACTTCCTCATCCGTGACGGTTGCCCCGTTGTGATCGACGTCGATGACGTCCTCGTTGCTTTGGGGCTTGATTCGCGTCGGGCGGGCGGTGTTGCCTACGACCCGCGGCCGCGACCAACCGATGCCGATCTTGAACTACTCGATCTACTCAACGAACCGCGAACGCTCGATCAGCTCATGCTGACGACCAGCCGCACGCTGGTGGAGTGCGCCATGGCGATGGCACGACTCGAATCAACCGGTTGGGCGCAGCAGGTGAACGGTTGGTTCGAGCGGGCCAGCGAGTCCGCCACGATCAGGTAAGGGTCACGCACGTTGGCCCCTTTGACCGAATACCCTACGAGTCCATGGGAGGACGAACTGTTACATCCGACGCTGTCGGTCGAATCCCTGCGAGCCCGATGTGGCGCGCCGACGAGTTCGCGGCATCACTCACCTCATCGTCACCCAACACGGTCGTCGCGTATCACGGTGACATTTCCGGATTCATCGAATGGGCGCAGCGCCTCGGCATCGAAGCGCCCGAACGGGTCGACCGTCTTGTGCTTCGTCGCTATGTGGCCTATCTCACTACGCGGCAATTCGCGCGGCGCAGCGTGGCTCGAAAAGTTGCCGGCATTCGGCGCTACTTTCAATGGCTGCGTCGCAGTGGTCACATCGAGATCGATCCTGCGATCAGTCTGCACGCCCCATCCGGCGACGCCAGATTGCCAAAGGTGCTGTCGCACGCTGACATCGGAGTCTTGCTCGATGGTACGGCCGACGATGACGAACCCGAATGGCGACGTCTGCGCGACGATGCGGTGCTTGAGTTGTTGTACGGCAGCGGCATTCGTGTCAGCGAATTGTGTGGTCTCGATACTGACTCGCTCGATCTCGCCGGGCTGGCCGTGTCGGTGTGGGGCAAAGGTAACAAGGAACGCCGAGTACCGCTCTCGCAACCCGCCGTGCTCGCCTTGCGGGCGTGGATGCGAATCCGCCTCGACGTGTTGGCCGATCATGTTGGTGCCGGTCTGTTTGGTAACGAGCGCGGCAATCGGCTCACTCCACGCGATGTCCGGCGCATTGTCGATCGGCGATCGCCGGTTCCCACGCATCCGCACGCTCTGCGGCACAGCTTTGCAACGCACCTCCTTGATGGCGGTGCCGACCTGCGTGCCGTGCAAGAGTTATTGGGGCATAGCGACGTTGCCACGACCCAGCGTTATACGCATGTCAGCAAGGAACGACTCCGCACCGTGTATTCACAGACGCACCCGAGGGCATGAGACGATGAGGGAGAGTGTTGGGCGGGCATCGGGCGATGCCGAGCTGATGGGATGGTGGGATCGTTGGCTTGGCCAGCGCGACCCCAAGGCGCGCGAGCGTCTGATCGTGCACTACTCGCCACTCGTCAAGTTCGTAGCGGGGCGTGTTGGTGCGGGCCTGCCGAGCAGCGTCGACGCCGGCGATCTCGTCAGCGCTGGTGTGTTCGGTCTCATCGACGCAGTCGAACGCTTCGACTCTGATCGCGGCGTGAAGTTCGAAACGTTCGCGGTGCCGCGTATTCGTGGTGCCATCTTCGATGGTCTGCGTTCGCTCGACTGGGTTCCTCGTTCGGTGCGTAGCCGCGCCCGCGAGGTTGAGACAGCATTTCATGATCTCGAGGCCAAGCTGGGCCGCAGCCCCAACGACGAAGAACTGTCGTCGCATCTCGGCATCAGCGGCACCGAGTTCCGTCGCTGGTTGGCCGCGATCGCCTCTACCACGGTCGGCCCGCTCGATCGTGCGCTTGTAGCAGGTGCCGAGCCGCGTTCGCTGCGCGGCGAAACTCCAGATAGCCCATCGGGCGCGTACGAGGAGGGTGAAGTTCGCCAGGCCGTGCGTGGCGAAGTACGCAAGCTGCCCGAGCGAGAACGACTCGTGTTGTCGTTGTACTACGACGAGGGTCTCACCCTCGCCGAGATCGGCGTGGTGCTCGGTGTTACCGAAAGTCGCGTCTCGCAAATCCACACCAAATCGGTGCTGCACCTTCGCTCGCGCATGGCCTCGAGCGGCATGAGCTGACGCCCGCACACTTGATCTTGGTTCAGCCGCGCCTACGGCAGCGGTGCGCACGCCCTTTGCAGTAACCCTGCCAACACATATCGGCCGACATTGCATATCGGCCGACATTGATAGATGAGCCGGTCGTCGATCGGGTCGGAGGGGCTGTTGAACGTGTTCAGGATTGTCATTGCAGTGTGGGCATCGATCATGCCTGCCGGAGAGTCGCGGGGTCCTGGTCTCGCCTGTTTGCATCGGCCCGTGCGCGGCCCAGTCGTGGTGTTCTTCCGCCCGCCGGCGTGTCAGTACTGCAGCGGTCAGCGCGGTATCGAGTTCGCGCTCGGCGCGTCCACGACGGTCGAGGCCGCGGCCGATGGCATCGTTACCTTTAGCGGCGTTGTCGTGGGCACTCGATATGTGGTTCTCGAGCACCTCGGCGGCCTGATGACAACCTATGGCATGCTCTCGGACAGTCGGCTGATCCGAGGCGACTCGGTCCGTTCCGGCGAGCTGGTCGGGCACGCGTCGAGACGGTTCTACTTCGGGTTGAGGTTGGCGGGTTCGTACCTCGACCCGTTGCCTCTCCTTCAGGCGGACAACTTCCGGTACCGTCTGATTGCGCTCGACGGTACCCCGGCGCGCCCTGCGCAAAAAGGGTCGTCAACCTGCGCACGAGTTGCGCCAACCGCATCGGTGCCCCGATAGCATTGCTCCCGGCCTGCCGACCCGGCAAGCCGTGTATCAACAGCATCTCGCTCACACTGCGGTCGCCTCGGCGCTGCGCGAAATGCCCGCTAACCGCAGTAGAGGAGTGAATGACAATGGCAGTCGTTACTACGCGCCAAATGCTGGAAGCCGGAGTCCACTTCGGGCATCAGACCCGTCGTTGGAACCCGAAGATGAAGCGTTTCATCTTCGGCGAGCGCAATGGCATCTACATCATCGACCTCGAGCAGACGCTCCAGCGTGCCGAGGTCGCCTACAACTTCGTGCGCGAACTGTCGGCCAAGGGTGGCACGGTGTTGTTCATCGGCACCAAGAAGCAGGCGCAAGATCCCGTGCGTAGCTATGCCGAAAAAAGCGGCATGCCGTACATCAACGAGCGCTGGCTCGGTGGCATGCTCACCAACTTCGAAACCATCTCGAAGCGCGTCGCGAAGATGCAGGAATACGAGCGCATGAAGATCTCGGGCGAGTTCGATGCAATGCCGAAGAAGGAAGCACTTTTGCTCAGTCGCGAACTCGAGAAGCTGCAGAAGAACCTCGGCGGTATCCGCCACCTTGCGCAGCGTCCCGACGCGGTGTTCATTCTCGACACGAAGAAAGAGCACATCGCTGTTACTGAGGCAAACAAACTCAAGATCCCAGTGATCGCCGTCGTCGACACCAACGTCGACCCAGACATCATCCAGTTCCCGATCCCTGGCAACGACGACGCCATCCGCGCCAACGCGCTGATGTGCCGTGTGATCGCTGAGGCTGTCGAAGAAGGCCGATACATGGCGTCGAAGCGCAACCCGCAGGCCGCGCCAAAGCGCACCGCCGAGCAGGACGCCGAGTTCAACGCTGCGCAGGCCGATGCCCGCAAACAGGCCGCAGCAGCTCAGGCCGACCGAGAAGCGCGTTTGGCTGCAACCAAATCCCCAGACGACGTCGCCGAAGTAGCGCCCCCCGAAGTAGCCGCGGCCGAAGTAGCCACGGCCGAAGTGGTGCCCGCCGAAGTGGTGCCCGCCGAAGTAGCCTCCGCCGAAGTAGCCTCCGCCGAAGTAGACACGGCCGAAGTAGCGCCCGCTGAAGTTGCGCTCGCCGAAGAAGTCCCCACAGAGGTGCCGGCCGAGGTAGCCGCAGACGCTCCTGCCGAAACCACGGAAGGCTGAACCATGGCTGTCAATGCCAAAGACGTACAAGCGCTGCGCCAGTCCACCGGCGCAGGAATGATGGATTGCAAGAAGGCACTCGAGGAATCGGGCGGCGATGTCGACACGGCCAAGCAATGGCTACGCGAGAAGGGCTTGGCCGCATCGGCCAAGCGCGACGACCGCGAGAGTACGCAAGGCCTCGTTGGTTTGTTCATCGAGGGCAACGTCGGCGCAATCGTGAAGCTCAAGTGTGAGACCGACTTCGTCGCGGCGAGCGATCAGTTCAAGGCCGAGGCCAATGCGCTCGTTGCTCTCGTCGTCGAGAAGGGCACGGAGGCCGTCTCCGAGCACGCCACCATCCTCGATGACCTACGCATCACACTCAAGGAAAAGATCGAGTTGGGTGATGTCATCCGAATCGAGGCAGCCCCAGGAAACACCATCGACTCGTACGTGCACCTGCAGGGTGGTCGCGGGGTGAATGCGGTATTGGTCGAAATGTCGGGTGCTAGCAGCGAGCTCGCCCACGATGTCGCCGTGCATATCGCCTTCGCCAGGCCGAAGTACCTCAAGCGTGACGATGTTCCTGCAGAGGTCATCGCTCACGAACGAGCCACGCTCGAAACGATCACCCGCAACGAAGGAAAGCCCGAAGCAGCCATTTCCAAGGTCGTTGAGGGTCGCATCGGCGGGTTTTTCAAAGACGTGTGCCTACTCGATCAGCCGTACGCGAAGGACGACAAGATGTCGATCGCGCAGCTCATTGGCGCCGCCTCAATCGTGAGCTTCGCTCAAGTCGAGATCGGCTGAGCTGCAGTGGCCCCGCCTCGGTGGAAGCGCATCGTCTTCAAACCATCAGGCGAGGCCCTTGCCGGTCCGACGGGCTCCGGGCTTGATGGCGCCACCCTGGCTCATACGGCGCTGGAGATCCTCGACGTGCGCGAGAACCTTGGTGTCGACGTCGCCGTCGTGGTGGGCGGTGGCAACTTCTGGCGGGGTCGCACCGGAGCAATGACCGGAATGGATGCCACGCAGTCCGATCACATCGGCATGCTCGGAACCGTGATGAATGCCCTGGCACTCCAGGATGCCCTCGAACGCGCCGGCCAACCCACGCGGGTGCAGTCGGCCATCGAGATGCCTCGCATTGCCGAGCCCTACATCCGCCGTCGGGCGATGCGTCACCTTGAAAAGGGCCGGGTCGTCATCTTTGCGGCAGGCACCGGTAATCCCTTCTTCACAACCGATACAGCGGCCGCTCTTCGCGCCGCTGAGATCGACGCAAATGCGTTGCTGAAGGGCACGCACTCCGGGGTCGATGGCGTGTACTCGGCCGACCCACGCACCGATAGCTCGGCAACGAAGTACGACGAGATCAGCTACATGGACGTCATGAACAAAGATCTCAAAGTGATGGACTCAACTGCGATCGCATTCTGTCGAGACAACAAGCTGCCGATCGTGGTCTTCGACATGTCAGCCCATGGGGCGCTTCGCGCGATCCTCGAGGGCAAGCGCGTCGGCACCATCGTTCGCGACAACTGACCAAACTCACATGTGCACACTCTGGGTGCTGGCACCTCTGTACGCTGGTGTGCGTGATCGAAGAGACCATTCTTGAAGCCATCGAAAAGATGGACAAAGCCGTTGAGCACGTGCAGTCTCAATTCACCACAGTGCGTACCGGGCGAGCAACCCCAGCACTCGTCGAGCGGATCATGGTTGATTACTACGGTTCCACGGTGCCGTTGCAGCAACTCGCTGGGTTCCAGGTGCCTGAAGCTCGTCAGTTGATTGTGAAGCCTCATGACCGCGCGTCTCTGGTAGCGATCGAGAAGGCCATTCGCGAAAGTGACCTTGGCATTTCGCCATCAAACGATGGCGTCGTCATACGTCTCAACATTCCTGCGCTCACCGAGCAACGACGTAAGGAATACGTGAAGATCGTCAAGACCCTGGCCGAGGACGGACGCATTGCGGTGCGCAACCTTCGTCGTGATGCGCGCAAGCACCTTGAAGCCGCTGAAAAGGCGAGCGTCATTTCTGCTGACGAACTCGAACGTGCTGAGAAGGATATGGAAAAGATCACTCACGAGCACGTCGATCACATCGACAAGGCGTTCGCTCGCAAAGAGCAGGAACTGCTCGAGGTATGAACCGCGTGGACCGAGCAGCAATTGGCCGAGTCGTGAACGGAGAACAGCAATGAGCGACGACGTATGGCGCAACAGGTCGAGAGACGACGAAGACTTCGGCCCACCGCTGTTCGGCGACGACTCAGATACCGATGCGCGTGATCGCCAACGCGCGCGCAAGCGTGACACAGGTGCCGACAAGCCGATCGTGTTCGACGACAGCTCGGGATCGCTGCCACATTGGACTGAGCCGCCAACGGGTGAGATTCCGCGGCCACGTCGATCTGGCTCAGATGCGGACGTGCGAGATCCCAGCGAGGATCTCGACGTGTGGTCGTCGTTTTCTTCGTCGGGGCAAGTGCCGGTGTGGCGCGACGACGCGGCCGAGGGTGCCGACTCTGCCGACTCGACCGATGCCTCGCGAACAGCTGGGTTGGTTGATCCATCTGGCCCACACGAGCAGTTTTTCGATGTGACCAACGCGGACACCAGCGGTGCAGTGGCCCGTCGTGGGCCCGGCCGCATCACCATCGGCACCGATCCCACGGGCGAGGGAATGGGTCGGCCGACGCCACTCAAGGGCAGGGCGCGTACCTCTCGCGAAGAGCAGGCCCGCGCCGCTCGTAGCACCCGGCCAACGGGTTCGGTTCGGGCGACACCGTCGCAACCGTCATCGAAATCCACCGCCGGCGTTGGTGGTCGCGACATGCCGACGGCCGTTGCCGTCGGGGCTTTGATGGCGGCAGTGTTCGTTGGTGCCATTATCTGGAAACCGCAAGCCGTGCTTGCCATCGTGGTGGTGGTAGTTGGCCTCGCCGCGGTCGAGTACTTCGAAAAGGTAACGGAAAAGGGCTATCAGCCCGCGAGCGTGGTTGGCATCGTTGCGTGTGTTGCCGCACCGCTCGCCGCGTACTGGATCGGTGAACGAGCAGTTCCGTTGGTGATGGCGTTTGCCTTCTTCGCCGGATGTATCAGCTTCATTGGTGCTCAGAACCTAACCTCGAATCCAATGCCGAATATGGCCATCACAACGCTCGGCGTCACGTGGATTGGTATGGCCGGCGCATATGGCGGCCTCATTCTGGGGGCACAATCGTCCGGTGCGATTCCCGGGCACTCGGGTACCGACACGCTGCTGTTGCTCGCGGTGGGTGTCGTCGTGAACGATATCGGTGCACTCTTTGTTGGTTCTGCCGCCGGCCGTACACCGCTGCGCGGCTGGATCAGCCCGAACAAGTCGGTTGAAGGTTTTATTGGCGGAGCGTTGCTCACCATCATCACTATGGTGGTGATCGGCATTGTCGGCACGAGTCACACATGGAGTAACCCCAATCTGGTGTTGCTCGGCTTGGTCATCGCGATCATGGCACCGCTCGGCGACCTCACCGAAAGCATGTTCAAGCGCAACCTTGATGTGAAGGACTTCGGCAGCATCGTCAAGGGTCACGGCGGAGTCCTCGATCGCTTCGATGGCTTCTTCTTCACGTTGCCAGCGGTGTTCTATCTCATGTTGGTGCTCGAGCCGTGGGTGAGTGCGATTCCGAAGTGATGTCGCTGCCGGCATGACGATCGCCGCCTGACAGACGTTCAGGCTGTTTCGCTGACAGACTTGGCTCGATGACTGCGTTGAGGGTTGCGCTTGCCGGTTCAACCGGATCTATCGGCACGCAGACGCTCGATGTCATCCGCGCGGAGGCCGGTCGCTATGAGCTTGTTGGCATTGGCGTCGGTTCGTCGATCGAGGCACTGATTGCTCAAGCCAACGAGTTCCGTCCACGAGTCGTTGCCGTTGCCGACCCGACGCTGCGCGCCGAAGTCGCTCGCGCACTGCCGTTCGCCGAGGTGGTCGGCGACCTCGCCGATCTTGCCGATGATGCCGATGTCGTTGTCAACGCTGTGGTTGGCTTCGCGGGGTTACCCGTGACGGTGGCTACCTTGCGCGCCGGCAAGCGGTTGGCACTTGCCAACAAGGAAAGCCTCATCGCCGCAGGACCCGTGGTGCAGCCGTTGCGCGCAACGCCGGGCGCCGAGTTGATACCGGTCGACTCCGAGCATTGTGCGATCCATCAATGCCTTCGCTCGAGCGCCAGGGCCGACGTAGAGGTCGCGCGTTTGATACTCACCGCAAGCGGCGGACCATTCAGGGGTCGTAGCAGCGCCGAACTGGCCGACGTTGGCGTCGAGCAAGCACTCGCCCATCCCACGTGGAAGATGGGACCGAAAATCACCATCGATTCGTCGACGCTGATGAACAAGGGTCTCGAGGTGATCGAGGCGCACGAGTTGTTCGGTACGCCGTTCGACGCGATCGAGGTGGTGGTGCATCCGCAGTCAATCATTCATTCCATGGTCGAGTTCACCGATGGCGCCACCATTGCGCAGATGAGCATGCCCGACATGCGACTGCCCATCGGCTACGCCCTTGCATACCCGAACAGAATCTCTTGCGCATTCGGAAGCATTGATTGGAAGACGCTCGTTCGTCTCGACTTCGAGGCACCCGATATGACGACGTTTCGGTGTCTTTCCCTGGCCTATTCGGCTGGGCGCGTGGGTGGAAGCGCCCCCGCATGGCTGAGCGCCGCAAACGAAGAAGCAGTCGTTGCCTTTCTGGCAGGACGTATTCGATGGAACCAGATCGCCGATATCTGCGATGCAGTACTGCAGCAACACCACGAAACGACCGATATCAACACCATGTCCGTCGAAGACATCGTGCGCGCCGACAACATGGCGCGCCAAGTAGCCCAAAGGGAGCTCTCTCAATGAGCAACACGTACGAGAAGTTCCGCAACGAAATCGTCGCGGGCGGAGGCATCGACGTGCCCGACGAGACGGTGCGCGGCCCACGCGCGCTCGTGGGCGTTGGTTCGTTGCTCGTGCTCCTCGCGTTCTTGGCCATTGCCAATATCTGGATCTTCGTGTTCGTCGTCGGCCTACTCGTATCGGTCTTTCTGCACGAGGTCGGCCACTTCGTGACGGCCCGACGTTCGGGTATGAAGGTCACGCAGTTCTTCATGGGTATGGGCCCTCGGCTCTGGAGCTTCAAACGCGGCGAGATCGAATATGGCGTGCGCGCACTACCGATCGGCGCCTTCGTGCGCATCGTCGGCATGAACAACCTCGATGAGACCGATCCTGCCGACGAGCCCGTTACGTATCGCAGTAAGTCGTACCCCAAACGAATGATCGTCATCACGGCAGGCTCGATGATGCACATGCTCATCGCAATCCTGCTGCTGTTCACGGTCTACACCGCGTGGGGCAAGAATCGTCCCACTGGTGAGGTGGCGCTCGTTCGGGTCGAGGCCGATAGTCCAGCTGCCAAAGCGGGACTTCAGCCGCTCGACGTCGTGCAGACCAGCGGGGGCGTTGCCGTCTCCTCAGCCGGACAGTTCGTGAATCTCGTGCACCAGAACAAACCTGGCGAAGTGATAGAGCTGGGTGTGAAGCGTGGCAACGAGTCGCTCGTGATCAAGGTGCCGCTTGGTACGAATCCCAACCCGGGCAGCGAAGGTCTGGCGTACATGGGCGTGAGCTCAGGTGACAAGTCGGCGTTTCAGAGCATTCCGTTCGGCGAGGCCGCCACCAGCAGCCTCACCGACCTTGGTTCGGCTGCCTGGCAGAGCGTGAAAGGCGTCGTCAAGGTGATGAATCCGGTGAACATCTTCTCGCACCTCTCCGGGGCCAACAAAGATCAGTCATCACAACCTGTCACGGTCTACGGCATCAGTCGACTCAGCTCCACAATCGGACGCGAGACCGGGCTGCCGGGCATTCTGCTGACCTTGGCCGGCATCAACGTGTTTGTCGGCCTGCTCAATCTCTTCCCGCTCTTACCTTTCGACGGCGGTCACGCAGCAATTGCCACCTACGAACGGCTTCGCTCGCGCCGCGGCAGGCGATACACCGCCGACGTCGCCAAGATGGTGCCCGTCGCGATGACCGTGATGACCTTCTTCGTGTTCGTACTGTTCGCTGGGTTGTACCTCGACATCACGAATCCGATCCGATAGGTCCGGTGCGCTAGGTCCGGCGCGCGAAGGCAGTTGGAAAGTGGCACACTGATGCCGATGTTCGAGCGTCGCCAGACCCGCCAGATATTTGTCGGCAAGGTACCCGTGGGCGGCAATGCGCCCATCACGGTGCAGTCGATGACAATCACCAAGACCGCCGATGTCGAAGGAACGCTGCAGCAGATCTACGCGCTTGCAGCTGCTGGTTGTGACATCGTTCGGTGCACATGCAACGAGGCTGAGGCCGCCGAGGGTTTGGCGCAGATCGTTCCCCGGTCACCTATTCCGATCATTGCCGACATTCACCACCAGTACCGGATGGCACTGGCTGCGTTGGAAGCCGGAGTGCACGGACTTCGCTTGAACCCGGGCAACATCCGCAAGCCTGAGCACATCAAGGC
>JANLPV010000157.1:0-41507 GCA_031367435.1 Actinomycetes bacterium | reverse complement strand
CCCCGCCGTGCTGGCGGGAGGTGAGGACTACGAAGGCGCTTGGGTGAGCCGGTCGACGATCGCTTGCCGGCTCTGGGGGAGCGCGTGGGCGTAGACCGTCATCAACATCTCAGGACTGTGGCCGAGGATGTCGGCGATCGCTCGAAGCTCGCCGATGTCCTTGGCGTTGTTGACCATGTGCGTGGCCGCGGTATGGCGTAGGCCGTGCGACGTGAGACGAGGCACGCCGGCCTTCTCGACGAGCAGCGCCAAGGACCGGTCATACGCGCGGGGGAGAACGTGGCGGCCATGACGGGTCGAGATGATGAGATCGTTGTCCTCCCAGTCGGGGCCGGCGAGGAGGCGCTCCTCGGCTTGCTCGGCTCGCCAACGGTTCAGTGCGCGGACGGTCTCGGTCGACAGTGGGACGAGCCGGCGCGAGCGCACGTTCTTGGCGTCGCCGAGAACTGCGCCGCGGTTGACGGCCACGAGGCTCTCGTCGATTCGTAGGGTGCGGCCGCGGCTGTCGAGATCGTCCCACCGGAGGGCAAGCACTTCGCTGCGGCGCAAGCCGTAGAGGACTCCGAGTTGGAACCCGGTCGCCCAGCGATGCTCGGCGATCGTCTCGAGGAAGCGCGCGACGTCGGTCGCTTCCCACGCCTGGATGTCTTTCACCTTCACGGGCTTGGCGACGGTTCTGGGCAGCGGCACGCGTGCCGCCGGGCTGCGCGGGATCAGACCCTCCTCGACCGCGTCGGCGAGCGCGGCCCGAAGCACCCCTCGGCATATCTGAACGCTGCGCCGTGAAAGCTTGCCGCCGTCAGCGAGCATGCCGATCCACCTCGCGACGTCGTCGCGGTCGAGGCGGGACAGCGGGATAGCGCCGAGCTCGCTCTCGATGTGCGGGATGGCCCACGAGTACTGCTCGCGCGCCTTGGGCGTGATGTCGGACTTGCCCTCGACATAGCGGCGAACAAGCCAACTCACAGTGCCGCGTTCGGTGCTGCGTACCTCGGTGCGGTAGTCGCGCGCCGCTGCCAGGGCTGACCGTTGCGAGGCGTACGTCCCAATTTGCCGTGGTCGACGTTTGCCCGTCGTCGTGTCGATTCCGTCGATGCGAACGGTCCATTTGTCGCGTTGTTTGCGGACGGTGGGTTGACCAACGGCCTTCCAACTCACATGTCACCTCCGGCGTTTGGAGCGCTCGATGTGATACATCTGTGATACATCCGCCGAGCGGTCGACTGTCTCGACCACATCGTACCAGCTCACAGAGTCGGAATGAGAGGATTTGAACCTCCGACCCCCTGCTCCCAAAGCAGGTGCGCTACCAAGCTGCGCCACATTCCGTCTCCGTGAGCTTAGCGGTGGAGGCCACCCGTAACGATGCTCGATTTCATGAAAGCGGTGTCTGCAGGGCAGTGTCGTATCCCGCCGGCCCTGCTGAGGTGGCCGACGGGATACGAGTTCTACTTGTCCGAAACGATGATTGCCGTCACCATTCCGAACATGCCTTGGGGGCCCTCGGCGTGATTGAGGATGTGGCAGTGCCACGCCCACACACCCGGATCCGTGAAGTGATACACCACGGTGTAACGCTCGCCCGGAGCAACGAGAATGGTGTCCTCAGCCATCGGCTCCTTCAGCGGCACACCGTCTTTGGCGATAATCCAGCCGACCGGTTGATGCAAGTGCATCGGGTGGGAGGTAAGGCCTTCATTGAAGTAGTTGACGAGCATGGTGTCGCCGACTTTGGCGGCGTATGGCTGGGTGGCGGGGAAGCTCTTGCCGTTCAACGTGAGCCCGATGGTGCCCGCATCGTTGAGCATCATGTTCACGGTCTGATCGATCTTCGTGATCCCTTTGTCGGCAAGTGAGGCCGGCAGCGGCATCTCGCCGATGATGAACGCACCAGCGAGACCATTGGGGATCTGTGTCTGTGCATCGTGGTGTGAGTGGTACATGCCAACGGCTGGCTCGAGCGCAGTGAACTCGTACGTGAACGACTTGCCCGGCTCCACTGGATCTTGCGTGAACGGATCGACACCGTCCATTGCGTTGGGTACCCGAATGCCGTGGAAGTGAATGTCAGTTGACTCAGGCAACTGGTTGTCGAGAACGACCTTCACCTTGTCGCCAACCTCCACTTTGATCACGGGGCCGGGAACCATGCCGTTGTAGGTCCACGCCTTCACGATCTTGCCGGGCTCGACCTCCCAATCGACAATCTTCGTCGTGAGATCGAACTCCTTGGTGCCATCGGGGAGCACCTTTGGCTCGAGTGCTGTGCCGCCGAAGGTGCTCTTCTTTTCGTTGACAAACCGAAGCGCTCGCTCGGTCATCGCCTTGTCCATCTGCTGATACGACATCGATGTTGGCGTCACGGCCGGATCGGTGCTTGCCCCGACTGCGACATGAATTGTGCCGACCATACCGGACGCAGAGTGACCCGGAATGTTGCATTGAAATTTGAGTTCGCCTGCGGTGGCGTTCTTCAGGGTGATCGTCTGAGCTTCACCCGGCTGAAGGTCACGAGTCGTGAGGCTGCGATCTGGGATGCTCAGGTTATGCACCACAGTGCCGGAGTTCGTCACGTGAATCGCGACATCACCAGGTGGCACGTCGAGCATGTTCGGGGTCATCGCGAACTCGGTGAGGTTCACGTCGACTGCCGTCACGGTCGCCTGGGTGCCGGGTGCCGACGCCGTGCTGGTGGTGCCCGAACGAGAGATCGCAAAACCTGCGAACGCGAGCGCCACCACCCCCAGCCCGAAACCCCCGACGGCCAGCACAGATCTTTCGTCATTGTTCATGGGTGCCATTCTTGTGCGAAGGGGCACTCCGGCCTAGGGACCATAGGTGTTGCTTGGAAGGACTTTGGTCACAAGGTGTGGAGCATTTCGGCCCCTAGCTGGAACTTTGTTCGGAAATCCTGTAGGCGAAACCGGCTAGACGGGCACTCGCCACGTGAGTCGCGTGCCGCCCGTGGGCTTTGCGCGGATGTCGAACGTGCCGCCAAGGCCCGCGGCGCGAGCCGCGAGATTTCCAAGGCCGTTGCCCTTACCAACGGCATCGGGAGCAATGCCGCTCCCGTTGTCATCGACTGTTGCGGTGAGTTCTTGGTCGACTCGAATCTCCACCAGGGCTTCGCTCGCGTGAGCATGTCGGGCCACGTTGCCGAGCGCTTCACGAAGAGCCGCGAACAATTCGATACGCACATAAGTAGGTATCAACAGTTCGGCCGCACCGTCGATAACGAGTCGTGGTGAGAAGCCAAGCACACGCGTCGCTTGGCGCAGCAGTGCCTGAATCTCTTGTCCAAACGAGCCGTGGCGTTGTGCCGAGCCAAGCGTGAACACAGTCGTACGAATCTCGCGGATGGCGTGGTCGATCTGATCAACTGCCGAGCTGAGCCTCGCGGTCATCGAACTGTCGACCAACATCTCCAGCGCCTGCATTTCGAGGCCGAGCGCATACAGATGTTGTAGCGCTGTGTCGTGCAGGTCACGGGCGATGCGCTCGCGTTCAGTTGCAAGTGCAAGTGCCTCGTTCGAGATCTGTAGTCGCCGTTCTTGTTCGACACGTTCGGAGATGTCGCGGATGCTCGCGACGACGGATCGCCCAGAGTCATCGTGGATCACACTCAGCGCTATCGACACCGAGAGCTCCGAGCCGTCGCGGTGCAGCAAGCGAACGTCTCCCGATGGGCCCATCGGCCGCGACGCATCGGCCTTGACGAATCCGTGCCGCAGCCCGGGATGGGCTGGTTGAGTGTCGGGTGGTACCAATACCTCCATCCGCTTGCCGAGAAGTTCGTCGGCTAGGTAACCAGACATCGAACACAGTTCGTCATTGACGTATCTGATAACGCCAAGTTCGTTGCAGAGCAGCAGGCCGTCGGGTGACGACTCGACGACGGCAATGGCCAATCGTTCATTCAGCAGCGAGGACTCCATGTGCGCACCGTAGCCGACAGCGCATGAACGGAATATGTGACCAAGGTCCCTAGCTCTCGCGGGTGAACCATGCTCAAATAGCCAGATGACTGGAAAGGTGCGCGTTTTTCTTCTCGACGACCATGAGGTCGTCAGACAGGGCGTGCGCTCCTTGCTCGAAGCATCTGGCCAGATTGAAGTGGTGGGTGAAGCATCAAACGCGCAAGAAACTTTGGCACGGGTGCGAGCCTGCCAGCCCGATGTTGCTGTGCTTGATGTGCGCATTCCCGACGGCAACGGCGTCGAAGTGTGTCGTGAGATCCGCAGCGAGTTCTCCAACATTCATTGTCTGATGCTCACGTCGTATAGCGATGACGATGCCCTGTTCGAAGCGATCATGGCCGGTGCGTCGGGCTATGTGCTCAAGCAAATCCGTGGTTCCGAGCTCGTGTCGGCCGTCATGCGTGTTTCGCGGGGCGAGTCGTTGCTCGATCCAGCCGTCACCGGCAAGGTGTTGGCGCGACTGCGTTCGCCGGAACCCGAAGACGATCGTCTTGTTCACCTCAGCCCTCAAGAACGTCGCTTGCTTGAGTTGATCGGCGAAGGCCTCACGAATCGTCAGATCGGTGCCGACATGTTCCTTGCCGAAAAAACGGTGAAGAACTATGTGTCCACTCTGCTCGGCAAAATGGGCATGCACCGTCGTACCGAGGCTGCCGTGTACGCGGCGCGACTCGATATGAGCCAGAGCCGTAAGAGCGAGTAACTCCGACCGCTCAGCGCGGTTCGCGCAGATCTGCTACCGCTTGGCCTTGGCGAGTCGCTTTGCCGTCTTGCCTGCCGGAGCGATGTTGCGCTGATCAAGGTCGCCGTGCTCGACACCGTTGGCGAACAGCACCCGGTAACGCTGCCAGTTGAACCCGTTGGCCAAGATGACCTTGCCAGCTGTACCCGAGGGCACACCTTCGAGGTCGACGATGGCGGTCACCCGGTCGCCCATATGCAACTCGAGTTGGTCGGCATGCGGTTTGGCGAGGGCGTGGGGTTTCCAGAACGTCACGCCACCTATTCTGCCTGACGAGATGCAGTCGTTGCATCTTTCCGCGCCGATACACTCGGCGATCTGTGAAAAGCACACTCGAATCCCTAGAGGGAAACAAGGTCAAGCTGTCGGTCGCTGTCGATGAGACCGAATTCGATCACGACATTGATGCCGCGTTCAAAAAGATCGCCCGCGAAGTGCGTATGCCCGGCTTTCGCGCCGGCAAGGCCCCGCGCCGAGTGCTCGAGGCCCGAATCGGTATCGCCGCCGCCCGCGACCAAGCACTTCGCGATTGCGTCCCCAATTACCTCGCCCAAGCTGTGCGCGAGCACGACGTCGATCTCATTGCCACGCCTGAGATCGAGATCACCGGGGGCGAGGAAAACGGCCCTATCACGTTCGACGCGACGTGTGAGATTCGTCCAGAGGTCACCGTTCCTGGCTATGGCGGCCTACGCGTCGAGGTGACGGCAATCACCGCCACCGACGCCGACATCGATGAAGCGGTCAAGAAGGAAGTCAGTCGTCAGGGCACCTTGGCCGACATCGATCGCCCCATCGCGTACGGCGACCAGGTCACCATTGACCTGCAGGGTTCGCGCGACGGTGAGCCGGTCATTGGGCTCAATACCGAGGATTGGTTGTACGAAGTTGGCAAGGGTTGGGTGGCCGGCGGTTTCGACGATCAACTCGTCGGTGCCAAGGTCGGCGACGAACTCAGCTTCACGCTCATCCCTAATGGCACTCAGGAGCCAGCCGAATTCGAGGTAACGATCACCAAGGTGCAAGAGCTGGTGCTGCCCGAACTCGACGACGAATGGGTCGACACCAACATCGCCGAATACGACACGGTGGCCGGTTGGCGTAGCGCGCTCGGCGACCGCCTCAGCGAAGTGCAGCTCAATCAGGCCCGCAGCCAGATCATCGAGCGATCCACGTCGGCCTTGAGCGAGCTCGTCGACCTTGATCCGCCCGAGGCCATGGTGCAAGGCGACTTGCAGGCTCGTGTGCAGAACACGGTCGAACAATTTCAGAGCCAGGGCATCGCCATCGATCAGTGGCTTTCTGCCACTGGCCAAGATGCGAACAGCTTCGTCGATGGGCTTCGTGTGCAGTCGGTGAAAGCAGTGAAGGTCGATCTCGGGCTTCGCGCCGTTGCCGCAGCCGAGGGCATCGTCATCGACGACAATGATCTCGACCATGAGTACGAGCGCATTGCCGTGCAGGTTCGCCAGAAGCCGGCGCAGGTGCGCAAGGCCTACGAACGCAACGATGCAGTGAGCGAGTTGACAGCACAGCTACGTAAGAGCAAGGCACTCGACTGGTTGTTGCATCACATTGAAATCGTTGATCCGGCGGGCAATGTCATCGGTAACGACGTCATCCTCGGCCATGATCATGATCACGACGACCACGATCACGACGACCATGATCACCCCGAACACAATCACGATCACTAGGAGACATGCGAATGCGCCCAGTACTTGAGCCAGTGCGTAACTACTACGTGCCCAATGTGATCGAGACGACGAGCCGCGGCGAGCGTCACTCCGATCTCTACTCGCGCATGCTGCGTGAGAACATCATCTTCATCCCAACCGCGATCGACGACGCCGTTGCCAACATCGTGTGTGCTCAGCTCATCCATCTCGAGAGCGAGAACCCCGACAAGGACATCAGCATCTACATCAACAGTCCTGGCGGCGACGTCACCTCGCTGTTCGCGATCTACGACACGATGCAGTTCATCAAGAACGACATTGCCACCATTTGCCTCGGTCAGGCGGCGTCGGCCGCGGCAGTGCTACTGGCAGCGGGCACCAAAGGCAAGCGTTTGGCGCTGCCGCACGCTCGTGTGTTGTTGCATCAGCCGTGGGGTCAGGTGGGCTACGGCCAAGTAACCGATCTCGAATTGGCGGCGAAAGAGATCTTGCGCATGCGTGACCTGCTCGAGCAGATCTTGGCGTTACACACAGGCCAAACGGTGGAGAAAATCCACGCCGACACCGACCGAGACTTCGTGATTGAAGCGCCACAGGCGGTCGAGTATGGCATCATCGATGAAGTAATCTCATCTCGTTCGGCTGTTGACCGCTCCGGTCCCATCCGCTAACGACACCCACTGACAGATCCGCTAGGGGGAATTGTGGCGAAGTTTGGTGACACTGGCGAACTGCTGAAATGCTCGTTCTGCGGTAAGTCGCAAAAGCAGGTCAAGAAGCTCATCGCAGGCCCCGGCGTCTACATCTGCGACGAATGCATCGATCTGTGCAACGAGATCATCGAAGAAGAGCTCACCGAAACGAGTGAGCTGCGCTTCGAAGACCTGCCCACGCCCCGCGAAATTCGCGCATTCCTCGATGAGTACGTCGTTGGTCAAGACGATGCGAAGAAGATCCTGTCGGTGTCGGTGTACAACCACTATCGGCGTATTCAGCATCAGCAGGTCGTGGGCGTCGGCCGCCGCGACGAAGTCGAACTCGCAAAGAGCAACATCTTGCTGCTCGGCCCTACGGGGTGCGGCAAGACGCACCTGGCGCAAACGCTGGCGCGCATGCTCAATGTGCCGTTCGCTGTCGCCGATGCCACTGCACTCACCGAAGCTGGCTACGTCGGTGAGGACGTCGAAAATATCCTGCTCAAGCTGATTCAAGCGGCCGATTTCGATGTCAAGAAGGCCGAGACCGGCATCATTTACATCGACGAGATCGACAAGATCGCGCGCAAGAGCGAGAACCCCTCGATCACCCGCGACGTCAGCGGCGAAGGTGTGCAGCAGGCGCTGTTGAAGATCCTCGAAGGCACTGTGGCTTCGGTGCCACCCCAGGGCGGTCGCAAGCATCCTCACCAAGAGTTCATTCAGATCGACACCACCAATGTGTTGTTCATCTGCGGTGGCGCCTTCTCGGGCCTCGAGCAAATCATCGAGCACCGCATTGGACACAAGGGCATGGGTTTCAACAGCGTCGTGCGATCTAAGCAAGACAAAGACGTCGGCCTGCTCTTCGGCCAAGTACTGCCTGAGGATTTACTCAAGTTCGGCATGATCCCCGAGTTCATCGGCCGTCTCCCGATGGTCGGCGCTGTGCGCAGTCTCGATCACGAGGCGCTGGTGAAGATCCTCACCGAACCAAAGAACTCGCTCGTCAAGCAGTATCACAAAGTGTTCGAATTCGAAGATGTCGAACTTGAGTTCACCCCGGCCGCGCTGATTGCAATCGCCGATCAAGCGCTGTTGCGTGGCACGGGTGCTCGTGGCCTGCGCTCAATCGTCGAAGAGGTACTCCTCAACACAATGTATGAGTTGCCTGGTCGCAGCGATGTGGGTCGGGTCACCATTGATGAAGAGACAGTCAAGGACAAAGTGAATCCCACGTTGGTTCCTCGCGAGCCCGTGCGTGCTGCTCGTCCGCGCCGCGCTGCATCCTGATTTCTGCCCTCACGCTCGTTGTTTGCGTGGCTGAGTCGAACGGCGTGTGGCTCAGCATGCATCGCCCTAGGGTGATCGACGCATGAATTATTCAGAAGCGTTGGCCTATCTCGACGTGCACGCGACGTATGAAAAGACCGGCCTCATCGAAGCGCCGTCGCTCGACGTGATCGAGCGGTTGATGTCGGTGATGGGCGACCCCCAACACACCTACCCTGTCATTCACATCACCGGCACCAACGGCAAGGGTTCCACCGCGCAGATGATCACGCGTCTGTTGATGGCACACGGTCTCACCGTCGGTACGTACTCGAGCCCACATCTCGAGCGGATCAACGAGCGCATGTCGTACAACTGTGAGCCGATCAGTAACGACGACTTTGCCGGGCAGGTCGGTGCCGTGGCCGACCTCGAACTGGTCGCGGGAGTTCGCCCGAGTTACTTCGAGATCACGACTGCTGCCGCGTTTCGTTGGTTCTCCGACATCGCAATCGATGTTGCCGTTGTCGAAGTTGGTCTGCTTGGTCGATGGGATTCCACCAACGTCGTCGACGCCCAGGTTGCTGTCGTCACCAATGTGGCACTCGATCACACCGAGTTCGCCGGTCCGACCAAGGCAGACATCGCTCGCGAAAAATCTGGCATCATCAAGGCGAACAGCGCAGTGGTCATCGGAGAAACGGACCCTGAGCTTGTCGAGATTTTTCGCAACGAAGGTGGTGCTGTCGTGTTCGAACGCGGCGAGCAGTTCGACTGCCTCGAGAACCAACTTGCGGTCGGCGGGCGATTGGTCGATCTGCGAACTCAGACCACCGTGTACTCCGACGTGTTCGTGCCGCTGCATGGTCGGCATCAGGGCGATAACGCTGCGGTTGCGTTGGCGGCGGTGGAGGCGTTCTTCGCCTCACCGATTCCCGAAGAGTTGGTCATCGAAGCCTTTCAGAATGTGCTGATGCCTGGGCGCTTCGAAGTGTTGAATCACCTGCCGTTGGTGATTGTCGATGGTGCTCACAATCCGGCGGGTGCAGACACATGCGCGCAAGTTTTCTTCGAGGACTTCCATCCCGAAGGTCGCCGCATTCTCATCGTTGGTTGTCTCCGCGGCCGCGACCCCGTGCAACTGCTTGGTGCTCTGCGCGCCGACGAGTACGACATCGTGATGTGCTGCACAGCGCCGTCGCCCCGCGGTCTTGCGGTGGCCGAGCTGGCGGCGGCGGCGCGTCAGGTTGGCTGTGATGATGTCTTCGAGATTTCGTCGGTCACAGCGGCGTGTCAGCGCGCACTCGATATGACCGGCGTCGATGATGCCATCGTCGTGTCGGGTTCGATGTACGTCGTCGGTGAAGCCAGACCGTTCATGTTGACGCGTCGCATCGCATAAGCGGCCCAACCCGGTATGCAGCATGTCGGCATGCGGTAGGCGATGTGGCCGCAGCGCCGTAGCCTTGGGCTTCATGTCTGATCGCACTCTCGTCTTGTTGAAGCCCGATGCCGTCGAACGCGGCCTGATCGGCCAGATCACCGCACGTTTCGAGGCCAAGCACCTCACCATCGCGGCGATGGAGCTACGTCAACTCGACGCAGCAACCCTGGCTCGACACTATGAAGAGCATCAGGGCAAGGGCTTCTACGCCGATCTCGTCGAGTTCATGTCGAGAGGTCCCGTCGTGGCAATGGTCATCGAGGGTCCCGAGGACACATGGGAAGTGGTGCGCAGCCTCGTCGGGGCAACGAACCCGCGCAAGGCGGCACCTGGAACCATCCGCGGCGACCTTGGCATCCTCTTCACCGAGAATCTGGTGCACGGCAGTGACTCGCTCGAGTCGGCCACCCGCGAAATCGGGATTTTCTTCCCGAATCTGTAACAATCTGCGTATCCGCTACGATAGTCGAGAACGGCACAGCTGCTTCGGAAGGTTTCAGCATGGCACGCAACAATCCGCTCGCCCTCGGGCGCGACCTCGCCATAGACCTTGGCACAGCGAACACACTGATTTACGCGCGTGGGCAAGGCATTGTGCTCAATGAACCGTCTGTCGTCGCGCTCAATGTGAACGATGGTCGTCCTGTGGCGGTGGGTTTCGAGGCCAAGCGGATGATGGGTCGCACGCCCGGTCATATCAAGGTCGTGCGACCGCTCAAAGACGGTGTCATCGCCGACTTCGATGTGTGCGAAAAGATGCTGCGCTACTTCATCCAGAAGGTGCACGCCAGCAAGTGGAGCAAGCCACGAATGGTCATCTGTGTGCCTTCGGGAATCACCGGCGTCGAGCAGCGCGCCGTGCAGGATGCTGCTGAATTTGCTGGCGCGCGTAAGCCCGTCCACATCATTGAAGAACCAATGGCTGCTGCGATTGGTGCCGACCTTCCTGTCCACGAACCCAGTGGCAACATGATCGTCGACATTGGCGGAGGCACCACTGAAGTCGCGGTGATTTCGCTTGGCGGCATCGTCACAGCGCAGTCCGTTCGTGTCGCCGGCGACGAACTCGACGAGGCAATTCTGCAGTACCTCAAGAAGGAATTCTCGTTGGCTGTCGGAGAGCGCACTGCCGAGGAAATCAAGATCCATATGGGTTCGGCGTGGCCGCTTGACGAAGAGCTCACTGCCGACATCCGCGGACGCGACCTCATCAGCGGCCTGCCCCGAACCCTTGAGATCACGACGGAACAAGTGCGTGAAGCCATTGCCGAACCCGTCTCAGCAATTGTCGATGCGGTGAAGACCACACTCGACAAGACGCCGCCCGAACTGGCGGCTGACATCATGCAACAGGGCATCACCATCACCGGCGGCGGGGCGTTGCTGGCCGGTCTCGACCAACGTCTGTCGCACGAAACGGGAATGCCCATCCATATCGCCGCCGAGCCGCTCTACAGCGTCGTCATCGGCTCCGGGCGGGCGCTCGAGAACATCGACGCAATGCGCGGTCTGCTGTCACAGAGTGGCGACGATTAGTCGTCTCATCACTTCAACACTGTGCCCATCTATTCGGTCAGTCGTCGCCGCGCCATCGTGTTGTTGGTGCTGTCATCGGTGCTGCTTCTCACGATCGACATTCGCGGTAATCCCGTTATCGATCGCGCTCGCTCGGCCTTCGCAACACTGCTGTCGCCGTTTGAAACTGCCGGCCGCGTCATCGCCACACCGATTCGCAATGCATGGCACGGTGCGACCGACTATCACAACCTCGAACGCGAGAACGAGCGACTCAGCGATGAGATCGCCCGCCAACGTGGCGACCAACTCACCGCGAGGGCGATTGTGTCGGAGTACCAGGAGTTGCTCACGCTCAACGGGTTGACGGCGAAGTACCCAACGGTGTCGGCGCGCGTGGTTGGTGCCGCGCCGGGTAATTTCAGCCAGACCGTTGAAATCGACCGCGGCAGCAACGACGGCATCCTCGTTGGCATGGTGGTGGTCAACAATGCCGGCCTCGTCGGCAAGATTCACGCGGTGTACGACAATCGCAGCGTCGTGCTCTTGGCCAACGATCAGGAGTACGCAATCGAGGCCAAGGTGTCGTCGGGTGGAGCCCTGCCGACTCAGTCGTCAACACCAGATGCGACATCGAGTGGCTTCCCCGACGGATCCATCCCCGAGACCGGCACCACAACGACAGCAACGGTTCCTTACAACCCGTTTGGCAACGCGAACACCCCAGCAACCGTCGTGCCGGGTACGACGACCACCACGACCGCGACGACTACCACCACAATCGCCACAACCCCGAAGGTCGGCACCGACGCAACTACCACCACGATTGCAGCAGTACAACACGACACGGGCGCGTTCGAAGGACGAGGTAAGGGACGTTTGCCGGCCATGCGCTTTGTCACCGAGAGCGCCATCAGCGTCGGGGCAGTGGTGTCGACCACGGGTGGATCCAAGAGTCTTGCGCCACCCGACATCATCATTGGTGAGGTCATCAATGTTGTTCGGCGCCCCGGATCTTCAGGGCCCTTGCTCGAGATCAAGCTCGCCGCGAATCTCGCACAGCTCAATTTCGTGCAGGTCGTGAGATACCGCCCCCCATCAGAAGTGCCTTCGCCCTAACGTGGAAGCACTACTGCGCCGCCCGATCTTTCGAATTGTTCCCGTTGCCTTGATGTTGATCGCGTTCCAACGGGTGGCCTTTGCCGACCTTCGTTTTTGGGGTGTTGCCCCGCAGATCGTGCTCGCATTCTGCGCGGCGTCGGGCGTACCGGGCGGAGCGGACCGTGGTGCCTGGGTCGGCTTCGTTGTCGGGCTGATGTTTGACCTTGGCACCGGATCGTTGCTTGGACAACATGCCTTGGCCTACGGGCTCGCTGGGTACACGGCAGGCTTAGTGAACGTGGTAGCTGTCGATCCCCATTGGTGGTTGTCGATGATGTTCGTCGCCCTCGGCGCGGGGTTCGGCGAGCTTTCTGTTCCGGTCGTGGAAACGTTTGTCAGTGATGGCGGATGGCATGGCGAACGACTGTCATCGATCTTGCCGGTTGTCGCTATCACGAGCGCAGCGTTCGCCGTGCCCTTCGTTCCCTTCAGCCGTTGGTGCCTCGCGATCCGAAAGAAAACGTGGAAGGTGCCGGCCGCATGACGTCGCCGCGCTCAATTGCATGCTCGCGGCGAGCAGAATGTCGCCATGGCAGTTGACAAACGTGCCGCTCGCCTCGGAGCGCTTGCCCTCGTGGCCGTGATTCTGCTCGGCTCAATCGGGGCTCGGCTGTGGTTCTTGCAAACCGTGAAGCGCGAGACCTTCCAGCAACAGGTGTCGGTGAGCAAGACCCGAACACAATTGCTCGTCCCTGAACGCGGACGCATTTTCGACGCCCTCGGTCGCGTGTTGGCCGACAATCGTCGAGTGCTCACGGTCACCGTCGATCGATCGATCATTCGTCGCACCTCGAACCGCACGGAGCTGTTCACGCGTTTGTCCGGCCTGCTTGGTGTCTCGGTGCAGGAGATGGAACTGCGCTTTCAGAGCGGTCGATACAGCAATTTCTTGCCGCTGCCGTTGCGTGAAGATGTGCCAGAAGACGTGGTTCTGCAGATCGAAAGTCGCAGTGAGGATTTTCCCGGCGTTCGCGGTGACGAAGACTGGAGCAGGGTGTATCCATACGCGCCGCTTGCCAGTCATGTCATTGGCTATCTCGGACTGATCCTCGACACGCAGGTTGCGCAGTACAAAGAGTTGGGCTATCTCAACAATGAGGTCGTTGGTCAGTTCGGCGTCGAGAAGAGTATGGAGGCAACCCTGCATGGCACGTGGGGCAAGGTGGTGTACGAAGTCGACAGCACGAATCACGTCGTACGCGAGATCAGTCGGGTCGAGCCAGTGGCCGGTAAGGACATCCAACTCACGATCGATTTGACGATCCAGCAGTATGCCGAACAGGCACTGCAAACCGAGCTTCGGCTGCAGCGCGAAACCACCGACGTGACGCACATGGCGCGTAATCCCACCGACAAGCTCGGCAATAAGAAGTTCACCGGCGAAGCCTTCGTGCTCGACGCCAACGGCAATGAGTACTTGCCGTATTCGGCTCCGGCAGGGTCGGTGGTGGTCATGGATCACGAAACCGGCCAGGTCATCGCCATGGCCAGTTACCCCAACTTCGACAATCGCTGGTTCAACGCGGGTATCAGCGGCGCAAAGTTCAAGCAGTTGTTTCCGAACGACAAGGCTCATCCTGATAAGTCGATACTCGTGAATCGGGCCATCCAGGGCCAATACAACCTCGGCTCCACGTTCAAGCCGTTCGTGGCCTATGCAGCAATGATCACCGGCATCATCACGCCCATTGAGATCTACGTCGACAAGGGCAGCTACAAACTCGAAACGATCGATCGAAGCATCTGCAACACGGGCGTTCGTTGCGAATACTTCAATGCAACCAATCCAAATACCGGTCGGCCGAGCTCGTACGGTCCGGTGAGCGTTGAATCGGCGCTGGCCATCTCGAGTGATGCGTTCTTCTATCGTCTCGGCGAATTGACCTTCAAGGCCGGTCGCAGCCTGCTACAGGATCAGGTGCGCAAGTTCGGCTTCGGTACCGATAGTGGTATCGAGTTGCCATTCGAATTCGGCGGGAGAGTGCCCGACACCGAATTGAAGAAGAAGTTGGTCGCGCAGGGAAAATTGGCTAAGGGCGAAGTGCCCCGACTGCTCGTGGGCGACAACGTGCAGACAGCAATCGGTCAGGGCCTACTTGCCGCGTCGCCCCTGCAACTCGCGAACGCGTACGCCACGTTGGCCAACGGCGGCTTCCTCAACAAACCACACATCGTGCGAGCCGTCTATCAAGGCGGTGTACCCGAGTCATCTCCCGGCCAAGTCGACTTGGCCAAGGGCGTTGTTCTCGCTGCTTACGACAAGGCTGATCTGGTTGAGCAAATCGACTTGCCACCCGCAGTGAGCGACCCGATCGTGCAAGGTCTCAAGCGCGTTGTCACCGGACGCGGCGTGCGGTACCCGCCGACGTTTTATCACGCCACCACAGGCGAAACGCTGTTTCGGAATTACCCGTATAACAAGCTCACAATTGCGGGTAAGACGGGCACGGCGCAGGGTTTTGCCAGCAAGCCATGGAACGACTCGTCGGCCTTCGCGGCGTTCAGCACCAACCCACTCAAGCCCTACACAGTAGTGGCGTATCTCGAGAAGGCAGGCTACGGCAGCAAGGCGGCAGCCCCCGTGGTGAAATGCATGTTCGAGGCGCTTTCCGGCGCTGTCCGACTTGATGCCGTTGCGCCTTCAGATCCACTCGACGTGACTTCGCAAGTGGCCGCGGAACCCGCCGTGTTGGCGTCCACGAATTGTCTTCAAAACCCGTATGACCCGGTGCGCGACTGATGGCGTTCTCCGTACTGAATCGACGGCCCGATTCGGGTCTGGGCAACGTGCGCTCCAGCCCGGGCGATCCGAGTCGCAATGTCGATTGGGTGCTGATGTTCGTACAAGCGGCGCTTGTGGTGATCGGGTGTCTCACCGTGTATTCGGCCTCAAGAACGAAGGTGCCGAACGCATATCTGTTCGCCACGCGTCAAGTGGTATTCGTCATCATCTCGATCGGTGCGATGTTGTTCGTCATGTCGCTCGACTACTCGTGGCTACGTGAGCGCGCCAAGTTCTTCTACGGCCTCAGCCTTGTGTCGCTCGCGCTCATCTTTCTGCTTGCAAAGGTCAGCAACGGCGCCCAACTCAGCTTCAGCGTGGGACCGATCAACATCCAGCCGGCTGAGTTCGCCAAGGTTTTCGTGCTGCTGGCATTGGCAGGCTTTTTGAGCGAGGACTCCAGCGACTCGGTGTCTTACGAACGATTCGTCGGCGGCCTCTGGTTAGGCGGGATCCCGGTCGTGCTCATCATTTTGCAACCCGACCTCGGCTCGGCCTCGGTGCTTGTTGCGCTGATGATGGGTCTGCTGCTCGTAGCCGGTGCACGCGCAATGTACATCGCAATGATCACGGTGCTCGCGATCAGCACCGTGATCATTGCGTTCATCACCCGACTGGTGAACACCTACCAGACGATTCGCATTCGTGGCTGGATGAATCCCGATTCCACCGACGTCGCACTGCAGCGCTACATCTTTCAGGGAAGAAACGCGCTTCGTGCCACTGCGACCGGCGGCATCACGGGCAAAGGTTGGTTGCTCGGTCCAATCACCAACGCCAAAAGTGACATCCCGGTGCAGTGGGCTGACTTTCCGTTCAGCGCAATTGCTGAGCAGTTTGGTCTGATCGGCTGCTCAGTCCTCATCGCGCTGTTCGGCATTGCATTGTTCCGAATCTGGAGGATCGCGCATCTCTCGCGGGACCTACTCGGCACGTACATCTGCGCTGGAGTGTTCTCGATGCTGCTGTGGCAGATCTTCCAGAACATCGCGATGACGCTGGGTCTGATGCCGATTACCGGACTCCCAATGCCGTTCATTTCGTATGGCGGATCCGGAATGCTGACGTATTTCGTGCTGTTCGGGCTGGTGCAGAGTGTGCACATGCGTCGAATGCGCTGATTGGTCATCGGGGAGTCGGCACCGGTTTACCCGGTGTTTGCCTGTAGAAGTGGCCAGAATTGTCGATACCGTTGCCGATCGACGTCGGCTTGCCGCGGCGACAACGACGTCACGTCGTAGTGTGCGGCAAGGGTCCGGCGAGAGTCTGACAGCAAGTACACAGCAATTTCGGGCCATATTGCCGAATAACAGGTCGAGAATGACGGCGCCAGTTGGGGCGGATCCCAGCTTTGGCAGCCGCCGCTCACGCTTACCGGGATGGTAGGCGCATACGGAGGGAATACGTCCATGGACGACATACGGGTCGAGAATCTCGACGGTCCGCCGCACGCGGCGGGTGACCTTGACGCTGCCGCGCCAACACCGGCAATCGGCGCACACACCTCATCGAGCGCTTCGGCTGGCGATGACGTGTCTGGCGATGGCCTATCTGGTGACGACGTGTCCGGTGAGAACGTGTCTGGCGAGAACGCGGCGGACGGCGATGCTGAGGGCGATCCCACGATCCGTCCGATTCGCAAGCGTCGCCGTGGTTCGCGCGGTGGGCGCGGACGATCAAAGCCCGCCGGAACCCACGGCGCCACCGCTGACGACAACGACAGCGGCAGCGACGACGACGACGACAGCGACGACGACGACAACGACAACGACAACGACAACGACGAGCAGCACGACGTTGGTGACCAGAACGACAGTGTCGCCGATGGTCGCGTCACCGAGAGATCGACAAACCCGAATGAGCGGGGAGCACAACCAGTTCGCGAGCGCACCAACCAGCAACGCACGCCAGCCAAACAGTCACAAGCAGCCGAGCCGGTGCGTCAGCCGTCCGGCGGACAGGCTCGTCAAGGCCAACAGCAACGCCAGCGGCAGGCCGCGCAAGTCGCGCAGGTCGACGGCGGCGAGACCCCAGAATTGCCAGAACGGGCGTCTGAGGGTCGACCGAGTGCTGAGGCTGCCGAGACGGCGTTAGTGCGGCGCCCTCAAATCGGTGATACTCGTCCCGCCCCACGGCAAGGCACCAACGGCAACGGTGGCGTTGCGGCACCTGCCGTAGCAGCCACGGGTGCCCCAACCGGTGAAGCCGCAACTGCCAAGAAGAAGCGCCGTCGTGCTCCCAAGGCCAAGGACCCGTCTGCAATCGGATCCTCAAGTGGCGCAGGGTCTGGGCGTGGTAGTGCAAGTCAGCTTGACCCTGATCTGCTCGAAAAGCGCCGAGGTCGCGAACGCAACGGCCGCCCGGTCGGCCGCTATCTCATGTGCGTGCAAGTGCGTGACAACCTCACCCAGGTTGCCGTGCTTGAGGGTCGTAACCTGGTCGAGCACTATGTGAGTCAGCCCGCCGACGACGTCAGCCAGATTCACGGCAACATCTACGTCGGCAAGGTGCAAAACGTGCTGCCCGGTATGGAAGCTGCCTTCGTGGATATCAGCACTCCCAAAAACGCCGTGCTCTACCGCGGTGACGTGCAGTACGACCAAGAAGACATCGTCGAGCGCGGCAAGGAAGCGCGTATCGAGAACATTTTGAAGGCCAAGCAGCTCATTGTGTGTCAGGTCACCAAGAACCCCATCGGTGCCAAGGGCGCCCGTCTCACCCAAGAAGTTTCGCTCCCCGGCCGTTTCGTGGTGCTCATTCCCAACTCGAAGACCTATGGCATCTCCAAGCGATTGCCTGACGACGTTCGTAAGCGTCTGCGCAACATCCTCGATCGCGTCAAGCCAGCCGAGCACGGCCTGATCGTACGTACGGCAGCCGAAAACGCGTCTGAGCACGAGCTGCGCGCAGACATGACTCGACTGCTCGATCAGTGGAATGTCATCGAGGCAAAGGCCAAGAAGGCGCAGGGCCCAGCACTGTTGTACCGCGAGCCCGAGCTTGCGGTGCGAGTGATCCGCGAAGAGTTCAACGCTGAATACCGCGGCGTGATCATCGACGATCAGCGTCTGTTCGATGACGTTCGTGATTACATCGCCGCGTTCAACCCCGAGCTTGCTGATCGTGTCGAGTTCTACGATCCCAACGAAGAGGGTCTGCCCATCTACGAGCGCTTCCACCTGCACGAGCAGCTGCACAAAGCGCTCGATCGCAAGGTATGGCTGCGCTCCGGCGGCTCGTTGATCATCGAGCACACCGAGGCGCTCACGGTGATCGACGTCAACACCGGCAAAAATGTCGGTACGTCGAACTCGAATCTCGAGGCCACCGTTTTCCATAACAACCTCGAAGCAGCCGACGAGATCGCGCGTCAGCTTCGGTTGCGAGACATTGGCGGCATCATCGTCATCGACTTCATCGACATGGAGATTCGCGAGAACCGGCGCAAGGTGCTCGATGCCTTCCGCGAAGCCTTGGCCCGTGACAAGACGCGCACGCAGGTATTCGACATCTCTGAGCTGGGCCTGGTCGAGATGACGCGCAAGCGCATCGGCGAAGGGTTGCTCACGAACTTCGCCGATCAGTGTCCCAATTGTGATGGACGTGGCGTGCTGGTGGATTTGGCGCTGCTCGAGTGACGTATCCAACCAAGATTGCAACAGACCGAAATGACGCCGCGCAGCCGTTGGCGTCGCAGCTCCCAACCGATAGGATCCACCCGCTATGTACGCAGTAATCGCAACCGGCGGTAAGCAGGAACGAGTCGCAGAAGGCCAGCAATTGCAGGTCGAGCTACTCGGGGCTGAAGACGGCGCCGACGTCTCCTTCACACCAGTTCTGTTCGTCGATGGCGACTCAGTGTTGGCTACCCCAGCCGAGCTGAAGGGTGTCACTGTCAAGGGTCGTGTTATCGGCTCTGCCAAGGGACCCAAGATTGATGGGTTCACCTACAAGCGCCGCACGAACCAGCGCAAGCGCTATGGGCACCGCCAGAAGTACACCGTCGTCGAAATCACATCGATCGCAAAGGGCTGAGCCATGTCAAAGACAAAAGGTGGCGGATCTACCCGCAACGGTCGTGACTCCAACGCACAGCGCCTCGGCGTGAAGGCGTTCGGTGGGTCAACCATCACGGCCGGAACCATCCTGATCCGCCAACGCGGCACCCGGTTTCACCCAGGTACCAACGTCGGCATCGGCAAAGACGACACCCTGTTTGCGCTAAAAGACGGCAGCGTGCAGTTCGGTGAGCGTCGTGGCCGTCGAGTGATCAACGTCATCACCGCAGACTGAACCACTCACGTCCAACGGGCGTCATTACCAACGAACTCTTTGAACCCGGCCCACAAGGCCGGGTTCAATCGTTTTCGGTCATGCCGACACCCTGGGGGAGCCGGTCCTGACTCCACCCCAGCAACATCATCGCCTGACGACATGCGAAGCGGTCGGTCATCCCGCTCACGTATCGAACCGACGCATGCACTGCTTCGACGCTGCCCGCTTGTACACCAGCGACGTGTGCGCCATCTGATGTCTCGTTGTCTGGTAAGAGGTTGGGTCGATCGCTGTAGTGCTCTACGAGCGCCTGCAGCAATGAAATGACAGCGGTTGCCTGCGCTCGTGAGGCCGGGCGCAAGTAGACGTGCTCGTAGTTGAACTGGCGAAACTCACTGAGGGCCGCGGCGGCATCGTTGATCATTCCGATGCGTCCCGTCTGAGCGGTCGCATGGGTCATCGCGCGTACCAAGGCACCGAGTTGGCGTGATCGCGTGACACCGCAGCGATCGCGTACAAGTGCCGGAAGCATGTCGGGGGTAACGATGCCAGCGGCCACAGCATCTTCGAAGTCGTGACACACATACGCAATGCGGTCGGCCCACGAGACAACTTCACCCTCGGGTGTTGCTGGTGCTGGACGCGACCAGGAATGATTGCGGATCCCGTCGAGGGTCTCGCGGCACAGGTTGAGTGTGGTGAGCGTGACGTCGGCACCCCAGACCGCGTGGTCGTATCCGCCAGGCACGTAGGGAGACAGAGCATCCTCGCTGGCATGCCCACCGGGGCCGTGCCCGCAGTCGTGTCCGAGAGCGATGGCCTCAGTGAGCGCCAAGTTCAGACCCAGCGCCCGCGAAATTGACACGGCAACTTGGGCAACTTCGAGCGCGTGGGTGAGACGGGTGCGCTGATGATCGTCGGGGAACACGAAGACCTGCGTCTTACCGGCAAGTCGGCGAAAGGAGGCCGCATGCAGAATGCGATCGCGGTCGCGTTCGAAACACGTGCGATACACGTCGGGGTCCTCTTCGATGGCGCGGTCACCGCCGCCATGCGCGCGAGTGGCCAGGCGTGCCATCGCCCCATCTTGGGCGTCTTCACTGCGACGCCGATCAACGAGATCGTTACTGCCGGGGCCGGCCCATGAATCGCTATGCGCCAATTGAATGCCTGCAACTTCATGTCCAGACATGGTGGCGGCCCAACGTTGCGCGCGTTCTTGCACCGACTCATCCATGCCCCGCAGGATACGCGGTGCAATCCGAGAGCGCCTGCTACCCCTGCCAGATAACCTTGCGTTGCCCTATGAGTGGATTTGTCGACGAAGCCCAACTGAATGTTCGCGGAGGCGACGGTGGTGCTGGCTGCGTGTCGTTCCGTCGCGAGGGTCCCGAGGCAATGGGCGGCCCCAACGGTGGCGATGGCGGCAAAGGCGGCGACGTGTGGCTGGTGGCCACTCGCAACGTGGCCTCGTTGCTCGCCTTTCGTGATCATCCACACCGCCGCGCGAAAGACGGCGTGCACGGCAAGGGTAAGGATCAGCATGGTAAGCGCGGTGAGAGCATCGAGGTCATGGTGCCCGAGGGAACCATTGCGCGCGACATGTACACCGGAGAATTGCTGGCCGATCTCGTACATCACGGAGACCGATGGTTGGCCTCCGCTGGTGGCCGCGGTGGCCGCGGTAACGCGAAGTTCTGGTCGAACCGCCGACGGGCACCGAACTATGCCGAGCAGGGAGAGCACGGTGAAGACCACTGGCTAAAACTCGATCTGAAGCTGATGGCCGATGTTGCCCTCGTCGGCTTCCCTAATGCGGGTAAGAGCACGTTGATCAGCAGCGTCAGCGCTGCCAAGCCCAAGATCGCGGCGTATCCGTTCACGACGCTCGAGCCGCATCTGGGTGTTGTGCGCGTCGATAGCGATACCGAATTCATCGTGGCCGACATCCCGGGTCTCATCGAAGGCGCGAGCGAAGGCAAGGGCCTTGGCCATCAGTTCCTGCGCCATATCGAGCGCGCACGAGTGCTGTGCGTGCTGGTCGATCTCGACTCCACCGATGGTGTGCTGCCGGCCGAACAAGAACGCATCCTCCTCGGCGAACTCGGTAACTACGAGCCCGAACTCCTTGAACGTCCGCGCATCGTGGTGGGCACCAAGAACGACGTTGGCGCCGACACCGAATGGGATGGTCTGCGCGTCAGTGCGGTCACCACGCTTGGGCTGCGCGATCTCGTCGGCAAGATGGCTGCGCTCGTGCATAAGGCGCGCTCTGAGCAGCCCGTACAGGAAGGCATTGTCATTATCCGCCCCGAAGTCGACGGTGCTGTGGTGGAGCGAATGGATGAGAATCAGTTTCGTGTGCGCGGGCGCAATGTCGAACGCGTTGTTGCGTTGAACGACGTCACGACCCCCGAGGCGTTGAACTGGATCGACGAGCGGTTGAAGAAGCTCGGTGTCGATCGCTTGCTCAGCAGAGCCGGGGCGCAAGAGGGCGACATTGTATGGATCGGCGAATTCAGCTTCGAGTACGAACCGGACCTGTAGATGCGTGTTGTAGCCAAAGTCGGCACGTCGTCGCTCACGGATGCGTCAGGTGCCATTCAGCAGCACGTAATCGCGTCGTTGTGCGATCAACTCGCGGCACTCTGCAAGCAGGGCCACGAGGTTATCTTTGTCAGCTCTGGCGCGATCTCTGCGGGCGTCGCGGCGCTTGGCCTACCGGCCCGTCCAACCGATGTGTTGACCCTTCAAGCGCTCGCCGCCGCAGGACAACCCCGCTTGATGCAGGAATACACGCGCGAGCTGGAACGCCATTCGCTGGTGGCTGCGCAGGTGCTTCTGGTTCCTCATGACTTCGCGAATCGCAAGCAGTATCTGCATGCCCGTCAGACGCTGGTGCGCATGCTTGAACTTGGTTGCGTACCGATCGTGAACGAAAACGACACTGTCGCAAGCGATGAGATTCGTTACGGCGACAACGATCGCATCGCTGCGCTCGTGGCACACAATGTGAGTGCCGACATGTTGGTTTTGCTCACCGATATGGCGGGCCTCTACAACGTCGACCCGCGCACGAACCCCGAAGCCGAACTCATCGCTCATGTCGCTGCCGACGATCCGTTGCTTGCAGTGAGCGCCGGTGCCACTGGTTCCAACCGCGGCAGCGGTGGCATGGCATCAAAGCTGTGGGCCGCCCGTCTGGCAAGTTGGTCGGGCGTTCGCGCCGTCATCGCCGAAGCGTTACGCCCCAATGTTCTTGTCGATGCTGTGGCTGGCGTTTCGGTGGGCACCACCTTCGCCCCAAACGATCGCCGCCTGCCAGCACGGAAGTTGTGGATCGGTTTCGCGAGTCAGGTCGATGGTTCGGTCACCGTCGACGCCGGTGCGTATCGTGCGCTCGTCGAGCGAGGCACGTCGCTGCTGCCAGCAGGAGTGATTGCTGTGGCCGGCGACTTCGATGAGGGCTCCACGATCGAGGTACGAGACCTCTCCGGCGTGGTGTTCGCGCGCGGGATGGCGGTGTCTTCGGCGGCAATCGTGAAGGCCAACGCAGGTCGCAGCACTCGCGATCTTCCGCCGCAGGTGGCTCACGAGGTCATCCACCGCGACGATCTGGTGCTGTTACCCCACTGAGTTGCCTGGCTTGGGCTGCTCGACAGCGGCCGGAGAAGCGCTCGGCGCTACTGCCGCATCGAGGCCGAGCTCCTCGCGGAGCTGGCTGAGGCGGCCCTGCGCCTCGACATTTGCGGTGGCCATTTCGACCTCTTGAATGCGGCTCTCTACTGATGTGTCAGTGAGTTCCGACGAGGCCTTCGCCTTTGCATAGCGCGCCTCGATCTTGTCGCTCACCTCGGCCAGTGTGGGCACGTCGTCGCCTACGGTCTCGCTGAGCTGCGACATGGCCGTATTCATCTGCTCTTGCATCTTGGCCTGTTCGAGCTGCGAGAGCAGCTTGTTCTTCTCCGCCAATTTCTGTTGCAGTACTCGGCTGTTCTGCGCGACGGCCGCCTTGGCCTGGTCGGAAGCCTTCGTGGAATCGATGACCATCGTCTTGAGGCCCTCGACATCTTTTTCGACCTGGATGAGTTGCCCGGCGATTGTCTCGGCTGCGCCGTTGTACTGCGCGGCCTTGGCTGCGTCGCCAGCCTTTGCCGCGTCGGCCGCCATGACGAGCGCCTGACGAGTGTTGCCATTGAGCTTTTCGAGTTCGGCCATCTTCGCGTTGAGTCGCAACTCGCTCTGCTTCTGATTGGCGATCACGTTGACGGCCTGCTCTCGCAGCCGACGGTGCTGCTCTTGCGCCTCGCGCAGGGCCTGCTCGAGTTGAATTGCCGGATCGGCCTTGTCGTTGAAGCCTTTGTTGAGCTTGGCCGTCAGATATTTCCACCACTTGTTAAAGACGCTGAACATGCGCCAAGCCTAGGCGCTTTCGTTTGTCGGTGTGCGCGCCAGGAATCGGTGCCGCAACAGGTCGACTTCGGGTGCCCTCAGCACGAGCAGCATCACCAGGTAGATGACAGCGCCTACAACTGTGCCGAGCAGCGACCGCGTGACGGCCCCGAAACCTGTGTTGCTGCCGACGTGTTGGCTGAGCCACCACACGACCTCGGCCATGATGAGCGAGGCCAGCAACATTCGCCAGAAGCTCTCGTAAATAGGTCGCACCGCGAACCCGGGGACCTTGTAGCTCAGCACCACCAGTGCGAGCGCGGCGCTGAGGAGATAGGCGATGGCAAATGACACACCGAGCCCGAGCACTCCGTAGCGTCCCACCAGGATCCATGCGAGCACGATGTTGAGGGCGTTTTCGAACAGATTGATCATGAACGGTGTGCGCGCATCTTGATGCGCGTAGAAGCCGCGCAGCGCGAAGAGATACACGCTGAACCCGACGAGACCAATCGCGAAACCACCGAGAGCACGGCTGGTGTTGAGCGCCTGCAGCGCGGTGAGCCGGCCGTGTTGCAAGATGCCGCCAATGATCGATCGGCGGAGCACGAAAAGCCCGAAGCCCGCCGGCAAAGTCAGCAGCGCGACCATGCGAATACCAAGCGACGTTCGTTCGATGAACGACTGCTTGTCGCGTCGTGTAACAAACCGCGACAATTCGGGTACGAACGTGGTGGCGATCGACACGGCAAGCAGTCCGTGGGGCAGAACGAAGAACGTAAAGGCCGCGGTGTACGCGGCCTGCTGACCCTCGCCCGACCCGAGCGCGAGATTCTTCACCACGATGACCGCGACCTGATTGGCGATGGCGTATCCGAGGGTCCAACCAGACAATTGCACGAGCTTGCGGACTGCTGGGTGACCAAAGTTGGTGTTGACGTACATCGGAACCTGACCGGCTCGTAGTGCAGGCCAGAGGGCAAGAGCCATCACCGCGATACCGATGGTCGCTCCGAAGCCGAGCATCAGCCGAAGTGAATCGTTTGTGAGGACCTCACCGAGTTGGATGTTCTTGTGGTCGACAACGAGCGGCACCAGGAGCAAGCTCGTGATGATCACAAGGTTGGAGAGCACCGGCGACCATGCTGCGGCGAAGAAGCGCCGTCGGGCGTTGAGCAATGCCGAACCCAGCGCGGTGAGGCCGTAGAAGAAGATCTGGATCAGGAAAATGCGTGCCAGCGCCGTACCCACTTTGCGGTACTGGACGGCATCAACGGTGTGCGGCGGATTGAACGAAAAGAGATGGAAGATCCATGGTGCTGCAAAGAAGGCAATCAGGGTGAGTGCCGTCAGCGCGATCACCGACACCGTCACAACTGCTGTCGTGGCGTCGTCGTCGTCCTCTTCAGCGTGCTTGGTGAAGAGCGGCACTAAGCTGGCCGACAGTACGCCGCCGAGCAGTAACTCGTAGATCGCGTTTGGGCTGTTGTTGGCACCGTCGTAGGCGTCGGCCAAGGCGGTTTGGCCGATGACGACGCTGAACACGACGACTCTGATCAACCCCGTGAGGCGCGACAGCGAGGTGCCGACCGCAACGATCAGATTCGACCGCAGCATCCCCCCGCTCGGGGCGGCAGCGGTCATGCGTGGCTCACCGATCGAACCTCACGAGGTTGAGCCCGACCCGGTTGCCGGCTTTGCTTGTTGCGGGGATTCGGTGATGGCGGCTGGAGTTGTATCGCCGCTTTCGGCGCGACGAGTGTCGTCCATCGCCAGCCGCAGGCCTTCGAGTTCGGTGACGAGATCGTCAACGTCGTTGCCCAGCATCCCGCTGTCGCCGGAACCAACACTCACCTCTACTGCGCGGGCGACAAGCTCGTCGAAGCGCGCGTCGAGAAGGCGTAGGCGATCGCGGGTAGAGGTCGACACATGCTGCATGCGCTCGGCCGAATTGATCTGCGCCTCGAGCGAAGTGATTGTGGACGCCATGTCGTCGGTCGCGCTGCCAGCCTGATGCACCTGCACGCGGAGCTGCGCGAGTTCGGTCTGCGCCTGCACCGTGCTGAGTTCGGTGATGGCCGCATCGATGTCGTCGCCGCGCGACGCGATACGCCATGATTCGCGGATGCCATCGTCGAGCCGACTCGACAATTCGCTGAGACGGTCGCGGATCGGCCCAGAGTGAGTGGCGGCAACCGTTCGATCGAAGCGCAGCTTTGCGGATTGCGCACCTTGCACATAGCTGCGCCAGGGTTCACTGAGAACGAACGGATCGATGCGATCCTCACGCTTGCCTCCGCGCGGTACCGCGATGAAGACGCGGCCGCTATACGCAGCCGCACCGATGGCGAGGGCGGCTATCAGCGGAGCACCGAAGACGATGGTTGTTGCACTGACCACACCAAAGATCATGATGCTCCACGGAGACATGATGGCGCGCGCCACAGGCGGGGTGAAGAAGCGGTTGCGAAAACTCTGACGGGCCATGTGTATCGCTAGAAGTTTGACACCACATTGGTGAATACTTGGTCGATGGTCGCCGGATTGCTTGCGTCGTAGTACGCGGCGTTGGTTGCCTCGGCAATCGCCTTGAGGGTGGCAGTATCGGCGTCGGCACCGTAACTGATCGTAAAGACGCGCACGGGCTTGCTGCTGCTGCCCTCGGTGCCGGCGCTCAGCGCGCTGATCATGTCGTCGTACTGCTGTTGATCGTCACCTGCATTGTCATCGTCGTTGCGGCCGTCAGTGAGGAACACCACTGCGTTGATCGTGTTGGCGTCGAAACTGTCGCGCGCTGCCGTGTAGGCCTCGGTAGTCACGGCATACAACGGCGTGCCGTTTTGCGGTCGTTGGGCGAGCAGTGCCGTGCGAAGCAGTTTGCGGTTTGTGCTCATTGGTGCGCTCGGCACAAGCTCGATATGGTCGGAATGGTTGGGGCCAAGGTCGGTGGTAAAGACCCACAACCCAACCTGATCGGCGTCTTTGAACTTGTCGAGCGAGTTCACTGCCGCCTGAATGGCGAGGTCAAGTTTCGTTTTACCGTCGCTGCCGACGGCGTCGCCCATGCTGCCGCTGACGTCGAGTACCAACAGCACTTTGGCTTCTTTGCGCTGCTCGGCCCATGCGTTGAGTACGCCAACGAGAACCTTCGGTTCGGGAACCTGTAGCTCGGATTGCGGCTGCGTTGGGTCGACGCCGTTGGCGCTGTTAATCGGGGCCGCGATCGGCACCGCGGCGTTGTTTGGTCGGAACCCGAACTTGAGAACCTTCTGCTGATTCTCTGGGGTCTGCACAAAGTCCTGGAACAATTTGGCGGCTGCCTTCTGATCGTCGTTGACCCAATCCGCATTGAGGATGAAGAACGGATTGTCAGAAAACAGCGTTCCCTCTTTCGGATAGATAGCGACAAGGGGATCTCTTGGTGGCCGCGGCGTTTCGCCGGCGTCGAGGATGCCATCGGGGTTGCCGGTGTTGTAGTCGATGACGGACTTCTCTTCCACCGCCACAGCCGAGGCGTACGCGAGTGCGTTGCCGCGCTGATCGGCCCGGTACCAGTTGTTGAGGAACGTGAGCGTTGTGTCGCCGTAGTGGACAACGCTCTTTTCAACGTTCGAGGCGAACTCGACTGCAGCCGGTTGCTTGAGGTCCTCGATGGTGAGGCCCGCGGTCTTACCGGTGGCTGCGTAGTACTCGGCGATGGTGAAGTTCAGGCCGCTCGTCGAGAAGTTTGGGTTGGTCTTGCCGAGTTTGAAGGCACCCCATTCCGGGTGCCCGTACGCTGCCCATCCGTCAGGGTTGTTGGCCAGCGCCACGATGTCGGCGAACCCCAAGGCCTTGCCCGGGTAACCAAGCGCTTCAGCCATTGGCTTGGGCATCGCGATCACGAGTGGAGTGAGCATGAACGGTGTGCCGTTGGTGGCCAAGGGCTTACCGACGCGTTCGCTCACGATTGCGCCCCATCCGCTCGACGCTGGCGACCAGATGACTGGCCGTGGACCGTTCGCTTCTGGGTCGGGCCAACCGTTTACGAGCAGCTGGGCTGCGCCGCCGCTGGCCTTCTTCGCGGGTCGCACGAAAATGCATTTGCCATTTACCTTGGCGGCCGCGCTCGCATTGAATGTATTCGCGAACTCAGTGAGCAGTGTGACCTTTTCGGGGCTGACGGCCATATCGACGGTGATGCAGTTCCCCGGGTCACCGGCTATACCACCGACAGCGGTGGTAGACGAGACGTTAGATCCGCTCGTGCATGCCGCACCGAACAGAGCTGCTGTTGTCGTACCGATCAGAATGCTTCGGATATAGGTCACGTGGCGTCCTTCCACAACTGTCGCAGCGCTATGAACGTACCTGCTGGAAGCCGGGGTTGAGTGGTGGCTGGCGCGTGCCACCCGTTCTGCGTCTGCACAAGGGCCGTGAGTTTGGCCTCGATCGCCGCGTTGGAGCGGCCCATGGTGGCGAGCACGGCGACCATTTCGATCGATGGTGTGGTGCTGATCACGCCGAGCTTGGCAGCGGTGGCCTCGGGAACCTGTGCCACCTCGGCCGTGGTCGTGGACGCGATGTTGAGCGCGCTCTGTCGCACGAGCAGAGTGCCGAGTGGGCTGGAACCCGATGCAGTCACAAGCGTGTTCGAGGTGAGGTTGCGCAGCCACGATGAGAACCGAGGATCGGTTTCCCATGTGTTGCGGTTGTAGTCGGCGGTATTGAAGTATCCGGCGAGGGCGTTGGCGAAATGCACCAGACCGGACCCCTCAGTGGCGGGGTCGCTCAGTGAGGGTCGTAGTCGTCCCCACGCGTCCTGGCCGTTATGCGCGGACCACGCAGTGCCGGCATAGTCGCCCACACATCGCCACGTCGCGGCGACGCCGCAGGAAGCCTGAAATGCGGTGACTCGGTCGGTGAGCATCGCCAGGCTCGGCTCGGTCGCCGCAACGAGCGCGGTGGCGGTGACTGCGTTGGCGATTGCAGCGCGGGTGCGCGTGTCGTCGAGCATCGCGGGGAAAGGGTCAAGGGTGAGCCACGCGTCGGGCAGATCTGCAGAGGCCTTTGAAAGTCTGTCGAGCGTGATGCCTGCTGGCTCGATGATGACCGCGACGTTGCCGCCGAGTTGGCGACAGATGGCAGCGAATTCGGTGCTGCAGACGACCGAATATGCCGAGGAGGCAGTTGCGGTTGCGTCGGGTGTCGAGGTGGTTGATGAACCGGTGCTATCGATGTTGTGGCGTAGAAGCACAGCCCCAACGATGAGGGCCACAGCGATTGCGAGGGCACCGATTCGTTTGGCGATCACTGCGCTGCCCCGACGGGAGCAAGATCGTCGGCGATGAGTGTGGTGAGTTGTTCGTCGGTGGGTTCGTCGAGCGCGGTGAGGCGTTGCGCCTGACGTCCAACCGCTTCTTCGAACACATTGCGGATGAACCGCGCATTTCCAAAACCGCGATCGCGTGGCTCGGCTGCCAACACCGCGCGCAGCTTGGTGACCGCATCGTCGGTGGGCGAATAGTGGTTGCCCTCGCCGAGGCGAGTGAAGATGATGACCAACTCGTCGTCGCTGTAGTCCACGAAGGAGATGACTCGAGTAAAGCGACTTTTCAAGCCCGGATTGGCATCGACGAAATCGCTCATCTCCGCTGGGTAGCCGGCGGCGACAATACCGATGTCGTCACGGTGATCTTCCATGAACTTCACCAGGGTGTCGATGGCCTCGTGGCCGAAATCGTCGGCACCGCCGCGAGCAAGGCTGTAGGCCTCGTCGATGAGCAGCATGCCGCCGAGCGCGCTTTCAAGCACGGCCGATGTCTTGGTCGCTGTCTGGCCGACGAAACCGGCAACGAGTGTGGAGCGATCGGCCTCAACGAGTTGACCTTTCGATACCACCCCGATGGCGTGATAAATCTCACTCAGCAGGCGCGCCACGGTGGTCTTTCCGGTGCCGGGATTTCCGGTGAACACAAGGTGGTGGCTTGTCTCAATCGTAGGTAGACCGCGTTCGGTACGAAGCTGCTGAATCTGCAGCAGGCAGGTGAGGCGCAGCACTTCGTCCTTCACGGCGCGAAGACCCGTGAGCGCGTCGAGTTCGGCCATCAGTTCGTTGATCGATCGGGCGGGGGCGATAACACAAGCGGGTGGTGGCGGTGACGTTGCGGTTGCCGCCGCCGTCGTGCTGCGTGCCGCACTGCCGGGTGCGTCGGTCGCCGTCGCAGGGGTGCGCGATTGACCTGGCCGCGGTATGCCCGCCGCGTCGATGCTGAGCAGCATGGTTCGGCGGAAAGTCTCGATGAGATCGAGCTCGGCAGTGGTCGTGACCAGATCGACCCCAACGGCGGCCCGACACAGGCGAAGTGCCAGATCGTGATACCGGTGACTGCGCGTCGTGCCGTCGCGCGCATCGGCGCGGACGAGAAGGTCGAAGAGAACGGACGGGGTCTGCACCCAGACCGCCTTGTTGTCGAGCATGCCGCTCTGGCGAAGCTCGGATGGTGTGCCAATGAGCGCAGGTTCGCAAATGGTGCCGATGCCGGTCACGTATGCCCAGGCCTCATCATCGCTGAGTCGACCATCAGCGTCGAACGCGGCAGCGACGAGATTCGCTGCCTCGATGATGACGTCGGGTCGGTGCGTGTCGGCCGCGCTGGCGGAGAGGTCGCCGAGATCGGTTGAGACCGCGTTGACGAAACGGTCGATGTCATCCCCCAGAGGCCCGCGATCCACGAACCGCATCGTAGGGCCTGGTTGCCCAACGTGTAACTCGATTGATCTCGCGGTGGGGTCGACCGGTAGGGTGCGATGCGTATGGGAACACGCTTTGAATCCGTTCAGTCCGTGCGCGAAGGGCTTCGCGCCGAGAATTACCTTGCTGACGAAGGGATAGCCGGCGTCGTTTTTCTGGCCGACCGTCTCGGCAAACCCGTTCTCGTTGAAGGCCCGGCCGGTACAGGAAAGACCCAGCTGGCCAAAAGTGTCGCGGAGATGACCGGTGCGCGGCTGATCCGCTTGCAGTGCTACGAGGGCCTCGATGAGTCGAAGGCGCTCTACGAGTGGAACTACAAAAAGCAGTTGCTGCGGATTCAGGCCGACAAGAACAGCGACTCGTGGAGCGATGTGCACGACGACATCTTCTCCGACGAGTTCCTACTCACCCGCCCGCTACTCGAAGCCATCACCGCCGATGATCCGGTAGTGCTACTCATCGACGAAGTCGACCGCGTCGAAGTCGAGACCGAGGCGTTGCTGCTCGAGATTCTTTCTGAGTATCAGGTGAGCATCCCTGAGCTCGGCACGATTACGGCCAAGCAGATTCCGCTCGTGTTTCTCACCTCGAACAACACCCGCGAGCTGTCCGAGGCGCTCAAGCGTCGGTGCCTGTACCTCCATGTTGATTACCCCGAGCTCGAGCGCGAAAAGCAGATCGTGCTCACCCGCGTTCCGGGCGTCACCGAGAATCTGGCGGATCAGATCGCGCGTATCGTGCGCAGCCTGCGCCAGCTCGATCTGAAGAAGGCGCCAAGCGTCAGCGAGACCATCGACTGGGCGCGCACACTTGTGTTGCTCGGCGTACAGAACATCGATGCGCAACAGGCCAAAGAGACGTTGCATGTGCTGCTCAAGTATCAGACCGACATCGCCAAGGCCGCCAAGGAACTGTCCGTCGAAGCCAACAAGTAACCGGCACGGGCAGGAACTCCTCTCATGATCGATCTACTCGCCGGTTTCGTCACTGAGCTCCGCAGTGCGGGGCTCCCCGTGTCGTTGACCGAGAACCTCGACGCGATGGAAGCGGTTCAACACATCCCTATCGAGGATCGCGAGGCGTTCAAGTACGCACTCGGCGCAACGATGGTGAAGAACAACAGCCATTGGCGGGCGTTCGAAACAGTGTTCGAGGTGTACTTCAGCTTGCGCGGACCCGAGTACAAACTCGTCGACGGCGACGACAGCGAACTCGACGCAATGTTGCGCGAGATGCAAGAACAACAGGGCCAGGGCGAAGGCAAGGGCGCTGGCGGCGGCGGCATGGAAGCACTCACGCCTGAGGAGATGATGAATCTCCTCATGAAGGCGTTGATGAAGGGCGATCAGGGCATGATGCGTGCCCTGGCCAAGCAGTCGGTGCGGCGTTTTGCCGGCATGGAGCCGGGCCGGCCGGTGGGCGGCACGTACTACCTCTATCGCACACTTCGCAACCTCGACCTTGAGGGCATGCTCGAAAAGCTGATGGAGGCGAGCCGTCAGGAAGTGGGTGGCGAACTCACTCCGCTCGAGGAGCGCCTTGAGAAGGACGAATACGACAGTCGTATCGAGCAATTCAAAAAGGAGATCGAGGCCGAGATCAGGCGTCGCCTCGTTGCCGACCGCGGCGCTGAGGCGATGGCGAAGACGCTTCGTAAGCCGCTGCCTGAAGACGTTGAGTTCATGCATGCCTCGCGCGACGAAATGCAGAACCTGAAGAAGTCGCTCTATCCGCTCACGCGTAAGTTGGCCGCACGGCTTGCGCGTAAGCGTCGCCACGGTCGCAAGGGTCCGCTCGACTTTCGCAATACTGTGCGCCACTCGTTGTCGTACGGAGGTGTGCCCGCTGAGCCGAAGTTCAAGTACCCGCGTCCTGCCAAGCCAGAGCTGATGGTGGTTGCCGACATCAGCGGTTCAGTCGCCGCGTTTGCCCGCTTCACGCTGATGCTGGTGTACGCGATCCAGGGTCAATTCAGCAAGGTGCGTTCGTTCGTGTTCATCGATGGCATCGACGAAGTCACCGACTACTTCAAAGGCGTCGAAGACATCAGCGAGGCGATCCATCGCGTGAACACCGAAGCCGACGTGGTGTGGGTGGATGGTCATAGCGATTACGGCCACGCGTTCGAGGTGTTCTGGGAGCGTTACGGCAAGGACATCGGGCCGAAGACAACTGTGCTGTTGCTCGGCGATGCACGCAACAACTACCACGCCAGCCAAGCGTGGGTCGTGAAGAACATCCGCCAGAAGGCTCGTCATGTGTATTGGCTCAATCCCGAGCCCCGTAGCTACTGGAACACCGGCGACTCGATCGTTGGCGATTACGGCACGCACACCGACGGCGTGTACGAATGCCGCAACCTGCGCCAACTCGAAGCGTTCGTGGAGAAGCTCGCCTGAGTCTGGTTAACGGACGGGTTGACCGGCCGAGTGGTGCCGTTAGCTGCGCTGGTAGTTGGGCGCTTCTTTGGTGATGGTGACGTCGTGAGGATGCGACTCCTCGCGCCCGGCGGTTGTGACCTTCATGAACCGGGCGGCGTCGCGCAGAGCCTGTAGCGTGCCTGCTCCGGCATAGCCCATGCCGCTGCGGAGACCGCCGACGAGTTGGTAGGTGACGTCACCGAGCCCGCCGGCGAACGGGACCCGACCCTCGATGCCTTCGGGGACGAGCTTGCGTGTGCCACTCGGTGCCTGCCCGCTGGCGTATCGGTCGGCTCCATGACCCGACATTGCTCCGAGCGAGCCCATGCCGCGGTAGCTCTTGTAGCGCCGGCCTTCGAAGAGCTCGAGCTCGCCGGGGGCCTCCTCTGTGCCGGCAAGCAGGGATCCGAGCATCACCGTCTCGGCACCGGCTGCGATGGCCTTGACGACGTCGCCGCTGTAGGTGATACCGCCGTCGGCGATGACCGGAACGCCGAGCTTTTTGGCCTGCAGGCAGCTGAAGTAGATGGCCGAGAGCTGGGGCATGCCGGCACCAGAAACCACGCGGGTGGTGCAGATCGAGCCGGCGCCCACACCGACCTTGACCGCGTCGGCTCCGGCGGCCACGAGTGCCTCGACGCCTTCTTCGGTGACGACGTTGCCAGCGACAATCGCGACACCTGGCCATCCGGCGTGCAGCCGTTCGATTGTCTTGATCACACCGGCTGAGTGGCCGTGTGCGGTGTCGATGACGAACGCATCGACACCCATCGCGGCGAGAGCATCGGCGCGTTCTTCGACGTCGGGACCCACGCCGACCGCAGCTGCGCACGCGAGGCGACCCTTCGAGTCGCGGGTTCCGTTAGGGAACTCCTGACGCTTGAGGATGTCTTTCACGGTGATGAGGCCACGCAGGAAACCTTGGTCGTCGACCAAGGGCAACTTCTCAATGCGGTACTTCTGCAGCGTGGCTCGTGCCTCCTCGAGGGTGGTGCCAACGGCCGCGGTGATAAGGCGCTCGCCTGTCATGAAGTCGCTCACCGGACGATCGAAGTCGGAGGCTTCGCAGAAGCGGATGTCGCGGTTGGTGAGGATGCCGACGAGTCGTCCGTCGTGATCGGTGATCGGCACGCCGCTGAACTTGAAGCGATTCATCAACGCCTCTGCTTCGTGCAGCGTGGCCGTAGGGGTCAGCGTCACTGGATCGGTGATCATGCCGCTCTGGCTGCGCTTCACCTTTTGCACCTCGGCGGATTGTTCTGCGATCGACAGGTTGCGATGAATGACACCAATGCCACCCTCGCGGGCCATAGCGACGGCCATCGGTGCCTCGGTGACCTTGTCCATCGCCGCGGAGATGAGTGGGATCGCGAGCTGAATGTCGCGGGCGAAGTGGGCCGAAGTGTCGACGGAGTCGGGCAGCACCTCGCTGTATCCGGGAATGATCACGACGTCGTCGAAGGTGAGAGCTTCGAATCGATCGAAGAACGCGTCGCGGTCGTTGCGTCCGCCGGGACGAGATGACGAAGGGTTGGGCATGGTGGGCCTCCTTCGGGCGCAGCAGTGAGTTGCCTATTGACCCTAGGTGCAATACGACTTCGGAGCCGTGCGTTTGAACGAAAAGTCAGCGATTCGCCGACATTCGAAACAACGGCCGACCGTGGCGCGTATTCTGTGGATCTGTGACCCGTTTGATACTCATTCGCCACGGCGAATCGAACACCTCCGTTGCCCGTCGCATCGGTGGCTTCCGAACATGTTCGGGATTGTCGCCGCTGGGCCGAGTTCAATCCGAACGCCTCCGTGATCGCCTGTCGGACACCGGCGAGATCTCCGCTGATGTGCTGATCAGCAGTCAGTTCGCGCGGGCTCGCGAGACGGCAGAGATCATCGCCCCGGCCCTCGGCAATCTCGAAATTGAGATCGTCGATGGTTTCGGCGAGCATGATCCGGGGGTTGATTGCGACGGCATCACCTTCGACGAATACGTTGAACGCTTTGGCGAGCACGATTGGGAGAGTGACCCGTTCCACAATGGCTTTCCGGGAGGAGAGACCATCGCTGCGTTTCATCTACGCGTGGGTGAGGCAATCTCGCAGACCATGCGACGTTACGAGGACCGCACCATCGTGGTCGCGTGTCATGGTGGAGTCATCGATGCTGCACTTCGCCAAGCGCTCCGAACGGCGCAGCTCGGCGTGTTCGAGATCAATACCCTGAACACGTCGATGACAGAGATGCACGTGGTGAAGCCCGGTCGTTGGAGGCTCATTCGATACAACGACCATGCTCATCTCGCTGGACTACCCAAGGAGACCCAGCGGTCGACCTAGATTACGTTGCATGGGAACACTCGATGGACAGGTCGCAGTAGTCGTTGGTGGTCACAGTGGCTTCGGTGAGGCCATCTCGCGGCTCTTCGCAGCGGAGGGCGCACACGTTGTCGTCGCTGCCCGACGAATCGACCTTGTGAAGGAAGTAGCCGCATCAATTGGGGGTCTCGGTGTTGATTGCGATATCACCGACGACGATCAGGTGCAGGGGCTTGTGCAAGCCGGCATTGGGGCGTACGGAAAGATCACCATCGCCGTGAACTGCGCTGGTTATGAGCAGAGCACGGCAATTGCTGATCTCACTCCGGTGAAACTCGACGCGATGCTTGCGGTGCAACTCAGCGGAGCGCTGTATTGCATGCGCCATCTCGGCAACGCCATCGGTGCGGCCGGGGGAGGGGCGTTTCTTTCGATCAGTTCGCTCACAGCTCAGAATCCTTCTCGCGGACTCGCCGCGTACGCGAGCGCCAAGGCGGGCGTGGAGTATGCAACGAAAATCGCCGCAGTGGAGTACGGCGATCAGCACGTGCGCTTCAATACGGTGGCCGCGTCATTGATCGAGACACCGATGACAGAACGAATTTTCAAAGTCGAACCAGCGATTCAGGCGTTGCGCGAAGTGACTCCACTTGGTCGGATGGGTTCGAGCGAAGATATTGCCCGGGCGGCCCTGTTTCTCTGCGGACCCGCTGGCAGCTTCATCACTGGGCAAACTCTCTGTGTCGACGGTGGTGCATCATTGTTGATGCTGCCATCACCGCAGATGTTCGCCGACGTATATCGACGTTGGAGCGAATCGCAGGCCGCACAGGCATCGACGTAGGTCGATGCGCTACGACACGGTGATCATCGGTGCCGGGTCCGCGGGCGCCGTTCTGGCATCGCGTCTGTCGCAGGTGCCGCAGCATCATGTGCTGCTGCTGGAGGCTGGGCCCGACCATCGCAGTGCGCAGACCCCACCATCCATTGCGGGCGATTCGTTTTTCGACGCCCTCGCCGAACCGGGCCGAACGTTCCCAAACCTTCTCGCGCAGCACACGCACGCAGCGTCCGAGCGCGTGTATCAACGTGGGCGCGGTGTGGGCGGATCGTCAGCTGTCAACGCAATGATCGGAATGTGGGGCATCGCTGACGACTACGACCACTGGCAACGTGACCTTGGTTGCCAGGGTTGGTCATGGAACGACGTGGCACCGATCTTTCGTTCGTTGGCTTCGGGATTGACTCAGCCGTCACAGGATGAATGGGGTGTCGTTGATCACTGCCTCGTCGAGGCCGCGCAGTCTTTGGGTCATGGCTATTGCGCCAATTACCTGCAGCCGGGCGCACTCGGCGTGGGTCCAGCGTGGCTCACGCGCGCCAACGGCAGGCGGGTTTCGGTGAACGACTCGTACCTGGAAACGGCGCGTGATCGCGACAACTTGATCGTGCGAGGCGACGCGTTGGTTGATTGCGTTCTCTTTGATGGGGCGTGTGCTGTCGGTGTGCGGTTGGCGGACGGAGAAGAGATCGAGGCGGCTGAGGTAATCGTGAGCGCCGGAGCGATTCATTCGCCTGCGTTGCTGTTGCGTAGCGGTGTGACTCTCCCAGGAGTTGGGCGGGGGCTGAAAGACCACGCTTCGGCCAGTGTGACCCTGCGACTGCATGAGCAGAGCCAGGGGTCGCCTCACGATCTCCCACTTGCAACCTTGCTCCGGTGGTCATCGTCTGATGGCGACGCCGATCTGCAGATGCTGCCGGTCAACCATCTCGATTCGTCGCCTCAGTCCGAAGGCCTCGGGCTCCTCATGGGTGCGGTCATGTCGGTGCACTCCGAAGGGTCAATCTCGCTGAGGAGCAACGATGCACAAGTCGATCCGATCGTGCGATTCAACATGCTCGACGATGAACGAGACCGCGGCCATCTTCGCGAGGTGGTTCGACACATGGCGGCGCTCGTAGAGACCGCGCCGTTTCGGCGTGCGACGTCGGCCGTGTACATCGATGGCATTGGCACGCAACTCGCGGCATTGCCCGAAGATGACGCAGCGTTCGATCGGTGGATGGTGAGCAACGTCAGCGACTATGTGCACGCAAGCTCGAGTTGTCGAATGGGTCCACGAGCCAACGAATCTGCAGTCGTCGATCTCGACTGCGCAGTTCACGGCTATCAGGGCCTACGTGTGTGTGACGCGAGCATTTTTCCAGATCTGCCGCGGGCGAATACACACCTGCCGGCGGTGATGGTGGCCGAGAAGCTCGCCGCGACTATTTCTTCTTCGTAACGGCCGACGCCTTGCCCGCGGACTTCTTGCTCGCGGGCTTGTTACTTGTTGCCTTCTTGGTTGTTTTTGCCTTGGTCGCAGCCTTGGTCGGCGTTGCCTTGATCGCTGCCCTGGCTGGCGCTGCGATTGTTGGTTCAGCGTCAAGTGGCGCGCAGCACGCGAGCAGTTCGTCCATTGCCTCGTGGAGCAGGTCGACCATGATCCAGAGATCGGGTACAAGATCGCGACAGGCGATGAATCCGAAATCGAGGTTGCCGTTGTAGCTCTGCACCGTCACGTTCAGGCCTTGGCCGTCGGCAAGCGCAGACACAGGGTAGAAATGTTTGAGCTCGGCTCCTGCCATGTAGAGCGGATAGTTCGGCCCGGGCACGTTGCTGATGATGAGATTGAACGGAGGATTCATCCGGTCGGCAATGCGCAGCCGGCTGTACATCCGCATTGCGCGAGCAGCAATTGCGGGCGGAGCAAACTGTGTGAAGTCCTGCAACGTCTCAGCCGGGATTGCCGCGAAGCTGTGTTTGGCCGCGGTCATCGATTCCTGCACGCGATGCACACGTGCCACGGGATCAGTCTCGTTGGTGGCGAGGTCGGCAAGTAAGGCAGATACGCGGTTCTGATACGCATCACCTTCGTTGCCGCTGCGCACGCTCACCGGCACCATCGCGATCAGCGGGTCATCAGGCAGACAGTCGTGAAGAATCAGATAGCGGCGTAACGCTCCCGAGCAGAGGGCCATCACCACATCGTTGAATGTGCAACCAAATTGGCGACGCACGCGCTTGGCCTCGTCGAGCGAAATGGTGGTGTTCGCGAACCGGCGGTGTCGAGTAATTGGGTGATTCCATGGTGTGCGCGGTGCCTGAGTGGGCGGAAGCGCCGGTGGGTGATCGGTCTCTGCGCTGTGTCCGCGGAGCCGTTCGCGCATGGCGCGCCCAAACCAACCGGGCATTGGTTGAGCGATGAGATCGGCAAGGGCACGCAGCCCGCCGCTCTGCGTGGAGGCTGCCAATTCGCGGATGCTGCGCACGGAAAGGCGGATCATCTTTTCGGGTCGGCGCACGTATTCCATCAGGGTCATGCGAAGCAGTTCTTCGTCGGACGGAATCTCGCCCGGTGTCCACGGAGCGATGACGCCGGTCGGCCGATACTCGCGACTTGGGTCGAGGATTGCGGCCAGCATCGATGCGCCTGCAGCGCCGTCGATGGCAGCGTGGTGCACCTTCGTCAGCTGGGCGATGAGCTTGCCGTTGTCGACGCCCTCGATGACGTAGAGCTCCCACAACGGGCGACCGCGGTCGAGGGGTCGGGCCACGATGCGGCTGACGACCTCGGCCAGCTGTTGGGGGTTGCCGGGCGGCGGTACCGCGTGGTGGCGTACATGAAAGTCGATGTCGAACTCGGGGTCCTCGACCCAGTACGGCAGGTCGAGGCCGAGCGGCACCTCCACGAGCCGTCGCCGAAATGGCGCGAGTTGGTCGATGCGTTCGAGGATGATCTGTTTGGTCGCTTCGAGCCCTGCTCCGCCAGGTGCGCCAGTGGGGTCGTACAAGTTCAGGGACGACACATGCCCGAACGTGGTCGGTGTCTCCATGTTCAAGAAGCTGACATCGATACCGCCGAGCTGTCGCATGAGCGGGAGTCTAGAACCACCTCGCGGGTGGTCGAAAAAGGGAGATTCCGAGCGTGGTATCTCGCAGTGCGCTAACTCCGAGCGTGCACGGCGAGCGGGAAAATAATCGGATCGTCGGCCGATGCTGCGACCGCCGCGGCGCGTTCGTCGACGGTGTAGGGAACGAACGACTCTGCGGCGTCGAGGACATCGGGCAGCAGGGCAAGATCACCTGGTGTACAGAAGGCGTGCACGCCAGGGTGTGAGAGCGCGAACCGAATGCCGTTGCGAATGCCATCTACTGAGGTCTGCGGCTCGTACCAGGTCCAGTGTGTTGGCGTCTTATCGCCCCATGGTTGCTTGGCGGCGGCCTTGATGACCATCACCCCGACATCGCGTAGCGCACATTCGGCGAGGAGCGCGAGCACGTCGGCGCGATACATGGGGTCGGCGTACACGCGGGGGTAGATGGGGAACATCACGGTGTCGAGGTCCCACCGCCGGAGCGCTTCGAGGTGCGCGCGTGGTGCGCCGAGGTCGTGGCCGGTGATACCAACGAAACGAAAGAGGCCTTCGTCGCGCATCGCCAGCATGGCTTCGATGGCCGCGACGCGTGTATCGAGCACGTCGAGCGACGTGACACCATGTGCTTGGTACAGGTCGAACGACGAGCACCCCAGTTTGCCGAGCGAGGTCTCAAGCTGCGCGCGCACGCCCGACGGGTTGCTTCGGCTGGTCTTTTCACCGATGAACAGCCGATCACGGAGCTCGCCGATAGTTGGTCCGGCGACGTCTTCGGCAGCACCGTATGACGGCGCGATGTCGATGTGATTCACGCCTCGGCTGACAGCAAGATGCAATGCCTCGTCAGCCTGCTCGGGCGTTGCCTTCCAGAACGTTGCACCTCCCAACACAGCAACGCTGCTGCGGTGTTCGGTCCGGCCGAGGCGTCGTGTTTCCATGAGTCGACTGTAGGTGAACTTCGATCCTCTCGGTGGCGTTGCATCAACTGCTTGGGCCTCACGGTGTCATCGGCAGATGGCATAGTTGCGGGATGGCATATTCAAAGGGTTTGCACGAACTTGGCGACGGGTGCTTCGCATACCTGCAACCCGATGGTGGTTGGGGATGGAGTAACGCCGGTCTTGTGGTGGGCGATGGAGTGTCGCTCCTCATCGACACCCTGTTCGATCTCAAGCTCACCGGTGAGATGCTCGACTCGATGGCATTCGCCGTCGGTGCAGCGCCCATTGGCACTGTGGTGAACACCCACGCAAACGGCGATCACTGTTACGGAAACGAACTGGTTGGTGGGGCGGAGATCATCGCCAGCGAGAAGGCAGCGCATGAGATGGCCGAGGTGCCCCCCTCCATGCTCGCCGCGCTCAACGCAGCACCCGGTGAGCTTGGCGATTTGTTTCGCGGGTTCTTCGGATCATTCGAATTCGATGGCATACAACAGACGCTGCCAACACGAACGTTTGCAGGTCGCCTCGACATCGAAGTCGGCGGCCGTTTGATCGAACTCATCGAGGTCGGCCCGGCGCACACCGCAGGTGATGTCATCGCGTACGTACCTGACGCTCAGACCGTCTACACCGGCGACATCTTGTTCATCGATGGCACCCCAATCGTGTGGGCCGGACCGGTCAGCAATTGGATCGACGCCTGCGATCTCATGTTGGGAATGGATATCGAGACGGTGGTGCCCGGTCATGGACCGCTTACCGACAAGGCTGGAATAGTACGAGTGCGTGACTACCTCGCCTACGTGCAGAACGAGGCCACGGAGCGGTTCCACGCGGGCATGGACGCGTGGGAGGCGGCCCGAGATATCTCGCTGAACGGCTTTGCGGCGTGGGGCGAGTTCGGCCGCATCAGCGTGAATGTCGACACTGTGTATCGGTCGCTCGACGCGAAGCACGAGAGTCCGAATGTGATCGAGCAGTTCAAGCGGATGGCGTTACTTGAGGCTCATCGGTAGTCGTTGCCAGCAACTGGCGACGGGTTTTCGCGGACCGGCGAATCGCGAAGACCCAGCCAGCAATCGCGCACATCGAAAAGAAGATCCATTGCACGGTGTACGACACGTGCGGGGGACCGCTGCCGAGGTTGGGCGGAGGGACCCGCGTCGGTGGCGTCGGCGACGCGGGTTCCGATGCGATGAAGTCGATGTACACCGGGGCAAGGTCGATGTTGATCCGTTTGGCAATC
>JANLPV010000130.1:0-11828 GCA_031367435.1 Actinomycetes bacterium | reverse complement strand
CTCTACACCTGGGACGCGATCGCAGCAACAACGATCGGCGTCTACACATCGGCGTTTTCGTCGAAGGCGCGGGGCACTACTCTCGACTGACATGCGCAGCGTCCGACAGTTCCGGGTCGACCCCGCCGTACCCGAAGTGCTGTCCGGTCTGCATCGCCTCGCCAACAACCTCCACTGGTGTTGGGACCGCGAACTGCGCCAACTGTTTGCGAGTCTGCATCCGCTGGCGTGGGAGGAGTCCCACCACCAGCCGCTCGTGATGCTCGCCCGGATCACGCCTGAGACGTGGAGCGATCTCGCCACCGATCCAAGTGTGGTCAAAGCCGTCGCCGATGCAGTGGTTCGTCTCGATGCGGCCATCTCGTCACCGCGGTGGTTCCAGACCAAGGGCGAATCACCGCTCAACCTCGTTGCGTACTTCTCACCGGAGTTCGGCATCAGCGAAGCAGTTCCGCAGTACAGCGGCGGGCTCGGCATTTTGGCCGGCGATCACCTCAAGGCTTCCTCCGACCTCGGCATTCCGCTGGTCGGCATCGGGTTGCTCTACGGCGAGGGCTATTTCCGGCAAAGTCTCGATGCCGATGGCTGGCAACAAGAACGCTTCCCTCCACTCGAGCCAGCGGGTATGGCGCTCACCCATACCGACCTACAGGTCACCATCGATCTCGCCGGTGAGACGGTCTCTGTCGGCATCTGGCGCGCCGACGTCGGCCGTATCCCGCTCTATCTCCTCGACGCACCCGGAGTCACCGACCGGTTGTACGGCGGCGACGTCGAACATCGGCTGCGCCAGGAAATGGTGCTGGGCATTACAGGTGTTCGCGCGCTGCGTGCGCTTGGTCTGGCACCACAGGTCTTCCACACCAATGAGGGCCACGCTGGCTTCCTCGCGTTGGAGCGAATCCGCGAATTCGTCGCGCACGGTCTGTCGTTCGATGAAGCTGTCGAAGCGTCTCGCTCGGGTGGTGTATTCACAACGCACACGCCCGTACCAGCTGGCATCGACCGCTTTCCGGCCGAGCTGATCAAGAAGTACTTCGGCGCTATGGCACCCGAACTCGGGATCACCTTCGAGCAGCTGATGACCATCGGCAGCCGCGCTGACGAACCCGAGGAGCACCGCTTCAACATGGCCGTGATGGGTCTCAAGTTGGCGGCTCGCGCGAACGGCGTCGCGGCGCTGCACGGCGCCGTCAGCAGACAGATGTTCAACGGTGTGTGGCCCGATGTGCCCGTCGACGAAGTGCCCATTGGGCACATCACCAATGGTGTGCACGCGCACAGTTGGGTGTCGCCGGAGATCGATCAACTCCTTCGCCACGGTGTGCACGGCGTGTGGGATGGCGCCGACGATGAAGCATGGGCTCGCGCCTACAGCATGTCGCACGACGACGTGTGGGCCGCCCGCGCTGCAGGCCGTTCACGATTGGTCACCTACGTACGTGCCCGCATGGGCGACGACATTCTCGATCCGAACGTGCTCACGATTGGTTTTGCGCGTCGGTTCGCCACCTACAAGCGCGCCACATTGCTGCTCTCGCAACCCGACCGTCTTCGCCGACTGCTGCTCGACCCCGAACGTCCCGTGCAATTCGTGTTCGCCGGAAAATCGCATCCCGCAGATCAGCCCGGCAAAGCAATGATCCAGGCGATCGAACTGTTTGCTCGCGAGTTCGATGTGCATCATCGGTTCGTGTTCTTGGCCGACTACGACATCGCCGTGGCGCGCACGATGTATCACGGCTGCGATGTATGGCTGAACAATCCGTTGCGCCCACAAGAGGCATGCGGTACCAGCGGCATGAAGGCAGCGCTGAACGGCGCTCTTAACTGCAGCATCCGAGATGGCTGGTGGGACGAATGGAGCGATGGCGAGAACGGTTGGGACATCGTGTCGGTTGACGACGACCCCGACCCCGCCCGCCGCGACCAGCGCGAAGCGATGAACCTCTTCGGGCTTCTCGAGCAGGAGATCGTGCCACTGTTCTATGAGACCTCGGGCGATCACCGCGGTGTGCCCAAGGGCTGGGTCGACCGCATGCTGCACAACTGGGCATCGCTGGGACCCAAGATCACCGCGTCGCGTATGGTCCGCGACTACGTGAGCCATTTGTATGAGCCGGCCGCCCGTGGCGCCACCCAACTGAACAATGACGATGCGCGCTTGGCGCGATCGCTCGCCGCATGGAAGCAACACCTACGTGCGCATTGGCCGCAGGTTCAGATCACAGAACTCAACACCGATACCACAGAAGGCCACGAGGGCGAATCCCGCCACGCCGAGGTGAGCGTCGATCTCGGTGGCCTGTCGCCCGACGACGTAGTGGTGCAGTTGCTGCACGGACCGATCGACAGTGAAGGCACGCTGCTCGATGGAGCGCAGCACGCTGTGCTCAACCGCAACGCCGACAACATCTGGTCGGGCGACTACGTCGTTGGCCGTTCGGGAGCGTACGGCCTCACCGCGCGCGTGCTGCCGCACAACGCGTTGCTCGTGAACCCATTCGAGCTTCGCTGCATTGCCTGGGCCAACTAACGACGTTGCGTCCTCATTGTACCGTGTGCTGATGCACGACTTCGCTCTTGAGATCGATCAACTTGCCGCCGACACGTCGTTCGCGGGTGTCGTGCGTGTTGACCGCGGCGACACGATCGAGTTCGAGCGCGCATACGGTCTGGCACACCGCGGCCTCAACGTCGCGAACACTGTCCAGACCCAGTTCGGCATCGCGAGTGGAACCAAGGGTCTCACGGCGCTGACGGTGATGAGCCTCATCGAAGACGGTGTGCTCAGCCTGTCGACCACCGCTCGGTCGCTGCTCGGCACGGATCTCGCTCTCGTGTCCAATGAGGTCACCGTCGAGCATCTCCTCACCCATCGATCAGGTGTCGGAGATTACATCGACGAGGACGAAGGATTTGCCTTTTCCGATTACTTGATGACGGTGCCTGTGCATCGTCTCGACAACGTCGAGGCGTATCTCCCGATGCTCGAGGGTCGCCAGGCAAAAGCTGCCCCAGACGAGACGTTCTCGTATAACAACAGCGGCTACGTCATTCTGGCGCTGCTGGCAGAACGCGCTAGCGGCCGCGCGTTTGCAGACCTCGTTGATCAGCGAGTCTGTCGACGCGCGGGCATGACCTCGACGAGCTTTCTTCGTTCCGACGAGCTTCCCGGCAGGGCTGCGGTGGGTTACTTACTGCCCGACGGACTCCGCAACAATTCACTCCACCTCCCCGTGCGCGGTAGCGGTGACGGAGGTGCCTACTCCACCGTGGCAGACATCCGCGCGCTGTGGACCGCATTTTTCGCCGGACAAATCGTGTCGCCATCCACCGTGGCCGCCATGGTTCGACCGCGGAGCTACGCCACGAGCGAAAAGCTGGGCTACGGCCTCGGCTTTTGGCTCCACGACTCGCGGGCGGCGGTGAAGTTGGAAGGGTATGACGCAGGCGTCTCGTTTCGAAGCTGGCACGATCCCGAACTCGACATAACCCAAACCGTGGTGTCGAATTGGTCCGACAGTGCCTGGGCAATCGCGAAGCGGTTGAACGACATTCTCACTACCTGAGCGGTACGTACGCCATATTCACGCCCTCATTCGGCAGTTGATGCGATTGTCGCGGACACTGATGGGGGCGGTGACACCGACGCCACATACAGCGTGTGCACCGCCAATGCAACGAACACCGTCGCCCCACCGATCAACGCAGGAACACCTGGGTACTCGTTCATGAACAGCCACACCCAGATCGGGCCCATGATCGGCTCGAGCATAGAGAGCAGCGCAACATCGCTCGCTGGGGCGCGAGCAGCGCCAACCGCAAAGATGGCCAAGCCAACGCCGAGTTGAGCAAACCCGAACGTGAGCAGCAGCAACAGGTCGTGCCTCGACACGTCGAACGGATGCGCGAACGGCAGCGCGATCAACGCGCTGATTACCATCGCGAGCAGCATCGCCGGCGCCATTGCAACCTCGGCGTGACGTCGGATCATCACCGTGCCCAAGCCGAACGAGAGCGGAATGACGAGCGCGATCGCTGCACCTGTGAGCGACCCGCTCGCGCTCGACCCCGACACCATGTAACCAACGCCCGCCACGGTGACACCGATCGCGATCCAGGTGTAACTGCGCACCTGCTCACCAATGAGGATCCACGCAAGAATCGCGGCGGCCAGCGGGCTGAGCGCGAAGATCACCAACACAATTGCAACGGTGGTACGCGACAGTGCAACGACCATACCGATGGAGGCACCCGTAAACGCTGCAGCCACGACCCATCCGGGCTTACCCATCGACACGATTACCCGAAACGAATTCCGGCGCTCTCGCCACACGATCAAGATCAGCAGACTGACGCACGCTGACGTTGACCGCCAGAACACCGTGGTCCACGCATGCGGATCGTCGAGACCACGAACGAACAAGGCGCCCGTACTGAAAATGAGCGCCGAAACAACAAGCAAGAACACCGAGAAAGCGGAGATGCCCGAATCGTCGTGCGAATAGGCAACGGCTATACCGCCCTCGCTGGAAACGGCCGTCACCGTTTCTGCGATGTGATCAACCTGTCGCCGCACGTCATGCATTCTGGCATCTAGCGCCCGGTAAACGTTGCTTTGCCCGGACCGTTCGTCAAGAAGCTCTGCACACCGATTCGACTGTCGTCGCTCTCGAATATTTTCGCAAACGCACGTTGCTCCAACTGCAGACCGTCGGCCAACGGGAGCGAAAAGCCGTCATCGATCGTGCGCTTTGCGATGGCCTGCGCGAGGTGCGCGCCGAGGGCGATCTCTGTCGCAAGCAACAGACAGCGCTCGAGAAGTTGCTCGCCCGCGACGACCTCGTCTGCGAGTCCAATGCGCAGGGCCTCGTCGGCTCTCACCTGACGTCCGGTGAGACACATCTCCTTCGCGCGGCTCGTACCGACGGTGCGCGCCAGTCGTTGGGTGCCACCTCCACCGGGAATGATGCCAAGCAGAATTTCAGGCTGACCGAATACCGCCCGCTCGCTCACGATTCGGTAGTCACATGCGAGCGCAAGCTCGCAGCCGCCACCAAGTGCGTAGCCACTTACCGCCGCAATCACGAATCTCGGGATGGCAGCCACCGCATCGAGTGCACGATGGAATCCAGCGGTTATCGCGACCGATTCTGCCGGCCCGCCGAACTGGCTGATGTCGGCCCCCGCCGCGAAAATGCGCTCTCCACCTGTGATCACAACGGCGCCAGGCGGATTCGTGGTGAGCTCTTGAGCGACCTCAAAGAGTTGCGTCAACAACTCCTGTGACAGCGAGTTCACCTTGGGATTGTTCAGCGTGACAACGGCAACGCCGTCGGCGCGCCGCTCGAGAAGCACCAGCGCGGACGGCGGTTCATTCGTGGGTTCCATGCGTCCAACCTACTGAGTACCCACGGTCGGCACCGCCACGAACTGTGCTGTGTTAGGCGAGGCCGGCGAGCATTGCGTCGGCGGCACCCCATGGGTCGAGCTGGCGATGCAAGACGTCATCCTGCAAGGCGTCCCATCGCTCACCGCCACACAACTCGCGCGCACGCTGATGAAGTCGGCGAGCAACGATGTCGCGCAGCTCTTCGCGTAGTCGGAAATCGCGACGCTGCGACAACACGCCATGGTCGGTAATGAACTGGCGATGGTCGACAACGGCATGCCACAGCTCGGGTACGCCCTGAGCCGTGGTACCGACCGTGTCGAGAATGGGAGGGCGCCAATCCTCGTGAGCGAGATCGGACAACTCGAGCATCTGCTCGAGATCGCGTCGCGTTTCAGCGACTCCTTTGCGGTCGGCCTTGTTGATCACAAAGATGTCGGCGATCTCCATAAGGCCAGCCTTGTTCGCCTGCACTGAGTCACCCCAGCCGGGGTTCACCACAACGACAGTGGTGTCTGCCTTGCCAGCGATCTCGACCTCGACCTGACCAACACCAACGGTCTCGACGAGAATCCACTCACGCCCGACCGCGTCGAGCAGCCGGATCGCTTCCGGCGTTGATAACGACAACCCGCCGAGATGCCCGCGAGTGGCCATGGAACGGATGAACACACCCGGGTCGGTGGCATGGTCTTGCATGCGTACACGATCGCCCAGGATGGCCCCACCAGTAAACGGCGAGGAAGGGTCGATGGCCAACACGGCCACCTCGAGTTGGAGTGACCGCAGATGACCGATGGTCGCCGACGTCAACGTGCTCTTTCCTGCGCCGGGGGCACCGGTGAGACCAACGGTGTAGGCGTGCCCACCAAGCGGGTACGACAGTCGGCCGATGACGCGTGCTTCGTCATCGCCGCGTTCGATCAGCGACAGCAGACGGGCAAGCGCGCCGCGGTCGCCTGCGCACGCCGCGCCAAACAACTCCTCGACAGGTCGGTTGTGACGAGCCACGAAATCAGACCGCCACGACCTCAGTGACGCCATCGACCCGATCGCGCATGATCCGCTCGATTCCGGCCTTGAGCGTTTGCGTGCTGGCCGGACAGGTACCGCACGCGCCAACGAGGGTCACCGACACCACGCCAGTGGTCTCATCGACATCTTTCAGTTCGATATCGCCGCCATCGGCCTGCAGGGCAGGCCTAATGATCTCAATACATTCTTCGACTTGGGCGCGCATGTGGTGTCACCTCTGACTGGACGCGCTCCATTGAAGCACGGTCGTCGCTAGATTTGCTGCTCGTGACAACAATTCGCGCAGCCCTCCTCATTCCCGCTGTGACCCTTGGCATTGCGCAGGTCGGCTGATGCGGGCCTACGTGATCGAGGCACTGCTCGCTCATCAGGGCGGCTGGGACGAAGGTCTCATTGTTGCGGGGCCACTGTTGGTGATTGTTGGTCTGCTCTGGCTGGCCAAGCGACGCGCCTCGGCGCTCGAGCATGAGCCACCCGCGCAGAATCGGTCGCCGATCAGCGACGAATGATGTCGGCACCGAGGCCGGCCAGGCGCCCAACGAGGTCGTCATAGCCGCGGTCGATGTGACTCACGCCGCTCACGATCGTCTCACCGTCGGCGGCCAGACCGGCAACCACGAGCGCCGCACCAGCGCGAATGTCAGGGGCCCTCACCGGCGCACCCGAGAGGTGAGGCACTCCGCGTACGACGGCGTGATGTCCGTCGGTGCTGATGTCTGCGCCGAGACGGAGGAGTTCCTCGACATAGCGGAATCGACCCGGATATAGGTTCTCGGTGACGATGCCTACGCCGTCAGCGACAGACAACATCGTCACGATGAGCGGCTTGTAGTCGGTGGCAATGCCGGGATAGGGCAGTGTCGCAACATCAACCGAACGCAATCGCTCGGGTGCCCAGATGGCCATCCCATTGGTCTGCGGCGTGATCTCGATGCCCATATCGACGAAGCGGCGAAGGAGCATTTCCATGTGTTCGGTACGCGCGTTGCGCAGCGTGATCTCGCCACCCGTAACAGCCGCCGCGGCAATATAGGTGGCCGCCTGAATGCGGTCGGGCACGACCTCGTGAGTCACAGGCCGCAAACTGTCGCGCTCGACACCATGGATCACGAGCGTTGACGAACCGATGCCCTCGATGTCAGCGCCCATTGCCACGAGAAAATGACACAGATCACCAATCTCTGGTTCGCGCGCGGCGTTGTCGATGATCGTTGTGCCCTTCGCGAGCACCGCCGCGGTGAGAAGGTTCTCCGTCGCACCCACGCTCGGGAACTCGAACGTGATCTTTGCGCCCTGCAGCCGATCGGCTCGCGCATCGAGATAGCCATGGTGCAATTCGAACGTTGCACCCATTGCCTCAAGCCCGGCGACGTGCATATCGATGGGGCGACTGCCGAAATCGTCACCACCAGGCAGCGACAAACGCACGGTGCCATAACGCGTCAGCAATGGGCCAAGCACATTGATCGACGCTCTGATTCGCTCGACCAATTCATACGGAGCAACCGGCGTGATCGCTCCGTGATGAGTGAGCACGAGGGTACCGGAGTCGTTGGGGTGGTGCGCCGATGACACGCCAATCGCGTTGAGCAAATCGCCCATGATCGCCACGTCGGCAATGTTCGGGACGTTCGTGAGAGTGGTGACCCCGTCGGCCAGCAACGTTGCAGCCATCAGCTTGAGCACGGAGTTCTTGGCGCCCGGCACCGTGACCTCACCGCTCAGTCGGACCCGGCTGCGCACCACAATCTGCTCTGCTTGGGGATCCATGGCAATTAGTATGCTCCCGTTGTGGTCGGGAGTCAGCGCGTCGTTCGTGAACTTCCCGACACCGAAGCAAACCGCATTCGTCTCATGCGCCCACGCGACGATTTCGTCAAGGATGTCGTCAGCGACAACGCCTCGGACGACGTCGGTGCGTCTGCGCTGACGTTCACGCAGGTCGAGGGACCGTTCAGCCACTACGTGCGAACGGTCGCACCCGAAACTGACGCCTTGAGTGGCGCGGACGTGATCCGTGAGACCACGCACTACCGACTCGCCATCCCATGGTTCGGTTGGCTGTTCGCGCTTCCGGTGCGACGCACCATGTCACGGCGAGGCATTGTCAGCGCGTACGGCGCGCAGCCGTGGTGGGCCCCGCCCGATCGGCTCGATCCACGCCAAGCAATGCTGCTCGGCCTGCTGGCCGCGGCGAGCATGAGCGCTGCGTTCGCGAACACGCTGTTCACCCAGACCGCCAACTTCGCGGCGAAGGACTTCGGTATCGACAAGTTTGGTCAAGGCGTTGGGGGCGTGGTCGTTCGAATCGGCATCGTGTTTGCGTTGCCGATCGCGTTCATGGCCGATCGCGTCGGCCGTCGTCGCATGATCGTCTTTGCGGCATGGTTGTCGCCACTGTTCGCAGCCCTTGGCGCGCTCGCCCCAAACTTCGCGCTGCTTGTCGCGACGCAGTCGGTGGGTCGCCCGATGGGACTTGCGCTCGATCTCCTCGTGGCCGTCGCCGCGGCAGAGGAAATGCCACGCAACAGTCGCGCGTACGCAATCAGCGTGCTGGCCATGGCGAGCGGTCTGGGTGCCGGAGTTGCCGTCATGGGCCTGCCCCTCGCCGATCTCGGTCGATCGGGCTGGCGGCTGATCTATCTGCTCGGGTTGATCTGGTTGGTCGTTGCCTACGACCTACGTCGCCGCCTGCCCGAGACACGGCGCTTCGAGCTGCCGCACCGAACGGCCCCGCCCTTGCGACTCGATCGCTTTGCGCAAATCGCTATCGTGTCGTTCTTCGCCAACTTGTTCGTCGCTCCGGCATCGTTCTTCCAGAACCGCTATCTCGACGACGTGCGCGGCTTTTCCGCCGGGGCGATCAGCGCGTTCACCCTCGCCACCGCGACACCGGCGGCTCTTGGCTTCGTGATCGGTGGTCGAATCGCCGACGTGCATGGACGCAGGCGATTGCTGGTCGTCGCCGTCCCGCTCAGTAGCGCGTTGTTGATCTGGTCGTTCAGCGTCGCGGGCGCAGGCCTGTGGCTGGGCGCATTCGGCGCCGGATTCTTGGGAGGCATCGCGTATCCGGCATTCGCCGTGTATCGCACGGAGATGTTCCCCACCGGCAACCGTGGACGGGCGGCCGGACTCATCACAGCAGCAGCGCTGGTGGGCGGATCGATCGGCATCCTCATCACGGGCCAACTGCTCGATCATGGTTGGTCGTATGGCGCGGCCATGGCCCTCATGGCATCTGGTCAGCTCGTCGCGGTCATCACCATCTTTGTTCGCTACCCCGAGACGGCGCACCGCGATCTCGACGAGCTCAATCCCGAACCGATGGGCGGCTCGGCCGAGTACACCTAGGCGTGCCCGCTGCGCTCACGATGGAGTTGTAACCACTCATGCACTGCGGCGGCAATGTCGATGTCGCAGCCCTTCAGATCATGGCCCTTGCCCTGCATCCACACGTGCGTCACCTCTGCTGGAATGCTCGCCGTCCATTGCTGTAGTTCGTCGGGACTGCCGAACGCATCGCGCGTGCCGTGAATGAACAGGCACGGCACGCGAATCCGGGCGAGATGCTCGACGCGCAGCTTGTCCGGCTTGCCTGGCGGATGGAGCGGATACGAGATCAACACGAGTCCCGCCGCGGGAAGGGCTCTGCCGATCTCGTCGCCACCGGCCACGGCCATTGAACACATTCGACCGCCCATCGACCGGCCACCCAGCATTAGGGTTCGCGTCGTACCGCCTCGTTGCATTGCGAAGTCCGCGGCCTCACGTCGTACCGCTTCGAGCAGCACCGGGGCTCGATCCGGCGGCCGCTTTCCAGCCAGACGATACGGAAAGGTTGCGCGGCGAACGGGTAGAGGAGCGAGTGTGCGCTCGAGTTGCACAAGCGACGAGTGATCGCGATCGCTGCCAGCACCATGGAAGATCAGAAGGCCCTTCAACGATCTCGAGGACTTCACGAGAGAAGAATTTTTCGGGCCTCAGCAAGATCGATGATGGCTTGCCCTGCATCAGCTTCGTCGCCACCGTGATCGGGATGCACCGCGCGGAGCTGACCGCGATAGCGAACCATGACATCCTTCTTGGTGACCTTGGAGGTGCCGAGCGGGAAGCCAAGGTGTTCGAGCGCCCATGCGCGCGGGTCGGCCATCGCCGCGAGTGACGAGGCCGCCGTGCCCGCAAGATGGGCGATGAACGAGGGTCCAACCGGACCGCGCCAACGCATTGCCTTGTTGATCACGGGTATGAGTGCATGACGCGCCGACAGCTCGAGCCGCTCGATCGAATACACCGCGCCCAACACCTGGGCTAGACCGCTGCCATTGGTGTCGAAGCTGAAGTGCACATTGTCACCTTCGCCTTGCATGCGATGCCGACTCACGCCAAGACCATGTCGATCCACCTGAAACCGATGACGTAGCCGCGGCTGCACGACACGATCGCCCCGCTCGATCTGCGCGAGCAAACGATGGACATCGGCGACGAGATCTGGGTCGACATCGCTCAAGTGAGCCGCCACAACTGCACCCAGCAGTAAGCCGCCAAACCCAGGCGCTGGCTCGACCGGCAACACAAGATGACCTAGCGCAATCCTGCGCGTGGGTGTGTCGGAACGCGAGTGCCATACCTCGAGTTCAGCCAGCAGCATGACGGCAACGCTAGTGGTCGGCGCGGCGACCTAAATGAGTGGTCGCAACAAATCGTGGAGGTCGTGTGCCACAGGCATCGCATCGTCGAGGTCGCCCTCGGCACCCACTACCAGCGCGTCGGCGAGCTCTTCGGCAAGCTGGCAACAGCGACGCCACACGCCCAACTCAACGCCTCGCGGCGGACGATCAGGATTGGCGACCTGCAATGCGTCGAGCAGCCGTTCGAGACCATGCGCATCGCGTGGATCACGCTTGAGCCGCTCGCCAGCGAGGAAGAAGTTGTTCAGCGTGTCGAACGGCAACTCGTCGGCTGATGCATCATCATCATCGTTGATTGGGATGATGTTGCCGCTCTCGACTTCATCGAGGATGTCATCGACATCGCCCTCAAGATCGGTGGGCACCAGCAAGACATCGCCTTCCCAACGAAACGGGATGTTGGCACCGGCAAGCGAATCGGCAACGAGCGAACGCTCGAATGCCTCCCAATCTTCCAAGTCGAATTCCGTGAGCTTGGTGTCATCACCGAGTTCGCGCGGTGGCGTCGATATCGCGCCGCCGTCGGGCGATCCGGTGATACCCAAACGAGCTTCGAGCGCTGACAACAGCTCGTCAGCTGCGGCCTCGTACGCCTCAGGAACGGCGAGCTCAGCGCCCTCCCAGCCATGTGGAATCTCGGCGTCGGCAAGCTCGGAGGCAAGCTCGGCTTGCTGTTCGAAATTCCATTCGCTGAGGTCGTACAAGACGCG
>JANLPV010000113.1:0-41586 GCA_031367435.1 Actinomycetes bacterium | reverse complement strand
AACGCGCGTTGACGGGTAGGCGACATACGACCCTGGCGACCGCCGAAGGTGTAGCTGCCGCCGACGGGCCATTCATCGCGAGGGCGGGTCATGCGATCGAAGGGTACCGGCGCGACCGAACGTGTTCGATACGGTGCCGCGGGTGAACGAGCGCGCGGAGCCACAAATGAACGAACTCGCCTTCTATGGCCTCGCTGGTGCCCCAAAATCGCCGCGCGACCTTCTCCAAGAATGCCGCGACGGCGAGGCCATGGGGTTCGGGTCAATGTTTCTGTCCGAGCGTTTCAACGTCAAAGAGATCGTCACCATCAGCGGTGCCGCAGCGGCGGTGACCGAGCGGTTGGGGATCGCCACCGGAGCGACCAATCACAACACGCGGCACCCAATCGTGACGGCAAGTTACGCGACGACGATGCACCGCATGACGAATGGGCGGTTCGCACTTGGGCTCGGCCGCGGCATCGACAGGTTGTTCGATGCATTTGGCATGCCGCGTATCACCACAGCGCAAATGGAGGACTTCGTTGGACTCATGCGTCGACTGTGGAAAGGCGAGGTGATCTTTGGTCATGACGGGCCGTGCGGAAAGTACCCGGTGCTCGCGCTCGATCCGGAGTTCGATGAGGACATTCCGTTGATGATGACCGCGTTCGGACCACACTCGTTAGCGCTCGCAGGTCGTGCGTTCGATGGTGTGATCCTGCACACCTTCTTCACCGACGAAACCCTGCAGCGCTGCGTTCAGGCAGTGAAGCAAGCGGCCGAACAGGCGGGGCGCGACCCGGCCAAGGTACGCGTGTGGAGTTGCTTCGCGACCATCGGTGATTGGATTCCGCAAGACACTCGGCTCAAGAAAACTGTCGGACGCCTCGCGACGTATCTGCAGGGTTACGGCGATCTCATGGTGCGTACGAACAACTGGGATCCGGCCGTGCTCGAACGGTTCCGCGCCGACCCATTCGTCGCCGGCTTTCGAGGTGCGCTCGACGGCAAGGCCACAACGAGCGAACTCGAACACGTCGCCACGCTCATTCCCAACGAATGGCTTGCACCCGCCGCCATGGGTTCGGCCAAGCAGTGCGCCGACGCGGTGCTGCGCCAATTCGATCTCGGTGCCGACGGCGTGATCTTGCACGGCGCCTCCCCGACTGAACTCGCGCAAACGATCGATGCGTACCGGCTGATCCGACCCGTCAGTCGCTTCGATCACCTTGTTGCCAACCCAGCCGGCTGACTCGGTCGGCACAGCGCTGTACGCTCGCGGCATGGCATCGGCAAACCCGTGGGAACAGCTGTCGAAGGGCATCAAACTGCCGTTCAACCCAGGCATTGTCGTGCCGCCGCTCCATGAGATTTCTCTCAGCATTCCGTCGCCAGCAGTCATCGATGATGTTGCCAGTGCAGCGCGGTTCGCCGTGGTCGAGAACCTTGTAAATCACGTCACACCCGGCATGACCGTGGCGGTCGGTGCCGGCAGCCGCGGCCTGAGCGATCGCGTCGACGTGCTGCGCGGCACCATCGTGGGTCTGCGCGATCTCGGTGCGGTGCCGTTCGTCGTTCCCGCGATGGGAAGCCATGGCGGGGCAACCGCCGACGGGCAACGCGCCATGCTCGAAGCACTAGGGATGACCGAGGACGCAATCGGTGCAGAGATACGCGCAACGATGGACACCGTCGAAGTGGCGCGCACCGCAGACGGCATGCCGCTGTATCTCGACCGCCACGCGGCGAGCGCCGACCGCATCCTCCCGGTGAACCGCGTGAAGCCACACACGTGTTTCCACGGGCCCATCGAAAGCGGCTGCACGAAGATGGCCGTGGTTGGTTTCGGCAAGCAACCCGGTGCAGCGCAGATTCACGCGTGCGGTCCTGTTGAAATGCGCGAGCGACTGTTACGCGGCATCGATGCGCTCCGCTCCACAGGTCGCCTGTTGGGTGGTGTCGCAACGGTTGAGTCGGCTAGTGGTGAGGTCGTGCGAGTCGAGGGTTTCACGGCGAACGATGTTGGTGGTGAGGCTGAACGACAACTGCTCGAGTACGCCAAGAAGCTTGTGCCGGCGCTGCCGTTTCCCGAGATCGATGTGCTCGTCATCGAACAGGGCGGCAAGGACATCAGCGGCACCACGATGGACCCCAACGTGACAGGCCGCTTTTGGATCCACGGCCTCGATGATTTCTCCACACCGCACGTCGCGACGATCGTGTTGCTCGACATTACCGAGGTGAGTGGCGGCAACGTGTTGGGCATCGGGCTGGCCGACTTCATTCCCGCCTCGCTCGCCAACACCATCGACTGGGAAAAGACCTACGTGAACTGCTTCACGGCCGGACCGAGCGGCGTGCGGCGCAGCCGAATGCCGATGGTGCTACCCGACGAAGAGGCGTGTATGAAAGCTGCGCTCAGCATGTGTGGGCGCGCCGTCACCGAGCCGAAGAAGGTGGTCAGAATTCGCAGCACGCTGCACCTCACGCGCTGCTGGGTCAGCGAGGCGCTGCTTGACGATCTTCCCGCCGGCGCCACACGCGTTGGTGCCTGAGTCGCTCACATGAGTCCGAGTGTCGACCCGCTCGTCGACGCGCTGATCGAGATCGTTGGCAGCGACCATGTGTTGGTCGACAGTGATCTGCGCGCCCGTTACGAGACCGATTGGACGGGTCGTTTCGGCGGTTCGGCGCGCCTGGTCGTGCGGCCCGGCACAACGCACGAGGTCGCCGTCGTCGTACGCGCGTGCGCTCAACACGCGGCACCAATCGTGACGCAAGGGGGCAATACGGGTCTCGTCGGCGGTGGTGTGCCGCGCGCCAATTCCACCTCTCACTCCCCTTCCACTTCAAGGCCCGTCGTACTGTGCACCTCTCGGCTGACGCGTTGTGACGACGTTGATATTGCCGCCTCGCAAGTAACCGTTGGGGCCGGCGTAACTCTCACTCAGGTGCGCGACCATGTCCGCAAGGTGGGGCTCGACCTGGCGGTCGATTTCGCCGCCCGCGACTCGGCCACCATCGGCGGCGCTGTGGCAACGAACGCTGGCGGATCGCGTGTGATCCGTTTCGGCACGATGCGCGCGCAGGTGGCCGGCATCGAAGCGGTGCTCGCCAACGGCGAGATCGTCGGCTCGTTGTCGGGTCTACCCAAGGAGACAACGGGTCTGCATCTGCCGTCGTTGCTCTGTGGCAGCGAGGGAACCCTCGCCATCATCTGCGCGGTGCGGCTAAAGCTCGTGCCGTGGTATCAACATCTGGCTGCGGCGTTGGTTGGCCTCGCATCGCTTGCCGAGGCAGTTGAACTGGTGCCGGTGTTGCGCCGCGAACTCAGCGCACTCGATTCGCTGGAACTGTTGATGCCATCGGCGATGTCGCTCGTGTGCGAACACCTCGGCCGCACGTGTCCTGTCAACGCCGACGCGGGCGCCTACCTACTGATCGAGTGCGCTGGGCACACCGATCCCCAAGACGACCTCATACGCGTTCTCGCTGATTTCGCAAGTTTGAGCTCTACCGCTATCGCCACCGACGCCTCCACTCGCGCCAACCTTGTCGCGCTGCGCGACAACGTGACGGTGGCGATCAATCATCACGGCGTGCCGCTCAAGCTCGATGTTGCTTTGCCTCTGCATGTTCTCGCAACGACCACGCACGACATCGAATCGATCGTGATGCGTGCAGCGCCACACGCGCGACTGATCAACTTCGGACATCTCGCAGAGGGCAACTTGCACCTCAACACACTCGATGCTGGCGATGCATCTTCGACGATTACCGACCAGGTGCTACAGCTCGTGATCGAACGGGGTGGTGCGATCAGCGCCGAGCACGGCATCGGCGTGGCAAAGACACACTGGCTCGTGACGCAACGCGGCGTGGCCGAGGTGAACGCGCTGCGCTCGATCAAAGATGCACTTGATCCACTTGGCCTTTTCAACCCGGGTGTGTTGTTGCCGTAAGCACTACATCAGCGGCAGCACAACGAACGCGATTGCACCGAAGTGCAGCCCGGCGCCGATGATGGTGAACACATGAAACACCTCGTGGAAGCCGAACACCATCGGCCACGGATCAGGGCGCTTGAGCGCATAGATCACTGCACCGACGGTATAGGCCAGGCCACCGCCGAGGATGAGAAAGAATCCTGTGGCCCCGAGGCCCTCGTACAGCTGAGGAAACGCGAACATCGCTGACCAGCCGACGAGCACGTAGACAGCAGCGAAGAGCCAACGCGGAAGGTGGAACGGCAGCCACTGCAAACTGATGCCGATCACGGCGCCGACCCAACTGATGCTGAGTACAAAAATCCGATGCGCCCCATCGAGACCCACCACTGCCACGGGCGTATACGCGCCGGCTATCGCAAGGAAGATGGTGGAGTGATCGAGTTTCGACATCACCGTCCGCGACCTAGAGCTCCATCGCATGCGGTGATACGCCGCCGACACGCCAAACATCGCGGCCGTGCCAGCGACATACACGACCATCACACCCGCGCCGCGAGTGGTGTTGGTCGCTTTGATGATCAGAATGATCCCGAGTACCACCACCACGACGAGGGCAACGACATGCGACCACCCTCGAAGTAGCGGCTTCACGAATGGAAGATGAAGCGTCGGCGGCCCTTGCAACGAAGGTGCCTCGACGAGCACATCTGAACTGTCATCCATCCGCACACGGTAGCCCTCACCGTGCTCACGAGGGTTGGTGCTACTACCACAGACCGCACGCCCTACTCAAGAAGCAGCTTGTTTGCGCCGATACAACATCGAGTCCGAGAAATGCGGGAGGGCTGTGGAAGTTCGAACATTGACATGGGAAGCAGGACATGGCTGGTCCGCGTCGATGCCCACGCCCGACGAACGAGACACGCTGATCCTCGCATTCGCCGATCCGGCCGTTGCGCAACATCCCGATCAGCCGCTTCAGCAACTCAGCGAGACCTGGAAGGACAAGTCGGTTCTGGGTTGCTCCACTGCCGGCCAAATTTCTGGTGAAGCACTGACTGACGACTCGCTCGTCGTGGTCGTCAGCCAGTTCGACCGCACACAACTGCGCAGCGCAGCAGTGGAGATCGATGTCGCTGGCGGCGCGCGCCGATGTGGTCGCCAACTCGGTGAGAAGCTTCGCGACCCGAACCTTCGCGGTGTGCTGGTGTTCTCAGACGGGTTGGCCGTCAATGGCACGGCCCTTGCCACAGGCATCGGCGAGGTGCTTCCGGGAATACCGATCTCAGGTGGTCTGGCGGCCGACGGCGACCGCTTCAACTCAACATGGGTACTCGCCGACGGTGGCCCGCGCAGCGGTTGGGTGACCGCAGTTGGATTCATCGGCGATCACATTGAACTCGACTTCGGCTCAGCTGGCGGTTGGGACATCTTCGGACCGCAGCGACTCGTGACGCGCAGTTACCACAGCACGTTGTACGAACTCGATGACCGATCGGCGCTGACGCTATATCGCGAATATCTCGGCGATCAGGCCGACGGATTGCCGGGAACCGCTCTGCGCTTTCCGCTTTCGCTCAGCGATCTTGATGGCCGCACCACGGTGCGGACCGTGCTGGCTACCGACGACGCAACCGGCAGCCTGCGCTTCGCTGGTGATATCGAACAAGGATCGTTGGCGCAGCTCATGTGCGCATCAAGCGAGCGACTCGTCGACGGCGCGCATCGCGCCGCAGTGATGGCGTCAACCGGACGTGAGCAATTGGCAATCGCTGTGAGTTGTGTTGGCCGACGCCTCGTTCTCGGACAACGCACCGAGGAAGAACTCGAAGCGGTCGTCGAAGGTCTCGCGCCAGGCACGGTACTGACGGGTCTCTATGGCTACGGTGCCCTGTCGCCAACCGGAGGTACGTGCGAGCTGCATAACCAGACAATGACGATCACCACGATCGCCGAGAGGTCGCAATGAGCGATCGACCCGAACCCCGCGACACCCTTGGCCGTCAACTTCGGCGGCTGGGAATCGAAGGCGATTTCCCCGACGCTTCGCAATGGTCAGCCCTGTTGCTTCGCGTCTCGGAGACGTACCTCGAGCACGATCAAGATCGCGAACTGCTCGAGCGTTCGCTGGCGATCTCGTCACGTGAGATGCGCGAACTCTACGACGAACTGCAGCGCGCATCCGAGGGACAACTGTCGTTCGAACGTGATCGGCTGCAGGCAGTCTTCGACGCCGTCAACACTGCGTTGCTGGTGGTCGACCACCACGGTGTCGTGAATGCTGCAAACCCCGAAGCAGTCAGACTGCTCGGCCCACGCGCGCACCTCGTCGGCACCTCACTCACCACCCTCTTGAACGTTGGCCCAACCGCAGGCTCAGGTCGTTGCCTGCTCGACAATGACGACCTCAGTGCGATTCTGCAGGCACATCGCTGGCAGGCCGAAGCCATCTACATCCGACCCGTTGGTCATGCTCCATTCCCTGCCGACTGCGTGATCGTTCCGTTCAACGGGGGTCCCGCGAGTGCCGACCCAATGGGTGCCGTGGTGGTCATCAACGACAACAGCGACCGCGAAGCCGAACGCGCCCAATGGACGTGGCAGGCAACGCACGACGTGCTCACCGGTCTTCGCAACCGCCCTTCGTTTGTTGATCGGCTGCAGCACGCCCTCAATCTGGCCGAACGTCACGGCTCGTGGCCCTCGGTGTTCTTGCTCAACCTCGATCGCTTCAAGTCGGTGAACGATCAGCTCGGCGAACGCACGGGCGACCGCCTGCTCATCGAAGCCGCTCGGCGGATCGAAAAGACGCTGCGCACGGTCGATACCGTGGCGCGCCTCGAGGGAGGCGAATTCGTCATTCTGTGCGAGGCGATGGAACGTCCCGATATTGCCGTACTCGTTGCAGCCCGACTGCTCGGTGCCCTCGAGGTGCCGTTTCAGTTTGATGGTGAGACCGTGTACGTGACGGCCTCGATCGGCATTGCACTCGCCGATGAGAAGAGCCGCACGGCAGATCAGATCATGCAGAACGCAGACCTCGCGATGTTTCGCGCCAAGGAAATGGGTCGCAATCGTATGGAGACGTTTGACGACACGCTTCGTCCGCAGACGCGACGTCGTGTGCATATGGAGCGCGCCCTCCGTGAGGCGATCGACAACGACGAACTCTCTGTTGTGTATCAACCGATCTTCGACATCACGCAAGACCGTGTGGTCGCGTTCGAGGCACTCGCGCGCTGGCACCATCACACCCTCGGCTCGGTCGCTCCCGACGAGTTCATTGCGCTCGCGGAAGACGTAGGACTCATCACCGCGATTGGCGATCGCGTGCTCGACATCGCGTGCCGCGACGCCTCGTCGTGGACGGCTGCCGCAGGACGCCCGATTGGTGTGCACGTCAACGTGTCGAGCCGCCAGCTGACGGCCTCCACGTTCGTGAACTTCCTTGCGCGAGTCCTCAAACATCATCACCTTCCACCCGAGACGGTGACATTGGAGCTCACAGAATCGATGCTGCTCGATAACCCCGAGCGATCCGAGGACCGTTTCATTGCGCTTCGCGAAATCGGCGTTCGTATCGCCATCGATGACTTCGGCACCGTGTACTCGTCGCTTGCGCACGTCCGCCGCTTCCCGATCGATGTCGTGAAACTCACGCGACAATTCGTCGCCGGCCTCATCGACACACCTCAGAGCCGCGACATTCTGCAAGCAATCGTCGAACTCGCCGCAGGCTTCGAGTACACCGTGATTGCCGAAGGCGTCGAACGCACCGAGGAGCTTGATGCGCTGCGCCGGCTCGGCTGCGAGAGGGCACAGGGTTACTTTCTCGGCGTTCCGCTGCCACCGGCAGAGGCACTCTTGCTCGCTGCAGCATCAACGCAGCAGGTGATGAACGAGAACGACCTCATCGACCACTGATTTCTCGAAGGCGCTCAGGTGCCGAAGTCGAATCCAAGATCGACGGCCGTCAGCATTGGCAAAAATGCGACGCCAGCCGCTTCGGCCATCGCCGCGCACGTACCACCACGATCGACGATGACGATGATGAGGACCGGCTCAGCCCCAAAGGCGCGCACGACTTCGACCGCTTCTAGCGGCGACGTGCCACGCGTAACGGTGTCCTCAGTGATGACGACGCGATCGCCGGGTTGCAACGCACCCGCGACTCGGCCGGTGACGCCATGATCCTTCGACTCCTTGCGCACGCTGAACGATCGCAAACTCCGACCTCGGCTCGCCGCGACGGCGGCAATGCCGTACGCCACCGGGTCGGCGCCCATCGTGAGCCCCCCGATCGCGTCGATGTCTGCCGGGATGAGATCGAGGGCGACGTCGGCCATCAGCAACATGCCTTCAGGTCGGCACGCGGTCTGCTTGGTGTCGAGGAACCACGAACTCTTGGCGCCGGACTTCAGCGTGAAATCACCGGTGCGGACCGAATAGCGCAGTACATGGTCGCGAAGCGCGGCGCGGGCAGGATCGAGCGGAGGCAATTCACGGAGCACGATGTGACCGTAGCCTGCCCTCGAAGGCGCTACTGACTGCGCTTGTCGCGCATGAGCACTTCCTGCGCAATCGTTGCCACGTGCGTTCCGTCGGCCGCGAACACATGCCCGATCGACAGGCCTCGCCCGCCGACGAAGCTGTGACACGTGAAGTCGTGAAGGTGCCACTGATCAGCCTGAAGCGGTCTATGGAACCACATCGTGTGATCGAGGCTCGCCGAAAAGAGCGCCGCGTTGCGTTGCGCTTCCGGCTCGAGGCCAATGGGATGAGCGCGCACCACCGCGTCGGTAGGCAGGTCGTCTGACATGTATGCCAACGTGCAGACGTGGAGCAATGGATCGTCGCCAAGGGTGCCGTTGGCTTTGAGCCATGCCGCGGATCGTCCCGCTCCCGTGCGTTCGTCGGCAGGCAGGTATTTGGTCGGCACCCAACACCGATCGAAGACATCGGACCACGAATCATGGGGCAATTCGTCGGGGAGTGGCAGCTTGAGAGGCATTCGAACCGTTTCGATGTCCACCGACGGTTCGGCAAGCTGAAAGGACGCCTCGAGGTTCAGAATTGCGCCGACCGCCTGACGGGCAACGACTCGGCGCGTGCAAAAGCTACGTCCGTTACGAATTCGATCGACCTCATAACGAACGGGTTCATCATGATCGCCACGCCGAATGAAATAGGCGCGCAATGAATGTGGCTGGAGCTCAGGATCAACTGTCGCGGCCGCTGCACGCAGGGCTTGGGCAACGATTTGGCCGCCATACAGCCCGCCCCAGGGGTATTTCGGGCCGAGTCCGACGTATGTATCTGGTCCGTGTGGGGACAGACGGAAGAGTTCATGCGCATCCATATTGTCAATGACGGTACGAGAAAATTTGGACAAATCCTTGATTGGTTATTGAGCTGATTAAAACTATGCTGCGGCCATGGCAAAACGTGGACCAAAAGGACCGATGACTGCGGAGCACAAAGCAGCTCTCGCTGCCGGGCGATCCGAGGGTAAAGCTGTTCGTGATTATCTCGATGTGCTACGCAGCACAAAACCAAAACGTGGTCGTAAGCGGACCTCCGATTCAATCAGCAAGCGGTTAGCAACGATCGAATCCGAGATGGCTACTGCCGACCCGATCCGCGAATTGAAGCTCGTCCAAGAGCGTCTCGACCTGCAGGCCGAATTGAGCAAGGTCGGCGACACCGTCGATGTCGCTGCACTCGAAACCGAGTTCGTCAAAGTGGCCAAGGGTTACAGTGGTCGCAATGGCATCAGTTACGCCGCATGGCGGGCGATCGGTGTAGACGCCGCCGTACTCAAGAGCGCCGGAATCGGCCGCGCCGAAGGCTAATCGGCCACTCACGCCATCGCGTCGAGCGCCTCAAACGTCTTTGACACGTGGCGCAAACTGCGCTGTACATCGAACGCAGCATCGAGAACGGTCGCGTCAACGGCTACTCGGTCGTCGGCTTCGAGTAATCCCCGAAAGCTTGTGCCTTCGTCCCAGGCGCGCATTGCATTGTCCTGCACAATTCGGTACGCGTCATCTCGACTCAATCCTGATTGCACCAGAGCAAGCATTACTGGTTGGCTGAATACCAAGCCATGGCTTGCCTCGAGATTGGCAAGCATTCGCTGCGGATAGACCTGCAAACCCATCAGCAGTCGGCGCATTCGGTGGAGCACATAATGCGCCAGCAACGCCGAATCGGGTAACACGATGCGCTCGACCGAGCTGTGGGAAATATCACGTTCGTGCCACAATGCAATATCTTGCATTCCCGCCTGGAGGTTGGCGCGCAACACGCGCGACAAACCACTGATTGTTTCGGCCGAGATGGGGTTGCGCTTGTGCGGCATTGCCGACGAGCCCTTCTGCCCGACTTTGAAACCCTCTTGCACCTCGCGCACCTCGGTGCGCTGTAGGTGCCGCAGCTCAACGGCCATCATCTCCAAGGTTGAGCCGACCGATGCACAGGCCCAGAGGAACTCGGCGTGGCGATCGCGGGCGATCACCTGAGTGGCCGGCACCGGCGTGAGCCCGAGCCGCTCGCCGACGAATGCCTCGACCGCTGGATCGATGTTGCTGTACGTGCCGACGGCGCCGCTGAGCTTGCACACGGCAACGGTGCCACGTGCGGCGCGCAGTCGGTCGCGATCGCGATCGATCTGCAGTGCCCACAGTGCAACCTTCATCCCGAACGTCGTCGGCTCGGCGTGCACACCGTGCGTGCGTCCGATCATCACCGTGTCGCGATGCGTGATCGCAAGCTCCTTCACGACTGCGAGTAACTGAGTGGATGCATCGATCAGTAGGTCGCACGCATCACGCAACATCGCGCACCACGCCGTGTCGACAACGTCGCTACTGGTGAGGCCGTAGTGAATCCACGACCCTGCCGGCGCGCCGATGGCGGCCTGCACGACGTCGACAAACGCAGCCACGTCGTGATCGGTGATGGCTTCTCGATCGAGCACGGCCTGCAAAAAAGCGTCATCGATAATCGGTGCCAGGTCACGGCACGTAGCCGCATCGGCCGCGGGAACCAGACCCAGATCTGCTTGAGCATCGGTGGCAAGCAACTCAATCTCGAGCCAACGCCCAAACCTGGCGGTATCGCTAAAGACCGCCGACATTTCAGCAAGCGCGTAACGGGGGATCATCGCGTCACGACCACAGCAGGTAATCGTCGCGTTCGGCGCCTACGCCGACGATACGAATCGGCACACCAACTTCAGATTCGACGAGGCGCAAAAAGTCCTGGGCCTGCACGGGCAGATGACTGGGCTCACGAACATCGCCAAGCGATCGATTCCAGCCGGGCAATTCGGTGTAGATGGGCTCAACGTCGGCGAGTAGCTCCATCCGGTCGGGATAATTTCGAAGCGCTGAGCCGCCAATGCGATAACCAGTGCACACCTTGATGTGATCGAACGTGTCGAACACATCAAGCTTGGTGAGTGCGAGTTCGGTGAGCGAGTTGAGGCGCACCGCCTGGCGCAACATCACACAGTCGACCCACCCGGGCCGGCGACGGCGGCCGGTCACTGTGCCGAACTCGCGGCCGATGTCCACCAGCTTGTCGCCAAGTTCATCGAGTAATTCGGTCGGGAACGGACCTGCGCCCACTCGGGTTGTGTAGGCCTTGGTGATGCCCACCACCCGATCGATATCGCGTGGTCCAAGACCGGTGCCCGCGCACGCGCCTCCGGCGGTGGGGTTTGAGGAAGTGACAAATGGGTAGGTGCCGTGATCAAGATCGAGAAACGTTGCCTGCGCTCCCTCGAGAAGCAGCTGATGGCCAGATGCCAACGCATCGTGTAACTCGCTGACGGTGTCGCCCACGTATGGCGCAAGGCGTGCTGCCAACGTAGAGAACTGTTCGACGATGTCATCGACATCGAGCGCAACGCCACCAGCGGCAATCAGGGTGGCGTTCTCCGCAACGGCTCGTTGTTTGAGCGCCTGCGCGAACGCACCGGCATCGAGAACGTCGCCGGCACGAAGCCCCACCCGGCGTGCCTTATCGGCGTATGCCGGGCCAATGCCTTTGAGAGTGGTGCCGATCTTGGCATCGCCGCGACCTGCTTCACTGAGCGCATCCCACGCCTGATGCCAAGGGAAGATGAGATGCGCGTGACTACTGACGATGAGTCGCGAGCACGAGATGCCGCGGCGTTCGAGCGTGTCGATCTCGTTGAACAGCGTGATCATGTCGACCACCACACCGTTGCCGATGACGGGCACGACGTGGTCGTACAAAATGCCACTCGGAATCAGCTGCAACGCGTAGCGCTCGTCGCCAACCACAACGGTGTGTCCGGCGTTGTGACCGCCCTGATATCGCACCACGTAACCGTGTTCTTTGGACAGCAGGTCGATGACCTTGGCCTTGCCTTCATCGCCCCATTGGGCTCCAACAACAACGGTGACAGGCATGCACGCTCCAAAAAGCCGGATTCACAGAGAACAGGCGAACGTGACGTGATCCTAGTGGCCGAGGCATCGGTTACGGGTACCGTTTCACCATGGCTGTGATGCGGCGCATGCATTGGGATGCAATGAGCGAGAGCGAGCGGGCGGCGCTGTGCCACCGTGGACTCGACGAGATCTTCGATCCCGTTCTTCGCGAATCGATCGGTCGAATCATTGACGACGTGCGCGTCAACGGCGACGACGCTGTGTGTCGGGCGTTGCGCGACTTCGATCACATCACGCTCGAACCACACGAGCTGCGCATCGGCGAGACCGAACTGGCTCACGCATCAGTGTCCGCCGCAGTCGACGCGGCAATCGACGACGCCATTGCCCATCTGCGTACCTTCAACAACGCCGTGCGCGAGCGTGCCAGCGATTGGTGGCTCGAGAGCGAACCGGGGCTATTCGTGGGCGAGAAGATCACCCCCATCACCTCCGCTGGTTTGTTCGTGCCCAGCGGTAAGGCCAGCTATCCCTCGGTGGCCTATCAACTCGGGGTGCCCGCGATCGTGGCCGGCGTCGCCGAGATCGCTCTCGTCGTTCCGCCGATACCTGGCGGTGCCGGCGACGTTGATCCCGCAGTGCTCGTCGTCTGCCGCAAGCTCGGCATCCATAACGTGTTCCGGGTCAATGGTCCTGCGGGCATCGCCGCGCTTGGTTTCGGCACCGCCACTTTTCCGAAGGTGCGCAAGGTGGTCGGTCCGGGTTCTCCTGCAGTCACGTGCGCGCAGGTCGAGATGCAACGACACGGAGTCGCCACGATGATGTTGCTCGGGCCAACCGAAAGTGTCGTCATCGCCGACGACACCGCCGACCCCGTGCGACTCGCGGCTGATCTGCTCATCGAGGCCGAACACGGCACCGACTCCGCCGTCGTGCTCGTCACTCCATGTACCGATCTTGCCGACGCCACCGATATAGAACTTTCCCGCCAACTGGCACAGCTTCCCGCTGTGCGCGCCACTGCCGCTCGCGCTGCGCTCGGCGTCAACGGCGGCTGCGTGATCGTGTCGTGCATCGCAGCTGCGGTTGCCGTAGTCAACCGCTATGCGCCGGAGCACTTGCAGTTGGTCATCCACGAATCAGTACGCCAAACAACACTCGACCTACTCACAGAGGCCGGCGAAATCTTGCTGGGGCAGCACACCCCATTCAGCGCGGCCAACTTCATCATCGGTTGTCCGGCGTCGTTGCCCACGAGTGGCTTCGCACATGTGTCGTCCGGCATCACCGTGGAGACCTTCCTCAAACGAACTGCAGTTGCCCACGCCGATGAAACCGCAATGCGACGAATGGCGCCTTCGGTGATCGCCCTCGCCGACCATGAGGGCTTCCCTGCGCACGCGGCGGCACTACGAATGCGCACCGGCGACACCTTGGCCTGAACATCACGCCAGTTCGGCCGCTTGCGAGCGCATATGACGTCGCGCCGGTATTAGGTTGTCCACGTGCTAAAGCGAAAGCCGCTCGAAGAACCAACCGGCCGCGCCATCGTCATTCGCGCCGTCGCCCAGTTCTCGCTCGCTGGGATCGTTGCTGTGGCCGTGGTTGGGTTTGGTCTTGTCATCGCGAGCAAGCGGGTGGGCGAACGCGAAGCCATTTCCAACGCGCGCACACAGACGAGCCTGAGCGCACACGAGTTCGTTGAACCCGTGCTCACCGACAGCATCACCTCAGGCGAGGCGCAAAGCATTTCATTGGTCGACAACGTGGTGCGCCGCACCGTGCTCACTGCCGATCTCGTGCGCGTCAAGATGTGGACGAGTGGCGGCATGATCGTCTATTCAGACGAGGCCCGTCTGATCGGCATGACGTTCGAGTTGGGCGAGGGCGAGCGCAGCGTTCTGTCGCGCGGTGTGATCGAAGCAGAGGTCAGCGACCTGTCTCGACCGGAGAACCAATACGAAACCTCGAACAGCAAAATGCTCGAGGTGTACGTGCCCGTGCAGAAACCCAACGGCGAACGTCTCTTGTTCGAGGCGTACTTTCGTTATGAGATGGTCGCCAGAAACGGCTCTCGGGTCTGGCGAGATTTCGCGCCGATCTCATTGGGTGCCCTCGCCGCGGTCGAGATAGTGCAGATCCCGCTTGCCTGGTCGTTGGCTCGCCGATTGCGCCAACGACAGCGCGAACGTGAGGGTCTGCTCCAGAACGCTCTCGATGCATCCGATGTCGAGCGCCGACGCATCGCCTCCGATCTCCACGATGGCGTCGTCCAAGATCTCGCCGGGGTCGCTCTCGTGCTCGGTGGTGCTGCGCTTCGGCCCGATTTACCGCCAAGCGCTGTTGCCGTGCTCGACGATTCGGCGGCCGAGGTCCGCGAAAGCATCGGGGCGTTGCGCTCACTGCTCGTTGAGATCTATCCACCCAACCTCTTCGACGAGGGACTCGAATTGGCGCTTGCCGACCTTGCGGCGCGCCTCACAGGCCGAGGCGTGAGTGTCAGTGTCGAAGCCTCTACGGCAAAGCAGCTGCCTCGCGCTGTTGCCGCCCTGATGTATCGAGCCACCCAGGAAGCCCTTCGCAATGTCGTCAGCCACTCCCAGGCCACCACAGCAACCGTCACAGTTCGAAGCGACGGCCGCATCGCGGTGCTCGAAGTTGGGGACAATGGCATTGGCTTCGACGCCGTTGCTGTCAGCCAAGCACCCAAGACCGGGCATTTCGGACTCCATGCACTCACCCAGTTGGTGAACGACGCAGGTGGTCGACTCGATCTCGATACGATGCCCGGTGGCGGAACACGGCTAAGGGTGGAGGTACCGCTGCAATGATCAATATCTTGATAGTCGATGACCACGCGGTAATTCGGCGAGGTCTCGAAACACTCTTCAACTCCATCGACGACATCACCGTCGTTGGTATGGCTACCGACGGTGCCACAGCCCTCGAGCAAACAATGACACTGAACCCAGACGTTGTGTTGATGGATCTCTCGATGCCGACCGTAGACGGCATCGAAGCCACTCGCCGTCTCGTCGCACACAATCCGCTCGTACGAATTGTCGTGTTGACCTCGTTCGCAGAACAACGCAAGGTGTTCGACGCATTGTCCGCCGGGGCGATTGGCTACCTCCTCAAAGACGCCACTCCAGATCAGTTGATCGCCGGCGTTCGCGCCGCTCACGCCGGCGACTCTCCGCTCGATCCCAAAGCGGCACGCATGCTCGTTGACGCTCGTCGCGACTCCGGTGTGACGCCCACCCTGAGTCCCCGCGAGACCGAGGTTCTTCGCGAACTTTCCGACGGCCTCACCAACAAGGCCATTGCCAAGCGACTCGGTATTGGCGAACGAACCGTCAAGGCCCACCTCACCGCAGTGTTCCAGAAGCTCGATGTCACCGATCGCACGCAGGCCGCGGTGTGGGCAAAGGAACACCTACCCGACGCATAGACCACGCTGCTCTGAGGCCAGATGGCATTACGCCACGCCACCAACGGCGTACGCTCGGGAGGATATGAACTCGCTGCTGCTTGTCGAAGATGACGACCGCATCAGCCGGCCGCTCGTGCGAATGTTGCAAGCCGAGGGATTTTCCGTGACGCACACCGAGACCGGTGGCGGCGCTCTTGCTGCGATCGCGGCTGCGCTGCCGGACCTCGTTCTGCTCGATCTCAGCCTGCCCGACATCGATGGTCTCGACGTATGTCGGCGACTTCGCCTCGCGCATCCCACGTTGCCAATCGTCATGCTCACGGCCCGCAACGAAGAGGTCGAAGTTGTCGTTGGCCTCGACGCTGGTGCCGACGACTACATCACCAAACCGTTTCGTGTCGCCGAACTGACCGCACGTATCCGCAGTCGCCTTCGCGCTCGTCAGGCCGGCGGTCCAACCGCACAAGAAGCCGACCAGATCGGCACCTTACGAATCGATCGTGCTGCCCGACGAGCCTGGATCAGCGACGACGAACTCGCTCTCGCTCCAAAGGAGTTCGACCTGTTGGCGCTCCTCGCTAGCCGCCATGGCGAAACACTGCGTCGCGAACTGATCATGACCGAGGTGTGGGACGAAAACTGGTGGGGCTCAACGCGTACTCTCGACACGCACATTGCCTCGTTACGTCGCAAGATCGGCGACACTACCGACCCGCCCGAACGCATCATCACCATTCGCGGTATCGGTTTCCGCTACGAAGCGGGCTGAGCCTCTATGCGCCGACGGCTCGTCCGCAACACGATCCTGGTCACCGTCATGGTGCTGCTGGTGCTCGCCACACCGGTCATTCTGCTGCTGCAACGTGCATCCGAAGGCGAACTGCGCAGCCGCCTGTCCGCGCAGGCGTCATCCGTTGCTTCAAGCCTTGCCCAGCAACTGTTGAGTGGCACGACGATCGATTCGGCCTCACTTGGGAATCTGGTGCTCGACGGCGACCGCGTCGAGATCCGTCAACTCGACGGCGGACTCTTGGCGTCATTTGGGCCGCCGATCGCTGACTCGTTTCACGGTGTTGTGAACGGCCCGAACGAAACCCGCATCGACGTCAGTACGAGTCGTCGTGATCTTCGTCGCCGCGTGAACGGTCAGTTGTTGCTGCTCGGCGTCTTGGCCGCCGGAGGTGTGCTGCTGGCCGCTGTGCTTGCCGCAATCTTCGGGGCACGCGTGTCGCGCCCACTCGAGCAGCTCGCGGCGTCGGCGGCGCGACTCGGTGCTGGTGACTTCAGCGCCGCCCTACCGCCAACCGCGGGGATTCGCGAGATCGACGACATTCGCTCGACGTTGTCTGCCAGCGCGATTCGTCTCGACCAGACATTGAGTTCAGAACGAAGCTTTACCGCTGATGCGAGCCACCAGCTGCGAACGGGTCTCACCGGTATTGCGCTGCAACTCGAACTGCTTGCCAAGCACAGCGATCCATCCGTGCAAGCCGACGCGCAGCGCGCTCTCGAGCAAACCGACCGACTCACGGCCACACTCAACGAGCTGCTCGATCTTGCTCGTGGCGGCCGCGGCAGCCAGCGCACCTCTATCGACCTCAACGAACTTGCTGCACATCACCGCGGTGATTGGGTACAGCGGTATCAGATCAGTCGGCGCTCGCTCAACCTGCGTGCAACGCCACGCGACCTCGGCGGGCCGGTGTTGGCCACACCCGGGTTTGTTGGCCAGATCATCGACCTACTCCTTGACAACGCGCTACGACACGGCAGCGGCGACGTCACGATCATGCTGTCCGGCCGACAACTGCATGTGGTCGACCAAGGCAGCATCGACCCTGAAAACGCGGCTGGGTTCTTTCTTGGTTCCGACGATCCTGTTGCAACCCATGGGCGCGGTCTGGCCTTGGCGAGACGCCTCGCCCAAGCTGATGGTGGCCGGCTCGAGATCTCACAGTTCAACCCGACGACATTTACGCTGTCACTGCCAGCCGCGCATTCTCACGCCATCTGACCGACGAACATCTGCAGGGCGCTCACCGCAAGCAAGTGACCTCGCTCAAAGATGATGCACCGGTAACCTAACCCGATGCGGCGATCTCACCCACGAATCAGAGCGTCACTGTGCTTGCTCATCGCGTTACCAACGCTTGGATTCTTTTGTCCATCGCCGGGCAGCGCCGAGGCTGTCGGTGTCGCCGCGGCCGCACCACCCGTAGGTGCCTCCCGTTATGTACCCCTCGCCACACCGCAACGTTTGATCGATACTCGCAACACGGCCATCCTGCCAGCGGGTGACGTACTCACCGTGGCAGTCACCGGCGCCGCACCACTACCGGCGGCGGGTAGCCCCATCGTTGCCGCCGTGCTGAACGTGACCGCGGTCGGTCCAACGGGCATTGGTTTCTGGACGTTGTACCCGCACGGCACATCACTGCCCACGGCATCTCACTTGAACGTCGATGGCCTCGCGGCATTCCTTGGGGATGGGCTCGCGTTGGCCAACGTGGTCACCGTGCCAGTGGGGGCAACAGGCGACGTCGACGTGTACACATCGGCGGGCGGCAACGTGCTGATCGACATGCTGGGCTACTACGTGCCCGTCGATATAAGTACAGGCACAGCTAGGGCCGGCCGGTTCGTGCCCCTCGCCACACCAACGCGCATGGTTGATACTCGACCATCCGGTACCGCGTTTGGTGCATCGGAAACGCGCACCTACGCCGTCGCCGGTGCCGCAGGCGAGTCGGCCGCCGTCCTCAATGTCACCACCATTGGTCAGGTACCCGGTTATTGGCAGGTTTTCCCGGCTGGCTCCGCGCCGCCAACAACGTCGAATCTCAACACGATGTACCCGGGACAAGTCGCATCGAACCAAGTGATCGTGCCCCTCGATGATGCCGGGCAGTTCTCTGTGCTGTCAGCCAATGGTGGCGATGTGATCATCGATGTGATCGGTGGGTTCACCGGTGCGGCCGCACCCGATGTAGGAGCCGGTTTGTTCGTGCCGTTGGCTAGCCCAACACGATTCTTCGATACTCGCCTCGCTGCGCTCAACCCACTCGGCGGCACCAACCGCCTGCTACCAGGTTGGAGCGTGGAGGTGGGTGTCTCCAGCAACCCGGCGATCAATCGGCTCGACGTCGCCGCGGTTGTCTTCAATCTGACGGTGGACGACACGCTCGACGCCGGTTACCTCAGCGTGACGCCAGCCGGAGCGAACAACCCTGCCACCAAGTCGCGAACGACGTCATCGATGAATGCAACGTGGGGCGGCCAGACGTTGGCTGCGCAGGTGACGGTGCCCGTGTCCTCGCGCGGTTTCGACGTCTTTGCACAGAACCCCACCCACGCGATTGCCGACGTGAGCGGCTACTACATCGGTACGCCGGTAGTCCCAACGTTTGGAGCGCCACAGAACGTCGACCCCACTCCGCCAACGTGTGAGACCTTCTCCACCGAGGCCATCACTGGGGCAACGTTGGGCGCGGTCAGCCCCAACATCTCCCTGTTGCAGCAGCGCCTCACAACGCTCGGTTTTTGGAACGGTGGCACCGACGGCGTGTACAGCTGGAGCACTCAGCAAGCAGTGATGGCGTATCAGAAGTGGACGGGCCTCACACCTCGCGGCGTCGTCGATACGGCCACGGCGAGGTCGCTGAACTGGCCAAACTGCCGTGCGACAGCAAGCGTCACAAACGCCGGCGATCTGTTCGAGGTGGACAAAGGCCGCCAGCTGGGTTTCTTCGTTCGCAACGGAAAGACGCTGTTGGTGCTGCATGTGTCCACCGGCGGCGGTTACTTCTACGAGGCCGACAACCAAATCACCGGGGCCAAAGTCACCGGCACGGCCATCACTGACAACGGCACATTCCAGGTGTATCGCGTCGTTGACCAACCGGTCTATAAGGGCACACTCGGCACGTTGTATCGGCCTCGGTTCGTGCACGGTGGCATAGCCGTGCACGGTGCCCCGAACGTTCCGAGCTATCCCGCCTCACACGGTTGCATCCGCGTGAGTAACCCGGCGATGGACATGATCTGGGCGCTCAATCTGCTGCCGATGGGTGGCAAGGTTGTGATCCACGACTAGGTGAGCTGTGGTTCGGCGAAACTACCGCAGCACAACCCGACCATCGACGATATCGACCGTGATCGTGTCGCCTTCGGTGACCTTGCCTTCGAGAATCAGCACCGCTGCCGGATCACTGATTTGGCGTTGGAGCACACGCTTGAGCGGTCGCGCGCCATACGCCGGATCGAAGCCCTCGTGAGCGAGCGTCGCCATTGCTGATGCCGTCACTTCGAGCGTGATGCGTCGTGCCGCCATACGCGCCCGCAGCGACTCGAGCTGGATGGTGACGATCTGACCGAGATCATCTTCGGTGAGTGCGCGGAACCTGATGATGTCGTCGACGCGGTTGATGAACTCGGGTTTGAAGAAACCCAACGGATCGCCGGGCAGGTTGCTCGTCATGATCAACACCACATTGGTGAAGTTAACGATGCGCCCCTGGCCATCGGTAAGGCGGCCGTCATCGAGCACCTGCAACAACACGTTGAACACATCGGGGTGAGCTTTTTCGATCTCGTCGAGCAGGACAACGCTGTAGGGCCGACGGCGCACCGCTTCAGTGAGTTGACCACCTTCGTCGTAGCCCACATAACCAGGGGGCGCGCCGATGAGCCGGCTCACCGAGAACTTCTCCATGTACTCGCTCATATCGATGCGCACCATCGCCCGCTCATCGTCGAACAGGTACTCGGCCACTGCTCGGGCGAGCTCGGTCTTGCCGACACCCGTTGGTCCGAGAAACATGAATGACCCAATGGGTCGGTTGGGATCGCTGAGTCCGGCGCGGCTGCGCCGGATGGCGTGCGATACCGCGGTCACCGCTTCGTCTTGACCGATGACCCGCCGGTGCAACAACTCCTCGAGGTGTACGAGCTTGGCCATCTCGCCTTCGAGCAACCGGCTCACCGGTACACCCGTCCACTTGCTGACGACCTCGGCGATGTCTTCGGCGTCGACTTCTTCTTTCAGCATTCGGCTGGTGCTCTGCAGCGAATCGAGGTGCGCGGTTGCCTCGTCGATGCGACGTTGCAGTTCGGGGATACGGCCATAACGGATCTCGGCGGCAACATTGAGATCGACCTCGCGCTCTACCTGGGTGCCGAGATGTTCGAGCTCCTCTTTCAGCGTGCGGATGGCCGTAATTGCTTGCTTCTCGCTCTCCCACTGCGACTTCATCACGGCGCTTTGCACGTTGAGTTCGGCAAGCTCATCGTCGAGCGCACCGCGGCGCTCGACAGAGGCAGCATCGGTTTCCTTACTCAGTGCGACCTGCTCGATCTCGAGTTGCAGAATACGGCGCTCGACAACATCGATCTCCGTCGGCATCGAGTCGATCTCGATGCGCAATTTACTTGCTGCTTCGTCCATCAGGTCGATGGCCTTGTCGGGCAGGAAGCGACTGGTGAGATACCTATTGCTGAGCACGACTGCACTCACAAGTGCGCTGTCTTGGATGCGCACGCCGTGATGCACTTCATAGCGTTCCTTCAGCCCACGCAGAATCGCTATTGCATCTTCCACCGAGGGCTCGCCCACGTATACCTGCTGGAAGCGACGCTCCAGCGCAGGATCTTTCTCGACGTGCTTGCGATATTCGTCGAGCGTGGTGGCACCGATCATGTGCAACTCACCCCTCGCCAACATCGGCTTGATCATGTTGCCAGCATCCATTGCACCCTCAGCCGCACCTGCGCCAACGATGGTATGAATTTCATCGATGAAGGTGATGACCTCGCCCTCTGAATCCGTGATCTCCTTGAGCACTGCCTTGAGTCGTTCTTCGAACTCGCCGCGGTACTTGGCCCCAGCCAGCATGGAGCCAATGTCGAGGCTGATCAGCCGCCTGTTCTTGAGACCCTCGGGCTCGTCGCCGTCGGCGATACGACGCGCCAGACCCTCGACAATTGCGGTCTTGCCCACACCTGGCTCACCAATGAGCACCGGGTTGTTCTTCGTACGCCGACTGAGCACCTGAATCACCCGGCGAATTTCTTCATCGCGACCGACGACGGGATCGATCTTGCCGTCGCGGGCGCGCTGCGTAAGGTCTTGGCCATACTTCTCGAGCGCTCGGAACTGCTCTTCGGGGTTCGCACTGGTAACACGATGACTGCCGCGTACCGTCTGCAATGCCTGCAGAACCTCTTCACTGCCAATGCCAAGGCGCTGGCTCATCGCCAAGAGCAGATGCTCGACCGAGAGGTAATCGTCCTTGAGATCTTTGCGGTACGTCTCGGCACTCTCAGCAATGTTGGTAAGTTCGCGGCTCATGCGCGGTTCGGAGCCGCCATATGCCTTGGGTAACCTGCTCACCGCTTCGTCGGCCTTATTGCGCACCATCAGAGGTGCAAGCCCGAGCGCCTGCACGACACCTGGCGCAATGGTGCCCTCTTGACCCATCAGCGCGACCAACACATGGTCGGGTGTGATTTCGGGGTTGCTGTTTGCCTTTGCCTGATCGATCGCTGCGGCAAACGCTTCTTGCGTCTTGTGAGTCCACTTTTTCGGGTCGAACGCCATGTCGTCATGCTACACCGTGATAGAAAACTTGACATGAGCCATATCAACATTTGCCGCTAACCTCGGCACGTGCCCACGGTCCGTTTGCTCCCTCGCCTAATGGCGTTCGATCTTGATGGCACGTTGCTCGATCCAACGGGTCGAATCACCACCCGCGTCGCGGTTGCGCTGCGCGCCGCTCACGAGGCAGGCGTCACGCTGGCGCTGGCTACGGGCCGACCGCCATTTATGCTCGGCAACCTCATCAGCGCGGTTGGACCAGCGATCACTCACGGCGTCATGGCCAACGGTGCCATCGTGTGCACATTCCCCGATGGCATACCGCTGCGCACCTTGCACTTCGATATCGATATCGGCGTCGACACCATCACCAGACTTCGCCGCTTCGATCCGGCGCTGGGCTTCGCACTTGCGACCGACGCGGGCTTTGCGGCCGAGCGCGGCTTCTCCGAACGTATGCCCACCGAGGGCCAGGTGGCACCCGCTGCAGATGTTCTTTCGGCATCGGTTGGTGCAACCATCGTTGTGAAGCTGATGGTGTTTCATCCGCACCTCGGCGCGCACGAGCTTCTCGATCTTCTCGGCCCACAGGTCGGTGATGGCCTCGAAGTGTTTCACATGGGTGCCGAGGCGGTAGAAATCGGGCCGACCGGTGTGGACAAGGCAGCGGGTTTGCAGTGGCTGTGCGACCACCTCGGCATCGACTCCACCGACGTGATGGTCTTCGGCGACAACACCAACGATCACACGATGCTGGAGTGGGCCGGTAGAGGGGTGGCGATGGGGAACGCCGCGCCGCGCACCAAGGCCCTTGCCGATTACGTTGCGTTACCGAACGACGAGGATGGCGTTGCCGTCTTCATCGAGGAACTGCTACACGCCTACAACCACCGCGATTGAAGTAGAGGACTCGATGACCACGTTGCCCACCTTGCCCACGACAGACCGCGACGTGTACTCCGACGCGGCGCTTGCCGATCCGTATCCGATCTATGCAGAGCTTCGCTCCCTCGGCTCGGCGGTGTGGATGGGCGCGCACCAGGCCTTCGCGCTCACCAGATTCGCCGCTTGCCGCGATGCACTGCGGAACTGGAAAGTTTTCACGTCCGCGCGTGGCGTGATGATGAATGAGCCGCTCAACCGCGCCGCGAGCGATCAGCTCATGTTGTGTACCGACGGGGAACGACACAGCAAACTTCGAGCCGTCGTCGGTGCCCCGCTGATGAACAAAGCACTCGACAGCGTCCGGCCGTTAATTGAGACCGAGGCCAACGCGCTCGTCGATCGGCTGATCGACCAAGGCACCTTCGACGCGGTATCGGAACTGGCGCAACATCTGCCTGTCACAATCGTGTCGGAGCTCGTTGGACTCCCCGAAGCCGGCCGGCAGCAGATGCTGCCATGGGCTTCGGCCGTGTTCAATTCGATCGGGCCGATGAACCAACGCTGCATCGACTCGATCGCCACGCTGGTGGAGATGAACGACTTTACAAACACCCAGTGCACGCGTGATGCGGTTCGTCCCGGTGGTTGGGCGGCGGCACTGTTCGACGCCGTCGACCGCGGTGAGATCGACGAGCACGAACCAGCGATGCAGTTGAACAACTACACGGGTCCCTCGCTCGACACCACGATCAACGCAACCTCAAGCATGATCTGGCTCTTCTCGCAGAACCCGGAACAATGGAACATGCTTCGACAGCGCCCGGACCTCATCCCGAACGCGATCGACGAGGTGCTGAGGCTTGAGACTCCGGTGCAGGGTTTCTCCCGCTGTACCACCGAGGTCATCAGTGTTGACGGCACCACGATTCCGGCCGACTCGCGCGTGTTGGTGCTCTACGGCTCCGCGAATCGAGATGATCGCCACTTTGCCGACCCCACCGTGTTCGATATCGCGCGGCGAAACGCGGGCGATCATCTCGGTCTCGGTCACGGAAGGCACGCGTGCCCGGGCGCGAATCTCGCACGTCTCGAAATGCGCTCTCTGCTCACGGCGTTGTTGCCAAAGGTCGCACGCTTCGATCTTGTCGAGAGCACGCTCGCCTTCAACAACACCACGCGCGGCCTCGCGACCTGCACGGTGTCAGTGATCCCCGACTGATCAATGCTTCAGGCATCACCGGCTCAATCAGCACCGTGGCCGCGACTGGCCCGAACACCCCCGCTGTACCGTGAGTGCGTATGAGCACCCCCGCCGTCGTCACGCCCGAGCTGCAGCTCCGCTGGCACGACGGCGCGCTGCACCTCTGGGCGCTGTACCGCGACGATGGCTCTGTCGTGCATCTCGTAGAGCTGATCCGCACGGTCGATCGCGTGCTCGGCCGACACGTGTCTGCGACGGGCATGCCGTCGCGCATTCCTGTTCAACTGCCGCCACCTACCGGTAGGCAACCATCGCCCACTCTGCGAATTCCGTTGGGCGCACTCGCCGACCTCACTCCTGACGGCACCGACATCGCCCGCGCAGAGCACGCCGCAAGCGAAGTCCAGTCCACGTCGGTGCTCTGGTTCACCCGAGTGGCCGAGTTGGCCCAGTCGATCGTGCTCGCCACTCGCATCCGGCCCGTGCTCGACGTCGATGGCCCCATCTATGTCGCGCGTTGGGCACCCGTGCTCGAACATGGCATCACCACGTCGCTCGATTACTTGCACGAGGTGATGCCGCCCGCGTGCGGTATCACCGATATGCAAGCGTTCTTCGCGATGGTTGTCGACGCGATGGCTCGGCGACGATTGGGCGACATTGGGTGGCGTCCGTCGCCACCGTTGCAGGCCCGCGGCACCGACTACCGTGCCGCGCAGGCCACGTTTCGTGCACTCAGCTCAGCGTCTGGCGCCGTGCTCTATCGCACCGACGACCTGTCCGCGTTAGGCGATCTAGCGCGCACCTTCGAATACGAACTCGACCGAGCGCACGGGGTTCCGGTCGTCGCTGCACAACTTCGACTGCACCTGCCTCATGCAGCCGACGATCCGTGGCTGCTCTCACTCGAGCTGGTCGATGTCGATCAACCCGAGCGTTGGTGCACGGCCGTCGATGTCCTTGGCCAGACACCGCTCGCGCTCGACATCGCCCGCCAACCACAACACCTCACCCGGCTGCGCGCCCGCATCGATTCGGCCGGGAAGTCGCTGGGCGTGCACATCAACGCGCTCGAGGCCTGGGTGGCAGATCCAGGCGCGACAATTGAGCTGTCCGTCGAACAGGTGGAAGTGTTCCTCACCGATGCGCCGCCGCTGCTCGATGAACTCGATGTACGTCTGTTGGGTCCCGAGCATCTGGTGCGGGCCAGGGCGAACGTGCACGCCACTGCCACACCGAAAATGGAGGCACCATCGAGTGGCCGATTCTCAGCAGGCGCACTCGTGCAATGGGATGCAACCATCGACGACACACCCATCGACGACGCGCAACTCGAACGCGCCGCAGCTTCGGGCAATTCGCTGATCCATGTGAACGGTCGATGGGTCAAACTCGATGCTCAGCAGGTCAAGGCAACACTCGGTCGGCTCCACAAGCAGCGCAAGAACCACAGCGAGCTCGACGTTGCCGGACTGCTGAAATTGGCCGCCGAGGCAGCCGCTGAAGACAATGGTGGCGACACCGGCGTCGCGTTTCGCGCCGACGGCTGGATTGCCGATCTACTCGCCGGCCTACCCGATGAACAACTCGAAGAACTGCACGAGCCCGATTCATTCGTTGGCGAACTGCGCCACTACCAACGCCGTGGGCTGAGCTGGATGGGATTTCTTTCACGGCTCGGCCTTGGCGGATGTCTCGCCGATGATATGGGGCTCGGAAAAACGGCGACGACGCTCGCACATCTTGCAACTCGGCCCGGCCCGCATCTGGTGGTGTGCCCACTGAGTGTCGTACACAACTGGTACGCCGAAGCAGCTCGCTTCACGCCTCACATGCAGGTGGCCATCCACCATGGCAACGAGCGCGCGCGGGGTAACGCTGCGGCCGAGCAGCTCATCCCTTCCGACATTGTCGTCACTACCTACGGACTACTCGCGCGCGATATCCAGACCTTGGGTGAGGTGCAATGGGGCACGCTCGTGCTCGACGAGGCACAGAACATCAAGAATCATCTCACCCATGCGGCCAGGGCCGTTCGCCACATCAAGGCCGATCACAAGTTGGCGCTCACGGGCACGCCGGTGGAAAATCATCTCGGTGAACTCTGGTCGATTCTCGACGCGGTGAACCCAGGCTTCTACGGCAGCGCCACGCAGTTCAACGATCGCTACGCCAAGCCGATTCAGCGCAACGGCGACGTTGCTGCCACGGCGGCCTTACGTGCACTCACCCAACCGTTCATCCTGCGTCGCACCAAGGCCGACAAGACCCTGCTTCCCGAACTGCCCGACAAGATCGAACAAGTTGCATGGGCAACGCTCACCAAGGAGCAGGCCACCATGTACCAGGCCGTCGTCGATCAGTTGCTCGCCGACGCGCAGGCCGAATCGGGCATGAAGCGGCGCGGCATCGTGCTGGCCGCGCTCACTCGGCTCAAACAGATCTGCAATCATCCAGCGCACGCAGCGGGCGACGGCTCGCGACTGACTGGCCGCTCGGGCAAGCTCATCCGCTTCGATGAAATCATCGATGATCTGCTCGAGGTGAACGAGCGTGCCCTCGTGTTCACTCAGTTCCGCGAGATGGGACTGTTGTTGCAACGTCACCTTGGCGATCGCCTGCAACTCGACGTTCCATTTCTGCACGGCGGTGTCACCCGCACCGGTCGCGACGCGATGGTGCGCCGCTTCCAAGACGGCGAGGGCGCTCCGATCTTGCTCGTGTCATTGAAGGCGGGCGGCACAGGGCTGAACCTGACGGCCGCGTCGCAGGTGATCCACTACGACCGCTGGTGGAACCCGGCCGTCGAGGATCAGGCCACCGATCGAGCGTGGCGGCTCGGTCAGGCGCACACCGTTCTCGTGCACAAACTGGTGTGCGAGGGCACGCTCGAAGAACGCATCAGTCAATTGATCGACGACAAGAAGCAGCTCGCCAATTCCGTGCTTGGCACTGGTGAGCAGTGGCTCACTGAACTCTCCACCGATGCGCTTCGTTCGCTGGTCATGCTCACACCGGGAGCACGCTGATGAGCGCCCCAGGTGCCGACCGCGAGGGCCGGCTGATCTCGACGATGCTCGATGTGATGCTCGCTGCTCTGTGCGACCCACCGCGCTTTCGGCGCGGGCGCGACTACGCGCGTCAAGGTGCCGTCGTCGATCTCGACGTCAGCCCCGGGCGAGCAACAGCGCACGTACAGGGCAGCCGCGCCAAGCCATACACCGTGGTGATCCGCGCCACGCAACAAGACGCCACCGACCGCCTCGCCACGCTCGTACCCAGTCGCGATGACGTGAACTTCGACTGCGATTGTCCTGACTGGGATTCACCATGCAAGCACGGCGTCGCCGCGATGGTGTATCTCTCGCAACGAATTGCCTACGAGCCAACGTTGCTCGCCACGTGGCGAGGTGCCGGGCAGCGCGACGCCGCGCCACGCGCCAAGGTGGGTTCGCGCGTCGGCGCAGTTCCCGCTGACACGACAGCAAACGAGCATCATCTCGATGTTGACGAACGCGCCGCACTCGATTCGTTCCTCGGTACTGCGCAACACTTCGATCTGCCCACCGTCACAGCAATCGCGGCGACGCCAACCACCTGGGACGAGCCGTGGTCATTCATGCTCAACGATGCACTCACGGTGCTATCGCATCGTCGACGCTAAACGCCAGCAGTTCTCTGACGAGCGTCAGCTGAGCGGGCTTTGGTGCTGGGCGAACACTGCGACCGTCTGATGTAGCGGCACAAGATCGCGCCGAGGCGCGCGACGCTCGGCTTCGGCAAGAGCAGTAGTTGCCACGTGGCGTAACTCGGCGTTCTCATCGCGAAGTCGGACGAGTTCAGACTCGAGCGCCATCACGCGACGAATACCTTCGAGGTTCATTCCTTCGCCGGCGAGTTCTTGAATGCGCCGCAGCCGTTCGATGTCGACGTCGCTATAACGGCGATTGCCGCCCTGCGATCGCGCTGGCTGAACAAGACCGCGACGTTCGTAAATGCGCAAGGTCTGCGGGTGCATACCGGCGAGTTCGGCTGCTACCGAGATCACGTAGACGGCGTGGGTTCGACTGCGCATGCTCATGGCTCCAAGTGCTCTCTCGGCGACACCGTAGTCGCTGCTGCGAGCGCCTGGATCGCCTCGGTTTGCTCAGGGTTGAGTGAGTGTGGCACTTGCACATCGACGGTCACGATGAGATCACCAGTGTGCTTGGGGGTATCGACGCCCTTGCCCTTCACCCGATGGCGGCTACCGGTCTGCGTGCCGTGCTTGAGGCGCAGAGTGACGCGTTGGCCGTCGAGTGTGGGGATGTCGATCTCGCTACCAAGGGCAGCCTCGGCAAAGGTGACCGGTACGCGAATCGTGAGATTCGATCCGTCGCGTCCGAAGAGCTTGTGCGGATGCACGTGGCATTCCACGAGGAGATCGCCAGCCGGACCACCGTTGCGACCGGGCGCGCCCCGACCCTTGAGACGAATCCGTTGGCTGTCGGCAACACCCGCAGGCAAGCGAACTTTCACCTCACGCGGGCGCTTCTCGATTCCGCTGCCGCGGCAACCAGGGCACGGCGACTCAATCACGACACCGCGACCGGAACAGGCCCGGCATGGCGTGCTGAACGAGAAGAAGCCCTGATTGTCGTCGACGACTCCGCGCCCCCCACACTGCGAGCAGGTTCGCGGCGTGGTGCCCGGCTTTGCTCCGGATCCGTGGCATGTACTGCATTGGGCATCGCTGGTGAGATAGAGCGTGGTGGTGAGACCGTGGATCGCATCGACGAAGTCGAGCGTGAGGCTCGCCTCGAGATCGGCACCACGTTGCGGGCCAGCGCCCGACGACGCACCGCGGCCGCGGCCGCCGCGACCGAACATCGACCCGAGGAGATCACCGAGACCGTCCGCGCCGACGTTGAAGTTGCCCTGACCACCAGCGCCCTGACCGAAACCACCGGGCCCAAACCCGCCGACCGGACCGAGGCGGCGCACTTCGTCGTATTCCGTGCGCTTGTCCTCGTCGCCAACGACGTCGTAGGCGGCCGAAATCTCCTTGAAACGATTCTCGGCCGCGTCGTTGCCAGGGTTGGCGTCGGGGTGACTCTCGCGCGCGAGCTTGCGGTAGGCCTTAGTGATCTCTTTCGGTGTGGCCGACTCGGACACGCCGAGGATCTTGTAATAGTCCTTCTCGTACCACTCGCGCTGCGCTGTCATGTCGTCACCTCCGGATCAACCGCGCACCTTCACCATGGCGGGGCGAAGGACCTTGCCCTTCCACTGATAGCCGGTGCGGAGCACTTCACTCACCACCGGTCCGGATGCGTCGTCGCCCGCCGGCTCGTGCAACACCGCCTCGGCATGGGCAGGATCAAACGGTTTCTCGTTGAGGTCCATTGCCTCGAGGCCCTGCTTTTGTAACACACCCATGAGCTGTGACCAGATCGGCTCGACACCCTCGACGCCATGCGCGAACGCAGCTTCGCAGGCATCGAGCACCGTGAGCAACGACTCGGCCACCTTGCCGGTGGCACGATCGACCTCATCGGATTGCGTTGCCGAGACACGCTTTCGATAGTTCTCGAAGTCGGCCTGTAACCGAAGCGCGATGTCTTTGAACTGATCGCGCTCGGCAACAAGAGCATCGAGTTCGCTGACGACCAACTCGGCGATCTCATCGGCAGAGCTATCGACCAGGTCGTCGGTTGGATCACCGTCAGTACCATCGTCGGTCATGTCGGCCTCGGAACTCACTTGTCGTCGACGATTTCGGCGTCGATGATCTCCTCGTCGTTGGCCGCCTCGCTCTGACCGCTGGCCGATGAACCGGCGGCATCAGCGTCGCGCGACGCTGCCTCGTAGAGCTTTTGGCCAAAGGCCTGCAATGCATCGGTGAGCGCGGTGGTGGCCTGCTTCATGTCGTTCACGTCGTTACCCGTGAGCGCGGTCTTGAGGCCGGCCAGCGGGGTCTCGACCGAGGCCTTGTCGTCGGCGCTGACTGTCTCGCCCTGATCGCGCAGCATCTTCTCGGCCTGATACACCGCGGAGTCGGCGTTGTTACGAACCTCGGCTTCGTCGCGGCGCTGACGGTCTTCTTCAGCATGCGTCTCGGCGTCGCGCACCATCTGGGCAATGTCGTCTTTGTTGAGTGTGCTCTGGCCGCTGATGGTCATCGACTGCTCTTTGCTCGTGGCACGATCCTTGGCCGACACGTGCACGATGCCGTTCGCATCGATGTCGAACGTGACCTCGATCTGCGGCACGCCACGCGGCGCTGGTGGAAGGTCGACCAGTTGGAATTTGCCGAGCGTCTTGTTGTAACCAGCCATTTCGCGCTCGCCCTGCAGAACGTGAATCTCCACGCTCGGCTGCATGTCTTCCGCGGTGGTGAACACTTCGGTGCGACGCGTGGGGATGGTGGTGTTGCGCTCGATGAGCTTGGTCATCACGCCACCCTTGGTCTCGATGCCCAAGCTGAGCGGGGTGACGTCGAGCAGCAGCACATCTTTGACGTCGCCCTTGAGCACACCAGCCTGAACGGCCGCGCCAACGGCAACCACTTCGTCGGGGTTCACACTCTTGTTCGGCTCTTTGCCGGTGAGGCTGATCACGAGATCGTTGACGGCCGGCATACGCGTGGATCCGCCAACAAGGATGACGTGATGCAGTTGACCCTTGCTCACGCTTGCATCCTTGAGGGCCTGCTCGAACGGAATGCGGCAGCGCTCGATGAGATCGGCGGTCATCTCTTGGAACTTGGCCCGCGTCAGGTTCTCGTCGAGGTGCAATGGGCCTTCGGCGGTGGCAGTGATGAACGGCAGGTTGATCTGAGTCTGTTGCACTTGGCTGAGCTCGATCTTGGCCTTCTCGGCAGCTTCCTTGAGACGCTGCGTGGCCATGCGATCGTTTGCCAGATCGACACCGTGCTTGGCCTTGAACTGCTGCACGAGCCAATCCATGACGCGCTGATCCCAGTCGTCGCCACCCAACTTGGTGTCGCCATGGGTGCTCTTCACCTCGAACACGCCATCGCCAATTTCGAGCACGCTCACGTCGAACGTGCCGCCGCCGAGGTCGAACACCAAGATCGTTTCGTCTTCGGTGTTCTTGTCAAGGCCGTAGGCGAGCGCCGCTGCGGTGGGCTCGTTGATGATGCGCAGTACTTCAAGACCGGCGATCTGGCCGGCCTCTTTGGTGGCGGTGCGCTGCGCGTCGTCGAAGTACGCAGGAACCGTGATGACGGCCTGAGTGACGACGTCGCCGCAATACGCCTCAGCGTCGCGCTTGAGCTTCATGAGCGTGCGGGCACTGATCTCTTGCGCGGTGTAACGCTTGCCATCGATGTCGTCGCTCTTCCACGACGTGCCCATCTGACGCTTGATACTGCGGAAGGTGCGGTCTGAGTTGGTGATCGCCTGGCGCTTGGCGACCTCGCCGACGAGCACCTCGCCAGCTTTGCTGAATGCAACCACGCTCGGCGTGGTGCGTGCGCCCTCGGCGTTGGGGATGACGACTGGTTCGCCTGCCTCGAGAAAGGCAACGACGCTGTTGGTGGTACCGAGGTCGATTCCGACTGCTTTGGCCATGATGCTGTACTCCTGCGTTGGGGGAAGTTCGCACAGATGCTGAGTGAACTCCACGCAAGATTACCGGGGCGTACCAGCGACTTTCAACCTGACAGTCATAAAACTTGAGTCGATATGACTCAAGATTTCCAAAAGCCGTGCAACGGGGTCATCGAGGCACCGCCTCTGCCATACGCGGCGAGACGCGACGCGGCGTGCGTATCGGCGAGATCGATCACGTCGAACACCACTGCGGGTCCGGCCGAACGCAACGCCAGATCGCCCCGCGTACCCGCACGTGGCAACGCGGAGGTGAGCACCACCAACCGACCGTCGATATGCGCGCCAACGGCAGCGGCGCGACCCAGGGTACGCCACACGGTGTCGGTTCGTTGCAGCCCACCACGATGCGTCGTCGCGCCACCTGCGACATCGAAGTACCAGTTCATGCCACGCCCGTCTCGCGCATGCAGGCTGAGCGCAACACCGGTCTTGCGTACGCGATGACCAATCGACACCACATCGAACCCAGCTGCGCGAAGGGCTTCTTCACCAGCCTTGAGCGCACCGCTACCCGACCCTGTGTGTGTCCGGCTCGATTGCCGCGTTGTTGGATCGGACTGTGCCGCCACACCAGCGACTCGTTCGCGGGCGATCGCGACATATGTGGGATCGAGGTCGTAACCAACGAATCGACGATCGAGATGTGCGGCAGCCACCAACGTGGAGCCGCTGCCCATGAACGGATCGAGCACTAGGTCGTCGCGATAGGTGAACAGACTGATCAGCTTCTCGGGGAGCTCAACGGGGAACGGTGCCGGATGATTGACGCGGCGCGCACTCTCAGGCGGGATATCCCACAGATCGAGCGTCAGCTCCATGAACTCGTCAGTGCCGAGGTCGCTCTGCCAGGGCAGCCCCTGTGCCTGACGAGCCTTTGTTCCACGAGCTCGATCGAAGCGTCCCTTGCTCGCGACGATCACTCGCTCGGTGAGATCGCGGAGCACCGGATTAGAGGGGCTGCGAAACGACCCCCATGCGCACGAGCCGCTTGCACCCTCGGCCTTACGCCACACAATCTCGCCGCGTAGCAACAGACCCAGCCGATCTTGCAAGATGTGCACTATGTCGGCCGACAGGCTTCGATACGGCTTGCGTCCAAGATTGGCAACATTGACGGCAATGCGACCGCCCGGCTCGAGCGTGCGCACACACTCCGCAAACACAGAATGGAGCAGTTCGAGGTACTCGATGTACGAGCTCGGAATGCCGTCTCGGCCGAGCTCTTCCTCGTAGGCCTTACCTGCGAAGTACGGCGGTGACGTGACCACAAGTGCAACCGACCCATCAGCGATCGTGTTCATGTCGCGGGCATCGCCACACACGAACGGCTCAGCGACTGGCGTGGGTGCAACAACGGTGTCGTCAGTTGAGACAACCGGGGCTGTGAATCGCGCATAGAAGCCAGAGGCATCGTGACTCTCGCGTCGGCTCACACCAAAATTCGACGTTGTGGTGCGGCGCTTGTCATCCATGATCAACGCGCACGTTACAAGAGCCCGCCGGTCGAGCGTGGGTTAGGCGCGAATCTGCTCTTCCGGAGGACGGACATTGCGGAACATCGCCAGCAGTAGAAGGTCGTACGTGGCCTTCAAACTGCCGGCGATGATGAGCGGCCAACCGAATGTGCTGTGATCGAGCATCCACCCAGCAGCCAGAGGCGGAAGGGCCGACGCCAGACTGCGCGGCACGTTGGTGACACTGGCCGCAGCTGCACGCTCGGGCGGCGATACGACGGCCATGACGTAAGAGTTGCGCGCTGGAACGTCCATTGCCGACAGCAGGCTGCGCGCAATGAGACATGCCACCGCCAAGCCAAGGTTTGGCACGAGCGCAGCGCTGATGAGGAACAGCTGCGCCGGCAGATGCGTGAACACCATCGTGCGGATGAGACCGATCTTCTTCGCGATCCGCGCCGACACGAAGGCAGAGAACGCCGAGCAGACTCCGGTCCAGAACAGCAGCGCACCGGCCACGGCGACCGACAGATTGAAGCGTTCGTATAACCACAGCGCGAGTAGGGACTGAACCACGAAGCCGCCGCCGAGCGCATCGAGACTGAACACTGCGGCAAGGCGATAGACAATCGCACGCGAATCACCGAGCGGTGCCGGACGATGCGCACCGACCGGCTCGATGTTCGGCGACAACGACCGGTAGATCAAAAACGTCGCGACGCCACCGAACGCATAGGCGACGAAGACCCCGCGCAGCGCAGCACCGCGATCGATTGATGAATGGCGCACGATCCAGTCGGGCACGCCTGCCGCAAGGGAACCGAGGGCACCACAAAAACTGCCGATGAACGCGTACCGAGCAAACATCGAGGTGCGATGTTCGTCGGCAACGGTGGACGGCAACAGCGATTGTTCCATTGGCAAGAACACGCTCACGTCACCGCTCGAAGGGTTCATCGTGCCCATCGTGCCCATGATGATCAGGAGCGCAAAGATCGTCGTGCTGGCGTATGTGATGCCTGTGACGAACATCAGCCCAGAGCCGCTGAGCAGAATCGCACGACGTGTGAAGCGGTGACCGTAGAGCCCGGTGAGCAGCGTGAGCGCGGCCGAGCCGAGCAGCATCGACGTGACCACGACACCGATTTTGAAGTTGGAGTAGCCAAGCAATTTCAGGTAGGCGGCGAGCACCACCGAAACCGTGCCATCAACGAAACCTCGAATGCCACGGGTTGTCGTGAGCCGGACTCCGTCGATGCTCAGCGCGCGGTCTGACGTCATTACTCGGCGGCGACCACAAGGCGCTCGGCCCGACCGGCGCGCTGATGGGTAGCGACGGCGCTGATACCGGTGCCATCACTCGACCGCACGAGCCACCTGGCCAACACACGATCGGGCGTACCGTCGTTGCGAAGACCGGTGAAGAGTCGAGCAGCACTACGACCGGCGAGTTGGCCGCATTGCACGCGATTCGGGCCGCGCAAGATTTTCACGCCCTTGGGCAACACGAGTTCGGCCGTGACAGGAAGCACGAGCCGTTGCTTGGCCGCGTGAATGCTGATCTGCGTCGGCAGCCAGCCCGTGTTGGCGATACCCACATCGATCTGCCAGACATCATCACCGAGGTGTGTTGCGTCGGCCATCACAATCTCGAGGCAGGGCGCGGCGAGCGCCTGGAACACCGCGAACTCGGCGTGCGGGCGAATCTCGTCGACGAGCAACGGTAACGGCGGGTTGACGAACAGGCGTATCCAATCCATGCCGCCGATCTCGACCGGTCCGAGTTGCGGATGGTCGAAAGCGGCCCACGGCACGTAGAAGTCTCCGTATTGGTCGCTCCAGCGCGCGACCGCGAGTTCTTCTTCAACGGACGGACCGAGATACCAAGTGTCGGTGCGGCTGCGGACGCCAGTCGCAGCGTGAATCACATCCCAGAATTCGGTGGTCCAACCGAACACGCCGAGATGCTCGTAGGCCCAATCATCGGCCGCACCGCTCATCGTGTCGTTCTTGTCCCACGTGAAGTCTTCGTAGACCGAATGAACCGGATACGACGTGAGCGCTGTACCACGCGCACCGAGTTCGGTCCATGTCCAAACATCGAACGGCGCAAGCTTTGCGTCGCTCGTGGTGCTCGACGGACGCAGGAGTACCCCGCCGCTCGTGTGATACGCGTTGTAACCGCAGATATTCGGTCGAGCCACGATCGCGCGCACCAGCGAATCGGTCTCGGGTTCGCTGAGCGGATGATCGCCGGCGCCGCGTGTCGTGATGCCCCAATCCGCCGGAAAGTTGCGATTCATGTCGAGCGCCTCAGGTGCCCGAGGCAACGGCACCGTGAAGCCGTCGTAACCCTCGATCGTTCCCTCGGACAGCAGTCGATACCGCGTCACTCCCGGCGCAACAATGCCATCGGCTGGCACCGGTGTCATCACGCGGAGGTCATCAGGATGGGGGATCCAGGCACCGTTCACATCGGCGATGCGCATTGTGAGGATGCGACCGTCGCCATCGACATCGTGTTCGATGAGTCCCGGCCACTGATGACGATCCTTCCACGGCCACGGGCGCATGCTGCTGCGCCGATACACCGGCGAGTCGGCCAAGGCAGCCTCAACACCATCGGGATTCACGCGCGGTACGACATAGAAGGTGCGCGTGCGTAACGCCTCGATCGTGGTGGAGTCGCCGCGTTCGGTTGCCGTCGCGAGAAAGTGCAGCAGGTACAAAGCTGCCGCGCCGCCGGTGAACTCGACCGCGTGAATGTTGGCATCGACCCAATAGGCGGGCTTGGTGTGATGCGCTCCAGTGCTCGCGTCGGTGACGGTGACAACCCAGAGCGCGCGACCCTCGAACGACGTGCCGTATTGCTCGACCGCAACAAGATGAGGGTGCTCGGCCGCGAACTCGTGCAGCGACGCGGTGAGTTCGTCGTACTGCACGAATCGATCGAAGGGCAACACCATGCCGCGACGATACAGGCTGCGACGATATCGGTCTCTTGTACGCGTACTGTCGGGAACTACGCTGCGCGCATGACTGGCTCGCTTGTGATGCTTCGCCATGGGCAAAGCGAATGGAACAAACTCAACCTCTTCACGGGTTGGCACGACGTCGGTCTCACCGAACTCGGCTGTCAAGAAGCGACTGCGGCTGGGGTCACAATGGCGGAACTGGGTCTCGGCTTTGATGTGGCCCACACGTCGCTACAAACACGAGCCGTGCTCACCTGCAATCTCGCGCTCGACGCGATGGACCTGGTGTGGCTACCGGTCCAACGACATTGGCGATTGAACGAACGTCACTACGGCGCGTTGCAGGGTCTCAACAAGCAGGCAACCACTGAAAAGTACGGTGCCGAGCAGACGCATGTGTGGCGACGGAGCTACGACATACCGCCGCCGCCCGTCGACACTTCGAGTCCTGAGCACCCGATCCATGATCCTCGCTACCGGTTCTTGCCACCCGACGTGCTGCCCGGTTCTGAGTGCCTGAAGGACGTTGTTGCGAGGGTGTTGCCATATTGGTACGACGTCGTCGCGCCGCAGCTTCTCGCCGGTCTCGACGTGTTGATCACCGCGCATGGCAACTCACTACGCGCGTTGGTGATGCATCTCGAGGGCATCTCCCCTGACGACATCGCCGAACTCAATATTCCCACCGGAGTACCGCGCCAATACGGCTTCGATCGTGGGCTTCGGGTGCAAACCGCGGCCTATCTCGGAGACGCCGATACCATCGCTGCGGCAACCGCAGCAGTGGCACACCAAGCAGGAACCTGAGCCCGCGCTTCTCCGCTGTCACATCGGCGCTGGTGAAATGCGTATAGTCGCGGACATGGCGAGCAAAAAAGCATCACTTGTGCACCTCCGCAATGTTCCATTGTTCTCATCGTGCTCCACCAAAGATCTCGAGAAAATCGCGAAGGCTGGTGACGAGGTGGAGATGCCAGCCGGCAGGCTCATCGTCGATCAGGGCCAGACCGGTCGGGAAGCGTTCATCGTTCTCGAAGGAACTGTGAACGTTGTTCGTAACGGCAAGAAGGTCGCCAACCTCGGTGCCGGCACTGTGGTGGGCGAGCTCTCGCTCCTCGACCATGGTCCGCGCACGGCGACAGTGGTGTGCGAGACCGACTGCACACTCATGCTCATCACGCAACGCCATTTCTTGGCAGTGGTCGACGACGTACCGGCGCTTGCACACAAGCTGCTCGCGTCGCTCGCGGGCCGCATCCGCGAGCTCGACCGCCAGTACTACGGCTGAGTTGTTTCGGGCACACGCCCGACAATCACAACAAGCAGTAACACCGCGATCGCACCCATGGCGATGGCAACGCGCCACATCAGCACCTGACGATCGAGGTCGTTCTTGGCCGCTGCAACCGATGCCTGCGCAGAGCGGAGTTGTGCGGGTATCGAGCGCAGGTCGGCGACGGTCGTGGCGAGCGCTCGCTCGGCAGCATCCAAGTTGGTCTGCGTCTCGTTCATGCCACCTTGTACCTCGAGCAACGATGCCTCAGCGTTTTGCAGATCGCTGTGCAGTTCGTCTGCATTGGCAAACAGCGCCTCGCCCGCGGTGGAAACCGAGTCGAGCAGGTGCCGAACACTCTTCGACACTTCCACAGTGTGATCCATTGCCTCTGCGGCCGAACCCATCCCCGTAGCGAGGGAGTCGACCGCCTGTTGCAACGCAACGGAGAGCACAACAGTTGCATCTGCAAGTTCTGCAGCTTGGCCGAGCGCAGCCTCAGTGGCGAGCGATTCTGATCGTGACGTACCACCGGTGCCACCTGCAGCCGCCCACGCAACGACGCTCGCGGATACAACGAACAGCATCGCAACACCAGTGAGCCACTTCCTCTGGACAAATCTCACCGCAACATTGTGGCCCATTCGCGCGGTCAACATGGGCGCGCCGCCCGCTGCGAACTAGGTTGGGCCGTCATGAGCACGCACGCGTCCTCCCCAGCGCCGGATTCAACCCCGAAGCGCTTCAAGCCCCATCAGCTCGTCTTGGCCATGGGCATTTTCATGGCCATCTTCACAGTGGTCTCGGGCATCATCCCGTTGATCACAAAGTGGCACAGCAAGAAAGAGGTGACCCGCGAGCCGTTCGGGGGCATACCGGGCCCGCTGCAGATCGCGTTCTACACCGTGGTGCCCGTGCTCCTTGTGTGGGGTGCCTTCGCGTTCGCGGATCGCGTCAAGAACTGGGAGCGTGGCGGCCCAGATCGTCGACGCACCACTACCAAGAACGCAAAGCGTCGCCTTGGCGACTTCCGCGCTGGCGTGTACATGCGCACCCTGCTGCGCGACTCTGCCGCAGGTCTCATGCACAGCATGATCTACTTCGGTTTTCTCGGCCTGCTCGGCGTCACCACCGTGCTCGAGGTCGATCACCAATTGCCGCCGAAGCTCAAGTTCCTGCACGGCCACGTTTACATGGCGTATTCCTTCTTCGGTGACCTTGCTGGTCTCGTTTTCGTCGGCGGCATCGTGTGGGCAATCCTGCGTCGATACGTGCAACGGCCGTATCGAATTCGTATCAAGACCAAGCCCGAACACGCGCTCATCCTCGGCGTGTTCCTGACGATTGGCGTCACCGGCTTCTTGGCCGAAGCGTTCCGTATTGCCGAGATTCAGCAACCCGGATACGAGAAGTGGAGCTTTATTGGCTATCCCCTCAGCAAGTTGTTCGATGGCATGTCGGTGCAGACCCTTGACCGCTGGCATCAGATTGCCTGGGGCGGACACGTACTGAGCTTCATCGCGTTCCTCGCAATTCTGCCGATCACGATGCTGCGCCATATGTTCACGTCACCACTGAACATGTACCTCAAAGATCGCGAGCGTCCCAAGGGCGCGATGAAGGCAATGCCGAACCTCACCGAGACGTCACTCGAGACATTCGGCGCATCGGTGGTCGAGGATTTCACTTGGAAGCAGTTGCTCGATACCGACGCATGCACGATGTGTGGTCGCTGCACCAGCGTGTGCCCGGCGCATGCCACTGGTAAGCCACTCGACCCGCGCGAGATCGTGCTCAAGACGGGCGAGGTGATGGCCGCCACTGCGGCACACGCACCGTCGGGTCATGTCTCGCCTCCCATCGGCACCGACAGCTCCATCACGATCAGCTCCAACTCACTATTCGAGCGCATCACCGCGGAGGAACTGTGGGCGTGTACCACCTGCCGCGCCTGCGACGAGATCTGTCCGGTCAACATCGAGATCCTCGACAAGATCCTCGACATGCGCCGCTACCTCTCGCTGATGGAGAGCAACTTCCCGGCCGAGCTCGGCAACGCGTATCGAGCGATGGAGAACCAGGGCAACCCGTGGGGCATGAATCAAGGCGAGCGTGGCGATTGGGCAAAGGGCCTCGACGTCACCATCGTCGATCCCGGTGAGCCATTGCAGAGCGAGTACCTCTATTGGGTTGGCTGCGCCGGTTCGTTCGACGACAAGAACAAGAAGGTCACGCAGGCAATGGCCAAGCTATTGCGGAGGGCTGGCATCAGCGTCGCCATTCTTGGACCATCGGAAATGTGCACCGGCGACTCCGCACGTCGCAGTGGCAACGAGTATCTGTTCCAGATGTTGGCGATGCCGAACATCGAAATGCTCAACGGCATGGGCGTGAAGAAGATCATCACCCAGTGCCCGCACTGCTTCAACACACTCAAGAACGAATACCCGCAGTTGGGCGGCAACTACGAACTCGTGCATCACACGCAGTTGCTTGAGTCGCTCATCGAGAGCGGCAAGCTCGATGTCAGTCAGGCCACCCTCGAAGAGCGCATCACATATCACGACAGCTGTTATCTCGGGCGCCACAACGACGTGTACCTTGCGCCGCGCAAGGTCGTTGCCTCGATCAAGGGTATTGAGGTCGTTGAGATGCAACGCAACGGCACCAACGGAATGTGTTGTGGCGCGGGCGGCGCGCGGATGTGGATGGAAGAGACCATCGGCACCAAGGTGAACGACGAACGCGCGCAGGAGGCCATCTCCACTGGCGCGACGCGAGTCGCGACCGCATGCCCGTTCTGCTACGTGATGCTCGACGACGGAGTGAAGGCTGCAGGCAAGGACGAAACCGAAGTCAAGGTTGCCGATATCGCCATCCACCTCATCGAGGCAATCGAGAACGGCGAACGTCAACTACGCGAGCTACAGGGCGAGGCACCGCTCAAGGCACCCGTGGCCGGCCAATAGTCGCCTGCGAGCACTCGCCTCAGCGAATCGTCCCCTCAGTGCGCTATTGGAAGTTCTCGAAATACCGGCTCGGCGTGGGGCCGCGCTGGCCCTGATATTTACTGCCGCGAGCACCCTTGCCATAGGGGTTGTCTGCGGCTGTGGTCATCTGCACGAAGCTCACCTGACCGATCTTCATACCCGGATAGATCGTGATCGGCAAGCTCGCGACATTGCTGAGTTCGAGGGTGATGTGCCCGTCGAAACCGGCGTCGATGAAGCCAGCGGTTGAGTGGATGAGCAAGCCAAGGCGGCCAAGCGACGACTTACCCTCGATGCGCGCAACGAGGTCGTCGGGCACGGCAATGCGTTCCAGCGTAGAACCGAGCACGAACTCGCCAGGGTGCAACATGAACACGCCATCCTCGGCAACGTTGATCATCTCTGTGAGATCCTCGAGGTCTTGCTTGACGTCGATGATGCCGGCCGTGTGATTTCGAAACACCCGGAACAGGTTGCTGACCTTCACATCGATAGACGACGGCTGAATGCAGCGCTCGTCGAGAGGTTCAATCACGATGCGGCCAGCCGCAATCTGTTCACGCAAGGTCCGGTCCGACAAGATCACATCGCCACCATAGTGACTCGGCGGTAGCGACCGGAAGGTAGTGACTGCGCGCCCGCCCAATGATGGGTGCAACGCCATCGCCTGCGGCGCTAGCCTTCGAGAGTCGTTGCGACGCAACGCACGCGGGTGTAGCTCAATGGCAGAGTATTTGCTTCCCAAGCAAATGACGCGGGTCCGATTCCCGTCACCCGCTCCAGACTGCCCCGTGCGACCCGACGACCCG
>JANLPV010000099.1:0-12029 GCA_031367435.1 Actinomycetes bacterium | reverse complement strand
ATACCCGTTGGGTGAGGTGGCGGTCGGGTCCTGTGCAACAGCCGTCCGGGAACCAGGTCAGGACCGGAAGGTAGCAGCCTTCAACGGTACCGTCTGTGTGCCGCAGGTAACCTGGCCGCTACCTCAGTCAACGGGTGTCTGCGTTTTTCGGTTGGCGAGCTTGTGCGCGCGAAGTACCAGTTGTGGTGCGCCGAGCTCCTCGGCAACAGCCGCGAATTCATCGAGGGCGCCACGCCAGCGCCAGTCGTCGACCAACCCAACGTCGATGTCGGTGACGACAGTGGCAATTCGTCGAAAGAGAAGTGCCTGTTCGAATTGCGACTGCAACGAGGCCGCAAGCTTGTCGGCACCGCGCACCACCGGCAGACCCCAATCAGCGGCCGAGGCGGGAATTGCCTCAAGCGTGCCGAAGCGGGCTAGCACGGCGCTCGTGCTCTTGGCGCCCCAACCGGCTAGGCCGGGGAAGCCGTCTGCTGTGTCACCGACGAGTGCCAGATAGTCCGCGATAGATGCGGGCGGAAAGCCGAACTTGGCAATGACCCCCGCTTCGTCGATGACTTCGTCCTTGCGGCGGTCGTATTGCACCACGCGAGTGCCGCGTACGCATTGCCCGAGGTCTTTGTCGGGGGTGACGATGATCACCTGCTCAACACGTTCGTCAGCATCGGCTACGGCGGCTGCGGCGGCGAGGGCATCGTCGGCCTCGTGCTCAACCATCGCCCAGGTCGTCACGCCCATGCTCACCAACGCCTTCTCCATGAGTGGGATTTGGACGAGCAGCTCGTGGTCCATCCCGGCACTTGTCTTGTACCCGGGCCAAAGATCGTTACGAAAGCTTTCAATGACGTGATCGCTGGCCACGCCGAGGTGTGTGGCACCTTGCGACAGGAGCTGCAACGTTGATGTCAGAACGCCGATCGTTGCCGCGTTTGGCGGTGGCTGACTGTGCCGGTTCGCCTGGCCGTAGTGCTGACGGAACAATTCGTACGTGCCGTCGATGAGGTGCACCTTCATGAACGAACTCCTGTGATGGTTGCTGAGGTGAGGCCGAGCACGCCTGTTGCCAATTGCGCCAAGACGTTCTTGAAGAATTCGTCTTTGTCGGAGATGACGTTGGTGAGATGTCCGAATCGGATGAGGCTGATCGCGCCGAAGAGAGCGACCCAGCTCAGCAGGCCCGCGGCGAGGAGTTCGTCGCCGATGTCGAGATGAAGTCTGGCGCGCATATTGGCGAGGTCGATCGCCAACTCGGGGGAGATGGGCATGTGCACCGACTGGAATCGTCCGAGCTCTTGCGCATCGCCGAGCACGGTCAGCAGCACGCTCGTGAACTGGGTGGCCGGGCCGATGGTGTCGGCTGGTGCTGCGTAGCCAGGCACGGGAGTGCCGAAGATGAGGCCGTACTCAGACGGGCTCGCGGCGGCCCATTGATACGCAGCCATGCCCACCGCGCTCCATCGCAAGAAGGGATCGCGGCTGATGACCGTAGCGTCAGCTTGCTGCGCGGCGAAGCCGATCGATTCATAGGCATCGACGATGAGGGCAGTGAGGAGATCGTCGCGGCTGGGGAAATAGCGATAGATCGCCGAGCTCACCATCCCGAGATCGCGCGAAATAGCCCGTAGCGAGAGGCCGGGAGCGCCAGCAACTGCGAGTTGCTCTCGAGCGAGCCGCTTGATTTCGCCGGTGACCTCGGCGCGGGCACGTTCGCGGATGCCTGCCATGGTCGAGAGGTTAGCGTTTTCACCTGTGTGAGCCTCTGCGGCGCCGGTCGCCCAATCCGTCGGAAGTTCCTCAAGATTGCGGCAAACTTGCCGATTCATAGATCGTGGCGTGGCAACAATACTCAGACGGCTCGAACGATCTCACCGACGTTGGACACGGCGACCCATCTCAGTTGGTGACGAACGGCGTACCAGTTACATCGCTGACCGCCGCGCCCGTGGCAGGTGGCGATACAACGGCGAGCGCGATTCTGGCGGCAGTAGAACACCAGCTCACCCGGTACTTCGGTGCTATGGCAGCACGTGCAGACGCAGTGCAACACGCCGGTGAGACCGGGCGCGCCGAGTTGATCGCGCACTTCCAAGAGCAGATCGTCAATCTCCGTTCTGATCTCGATCGCGCGCAACAGGCAAATGACCACTACGACCGCGCCCTTCAAGCTGCAGTCGAGGAACGGCTCACCGAGTTTGCGGCGAACCAGCATTGGCGGTTCAGCGAGGTAGAGGGTCGGCTCGAACGGGTGACCGGAGACCTCGCGTTGGCCGTGCCCGCGCAGATCGAGGCGGCGTCAGCTCCGTTACAGGATCGATTCGAACGCACCACCGAGCTCATGGCGAGCCGCATCGAGGAACTGCAAAAGGCCGCGCGACGTTTCGATGAGCAATCGTCAGCACTCGTTCAACACGTGAACGACACGACGGCCACGCTGAGCAAGCGAATCGATGATTCCGGTCGCATGCTCAACAGCAATCTTGACGAGCGCACATTGGCGGCAAGTCAGCGGCTCGATGAGTCGATGGGCAGCATGCGTCAATACGTCGTTGACCAATCGTCCAGCTTTAGTCGCAAGATCGAGGAAAACGACACCCGTGTTGTCGATCGGATGCTCGCGCTTGAAGAGCGCGTCAATGATCACACTGGCACACGTCTAGCCGCCGTTGAGGCGACGATGGGACGGATTAGCGGTGGCATCGACGAAGCGATCGTCGCGTTGTCGCAGCGCGTCATCCAACTCGAGAACAACAACTACGACGTTCTGCAACGCATCGACGAAATGTCACAGATCGTTGCGAAGGTCGATACGGATGCAATCGCAGCGTTGCGCGAACAGATGTCGAGCGCCGTCGGTGAAGCGATGCTCGTACGCATCGAGCTCGAGCGCGTTGGCACCAGCACTGCCGAGCAGTTCGACAAGGTGAGTCTGCGCATGGCCGATGTCGAGGCAACACTCACCGAGACGTTCATGGACGTGAACACAGCCGTTCAACTAGAGCGACTCGAAGAGATCGAGCGTGCGCTCATCGAGCTCGATCCAAGTCAGTTCTTGCGACGAGACGACCCGAACGCAGCGGCGGCTGCGCAGCGTGGCGAGATGGCTGGGTCCGGGCAACAGCCGGCCACGAATCCAAACACCGAGACAAACATGAACTCGTCGGAGTCAGCTCTGTCGTCGTGGTGACACGACACACATTTGCTTCGAACGATCACCCTCTTGCGGAGAAGGACTGATGGCACTTTTCAAACCAACCAAAGACGCTGCGGCACCAACGACGAGTATGCCCGCGCCAACTGCGGTACGTGTGGGCGAGAGCGCAGCAGAATGCCTTCAGGTCGGACAGATTCTGGTCGATGCGGGACAACTCACTGCTGAAGCGCTTGCCACCTGCCTGCAGATCGCGAACGGCGATCTGCTCCAGTTCGGCGACATCGCACTCGGCCGCTTCGGTGCCGGTCGCCAAGAGATCGCGATGGCGATTGGACAAGTACTAGATGTTCCTGCGGCCGACACCAAAGGCATCGAGCTTGATGTCTCGGTTGTCAATTTGCTTCCCGAGACGGTGATTCGTGCCCATCAGGTGATTCCGGTCGCGCTCGACGGTGACACGCTTATCGTGCTGTCGGCCGATCCGTCGCCGTACCGCCGTACGGCCGTAGAGGCCGCCGCAAAACGCGCGGTGCGTTGGTTCGTTGGCGATCCCGCCACAGTGCGTACGTTTATCGACAGCATCTTGCGCGCCGACGCCGACGTTGACCGGCTCGTCAAGGCGTTCGACATTCCCGAAGATCAGCAGAGAATGCTGGCCCAGGCCGGCGAGATCAACCTTGACGATCAGGCCCCGATCGTCCAACTCGTGAACCGCATTGTCGGACAGGCGATGCGTGACCGTGCCAGCGACATCCACGTCGAGCCACTCGATGATCGGCTGCGCATTCGTTTCCGAATCGACGGCAACCTCGTCGAGGTGTTCAACATCCCGCTGGGCGTGCACGCCGCATTGACGAGTCGTCTGAAGATCATGAGCGGCATGAACATCGTCGAGCGTCGTCGTCCGCAGGACGGCCAGTTTTCGACGTCGATCGACGGCAAAGATGTTGACGTCCGCGTCGCCAGCGTCGCAACCGTGTTCGGCGAGAAGATCGTTATGCGAATTCTCGACAAGGGACGCTCGATGATCGGCCTCGCCGAGCTCGGCTTTCCGCGCGACACATACATCCAGTATTCGAAGATGGTGCACGCACCGTTCGGGATGGTCATCTGTGCCGGCCCCACGGGTGCTGGTAAGACCACCACGCTGTACGCAACGTTGCAAGAGATCAACTCGAGTGGCAAGAACGTGACCACCGTGGAAGATCCGGTGGAGTACATCTTCCCCGGCATCAACCAGATCCAGACGAACGAACAGGCTGGGCTCACGTTCGCCACCGGCCTTAAAGCCATCCTTCGTCAAGACCCCGACGTCATTCTGGTTGGTGAGATTCGAGATGCAGACACGGCTCGTATCGCCATCCAGAGCGCGCTCACCGGTCACTTCGTGCTGAGCTCGCTTCACGGCACCGACAGCGTTGCCGCTCTTCACCGTTTCCTCGACATGGGTATTGAGGCCTTCCTCATCGCGTCGTCTGTGGTTGGTGTCATCGGACAGCGTTTGCTGCGCCGAATCTGCGACTCGTGCAAGGAGCCGTACACCCCCGGGGCTGATGAGTTGGCCGTGTTCCGTCAGCACAGTGGCGGCAGCGACAAGACCCAGTTCTTCCAGGGTGCCGGTTGTAACTACTGCGCAGGTACCGGATACCGCGACCGAATCGGTGTGTATGAATTGTTGCGCATCACCCCCGAACTTCGTCGTCTCATCGTTGGTTGGGCCACCACCGAGGAGCTTCGTCGTCTTGCCGTAGCGCAAGGCATGCGGACGATGTTGCGAGAAGCAATGGCCCTCGTCGAATCAGATGTCACCACCATTCCCGAAGCCGTCCGCACGTTGTTTGCCAACTAGGAGTTCATGTCATGCCAAAATTTGCCTACGCCGCAATCGATACCACCGGTAGCTCCGTCGAAGGAACCACGAAGGCCGACACGATTGGCGACGCGCGCCAGATCCTGCTCGGTCAGAACCTGTTCCCGACCAAGCTCGAAGAGCATCGCGGGTCACTGAGCTTCGAACTCACCAAAGAAAAGGTGAAGAAGAAAGAGCTGATGCACTTCACGCGTCAGCTTGCGGTGTTCGTGAAGGCCGGTATTCCCATTACTGAAGCGCTCGAGACAATCGGTGACGAAACCGAAGACATCGCGCTTCGTCGAACACTGACCGCAATGGTCGAGCAACTCCGCAACGGCGGCACATTGTCAGCCGCCGCGCGAATGCACCCTGAGGCCTTCCCGATGTACTACATGGGGATTCTCGAATCAGCCGAGCTCACCGGTCGCCTCGACGAGACGCTCGACAGTCTTGCCGGCTATCTCGAGCGTGAAGTTGAAGCTCGCGCCAAGGTGGTGTCGGCGCTGTCGTATCCCGCGGTGGTCATGGTGCTGGCGCTCATCACCGTTGCCATCCTCGCCGGCTATGTGCTGCCCCAGTTCAAACCGCTGTTTGCCGAGTTGCACGCCGACCTACCGTTCGCCACTCGGGCCTTGCTCTTTTTTGCGTCCCTCTTCACCGATCTCTGGTACATCCCATTTACCGGGCTCGTGATCACCATCTCGGCACTGTTGTGGTTGACCAAGACACCCAAAGGTCGAGTAGCAAAGGACAAGCTCGTCCTCAAGATTCCAATCATCAAGGGCATTGTCGAATACGCGATCCTCGAACGGTTCTGCCGCATTCTCGGAGCGATGATCAAGGCCGGCGTGCCGCTGCCCGAGGGTCTGAAGACCACCACCGACGCAACAAGCAACACCGTCTTTCGCGTCCGCCTCGAAGAGGCACAAGCGGTGATGCTGGAGGGTGGCGGATTCTCACGTCCCCTCGCCGATACCGGCCTCTTTCCCGGTGCTGCACGACAAATGTTCAAGGTTGGTGAGGAGACGGGAACGCTCGACACTCAGCTCGAGATGGCCAGCATCTACTTCGACCGTGAGCTCGAGAGTCGCATCAAGAAGTTCACCACGATGTTCGAGCCAGTCATGATCGTGATGGTCGGTCTGCTCGTGGGTTTCGTTGCCGTTGCCCTGGTGTCAGCGATGTATGGCGTGCTCGACAGCATGAAGACTCAGGCCTGAGCAGGCGATCGATCAGCGATGAAGGATCACGTCGATACAGGGCTGGCCGACCCACACCGCAGCCAGCGTGCCAAGGGCGAGAAATGGCCCGAACGGCACAGCGGTCTTTCGACCTGCCCTGCCAACGATCATCAACGCAACACCCACCGCTGCACCGGACAGAAATCCGAGAAACAAACCAACGCCCACGAATCCCGGGTTGATCCAGCCCAGGTAGGCACCAAGCAATGGCGAGAGGCGCACGTCGCCATCACCCATACCACCTTTGCTCAGCACGTAGACGAGGCCCATGAACGTGAGGGCGATACCAGCACCGAGCAACATCATCCACATGCGACGTGGTTCGTGACGCACCAGTGCAGCGACGCTCAACAGCGGCACGCCGAGTATCGCGGTGACATAGATGATTTCTCGAGGCAGCCGTTTGGTGTGCAGATCGATCCAGCTCAACGCAATGAGCCCGGCGCCGAGCGCGCAGAAGGCACCAAGCTCCCACGAGAGATCGAACTTCACGGCGAACGCAACGAACAGGCTCGACGTTGCGATCTCCAGAATCAGCGGCTCAACCCCAATCTGGGCCTTGCACCGTCGGCACTTGCCGCGCAGCGCCAGCCAGCTGAACACTGGCACGAGATCTCGCGGCCCAAGTTCCAGCCCGCACGCACCGCACGCGGAACCGGGTTTCACAACCGACGCACCGCGCGGGACGCGGTCGACAACGACCGTCAAGAACGAGCCGATCAGCAAGCCGAAGATCGCCGTATAGGTAATAACCATGAATCCTTCACATCGCCGCGGGAAGCGGCTCCTTACCGGAGGTTAGTCAAATGATCCAGCCAGACCCCGCCCTTGTCACCTTGCTCGAGGCAACCGTTGCCGCGGGTGCGAGCGACTTGCATCTCACGGTCGGTCGGCCCGCCACCGCACGCCGCGATGGCATCCTCGTGACGTTTGAAGGCGTTGAGGAAATCGAACCGGCCTTCGTGGAACGTATCGTCATGTCGCTCCTCGACGACCGCAAACGTGAGGAACTGCACGAGAACAATCAGGTCGACTTTTCGTTCGGCCTCCGCGGCATCGGCCGATTCCGAGCCAACGCGTTCCGCCAGCGCGGCCACCTCGCGCTTGCCTTGCGCGTTGTGCCGTATCGCGTGCGTTCACTCGAGGAGTTGGGTGCCCCGTGGGCCGCAACGGAGCTGCTGAACAAGCCGTACGGTTTGGTGCTCGTGGTGGGTCCAACCGGTTCCGGTAAGAGCACCACGTTGGCAGCGATGATCGACCGCATCAACGAAGAGCGGCCGTGCCACATTCTCACCATCGAAGATCCGGTGGAATACGTGCATAACCACAAGACAGCGTTGGTCAATCAGCGCGAGGTGGGCACGGATGTGAACAGCTTCACCGATGGCCTTCGAAGCGCACTGCGTGAAGACCCCGACGTCATTCTGCTGGGCGAAATGCGCGATCTCGATAGCATCTCGATCACGCTTTCGCTTGCTGAAACAGGTCACCTTGTGTTCGCAACACTGCACACCAACGATGCCTCGCAGGCGCTCGACCGAATCGTTGACGTGTTCCCTGCCGAGCGACGCGACCAGATTCAGATCCAGCTCGCAGGTGCATTGCAGGGCGTGATCAGCCAGCGTCTGCTTCCCGTCGAGGGTGGCGGTCGTGTCGCGGCGTATGAAGTGCTGTTGGGTACTGAGGCAGTGCGTAACCTCGTCCGTGAGGGCAAGAGCCGTCAGCTGCGCAACGTCATCTCCACCGCACAAAAAGAGGGCATGCAAACCATTGAGATGGACCTGGCTCGGCTCGTCGCGTCTGGCTTGATCACCATGGAAGCGGCATGCGAGATCAGCGCCTACCCCAAAGAGATCGTCGCTCACACGGCCACCGTTCGCGCCGCACAGCAGGCGCAGGACACGATCAATTCGGGTCAGGGCGCATCCACGGGTAACGCCGAACTCGTGGGGAGCGCGGCCGGCTGAGCCGTGCCGTAGCAACGAGGTCGATCGCCCATGGCCGCCAAAACTTCTCCGTACAAGCTACTTGCCGGGATCACACCGTGTCCGGGAGGTTGGCTGATTGTTCCGGCGCGTCTCGCCGGCGTCACGGTGGTAGTTGAAGATGCGATGGTTGTGCGCACACTCCATGAGGTCGTCGACTTTCGGCCAACCTTTGATGCTGCCGCAATCAACATCCCAATGGGTTTCAACGATGATCCCGCCGGCCCGTTCCGACCATGCGATGAAGAGGCCAGCGACATGATCGGCTGGCCGCGACGAGTTGGCGTACACCGTATTCCTTGCCGCGCCGCGCTACGTGCCCCGAGCAAGGCGGAGGCCCGCGATCTCGAGCCGTGGCTCACCAAGGATGACTTCCGCCGTTTCAGATGGTGGCGCGAAGCTGAGCAGACCTTTCAACCCTTTCATCAACGCAACTTCTTCTCGGCGAATCCCGACTTGTCGTTCCTGCTTCTCAACGAAGATCAGCCGCTCAAAACGTCTCCCTTCCATCAAGACGGCGTGCTCGAACGGCTGGTACTCATCCGCAACAAGTTGCCGGGTGTCGAGGAAGTCATTCTACGCGTGCCTCCTGAAGGGGCGGGGCAGGTTCATGTCGTGCAGGCCGCTGCTCTGCTCTGGACTGCACGTCGTGCAGTAGGTCGCGCAATCAGTCGGCTTCCGCTCGATCCAACCTGGGACGACAGCGGCCTGCGGATGGAGCTCGTTCGGTAGCACGCTGGACGCGAGGTTGCTGCCCACGGAGTTGATGTTGCTGCACCGGCGTTTAGGGTATTTCGGCCCTACTACGAGAGCGCGGGCGTAGCGCAGAATGCTCGCATGGATTCTGTTGCCCCGAACCACGGCTTTGGCGCGGTCATCATTGGTGGCGGCATCATGGGCTGCTCGATTGCACTCGAACTGGCCCGGCGCGGGTATGCACCACTCGTTGTCGACAAGGGACCTGGCCCGGGTGCCGGCTCCACGAGTTCGTCGTCGGCGATCATTCGTTTCAATTACTCCACTCCTGACTCGGTGAAGTTGGCCTGGGAGTCTGCGCACATGTGGTCGCAGTGGTCGGAGGCGCTCGGAGTGAACGATGAACTCGGCATGGCAAGGTTCATCCGCACGGGTCTGCTTGTGCTCGATTCGCCGGCAACGCCACTGAGCAAGGTGCAGCGATTGTTCGACGACGTAGGTGTGCCGTATGAACCTTTGACGACGTCGGCTCTGCAGCAGCGCTTTCCAAGCCTTGATCTCGGTCGGTATTACCCGCCGAAGGCTGTCAGCGACGAAGCGTTCTGGGACGACAAACACGGAGACCTCGTTGCCTACCTCACGCCCGACGCGGGTTTCGTCGATGATCCGGCATTGGCCGCGCACAATCTGATGGTCGCTGCTTGTGCGGTCGGCGCGACGTTTCGCTATCGGACCGAAGTAGTCGGGATCACCCAGCGTGACGGCCGGGTCTGTGCGGTGCAACTGATTGACGGCAGCGAGATCACATGTGCCGTCGTCGTCAATGCTGCCGGGCCGCACTCGGCAAAGGTGAATGGGTTAGCCGGACTCGATCCCTCCAAGGGAGTCACCACTCGTCCACTGCGCCAAGAGGTCGATGTGCTGCCGGCGCCCCAAGGCTTCTCGATCGACGATGGCGGCGTCATCGTCACCGACGCGGACCTCGGCACGTACTTCAGACCACACTTCGGTGGCACGCTGATCACCGGTGGTGTCGAGCCTGAGTGCGACACGCTCGACTGGGTGGACGATCCCGATCACTTCAATGAGACCCCCACGGCAGAGGTGTGGGAGGCGCAGACCACACGCGTTGCGCGTCGCCTTCCCGACATTGGGGTGCCCGTGCGGCCAACGGGTATCGCCGCGCTGTACGACGTGTCCAGCGACTGGGTGCCGATTTACGATCGCAGCGATCTCGACGGCTTCTACCTCGCGATTGGCACGAGTGGCAATCAGTTCAAGAATGCGCCGATGGTCGGCCCACTGATGGCGGAGATCATCGGCGCATGCGAGGCCGGACACGACCACGATCTTGATCCGGTATCCGTGGCATGTCCGCTCACTGGTAACACGGTGAACCTCGGTCACTTCTCACGGAACCGCATGGTGCACGCAACCACGAACAGCGTGCTGGGCTAAACGTCACTGCGCCGGCGAACACGCTGGCGATGGCCCGTACGACCGATGGACGATGCGTGGCTTGCCCGCAACCACGAGAACGACCGCGGCAAGACATGCCACAAGGCGAGTCACGGCGCGCACGTCGGCCCACGGGATCAACCACGGTGGTAGCAGCAGTGCGGCCGCGGCCAGGGTTGCTGCTGGCGCGATGGAGGTGGTCTCGTATTGATCCCAGGCAAGCGCACCGAGCATGAATCCAGCGGTGTAGTAGCTCCAGGTTCCGGGGTCGGTCATCATTCGGAATGCGATCGCTACGAGCAAGACACCACCCACACGACCTCGCCACGCTGCGATCGTGGCAACGCAGAGCGCTCCCAACAGTTGCGCCGATCGCAACCATGTTGGCATCGACGTGTTCGTCATCCCAAAGAGTTGCAGCACGGAATCGGGAGAGACGTCCACAGTTGGTCGCATCGAGCTGAGCGTGTGTGGTTCAGCGATGAAGAACGGCACCCAGAACAACGCGCCAACCGCGTTTGCGAGCAATGGTGCGCGCAGCCGTTGCCAGAGTGGACCGACGGGCGCAAGGGTGAGTGGCACCAAGATGACCGCCCATGGCTTTGTCGCGATGGCGATGCCGATGAGTACTGCGGCCAACACCGCCTTGCCCTGTCTGATCTTCAGGAGTGCGGCGGCGGCGGCGGCGAGCACGATGGCGTCATCGAGGTGGCCGTAGCCGCCGAGCTTGGCCCACCAGAAAACGACGACCAAACCACCGATCAGCGTGGTCATTGCGGTGCCTTGACGGTCATCGGCGCGATCGGGATGCTGGGCCTTCTCGAGGCAGCGGATCGCCAGCAGGCCGAGCGCGCCGCACAGAATGGCGCATGCGACGAAGCCATTGCGGGGGGTGAGTGCCAGCACTCTTGCAAGCACCAACGCGATCGGCCCGGTTTGCACATCGGGATGGCGGGCAAACACGCTGAAGCCGTCGTGGTGGAGCATTGCTCGGCCTGCGGCTGCCAAGTAGTTCCAGTCTCCTCGCCCGCCTGCTACGACGCCAGCGGCAACCGCCAGAATCGCAAGGATCAGATACCGCGCCGCTGTGATTCTCGCAAACGGAACGCGCCACACCGAATCTGTTTCGCTCGGAATCACTCCGTCATTCTTGTGCACCGACGATGCACTGACGCGTATACACCGTTTCTCATCGGACGGTAGACGCGAGCGAGCCGGGCCCGAAGGCCCGGCTCAACGTTGTTCAAAGTGGCAGTGAGCGTTAACCGGCGACGATCACTCCGGTGCACGGGTTGCCCGCAACAGCGGCGTCTACCCCGACCTTGCCACCGGTCTCGACACCGGCGACGATGTTGCTCGGAGTGATTGCGAGGTATGTCGACTGTTGACGAATCAGGCCCGCGGTGACGAGTTGTGCCTCGGTCGGGACGATGGCGTTGCCGTTCTGAGCGTAGTACGACTCCAGGGCCGTCTGCAGGGTGTTCTGGTCAGCAGTACAGGCGCTTGTCTTGCCCTTGTCGGTGATACCACGGACCGCGAACACCGTAACGGTGGCGAGGATACCGAGAATCACGATAACGATCAGCAATTCAACGAGGGTGAAGCCCTTGTTCTTCTTGCTGCTGGTCTCTTCTACTTCGATGTGG
>JANLPV010000088.1:0-5260 GCA_031367435.1 Actinomycetes bacterium | reverse complement strand
GACGATCGTCGACTCATTGTGCACAACATGGCGCAGCATCTTGAACCAGGCGGCACCTTGATTGCAGGCTTCACAATCGAGCCCGATGGCTACACGCTCCAACAGTGGGATGGTCATTGTGCGGCGAGCGGCCTTGACCTGGTCGAGCGCTACAGCACGTGGGACCGCGACCCTTACAGTGCTGAGGGGAATTACCACGTCTCAGTCCATCGGCGGACCAACCGCTTCACCATTCACGATCTCGTTGTCGAGGCGCGCAGTGGCCTTGAGCGATTGTCCGCAGATCAGTTGCACGGCGCATTGCAGGGCGGCACCGACCTTGTTGTCGTCGATACTCGTCAACTCACCGATTGGGAGGCCTTTGGATCAATACCCGCCAGCGTGCATCTACCCCGCACCGTTCTTGAGTGGCGTGCAGATCCGGCCAGTGGATACTCGCATCCCGCACTCGCGAATTTCGAGAGTCGAGTGGTCGTGGTCTGCTCCGACGGATACTCGTCGAGCCTTGCCGCGGCAACGTTGCAACGCCTCGGTTATCGCAACGCCACCGATCTCGTCGGCGGCTTTCAAGCGTGGCTTCGTGCAGGTCACCCAGTGTGCGTGGACGACATCGCTCACTGAGTCTGCTTACACGCGGCATGCGTAGTGTTCGTGCATGCATGAACTTGATGCGCACCTTGGCGGTCGCCGGCCCTTCGGCCTGAGTTACTGGCCCCTCGCCGAGGACAATCCTCACGTCGAAGTACAACGCGAGTCGATCCGGTTGGTGTCGCCAGATGGGGCCTTGGTTCGCGGCGTTCTGTGGACGCCGCCAGTTGGTACTCCATGGAAGACCGCCGTGATTCTGAGTCATCCGCGGGGCGACTTCAGCGTGCATTACGCCTGCCCATTGCTTGCTGCCGCGGGCTATGCCGTCTTGGGCTTTGGCACGAGATATCTCAACAACGACACCGACTGCTTGCATGAGTCGTGCATCGTCGATGTCAAGACAGCGCACGATGAAATGAAGCGGCGTGGCGCGGAGGCCGTCGTGTTGCTCGGCAACTCGGGAGGCGGTTCGCTGATGGCGATGGCCCAGGCTCAGCTTGGCATCGGCGACGGCTGGATCGGTATGGCCGCCCATCCGGGTGAGGGCGTGTTCATGTTGCAGGTGATTGACCCGAGTGTCGCCGATGAGGATGATCCATTTTCGACGGTGCCAGAACTCGACATGTATAACCCCGACAACGGATGGCGACCGTGGCCGGCACAGTGCGAATACGACCCAGATTGGCTGGTTCGTTATCGGGCCGCTCAGGTGGCAAGAGTTGCACGCATCGATGCCATCGCCAAGGCGTCAATCGCGGAGGCCGAGTTTGCCGCCGGCCTCCTACGTGGCATCGATAAGGCCGACAGCGCCCGGTGGCGCGAACAACGGCGTCGAGCGGTGTTCACGAAGTACCTCACCATTTATCGCACACTCGCCGACCCTGCATACTTGGATCTGTCGATCGATCCTGATGAGCGCCCGTTGGGTTCGCTGTTTGCCTTTCCCGACCCGCTCGACGCGAACTACGGACGAGGCGGGCTTGCTCGAACGATGACCGCACGCGGCTGGCTGAGCACGTGGTCGGGTCTCAGTAGTCACGCGAAACTGGCCGACACGATGCCGCTCGTCACGGTGCCGACGCTGCTGATACACCCCACTGCCGACACCGAGATCCGCGTGCGACAGGCCAAAGAGATCGTGGCGAACGCGGGCGCAGCGGACGTCACCTACATCGAATTGAAAGGCGCACCTCATTATCTTGAGGGGCATCGCCCCGAGGCGCTGGCGGCGGTGTCCGGTTGGCTTCAGAAGCGCTTCCCCTGACCGCACGACTCGGGTGATCCCCTAAGGTTTCGAGATGGATACTGAGCCGATTCAGTTCGTCGCGGATGGCCCGGTGGCCATCATCACCATCAACCGACCACATGCTCGCAATGCCGTCGACGGCCCGACGGCCGGCGCCCTTGCAGAGGCATTTCGTCGCTTCGAGGCTGACGACTCGATGTTCGTAGCGGTTCTCACCGGAGCCGACGGCACCTTCTGTGCGGGCGCTGATCTGAAGGCGATGTTTGACGGACGCGCAAATCGGGTTGATCTCGACGTGGCGTTGGATGGTCCGATGGGCCCGACGCGAATGCAATTGGCCAAGCCGGTCATCGCCGCCGTTGAAGGCTACGCCGTTGCGGGTGGACTCGAACTGGCGGTCTGGTGTGACCTTCGAGTGGCGGCGAACGACGCGGTCTTCGGGGTGTTCTGTCGCCGATGGGGTGTGCCCTTGGTCGACGGTGGCACGGTGCGGCTGACACGCCTGATCGGCCATAGCCATGCGCTTGATTTGACGTTGACGGGTCGCGGTGTCAGTGGTGATGAAGCGCTGCGAATGGGATTGGCCAATCGGATCTGCGCCCCCGGCACGGCACTGGTGAACGCCATGACGCTCGCCCGTGAGATCGCCTCGAACCCTCAGGGCTGTATGCGCAGCGACAGGCAGAGTTCATACGATCAATGGGATCTGTCGCTGACCGACGCGCTGGCGAATGAGACCAGACTTGGTCTTGATGTCATCAGAAGCGGTGAAACCCTCGAAGGAGCCGCGCGTTTTGGGGCGGGCGCTGGCCGCCACGGCGTTTCTTTGGACGCGTCAGACTGACAGGCGCTCGACGACCTCGAGCAGACCGGTGAGGTTGCTCAGGGTTGCGTCGGGTCGGAAGTATTCCGGTAGGGCGCGCCCGTCGCGATTTATCCATACGGTTTTCCAGCCACACGCTTGCGCTCCGTCGATGTCATGCTCCAACGAATCGCCGATGCTGAAGAACGTCGTGGCCGTGCAGGCGTTGACAACGTGAGCGAATGCCTGGGGTGACGGCTTTTCTGCACCGACGTCATCGGCAAAGAAGGTGTAATCGAACAATCCGCCAAGCCCCATGTGTTCGGGTTGGCTATTTCCATTGCTGAGAAGGACCAGTTGGTACGTGCCTTTGAGGGCTCGTAGAGCTGGGACTGAATCAGGGTAGGGACGACACATTTCATGGCGTCGACCGAGAAAGAACTGTGTCACCCTCATGACGGTCTCCTCGGACGCCGGCACTCCGATCTCGCCGAGGATACGTGCGAACGATTCACGACGAATGGCCTCAAGTCGCGCGCCGCTCGTTTGTAGGGCGACGTGATCGCGATGTGCCGTGATCTCGGCGATGGTGGGAATTGCATCGAGCGGGGTACCGGTGATGCGGCAAATCTCAACCCGAGTGTCGGCCAACGCCCGGTCGAGGGCTGACCTGAAGTCCCAGAGCGTCTGATCGCCATCGAACACGAGAGCGATGGTGTTGGCTGTCACGGCAAAGATGGTAGGCGGTGGCTGTGGTCAGTGGGCGCAAGGCCCAGCATCGATGCCAATTTCCGGGTCGACCAGAGTTGCGCGCGCCACGAGTGCCGCCACTGGAGAGATGCTCGTTGCCCATGCTCGATCATCGGCGTCTTGACTCTTCGCGTAGAGAACTCCAACGGCAGTTCCCTTTGGACCGATGAGGACACCACCAGAGTCGCCCGGCTCGATCTCGATCGCCACCTGATAGCCGTCACGATGCACCGTCTGACGATGGTAGATATCGAAGATCCGAACGTTGACAGGTCGGGTGATGATGAATGGCTGGGCGAGCGCAGTCAGACGCCGAAAGACAATCACAATTCCTGCGTCGCCCGACGACGCGCGACCGAGAGTCAGTGACGGCGTCGAACGATCGGTGGTGGCAAGCAGTGCAAGGTCGTTCGCTGGATCGATTGCAACGATGTGGGCGGTGGTGGGCGCTGAGGTAACGGGGGTCGCCGATCGAACGGTTGTTGAGTGGGCTCCGGCCACGACGTGGGCTGCGGTGAGGACGAATCCACCCTCGATGACCGCACCCGCACCACGTATGGCTTGTCCTTGGCATCCGGTCGCGCGAATGTCGACTGCGCTCGCGAGCGCAGCGTCATCCAGGTCGGGTTGCGGTTCGTTGGCTTCCAGGGAGCTCTCGGCCGAGCAGCCGACCATCATCATGGAGAGCGCGAGGTAGGCAACAACCCGTGTACCAAACAACTTTGTTGGCCGACGCTGCACCGACATTTGACGCAAAGATCCTCCGTCTCACCCGACGAGACGGTATCAAGTTGTGGTGTCGGCGTACCGTTCGCCACGAAGCCTGCGAAAAGGCGAGCGCACGCGTGGCAACCGCGCAAAGCGGGGGTAGCATTTCCTGCTCGTGACAGGTGGACCGCTGGTCTGTCTGGCTCAAGTTTCGTTGAATGCATAACTGAAGTCCGTGTGCGCCGAGCAGAGTTTGCTCGGAACCGCACGGCGACAACCGAACTTGATGCTCCGTGGGCCACGCCCTCGGAGCATCTGCGTGAATGGCGCTCGGCCGCAAGGCATCACGAGTCCATGCACGTACCACACCAAGTACCGGGGTCCCCCGGTCCGGACGAAAAGGCTGCCGCCATGGCACAACAAGCGATCGTCGGCGAAAAAGTCGGCATGACCCAGGTATGGGCCGAGGACAATCGAATTGTCCCGGTCACCGTCTTGCGCGTCGAGCCGGCTCGCGTGGTTCAAGTGAAGACCACAGAGCGCGACGGCTATACGGCTCTCCAAGTCACGTATGGTCACAAAGACGCAAAGAAGCTCAGCAAGCCCGAAGCCGGACATTTTGCCAAGGCTGGTGTTGCCCCTGGTCGGCGTTTGGTCGAGCTGCGGCTTGAGTCGGTCGATGGTTTCTCGGTCGGACAGGAAATCACTGTCGACATGCTGGTCAAAGGCCAAAAAGTCGACGTGACGGCGGTGAGCCGAGGCAAGGGCACCGCCGGCGTCATGAAGCGCCACAACTTCAAGGGCTCGCGCTCCGCCACCCACGGCACGCACGAGTATCAGCGCCACGGCGGTGCCATCGGCACCAACATGACGCCCGGTCGCGTGTTCCCTGGTCTCAAGATGCCCGGACAGCACGGCAACCAGAAGATCACCGTGCAGAGCATCCGCGTGGCCAAGGTGCTCGATGCCGAGAACCTCGTGCTCGTGCAGGGCAGCGTTCCCGGCTCGCGCGAGAGCATCGTGACCGTGCGCGGCGCCAACAAGGCCAAAGCCCAGGCCTGATTGAGGCCTAGGTGAGCAAGGGCAACCGGCCACAGGATTCCTTCGGCGACAAAGCCAAGAAGGAAGGTTTCGCCGCCCGCTCCATCTACAAGCTCGAAGAGATC
>JANLPV010000011.1:0-3314 GCA_031367435.1 Actinomycetes bacterium | reverse complement strand
CATTGTTCCGACACACGCTGTGGACGGAGTTGAATCCCAGCCGTCAGGTGCGGTTGCATCGAGCGATCGCCGAGCAGCTCGAGAAGCGATGTGACCACGACCCGAACCCCGAGCAGGCGATCGTACTGGCCCGCCACTATTACCATTCGGCCGCTCTGCCCGGCGCCGAACGAGGGGTTGGGTACGCCCTGCTGGCTGCGGAGCACTCAGCCGCACGATTCGCGCCAGTTGAGGAGCAGCACGCCATCTCGATCGCGTTGGAACTGTTGCCGGAAGGCGACGAACGCGCGCTCGCGCTGTTGGAGCGCGCCGCGAGGGCGGCGATTCGGGCCGGAGACCGTCATGGAGCGGTCGACCATGCTCGTCACGCCATCGATGCTGCTGCGCAGACCGATAGGAGCGGGGCGGCGTGCGCGCTCGCCACTCGGCTGGGACGCTACGCCGACAAGGTGGAGCAGAACTCTGGCTGGTCGATCGGACGGCTTGCCGACCCGTACCGCGAGACCCTCGACCCGACCGGCGCCGAGGCGGTGCAGCTGCTCGCCTGGGACATCGAGCACTCCGAGTTCGGCGATCCCGACAATCCCGGCATCGCCGTCGACTCCCCTGCCCGACACCAACTACAGGAGCTTGCCAGCCGGCTCGAACCCGGCCAACGACCCACGACGTACCTGCACCCCTCTGCGGCCGCCGTGCTCGCCGACTACCGCCAGGGTCGCCGGTCGCTGGCGCTTCGTCTGAGCTTTGAAGGTCCCGGCCTCTACCGCGAAGCCGCCCTCGAGGTCCGCAAGCAGATCGATCAGGTCGACCGCGCGGGTCTCGTCTCGATGGCAGTGTTCATGCGCGGAGCGCTCGGACGGCTGCACCTCGTGCTCGGTGAGCTCGATGCCGCCGCAGAGCTCCAAGCCGAAGGCGAGGAACTGATGCCCCGCGTGGAGCCGGGCTCGAACGCCGCCAACCACTTCGAGGGACTCGCTCAGGCTCGGTCCTGGTTCGTCGAGGACGACATTGCACCGATCTGCCCATCAGTCGACGACATCGAGCATCTCGCGGCGCGAGAGGACTCGCGATGGCTGTCCGGTGATATGCGACTGCTTCGCGGGTATTGCCTCACGGCACTCGGCGACCATGAAGCGGGCATGTTCGAGGTGAGCAAGAACCTCGTCGTCATCGAACGCGCCCACGTCGGCGCACTCAACTCCCTGGCCGCGATCCACTTGGCAATCCAGGCCTCGTGGATCACTGATCGCGCCGAGCATTCCCCCCTGCTCGAACATCACCTTCACGCGAAGGTCCTCGAGCCCGATTTCTGCCGGCTCGACACCGACGGACGTTGGGACGCCGCCGTGCTGTGCGCACTCTCCGGTCGGCCCGACGAAGCACGCGTCTGGTTCCAGCGCGCTCATGACCGCCTCACCGACCAAGAGGCCATCCTGCTCCTGCCCTACGTGTGTTGTGACGAAGCGCTGATGGAGGCGCGTCTTGGCCCCGGCGGCAATCGCGACAATGGACGGCGCCGCCTCGACCACGCGCGCGAGTGGGTCGAGCGCATCGGGCTTGCGAAGCTCCTCCCCCGCATCGATGGTGTCGCCGCCCAGCTGTCGAAGTGAACTCCGCCATTCGACGACGATGATCGAGTGGCGAGCTCGGCCACGAACTGCCCGACGTCGTCGAGAACCCGCTCGAGCGGCCAGCTGCGCCAGATCGCCGTTCAGGCGTAGTGGTACCGAGCCTGCAGGATCACGATGTCGTCGCCTTCGACGAGATACACAAGCCGGTGCTCCTCGTCGATTCGTCGTGACCAACTCCCGGCAAGTGCGTGACGGAGTTGCTCCGGCTTCCCGATCCCAGCGAAGGGATCACGGGCAACGTCCTCGAGCAGGCGATTGATGCGTTTCAATGTTGCCCGGTCCGTCGCCTGCCAGAACGTGTAGTCCTCCCACCCGTGGGGCGTGAAGACGAACCTCATCGGTCCAGTTCGTGCGGCTGCACTTTGCCTGCGCGGGCCTGCTCCAAGCTTTCCAGGAGGCGCCGAACGTTGGCCGGCGACCGCAGGAGGTACGCGGTCTCCTCGAGAGCCCGGTAATCGTCGAGGCCGATGAGGACCGCGTCACCGCGCTTGGACGTGATCTCGATCGGGTTGCGATCTACGTTGACCTGCTCGATCAGGGGGAAGAGGTTCTTGCGTGCTTCGCTCGCCGTGATAGCCATCGTGCGCCCTTTCGGAGTCGTACAAGATATGGTACCACCTTGAGTTGAGGCGGCAACACCGGGGTTCACCGCCCTCGCAGTCCGAGCGCGAACATCGATTCGACCATGCCGTGGCTGTTCGACACCACGTTGCGACATCCCGTAGTTGCGAAGGTCACAACGCACAAGCATTGCCTTCGCGGCAATGCTCTCGTACAGCGCGGCAATCCTCGGGACCCGAACCTCGAGTCCGCAGTGACTGAAGGTCAACGGTGAGTTCATGACGATCGGCTGGCCCTCACCCAGCGTCCAGAACGCGATGCTGGTGACGGGCCTTCGGTGCTGCCGTGCTCATCGGACCAACACAGTTGAGCGGCCTCGACTCGAATGTGGGAGCATTTCCCCTTTCGGCCGAGCTGAGTTCGGCATCGCACAGCGAGACACGGGGGTCGGTACATGATCAGCGCGAGAAATACGGCGGAGGGCCTTGAGGGCGGGGCGCATCGCGCTACACACAACACCGATTTCACCCCTGATCCTGAAGCAGTTGCGGCGATGACATCGTCGCGCCCCACCGGGCATGGCACCGTACGGGCTTACGACTGGATCTCACATCACGCCGCCAACCGCGGCGCGAAAGAGGCGATCCGCGATCTGGGCACGGGTCGCTCGTTCACGTATGCAGACCTCGATCGCCGTGTCGATGCGATGGCGGCGTATTTGCGTTCGTTGGGTATCGGTCGTGGCGACCGTGTGGGTGTGTTGGCCCACAACGGTGTCGAGTACTTCGACATTCAGTTCGCCTGTGCGCGTACGGGTTCGATCTGTGTGTTGTTGAACTGGCGTCTCACGGTCACGGAGTTGGAGTACATCCTCAACGACAGCTCCCCGGCGTTGCTGGTGCACGACTCCACATTCGCCGAGTCTGCGGCCGAGTTGCAGCGGTTGTGCCGCGTCGAGACGTTGCTGTCCATCGATTCGAGCGGTGCCAACAACCCCTACGAGCAGGTGTTGGCCCGTTTCGACGGACAGGACGGCGGGCGCGAGGACCTCACGCACGACGACGTGATCTCGATCATGTACACCTCGGGAACCACCGGGCATCCGAAGGGGGCGATGATCAC
>JANLPV010000080.1:0-7885 GCA_031367435.1 Actinomycetes bacterium | reverse complement strand
GGCGACCGCGCTCCGTCGTCGAGCCAGAGGACCTTGAGCCAGACGACCCCCGCAACCGCTCCCTCGACGAGGCCGGCCGCCTCGACTGACGTTGCGACCACCTCATTGCCGGTCGTCGATCAGTCGGCGGTACTGGCGTATTTCCTGCTCCACGAACAACCGTATGCGGTTGGAAGGGCCGTCGCGACGGCCGATGCCTCTGCTGCTGTCGCGGCTTTGCTCTCCGGCCCGACGACCGCGGAGAATGCGGCTGGTCTGGTCACGCTGATTCCTGCAGGCACGAAGCTGCTCGGCGTCAAGACCAGCGCAACCGAGACGGTTGTTGATCTTTCCCACGAGTTCGGATCGGGCGGCGGAAGTCTCTCAGTGGCCGGCCGCGCGGCACAGATGGTGTTCACGATCACGCAGTTTCCTGGTGGCGGTTCGGTTCGATTCAGTCTTGATGGCAAGCCAATTACCGAACTTGCCGGAGAGGGCTACGCCGTTGATGGCCTGAGCTGTGCCTCGTTTGCAGACATGACACCAGTGATCTTGCTTGAGCACCCCTCCTCGGGCGAGAAAGTTACTCAACCCATTCGCATCGCTGGTCGGTCGAACACGTTCGAGGCAACCGTCTATTACGAAGTGCTCGGGGCAGATGGGCACAAACTCATCAACGGTTTTGTGATGGCGACGTCGGGTACCGGCACTTGGGGCACGTTCGATGCCGTGCTGTCGCCACTGCCAACCGGCACCACGGGCGTCATCACCGTCCGCGTATTTGACAGATCCTCACAAGATGGCGCGCCTGTTGCGGTGACCGAAGTTCGCGTGCTGCTCTGACGCTTCGTTGGTCGACCGCTGAGCACGCCAAGATGAAGAGCACGCAACAGAGGGAGTGCTGTCATGAACGCTGTGGAGTTGGTAGAGGTCACCTCGGGGTTGCGCTTCCCTGAGGGGCCGATCGCAATGCCTGACGGCACTGTTGTGTTGGTGGAGATGTTCGGCCCGCGCATTACGCGCGTGTACCCCGATGGCACCAAGGAGACGATTGTTGAGATCGAGGGTGGCCCCAACGGTGCCGCTATTGGCCCTGACGGCGCGTTGTACCTCTGTAACAACGGTGGATGCTTTTCGCCGATCGACTTCGGCGAGTTGCTCTTCCCTGGACCATTTGATCCAGGGCGTTACAGCGGTGGCCGTATCCAGCGCGTCGACCTTTCCACCGGTGCCGTCACTGATCTCTACACCGAATGTGGTGGCCACGCGTTGCGTGCACCGAACGACATCGTGTTCGACGCGCATGGTGGCATGTGGATTACCGATCACGGCATCCATGACACGCAGGCGCGTACGGCCGACCTATCGAGCATCTACTACGCGCGTTCTGACGGTTCATCGATCACCGAGGTGGTGCATCCTGTTGATAGTCCGAACGGCATCGGCCTCTCGCCCGATGGCAACATGCTCTATTGGGCCGAGACCCATCACGGCAGGGTCATGCAACGGCGCGTGACGGCACCAGGTGTCGTGGAGCAGCCGCTGCCCGGTGACGCATCGGCGTGTCTCGCGGGTCTCTCTGGATATCAGTTGCTCGACTCGCTGGCGGTGGATGGCGACGGCAATGTGTGCGTCGCGACGTTGGCCAACGGTGGCATCACGATCATCTCGCCCGATGGCACCTCTGTTGAACATCTTCCCACGGGAGACATGCTCACCACCAACATCTGCTTCGGTGATGACGACGGCAGCGGCGAGTATCGAACTGCGTACATCACGTTGTCAGGTACCGGCAGACTCGTGAAGGCGCGGTGGCCTCATCGAGGACTGCGTCTCAACTATCTCTGACGCGCCTCCGACACGCGTCACGTCGGAGGAATTAACCGGCTGACACCTGCCACTCGGTAGGCTCGGTGGCCGTGGCAAAGCGGTTCTATATCGAGACACTTGGCTGTCCCAAGAACCAGGTCGATTCCGACAAATTGGTTGGCACCCTCGTGGCCGACGGCATGGTGGCCACCGACGATCCAGGCAAGGCCGACTTGGTCGTCGTCAATACGTGTGCGTTCATCGACGAAGCGCGCAAGGAGTCGATCGACACGATCTTGGCGCTCGACGATCAGCGTCGCGCGGGTGCTCGGCTCGTTGTCACGGGCTGCATGGCTGAGCGGTATGGTGCCGAACTCGCCGAGGCATTGCCCGAGGTCGATCAGGTTGCCGGTTTTGGCGTGTCGGTCAATGTGTTGGCCGCACCGAAGCGCAAGCTGATTCCAGTGGGGTCGGCACCTATTCCCACACTCGATCTGTTGAACCTGCCCCGACCCAAATCGACGTCGCCGTGGGCTTACGTGAAGATCGCCGAAGGGTGCGATAGGTCGTGTGGCTTCTGCGCAATACCGTCGTTTCGCGGGCCCCAGCGCAGCCGCGATGTCAGCTCCATCCTCGCCGAGGTCGAACAACTCGAGGCCCGCGAGATCGTGCTCATCGCTCAAGACCTTGCGAGCTACGGCAAGGATCGCCCCGATGAACTCGGTGCAGGCTCCATCGTGCCGTTGGTGAAGGCGGTCACGGCCGTAACCGATTGGGTGCGATTGTTGTACCTCTATCCGAGCGATCTCAGCGACGAGTTGATCGACGCGATCTGCGCCACCGGTGTGCCGTACTTCGATCTGTCACTGCAGCACGTGAGCAAGACGTTGTTGCGACGCATGCGTCGTTGGGGTGATGGCGATCGCTTCCTGCGTCGCATCAACGACATCCGCGATCGCGAACCGATGGCGGCGTTTCGGAGCAACTTCATCGTTGGTTATCCGGGCGAGACCGAAGCGGACCACGATCAGTTGCTCGCCTTTGTGGAGGCTGCGCAACTCGATTGGTGTGGCTTCTTCGCGTATAGCCCTGAGGAGGGCACCTATGCGATGGAGCTCGATGGCGTTGTCGAGCGCGGGCTGATGAACGAACGGCTTGCTGAGCTACGCGAAATGCAAGATGCAATTACAGCGTCGCGGCGCGATTCGCTGATTGGTGAGACGCTGCGAGTGCTTGTCGATGAGCGGGGCGTCGCGCGAAGCCATCACGAGGCTCCCGAAATCGACGGTGTCATTCACGTCGCCGACGATCTTGCGGTCGGCCAGTTCTTCAATGTCAATATCGTGAATGCTCTTGGCCCCGATCTTGTGGCCGAGGGCGCGACCGAGGAGAACTGATGGCAGCGGGCCCAACAGCGATCGCAACCTGGGCCAATCTCGTCACTGTCGGGCGGATGTTCGTGTCGCCGATCATGTTCATCGTCATCCCCGATCATGGCGCCGGCAGCTGGATTGCGTTCGTCACATGGTTCGTGTTGTGCGCTAGCGACGGCATCGATGGCTTTCTCGCGCGTCGCCATGGCAGCACCAATTTCGGCGCATTCCTCGATCCGCTCGCCGATAAGTTCTTGGTGTTGGTGGCAATGATCACGCTCATCGATCGCCATGTGTTCTGGTGGCTGCCGGTCGCGATCATCTTCGCTCGCGAGCTCACGATGAGCCTCTATCGCGTCTTCGTCGGCACGCGAGGCATCAGCGTGCCGGCTAGCAAGATCGCCAAGTGGAAGACCATCGCGCAGCAGTTTGCAGTTGCATTTGCAATTGCCCCGCTTACCGCCGTCGATGCAGCGTGGCTTTGGAAGGGCACGCTGTGGCTCGCGGTTGCCCTCACGCTGATTAGCTTTTGCCAGTACATGTGGCGTGCACATCGCCACAATGCCTACGTGCGGACCTCGAATGCGAGTTGATGTCGTCGCGATCGGTACAGAGCTACTGCTCGGACAGATCGTCGATACCAATTCATCATGGCTGGGCGAGCAGTTGGCCGCACACGGTTTCGACTCGTTGTTGCAGGTGAAGGTGGGCGACAACCTCGCACGTGTTGAAACCGTGTTGCGACGTGCCCTTGCTGACGCCGATGCAGTGATCGTGTGCGGTGGGCTCGGGCCAACACACGACGACCTCACTCGCGATGCAATCGCAGCTGTGATGGGCGTGGAGCTGCAGTTTCACGACGATATCGCCGAGCGAATTCGGTCGATGTTCGCCACGCGCGGACGCGCAATGTCAGACAACAACCTTCGTCAAGCGATGGTGCCAGCGGGTGCCACGGTGATTGTGCAGACACGCGGAACCGCGCCGGGCCTCATCTGTCCGTTCGCCATCAACGGAGTTGCCAAGGTGCTCTACGCCGTGCCCGGCGTGCCGCACGAGATGAAGGAAATGGTCGAACGGGCAATTCTTCCCGACCTTCACGAGCGCGGTGGAGAGCCTGCAGTCATCGCGAGTCGCACGTTACGCACGTGGGGTGAGAGCGAGAGTGGGTTGAACGAGCGACTCGACCCGATCATCGCCGAGCTCGACGCGGCCGGCAATCCCACCCTCGCGTTCCTCGCGAGTGGATGGGAAGGTATCAAGGTGCGCCTCACCGCCAAGGCGCCGACGACAGAGACGGCCAGCGAGCTGCTCGATGCGTGGGCCGAGCGCGTGCGCGCGGTGGTCGGCGCACAGGTCTTCGGTGTCGATGACGACACGATGGAATCAGTGGTGCTGCAGATGCTTCGCGAGCGAGGTCTCACGTTGGGCTTGGCCGAGTCGGTGACTGGTGGATTGGTTGGCGCGCGCATCACCGGTATCGCTGGCGCGAGCGACGTGTTTCGCGGCGGCATTGTGTCGTACGCGAGCGAGGTGAAGTTCGATCTGCTTGGTGTGCCAGAGGGGCCAGTTGTGAGCGAAGCCGCAGCTGGTGCAATGGCGGTTGGGGCGCGCCGCGCACTCGGCGCGTCGGTCGGTCTGGCGCTCACCGGTGTGGCCGGCCCAACAGAACAAGACGGCATGCCTGTCGGCACGTTGTGTATCGGCATTTCGCTCGGCGATGACGTGTACACGTCTGTCGTTCGATTGCCCGGCCAGCGTGAGCAGATGCGTCAGATGAGCGTGATCACGTCTCTCGACTTCTTGAGACGCACCCTGGCGGCTATGGCACCCGAGTAACGAGCGCCGCGCCGACATTCAGTCGCGGCGCGAAATCAAGCCGCGCGGTTTCTCGTGCAAACTGCGAGACTCGTACGCGATCAGGCCCCTGTAGCTCAGCTGGACAGAGCACCGGACTTCTAATCCGATGGTCGCAGGTTCGAATCCTGCCGGGGGCGCCGAAAAAGACCAGCTCAGAGCATACAAACTGACGCTCGTGAAACTCCTGCCCTGGCGGCCCCGGGACGCGTGGGACTTGACAGGACTTGACACGGGACGATCCGGTTTGCGGCTTTCGATACACGGCCGACTACTTCACCCAGGCGTCGACCCTCACGCCACCGCTGTTCGCCGAACGGCTGGTGCCGGACGTATCCGTCTACATCGTTGACGATGTCAAGGGTGACGGACCGTATCGTCCCTCACCCCTGTCGTGGCGTTCGGCCGTGCGCCGGGTTCTTGGCGCTGCAACACGATGTCGATCGTTGAGTGATTTCCGGTGTTGTTGATCGTGAGGCGGCCGGGCATTGCCTCGACCAGCCGACGTGCGAGCGGAAGACCGTGCCCGTGGATTTGCCCGGCCTCACCACCCGAGAGATCGCTCCTCGCCGATGTGGGGTCGTTGATGAATCCGCGCCCATCGTCGGAGATCGTGATCGTGACCACATCGTCGGCGATGCTGTGGTCGACGCGAACATCGCCAGCTCCGTGCTGACACGCGTTGTCGATCAACACGTCGAGCGCGTGACGGAGTGTGGTGTTGTTGCCCCGCAAGGGCGGGCAGTCGTGTGCGTCGGTGATGATGAGCGGTCGACCGAGGGCGGCGAGGCGACCATGCCAGGTCGCGTTGACCGTGGCGAGCACCTCATTCAGCGAGATGGTGCCGGGGCTGTTGCTGGGCGCACGAGCGATCGTGAGGAGCTCGGTGATGGTCGTCTCGAGGCGTTCGATGTCTTCAAGCGCATCGTGGAGTACCTCGCTGCGATCCGGGCGGGGGAATTGGAGCTCAGTCTCGATCGCTGCACGCAGCCCCGCAAGGGGAGTGCGCAGTTGGTGCGATGCGTCGGCGCTGAACGAACGTTCCCGGGCGACGAGATCATCGAGTCGTCGCGCAGTGGCCATCATGGCCTCGCCGGCTTGGTCGAGCTCCGGCACGCCGTTCGGTTGGACCGCAACGGTGAAGTCGCCTTCGCCGAGTTGCACCGCGGCGTCTCGAAGTCGTCGAACGGGTCGGGCGAGTCGACCGGCGACGAGATAGCCGATTGCTGCGCCGATGACGATCACGCCGAACGCGAGCAGACCGAGAAGGGCGGTAATTCGTCGGGAACGTGCAGCGCTGGCGGCGGTCGATTGCTCGGCGCGGATCGCTCCGACGACCTGTTCGTTGGCGGCGATGGGCACTGCCACGATCCGTGTGCCGTCAAGCCGGGTGTCAGTGACGTGATTGTGGAGTGCTTGGGTGGTCGTGGCGTCGGCGGTGCTGGGTCCGTTCCCGGAGATCAGCCGGCCGCTGCTGTCGTAGAGCGCAAACGTGATCCCGTCGTTGCTCACGGGCAACTCGACGGGATCGGTGCTCGTCGCGAAGCCGTCGGGAATGGTGCGTGAGGCGAGCACCGCTTGGCGTTCGATTCGCAAGGTGGCACTTTCGTCCACGAAGCGTCGGGCGACGAGCGCGAGGGGAACGCCGAACAGAACCACCGTGATCGTGGTGACCGACAGGATGGCGATGAGGATGCGGCACCTCACGGCAGTTCGTACCGGTAGCCGATGCCGCGCAGCGTCGTGATTCGGCTCTCTGCGTCGGGCTCGTCGAGCTTGCGCCGGAGTGCGGCGATGTGGAAGTCGAGCGTCTTGGTTGATCCGAACCAGTGTTCGTCCCACACCTCGGCCATGAGTGTCTCGCGGGCCACTGCGCTGCCGGCGTCGGCGAGGAGTCGGGCGAGGAGGTCGAACTCCTTGGCGCGCAGCGCAAGTTCGTCGCCGGCGAGCCAGGCGCGGCGTGCATCGCGATCTATGACCAGATCGCCCGCGTTCGATCTCGACGATGACCGGGGTTCGGTGCGACGGAGTTGGGCGCGAATACGGGCCAGCAGTTCGGCGAGTTTGAACGGCTTGGTGATGTAGTCGACCGCGCCCGCGTCGAGACCGACGACCACGTCGAGTTCTTCGTCGCGGGCGGTGAGCATAATGATGTCGATGGTCGGGTCCGCCCGGTGGATCTGGCGGCACACGTCAAGACCGTCGAGATCGGGAAGCCCAAGATCGAGGAGCACCAGGTCCGGTCTCTGGTCGGCCGCTGCAGCGATGCCGCGACGCCCGGTCGGTTCGTGTCGGGCCGAGTAGCCGTTTCCCTCCAAAGCGCGCAGCAACGTCGATCCAATTCGTTCGTCATCTTCGACAATCAGGATCCGCTCACCTGGCACGCTGCAACGGTAGGCCTAGCGGGCAGCTGATCGCATCGATCTTCGCGAGTTCTGGCTGTCCGCTCGCCTTCGCCCACCCGGGCGCTCGCCGAGCGACCCGTACCGTTGACATCGCCCCACCTACATAGTCCTCACAGGAGACAACCATGCGCCACGCCCCGTCGCGACTCGCCGCCACATTGATTACCGGCGCTGCATTGGCCACGCTGGCCACTGCCTGCAGTAGCACCGGCGTCACATCGCCGGCCGCGCGAACGACCGCCACGCCAGCAACCGGCACCACAATTCCTGTTGTGAACACAATTCCTGGTGTGAGCACAGTCGACATCCCGCAGGCAGGGACGACGACGACGCAACCCGACGCGGTCAATCCCAACGCACCTGAGGTGGTGGCACCCGGTGATATCCCCGACAATCAAGCGTTCGTCGCGTTCGCCTCGAGCGGCGGCACCTACATAGTGAAGGTGCCTGAGGGATGGGCCC
>JANLPV010000074.1:0-1999 GCA_031367435.1 Actinomycetes bacterium | reverse complement strand
TTGCGCATGCCGCCATTCCACATGTCGGCCAGGCGACCCACCATTGGCAACCCGATTTGCTCGCCCGCCGCACCGATGCAAATCGGTGGAGTCGGATGAGGCAGCGGCGGCGCGGACGCCTCCGAGATCTGGAAATACTTCCCGGTGAAGTTCGGCAGATCTTGCGTCCACATTGCGCGGCAAATGTGAATGACCTCCTCGAGCTGCGCAAACCGAACCGAGGGCTTGGGGAACTCGTAGCCGTACGACTTGTATTCATCCTCGCGCCAACCCGCGCCGATGCCCAGAATGAACCTCCCACCCGAAAGGGTTTGCAGCGTCGCCGCCATCTTCGCGGTGAGTGCCGGATGGCGATAACCGTGGCCGAGCACGTGATGACACAGCAGCACATTTGGAAACTTCGCGGCGAGCCACGTGAGCGTCGTCCACGCCTCCATGAACGGATCAGTCTTCGCATCGAATCCGTAGAAGTGGTCGGCGATCCACAACGAATCAAAATGCGGCAGAGCCGTGGGGAGGATGTGCCGTTCCTGATACATCACGATCGGCTGATGATCGCTCCACCGATTGCCAATGACCGGTGACAACCATCCAAATTTCGCTGCGCTGGTCACGTCGACGCCCCTCTGTTCGGTGAGAACACTCTCACGCGACGATATACATGCACGCGTCGACCACGTGGTTTACCAAGTGTTGGATGGCCCCGATGCCTCCCCGTTGGATTCGCGTGCTAGGAAGTTGGCGGGCGGAAATGGACGAATACGGAGTCGAATTGTGAACAATCGCATCGCCCGCGCGCTAGCACTTTTCCTTGTTGGTGCAACGACCTCAACGCTGCATCCGTGGTCGAGCACCACTGCTCAGGCCGCCCCAGCAACACCCGCTGTCTTCGTTGCGCTCGCTCCGTGCCGACTCGCTGACACCCGCCCCGATGGCGGCACGGGTTACGCCCGCGTCAACCCGCTTACCATCTCAATCTCGACTGTGGGTCGTTGTGGAATACCGGCTGGCGCAACGTCATTGGCGTTGACGCTCACCGTTGTGCAGCCTGCGGGCAGTGGCTTCCTCACCGCGTGGCCTGGCGACCAGCCATTGCCGACGGTTTCGAACCTGAACTATCAAGCCCTACAGACCCGCGCCAACGGCTCGATCACCAAGATTGACAGCACGGGGTCGTTGCGGGTGTTCACCTCGGTGCCGGCCTTCGTCGTTGTCGACGTTGTCGGCGCTTTTGTCACCACCGGTGCCACGGCAACCGTTGGCCGGTTCGTGCCGAGTACGTCGAGCCGACTCTACGACTCGCGACCGAATGCAATCGTTGCCCCAGGGGCCGCGGTGACGATTCCACTACCCGCGGGCGTGCCATCCGATGCCGTTGCTGTCGCGCTCAACATCACCGTCACGCAGTCGACTGGTCCTGGCTTCGTCACTGCGTTCCCGGCGGGCACTACCCGACCGTTCACATCTGTGCTGAACCTCGATTCGTTTCAACAGACGCGTGCCGCCGGTGGCATCTTTCCCACATCGGCGGGCGGCGTGACGCTGTTTCTCTCCGGGGGTGGTCATGTGGTCGTTGACTTTTCCGGCTACTTCACCGGGTCATCCTCGGGCGCCAGTGCCGATGGCCTGTTCACTGCATTCGATCCGAGTCGGCTCATGGACACACGGCTGGCAAGCCCGCTCGGCACCGGCATCCCGATATATCCGCAAGGTGGCGTCGAGCTGACCGCAACGCGAAGCGGGTCCGGCGTGATGGCCTACAACGTTACGTCCACCGATGGTGATGCCGGCTTCGTCCGCGCGTACTCCGCGGGCACGGCACAACCCGCAACGTCAACACTCAACCCCCAGGGCCAGGGCGATGTCGTGGCCAACTTCGCGATCACCCAGGTATCAAATCGCGGTCTCGACTTCTGGAGTCAGCCGCAGACCCACCTGATCGTCGATGTCGAGGGTTGGTTCTCTGGACCGTCGGTAACCGCAACGTTGGCTGCACCGA
>JANLPV010000148.1:0-4999 GCA_031367435.1 Actinomycetes bacterium | reverse complement strand
TGCAGCTATTGCACGCCAGCACTCAAACCGAAATCGATGCTGAGCGCTGAGCCCGTGATCGGCCTGGAGCTCGGCTGAGCGAGAAACCACAAGACTTCCGCGACCTCGTCCGTCTCGATAAATCGGGAGAGCTCGCCTTGCGGATACTTACTCAACAAACTGTCGAGGTAGCCAGCGGGATTGGCACTGCCGTAGGTATCAGCCTGCGATTGCAACATGGGTGACATGACGTCCCCAGGGCATACAGCGTTGACACGAACGCCATCCGGTGCCAGATCGAGGGCAAGGGTCTTGGCCAGCAGCACCACGGCCGCCTTGGACGCGCAGTACACAGCAGCGCCCTTGTTGGCCTGCAAGCCGGCATCGCTGGCGATCAACGTGATCGAACCATGCGTCCGCCGAACAGCGCTGGCGGCAGCTTGGCAGGTGAAGAACACACCCTTTACGTTTACCGCCATCACGCGATCAAACTCATCTTCCGTGACGTCGTCGATCGGGCCCTCCGTCCAGAGTCCGGCCGCTGCAACAACGGCGTCGATTCGTCCGAACGTCGCCATCGTCGAGGCGACTGCCGCGTGACACGACTGAGGTTGCGACACATCACACTCGAGCGCAAGCGCGCTAGCGCCGAACTGCGCTGCGACCTCGACAACGCGCCCGCGGTGCTTGTCCACCAATGCGGCGCGCCACCCACTCGCGATAAAGCGCTGCGCCGTTGCGGCACCGATGCCGCCAGCGCCGCCTGTGATGAAGACAACCGGCGAATCAACGCTTGCTTCAGCCATGACTGTGATCCTCCGCTACCGAATTGCCGCCATCGACAACCAACATTGAGCCCGTGATGTACGACGCCGACGGTGTTGCGAGGAATGCCACTGCCGCGGCGACCTCGCGCGGGGTGCCACTGCGATGCATCGGCGACGCGGCACCCGCACGGCGTTCGCTATCGCTCACCGATGGCGTGTCGATCCATCCCGGCGCAACGGCATTGACGGTGATGCCGTAACGTGCCGTTTCGAGCGCCAAAGCCCGAGTCATGCCGACCATGCCCGCCTTGGCTGCGGCGTAGGCGCTGCCGTCGACAAAGGCCGACATTGGCCCGCTCGTCGACGCAACGTTGATGATTCGCCCATAGCCCCCAGCGCGCATGTGTGGCACCGCAGCGCGACACACGAGGAATGCAGTCGACAGGTTTCGTGACATCGTCTCGTTCCATTCGTGAGGCGACAACGCATCGAGTCGTCGCGCGACATCAGTACCGGCTGCGGTCGACGACATGCCGGCGTTGTTCACAACGATGTGCACGTGACCGCTCCAGCCAGCGATAGTGCCCACCAGAGCATCGACCTCGTCAACCTCTGTGAGGTCGGCAACAAACCCGTGCGCCCGTGGGCCGAGCGTCGCGGCTCGTTCGTGGATGCGTTCCGTCGTTGATGTGATCGCGACCCGAGCGCCCATGTTGATGAGACAGGTCGCTACCGCGAAACCGATGCCGTGCTCGTTGCCCGCACCGGTAACGAGTGCGACGTGACCGCTGAGATCCCATCCGTCCATCATCTCAGTAGAGCACGTGCACGCGCCGGGATCGCCGATCCGCTAGGTCTGGCGACCATCGCAACCGCTAACGTGACCGAATCTGACGCGTCGTCAGAAACAGCTAGCGGTCGCAGATCAGACGCGCGCGACCGTCACACACAGGAGAGCACCCATGGGTAATCCGGTCATCGTCGAAGCGGCCCGCACAGCTATCGGCAAGCGCAATGGTTACTTCGCCAACTTGCATGCCACCAAGCTGCTCGGCGCCGCGCAGGTGGGCGTGCTCGAGCGAGCCGGAATCGACCCCGCGATCGTCGGACAAATTGTTGGCGGATGTGTCACACAGGCCGGGGAGCAGGGCAGCAACGTTGCCCGCAACGCGTGGCTGCAAGCGAAGCTTCCGTACACCGTTGCGGCGACAACGGTTGATACACAGTGCGGCAGCAGCCAACAGGCCAACCACATGATCCACAACATGATTCATGCTGGAGTGATCGATGTTGGCATGGCATGCGGCGTCGAGCACATGAGCGCTGTCTGGTTGGGCGCAGCGGTGCCACAGGTAGACGGTGTGTTCATCAACGGCCGCTCGAAGTGCGACGACTTTCCGTGGGACATGCCCGACCAATTCGGCGCGGCGGAACGCATTGCGAATCTGCGCAGCATCACCCGCGAAGACGTTGATTTCCTCGGCCTCATCTCACAGCAGAAGGCAATTCGCGCCACTGACGAAGGTCGCTTCGACAGCCAGATCATTCCCGTCACCGTCACCGACGCCGACGGCAACGAGGTGGTCATCACACGCGATGGTGGCCTTCGCGAGACGACGGCGGAGAAACTCGCCGCGCTCAAGCCCGTTGCGGTCGGTGGCATCCATACGGCTGGCAACAGCAGTCAGATCAGCGACGGGGCGGCCGCGGTGTTGTGGATGAGCGAGGAACGGGCGAAAGCCGAGGGCTTGCGCCCACGAGCACGCATACTCGGCCAATGTGTCGTGGGCAGCGATCCGTACTATCACCTCGATGGCCCGGTGGACGCGACTCGCAAAGTACTTGCCGATGCCGGCATGACCATGGCCGACATCGACATCGTCGAGATCAACGAGGCATTTGCATCGGTGGTGCTCAGCTGGGCTCAGGTGCACGGCGTGTCGCGCGATGATCTGCTGAACAAGGTCAACGTGAACGGTGGAGCAATCGCGCTTGGCCATCCCGTTGGTTCTACCGGTAGCCGCCTGATCACGACTGCGCTGCATGAGATGGAGCGCACCGACAAGGAAATTGCACTCGTGACGATGTGCTGCGGTGGCGCTATTGCTACCGGCACCATCTTGCAACGGCTCTAGTCCTACGACGAACGACCGGAATTCGCGCCCCGAGAAATGTGCTGCCGTTGATTTCCGCGCGGTACTCTCCGGCATCGATGAGTTGCGGTCAACACTTGGTGACTCCCCCGAGCAGTCGCCCGAGGAGGCCGCGTTGCGCGCGGCCCAACGCGGCGACGCGGCTGGTCTCACGGCGTTGTTCCGCACATATCAGCCGCGCCTGCTCCGTTATCTGCGTGCACGCGAGCCGCGCCTGGCCGACGACCTTGCCAGCGAGACCTGGCTCGCGGTTGCTCAGCGACTCAACACGTTCGAAGGTGGCGTGTCCGATTTCGCAGCATGGCTCTTCACGATCGCCCGGCTGCGCATGATCGACGCCCGTCGCACTGCATCGCGACGACGAACCGACCCCTTTGCTGAGATCGAGGGCGATTCGAGCACCTCGACCGAGCAGATTGCGATCCAGAAGCTCTCCGCCCAAGACGCCGTCAACCTCATCAACAGCGCACTGAACGAGGATCAAGCGGAAGTTATTCTGCTGCGTACATTGGGTGATCTCAGCGTCGATCAGGTCGCTGAGCTGCTCGGACACGACGCCGGTTGGGTTCGTGTCACCCAACATCGAGCCACCAAGCGGCTCGCCGAGAGATACTCAGAAAGATTGTTGTAACGCGATGGCTGACTCAGACGATCCCTTCAACGTGTTCGACTTCACAAACGGCAACGATCCAATCGACCAGAACCTGATCGATCTTTTCAACGCCGCGAAGGCCGACGCAACCACCGAAGAACTCGCCTCCGAGGCCAGCACCGTCACCGCGATGCTGGCTGCGATGCAGGCGGGTTCGTCCAACGTCGTTCCTTTCAGGAGTTCCACCATGCGCCAGCGTTTCATCACATCCAAGGCCGCTACCAAAGCCGCCATCATCTCCGGGGTCGTGCTTTTCTCGGCCACCGCCGCAGCGGCTGGAGGCGTACTTCCTCACGCGGTGCAGTCCACCGTTTCACGGGCAGTCGAGCACGTGGGCATCCACGTTGAGAATCCCGACAAAGCAGCACACGACGCCCTCGAGGCCACCGGCAGCACATCCAGCACCATCGACGACAAATCAGTGACCTCCTCCACAGAAGACGCCAAGCACTCATCGAGCGACGACGCAGTGGGCCCCGACGCCGCTGGCGCCGCCAAGGCTGGATTGTGTAAGTCGTTCTTCGAGCACCAGAACAACCCCGCCAAGGCAGAAGATTCCGTCGCTGCGAAGAACCTCGCAGACGCCGCCGCCAAGGCCGGGCAGACCGTCGCAACATTCTGTGCCACGGCTGCAACTACCGCCAGCAGCATTGATGATCACGCCAGCAACGGCAACGGCAACGGCGCCGATGACACGAGCAGCAGCGTCGCCGGCAACTCGAACACGTCTGGCAAGGGCGGCAGCGGCAGCGGCACCAGCGGCGGCAACCACAGCGGCGTCGACGATACGACCCAGAGCACCACACCCACCGTGTCGGTACCCGGCCGAGTCGATCCGGCCGTCACCACCTCGAGCGTCGAAGACATCAGCGGCAAGAACAAGCCCTGAAGCAATCCGGCCTGCCACAATACTGACGGTCGTTCTTTGAAAGGTCCGTCATGTCAAGTGTTGAGTCTGGTTCAGCAAACCTGGGCCTCCCCATTAGTCATGTGAATGAGACAGGCTCGCCCTGGGTAGCGATACCCGGTGGCGAGCTTCGTCTTGTACATACCGATGTCGCCGCAGGCATCTGGGTGGTGGCGAATAGGTTCGAGCCTGGCATGGCCGTGCAACGCCATCGCCACACCGGCCCGGTGTTTGCATGGACGACCGCCGGCTGCTGGATGTATCGCGAATACGGCGTGCGCTACGAAGCGGGCAGTTACGTGCACGAGCCCGCAGGCTCGGTGCACACCCTCGTGGTGCCGGATGACAACACCGAACTCACTGAGGTCTTCTTCGTGATCCACGGCGCAAACCTCAACCTTGACGACGACAACAACGTTGTGTCGATCACCGATGCGGAGAGCATTGGCTCGGCGTATCGCATGCTGTGCACCATGCAGGGCAAACCACCGCCCTCATTCGTTGGCGCGTAGGGTTACGCCGTGGCACGCACGCCGAACGA
>JANLPV010000137.1:0-3977 GCA_031367435.1 Actinomycetes bacterium | reverse complement strand
GCGAGTTCAGGTTGCACGACCTACGGCACTTCATGGCGACTCAGATGCTCGCCCATGGTGTTGCTGTGGTAACGGTTGCGCAACGTCTTGGCCACGCCCGCGCGTCGACGACCCTGAACGTCTACGGCCATTGCGTTCCGGGTGCCGATCGTGAGGCCGCCGACTACATCGCCGGCCTCCTCGCCTACGAGGCAGATCGAGTACGTGCCGTGTGACGACTTGTCAGGGAGGCTCTTGGGTCGGGCACCGATGGCGAGTTCGGCTCGACGCGTCAGGTGGCCAGTCTCGCCGCGGCGATGAGGCGGTCTACGAATTGCTGCAGGCCGACGGTTGCGAGTCGCTGCATCATTGCGTCCCAGGTCTGTGGTGGACGTCGGTTGGCTGAGATCATCGCGTTGATGACGTTGACGAGGTCTGCTTCGAATCCGTCGTCCAACAGCGAGCAGAAGAACTTGTCGGCCGTCATGACGGTTGGTTTGATTGCCCCAGCTGGCGGTGTGGCTGGTTCGAAGTCCTTGGTGTTGTTCGTGACCAGCACGACAGCGCCACTTTCTGCGGCGGCAGCGAGATGCATCAGGTCGGCCTCGTCGGGTCCGGTCCACGAGTCGGCCGCGCTCGCATAGGCGGAGGCGGCGATTCGGCCGTTCGGGAACGTTTCGCAGATCTCGTCGATGAACCGTTGGGCATTCGCGGGTGCGAGCCCTTTGTTGTCGACAAGGACACGTTGGATTTCTTCGAGTAGGTGGTCGCTGTAGACGAGTTCGAAGAGTCCGTATTCGGCTGTGCTGAGCATCAGGTCTGCGAGCGACGCGGGAAACAAGACGTTGGTGTCAACGAAGACCCGCGGAGACTTCAATATTCGATGCCGCCGTCGATGAGCGCGTCGATGGCTCGACGGACCCCGTTGCGGCCGTGTTCGCGTTGCGCTTTGAGGTTGTTGATGTCGGTGATCGAGATGATCCGATGCTTCGATCCGGGCTTGTACCGGTGGGTGAGTTTGCCGTCAGCGATCAGTCGGTCAACGAACTGACGCGATACCCCGAGCAGTGTCGCTGCGTCGGCGGGTGAGACACCGGCTTCGGGCGACGCTGTGTATGCGATGGTGCGGCCGGCGGCGAGGTCGGCAATCGCACGGGTCGCGAGTTGCACGACGAACTCGAACACGGCACCGTCCGAATCGGCGGCGGTGGCCGTCGTCCCGGCGAGCGAACTCATGGAAGCGGCTGTGATGCGTTCGGCGACGTGTTCGGCTGCAACTCGATCCTCGGGTGTGGGTTCGAAGACGACAGCATCATGTTGGATGGTGTGCATGACCCAATCATGCACCCTGCCTGCTCTAAGTGCAACCTACAAATGCAACAGGCGGGCGAATCGCCCTCCGCATCTGGCGTGGCGGCCCGTCGACCGATGCCGATGGTAGACCGGTATACGAACTGGACGGACTAGACAGATTTCCCGGACGGTTTTGCGGACTGTGGGGCACTGGGCAGCAGTAGACGGACTGTGCGGACGGTCGTCATCACCTTTGCCAAGGTGAGGGTCGCGAGTTCGAATCTCGTCATCCGCTCGATAGGAAACCCTGCCGCTGGCGGGGTTTCCTGCGTTTTCGGCTGTTGTCGTTCGTCGTGTCGTGCCCATGGCTCGCCCATGGTTTGCCCATGGGATTCTGTCGGTTTACGTAGGTTTCGGGGATGACTGGATCATTGCGACAACGAGGGCCTGACGCGTGGGAACTTCGGATCTACCTTGGGGTGGACTCTTCTAGCGGTAGGGAGCGGTGGGCGACGAAGACGGTGCACGGCACCCGCCGGTTCGCGACGGCGACGCTGGCGGAGTTCGTTGAGGACGCCGGGTATGCCCGATTGCGGTCAGGCACAGTGGCCGACCTGCTCGACCGATGGATGGGGCAGGCGTCACCGGCGTGGTCATCGACGACGGTGGTGCAGACGCGCAGTGTGGTGGAGCATCACCTCAAGCCACAGCTTGGCCATCTGCGGGTCAACAAGTTGACGACGGTCGACATCGATGCTGTGTACTTGCATTTGTTGCGTGGCGGCGGACGTGACGGGTCGCCGCTCGCTGCGGGCACGGTGCATCGGATCCATGTCGTGTTGCACCGGGCGTTGACGCAGGCGGTGCGTTGGGAGTGGGTCTGGTTGAACCCGGCAGCGAACGCGTCGCCCCCGAGGGTCACGCCCGCAGAGATCCGCCCACCGACGCCTGACCAGTTGCAGCGGCTCGTTGCGTCCGTCGAGGCGTCAGACCCTGACTTCGCAACGTATTTGTGGCTGGCGGCATTCACAGGTGCGCGCCGCAGCCAGATGCTCGGCTTGCGGTGGGCGGACATCGACTTTGCTCACTCTGCGATCGGGTTCAGTCGCGCCTACGTGGACGGGCCGGTCGGGCCAGTGCTGCGCGCCACGAAAACCCATCGCACGTACCGGGTCGCCATCGACGCCGAAAGCATGCTGCGGCTTGTCGATCACTATCGTCGGGCGGTAGATCGTGGTGGGGTGGCGGCGAGGGGAGAAGCGTTCGTGTTCACCGCCGACGCCGATGGTGGGGCACCGTGGTTGCCGAACCGGGTGACCAAGACCTTCATCGGGCATCGACGCCGGGCAGGGGTCGGCGAGTTCAGGTTGCACGACCTCCGACACTTCATGGCTACTCAGATGCTCGCCCATGGTGTTGCCGTGGTGACCGTCGCCCAACGACTTGGCCACGCCCGCGCGTCGACGACCCTGAACGTCTACGGCCATTGCGTTCCGGGTGCCGATCGTGAGGCCGCCGACTACATCGCCGGCCTCCTCGCCTACGAGGCAGATCGAGAACGTACCGTGTGACGACTCGTCGGCGGGAATCTCGTGGGCTCACCCCAATTCTGATTGCTTCGCACGCGTTTCGGATATATCGTAGACGCTATGTCCTGGGGGAGGTCGAGTTGGAGCCGGAGGTTGCCGATTGGTTTCTCGCACTCGACGAGGACGATCAGGCCCGAGTCGGATTTCACGTCGATCGGCTCGGGGAACTCGGCCCGTTGTTGGACGAACCGCACACGAAACAACTTGAGCGAAAACTACGTGAGTTGCGCTTCTTTCTGTCGGGTCGACCAACACGGATCACGTATTGGATAGCGCCGGGCCGGGTGATTGTGCTCTTGACAGTGTTTGCCAAGACGCGACCGAATGAGCGCCGCGAGGTGGACAGGGCAAAGCGAGCATTGCAGCGATGTATGACAGAGCACGGACTGACAGGAGATCAAGATGAGTGAGCGAACGAACTGGAAATCGGTGCCTCGACCTGACGCTGGTCGGGTTCGTGACGTCGTGGAGGACGAGGCGCGTATCACGGCGTTTCGCGAACTGGTGTATCAGCTCCGCGTCGATGCGGGTCTGACTCAGGTGGAGTTGGCCCGACGGATGGGCACGACGCAGTCTGCGATCGCGCGTATGGAGAACGGTGGCACGCGTCCGACGTTGGAGACCTTGGAACGCGTCGCTGGCGCCGTCGGTCAAGAACTCGCAGTCGTGGTCGGCACGCGGCTGATCGAGAACCGGTCCATCGCCAAGATGGTCCGTCGCGGCCACGCGGTGGTTCGCAAGGCAAGCTGACGAGCACATAGCGCGCGTGCGATGGTAGACCGGTATACGAACTAGACGGAACAAACGGATTTCCCGGACGGTTTTCCGGACTGTGGAGTACTGCAGCGCACTAGACGGAGTGTACGGACGGTGACCACAACCTTTTTTGCCAAGGTGAGGGTCGCGAGTTAGAATCTCGTCATCCGCTCGCATGAAAGGCCTGGTCAGACCCAGTTTTCGGGAGCGGCCAGGCCTTTTGCGTATACCGAGTTGTGCCACTTTTGACCGCCTTTCGGGGCTCGCTGTACGCGAATCCTACGGTAAGCCACTCTGACGGTCCCCAGAGTGTCCTTTGGCCCCAGACACAGCGCCGACACAAGGCAGCCCAGCTGCGGT
>JANLPV010000060.1:0-33652 GCA_031367435.1 Actinomycetes bacterium | reverse complement strand
CAGCGCAACTCAATCGAACAGGCGCACCACGTCTTGCCAGCCTCGACGTCACGCGAGCGCTGGCTCTCGTCGGTGTGGTGATCCTGAACTATCACGGATTTCTCAATGGCGGCAATGACGGAGTGCGGCGATCGTTTGCCGAGCGAGTGTTCGATCCGTTTCAGGGGCCGCTGAGCACGCGGTTCGCGGCCACATTCGTCATGGTCGCGGGCATGGGCGTGACGCTGATGACGAATCGCAGTCGGCTTTCGAAACAATCAGCGGCGATTCGCGACGACCGTTGGAGACTCGCCCGACGCGGGTTGCTGTTGTACGCGGGCGGCTTCGTCTTCGAGTGGATCTGGCCGGGCACAATCCTGTTTTTTTATGGTGCACTTTTCATGGTTGCCGCGTTGCTGTTCACACTCCGACTGCGTTGGATCGCCATGATTGGCGCGACGAGCGCGTTGGTCGCCGCGGCAGTTGCGTGGTACCGATTCGAGCATGGACTCAACGGACACGATGTGTCGTGGCTCGACCCCGGGATCACGTCGCCGCGCAATCTGCTCTTTCGCACATTCATCGGGTACACGCATCCGCTGTTTCCATGGCTGGCGTTCCTCTGTGTGGGCATCATCCTCGGACGACTACTACCAACCACCTCGCAACTACGTCGCACACTTGTTCTCGGCGGCAGCGCGTTGCTTGCCGGCACCTACGCGATGAGCCACTTCGGTGTCGCGCTCGCGAACAACTCGGCAGTCGCCGCCGTTGCCGTCAACAGACCGTTCGCGCCGCTTGGCACCTCCGGTCGGCGCTGGGAACTGTTGCTGTCGACGCGCCCGTTCGATCGAGGACTGTTGTACACAATCGGAACAGTGGGCTCGTCGCTCATTGCATTTTGCGCGATCTCGATGCTGGTCGATCGATACCCGAATGCGTGGCCCACACGGCGGCTGCAACACGCCGGCCAGATGACGCTCACGATCTACCTCTGCCATGGACTGTTCTTCAACTTGGTGGTGAATTGGTTGCACTGGGTCACGTCTACGGGTCTCGACACCGCGCTGATTCTGAGCCTCACGTTCTGGGTCGGTGCAATCACTCTCGGTTCGATCTGGCATAGCAAGCTGGGTACCGGTCCGTTTGAACGGATCTACCGCAGCTTTGGTGGCTGACAGCGGGCGACCGATCGCGGCGACGGCGGGCGACGCATCTCGGGGAACGGAGCACAGCGACGAGTGGGTCAGATCTTTCGACCGGTGCCTTCCCAAAACGGCGCGCGTAGCTGACGTTTGAGCAACTTGCCGGCATCGCTGCGTGGCATCTCGACGAGGACATCGATGTTCTTGGGCACCTTGTATGCAGCCATCTTGGCGCGCACCAGACCCTTGAGGTCGCGATCGAGCGCGGGTGTGTACCGAGTGTTTGGTGTGAGTTGCACCGCGGCGCGTACCTCTTCACCGAACTCATCGTTGGGCACCCCGAACACGGCAACGTCGACGATCGCTGGATGCGTAATCAGGATTGCTTCGATCTCCGCGGGGTAGATGTTGACGCCGCCCGAAATGATCATGTCGATCTTTCGATCGCTGAGAAACAGGTAACCGTCCTCGTCGAGATAGCCGATGTCGCCGAGCGTGAAGAAACCGGGCTCACGATGTGCCTCGGCGGTCTTGTCTGGTTCGTTGAGATATTCAAAGTCCGTGCCGAGCAGGTTACGAACGTGGATCACGCCTTCGCTGCCGGCTGCTGCCTCGGTGTCGTCGTCGGCCACGATCTTGAGCTCGACGATTGGCATTGCTTTGCCCACCGAACCCGGCTTCACGAGCCACTCCTCGGCGGAAATGATCGTGACGACTCCACCTTCGGTTGCTCCGTAATACTCCTTGATCTTCGGACCCCACCAATCGATCATTGCCCTTTTCACCGATGGCGCACAAGGCGCCGCGCCATGAAGCACCAACTGCAGTGCCTCGCCACGGAACTGATGCTTGGTTGCGTCATCTACGCGGAGTAGACGCACGAACTGCGTCGGTACAAGATGCACGTTGGTGATTGCATGCTCATCAATGAGTTGCAACGTTTCCTCGGGTACGAACTTGCGCTGCATCACCACCGACGTGCCCGCCACAAGCGGCAGAAACGAAAAGGCCCACTGAGCGGAGTGGTACTGAGGGCCACATAGCAATGTGCGCCCAGGTGAGGGAATGCCCACGCTGGCCATTGCCCCGGCGCTGAACTTCAAGATCTCTGGCGACGCGCCCAATTGGAACGCCGTGTTCTTGACGCCTTTCGGACGCCCGGTGGTACCCGAGGTATAGAACATCACGCCACCCAACATCTCGTCGTCGGGCTCAGCACCATCAGCATCGGCCAGGTTGTGCTCGTAGTTGGAAAAGAGATCGGAGGCGGAGGGACCGATGAGCATCCGCGCGAGCGAGGCTGCCAACGGCGACAGCTGCAACGCCTGCGTGGCAACGGCTTCCAGCTCTCCATCGACGATGAGCGCAGTCGCGCCGCTGTCGTCGAGCACGTAGGCGATCTCATCGGCGGCGAAGTGCCAGTTGATCGGAACGGCAAGCCAACCCGCGCTGGTACAGGCGAGATACACCTCTTCGATCTCGCGACGGTTTCCGGAGAGCAGGGCCACTCGGTCGCCTGGCTGCACACCAACGTGGCGAAGATGATGGATCAAACGATTCGTGCGCTCGTTGAGCTCGCCCCACGTTGTGACGCCGTCAGCATCGCCGACCGCCATTTGGTTTGATCGGTCTTGAAAGTCACTGAGCAGACGTACCATGCGACGAATGTAGCCACCATGACGCGGCACACGACGACGGGACGGATGCGATCAGCGCACGTGCATGCCACGCGCGCCACGGTGCATACCCCGCAGCCCAACAGCACCCGCGCCGATCAGTGGACCTCGATCGCCGAGACGAGCCGGTGTGATGCGAACCCCGCGTGAAAAACTCAGGCGACAATGCTCGGCGAGGCTGTCTTGCGCGGCGTTGAAGAATGTTGCGCCGAAGCCAAGAGCAACGGATCCGCCGACCACCACCAGATCGAGATCGAGCGCGTTACACACCGATGACACTGCACGCCCAACGAGGCGACCCGTGCGCACCATGATGTCGTACGTCGGCTCAGATGGTGAGCGACCGGTGATTGCCTCGATGGCTGGGCCCGAAGCTTCCGCCTCGAGGCAACCGCGGGCACCACAGACGCAGCGACGACCGTTCGGTTCAACGATGACGTGGCCGATATGGCCCGCATTGCCGGTCGCTCCGTCGAGCAGTTGCCCATCGATCACAATGCCACCGCCAACGCCAGTCGAGACCACCATCGCCATGAAATTACTCCGACCCTGCGCCGCACCGACCCAACCTTCAGCAAGTGCAAGCGCTTTCGCGTCGAGATCGCCATAGACGGGCAGGTGCGTTGCCATCTGCAGGCGTTCGCGCAGCGGAAAATCGCGCCATACCCGAATGTTGAGCGGTGACACGGTGGCGCAGTTTGGCGTGACTGGGCCAGCACAACCAACACCAACCGCGACGGGCCTGGCCTGGTGATGGCCAATGGCACGGGCGAGTTGCGATTCGACGATCTCGCCAAGTTGGGCGAACACACCAGCGGCACTGATGCTGTGATTGACCTCCACGCGTTCGACGTCGATCAGTTCGCCGGTGAGGGTCATCAATCCTGCGGCCATTTTCGTGCCGCCGATGTCGACTGCGAGTACAACGTCCATCAGAGCGAAGGGTAGTGCGCTCTTCAGGGTGTCGCCTGATTGTTCGTCGTCGGCGGTCGTTGTAAATGTCAGCTCAGACTGGAAGTCCACCAGGGGCAAACACCGAAGGTAATCCGCCGGTGTGGATGAACACGACGTTGGCTCCGGGTGCCCAGCGGCCTTCGGCGGCGTTTCCCAACAGTCCGGAAAAGCCCTTCCCTGTATATATGCGATCGAGCACCCAACCACCAGCTCGCGCCGCCCATTTGATGGCATCGTCGGCTGCATCGGTAGGGATTGCGTAGTCAGCACCCAGCCAACGATCGTCGAGCTCAATATCAGCGTCGGTGACGCCCGATGTGCCAAGTAGCGCAAGCGTTGCATTGGAGAGCGCAACAACATCTGGCATACCAGCGACCACTCCCTTGGCAACGCCGACGGCGATCACGTCGGGCACGTCAAAGCCGAGTTGTCCCCACAACGCTCTGCCCGCCACAAGGCCAGCATGGGTGCCGCCACTCGACGACGTGAACACAATTGCGTCTGGCGCAAACCCCAACACCTGCGCTTGCTGCATCACCTCGACAAAGCCGATGACGTAACCAAGCGCACCCACGGGAGTGCTGCCCCCAATGGGAATCGAATGCGGCCGCAAGCCGTCGGCAGCGAGTTCGTCGGTGAGTGCCTCACGCGCAATTTCGAGCGCCCCCCAATGCGATGCGTCGGCACCGGTGAAATGCAGGTGGGCACCGAACAAATGCGAGAGCAGCTGATTGCCCACCAAGGTGGCGGGGGCGTCACCGGACAGCACGAGGTGTGTCTCCAAGCCCAAGCGCGCACCTGCGGCGGCGGTCATTCGACAGTGATTCGATTGGCCGGCCCCAACCGTGATCAGGCAATCAGCATTCTCTGCCAACGCCTGTCCACACAGAAACTCGAGCTTGCGTGCCTTATTGCCGCCGACGCCGAGACCGGTGAGATCGTCGCGCTTGACCCACAAACGAGCACCTCCGGGAAGAATCGGACCCGGCTCGAGGTGGGTCGGCAGCGTGGCCAGAGACGCACGTGGCAGGGCGGTCAATCGTCGCAGCGGCATTACTTTGACTGTACGTTGGCTGTCAACCAAACCGATAGCGCCGTTCGAGCGTGTCAGATGTGGTGACAACTGCCCTGATGAACGACACACGTATGGTCGATGATCTTGAGTCTCTCTTCCGCGCCCACCATGGGCGACTTGTTCGCGCCCTCACCGTGGTGTGCGGAAACGAGCAGACCGCAGCCGACGCCGTCCAACACGCATTCGTCAAGGCCCACCTGCGGTGGCGGTCGATCATGACCTACGACGACCCTGTGGGTTGGATCCGCCGGGTGGCCATCAACAAGATTCGCGACGAGCACCGTCGTGATGTTCGCAGGGACCGAATGTTCGAACGGCTTGCCGCCGAACCCGAAGTGCAGGTCCATGCACCCCAACTCGACGATGTAGCAGCAATGCTCGCAGGGTTGCCGCGCCAACAACGGTTGTCGCTCGCGCTGTATTACGTCGACGGATTGTCCGTCGCTGAAACAGCCGCAACGCTCGGTATTTCTGAGGGTGCCGTCAAGTTCCATCTACACCAAGGACGCGCCACCCTGCGCGGGCAACTTGGTGAAGGAGTCTCCCATGAATGAATTCGACGATTCCGTCCTGCGCGATCAGTTGCAGCGCCTCGGCGGTCACGGCCCCGACGAAGACGGCGCTTATATGCGCATGCAACAGCGCGTTCGTATCGCCAAGCGCCGTCGCGCAGCAGCAGTGATAGGTGGCCTCGGAGTCACGCTCGTTGTCGGCTTCGCTGCCGCGTCACTCCGCCAGCCCACCGCGTCACATCTGTCGCCAGCCAGTGGCGGCGGAAACGAAGTGTTCGTCACGGTCTCCACCGTGAGCGACACCACCGACAGCACTGAGCCGTCGTCAACCGAGTCCCAGGTGAGCGCGACCGAAGTCTCCTCGCCCGACGCCACCAATCCTGCCAGTCCCATCCAGAATTCAGGCAGCAACCAGGGCCACGGCAGCACCAATAGCGGCCACGGTGGTTCCGCCACCAACGCGACGACCTCGTCGACCCTGCAACCACCCGCGACCACCAAGCCCGGCAGCACGCTCGTATCGATTCCAGCCGCCACCCCGGACACCACGAGTGCCACGTCTTCAGGCGGCAAGGTCGTGGTGAAGCTCGTGGTGAAGCTCGACGCCGGTTCGATGTCGATCGTGAGCATCAGTGCCGCACAGGGCTACACGTACCAGATCGACAAGGAGGACGGCGACCGAATCCGGGTCACGTTCCACCTCGATGGCAACAGCAACAGCAACGGTGGCACCTCACACATCGAGTTCACTCTCGACAACGGCAAAGTCGTCGCTTCGGTCGTCGAGAGCTGAGTAACTGACTCGAATACCGGCCGGCTTTGGGAATTCTTTCCAATCTCGCCAAACCTTCTCCGTTCCGGGAGCGTGTCATATTCAAAGCAACCACCCAAAGGGGATTGACATGAAGTTCTCACTCCAGGCCCAGCGCCGTTTGACCATCGGAATTGCGCTCAGTGCAGCTGCAGTTCTCGGCGCCGCCGGCATTGCCTCGGCCACCAGCAACGGCCTGCGGGTACGTGTCGCCGACGTCACCACGACAACTAACACAACGACCACGCTCGGCCAAAACGGTTTGCCCGTCGTTGTTCCAGTCACCACCGACGACAACGGCGTCGATGCCACCCAAGAGAGCGATGACAGCACCACCACGTTGGCCCCCGGTGCGTCAACGAGCTCGACGATCGACGACGACGCAGACGACACAACGAGCAGCACCCTTGCCGGTGCTGTGACCACATCGAGCATCGATGACGAAGCCGACGACGATGACGACGACGACAGCTCGGTCACCAGTGTTGAAGACAACTCCGGCCAGGGAAGCACCAACTCCGGTGGCAGCAACAGCGGCCACGGCGGAAGCGATGACGGCTCTGGACAAGGCGGAGGCCACGGTAGCGACGGCTGAGCGTCGCTACGCAGGCATGCGAAAGAACCCGGCCGCCACGCGCCGGGTTCTTTCGCGTTCCAGCCCAGTTCGCTACAGATTTGGCCCGTTCGCTACATATCCGCCCCGTTCGCTACAGATCCGGCCCGTTCGCTACGGAGGAGTTCGTCGCAGTTCGCTTCGGCGGCGGAGTTCATGGCTGAGGCACCTGTTCGCCGCCGTGCGCAGTCCCGATACGCGGCTTGAACGAACAGTGCGGTAACACTTGGCAACGTGCCCACCGACTGGAATCCTCTGCTGCGCGACGAGTTCGCGAAGCCGTACTGGAATCAGCTGCAACAGTTCGTTCGCGACGAACGCGAACAGCATGTGGTGTATCCGCCTGCGGCGGACGTGTTCTCGGCCATTCATCTCACCTCGTTCGCAGCCGTGCGCGTGATGATCTTGGGGCAAGACCCCTATCACGGTCCGAACCAGGCGCACGGTCTGTGTTTCTCCGTGCGCAGGGGCGTAGCCGTGCCGCCGTCGCTCGCGAACATCTACAAAGAGCTACGCAGCGACCTCGGGATTGCGACGCCACAACATGGAAACCTCGAGTCATGGGCCAACCAAGGAGTGCTGTTGCTGAACACCACCCTCACGGTTCGGAGCGGCCAAGCGGGCAGCCATCAGGGTCGCGGCTGGGAGACATTCACCGATCAGGTAATTCGCGTCGTGAACAACAAAACCGAGCCGGTGGTGTTCATCCTCTGGGGGGCGTCCGCACGCAAGAAGAGGGCGCTCATCGTCGCGCCGCACCATGTCGTCATTGAGTCAGCGCATCCATCACCGCTGTCGGCGCACAACGGCTTCTTCGGTAGCGCGCCGTTCAGCCGCGCCAATGCCGCGCTCGTATCCACCGGTCGGCCACCAATCGACTGGACGATCCCCAACTAACCCCGCGCGCGTTACCGCGCGGCGCGAACCGCCGCCGCGCGCGCGAACCGCGTTCCACGCGCTTCCGGATCGAACCCTCTCCCCCTACCCAGAAGTTTGTTGAAGCAAATAGGTCGGCGGATTCAATCGGTCGGCGGCGGTTTGCTTCAACAAAAACGAGAGCGGGCGTTGAGCCGCCGCCGCCGGAACCCTAGGCAGGGACCGGAACCCTGGCGGGGGGGAACCAGGGCGGGCGGTGGCTGGCACCCGGGCGGGCGAGCGGGCGGATCGACGTCGGGTCAGCCGGCCGGGCTGGGGTAGGTCGGTGGTGTTTCGCTGGGCGGTGCGGTTGCGTACAGCGATACCGCACCGGTCGGGTCGAAGAACTTGTCGGTCGTTGGCCACGTGCCGGGCATGTAGCGCTTGCCGCCATCGACAAACTCGTACATACCGGTGCCTTGCTTGCGGATTTCATCGGGGCCGGTGGCAGCGGTGTCCCACCAGATCATCGTGGCGTCGTCGATGCCCTGGTAATCAGGTTGGGGCCAGATCTTCTTGTCGCCCCACGACAACGACGGCTGCGTGATCGCGGATCTCGTTGCGTTGCCTGCGAAGAGCGCAGCCTTCCAACTCTCGTGCGTCAGGTTCGGGCCGACGCCTTGCAGCACGGCGTAGAAGACCGCCGGGTACGGAGCGAAGATGCCGATGGTGTCTTTGGCAGGCGGTTCCTTACCGGTGAACCACTTGTGCAGCGCGTAGTAACCGCTGACCTCGGGAGTGACTCGCGCGGCCAACGAGGTGTAGCCGAAGGCGTGCTTCCATTGCGCCTGGTCGTATGTGCGCCCAAATGCGTTGAGATCGACGAGTGCTGACACGCCGATGAACCATTCCGGGAAGTAGCCCTGCGCGGTTGCCTCTTTGGTGAAGTCACGCGGGGCAACGGGGTCGCCATCGAACACGATCGTCGTCACACCGGCAGCTTTGAATTTAGCAATCGCTTGCGACGCAGTCTGTTGGATGGATGCTGGATCGAGTTGATATGCAACGGTCTCCGCCAGCGGCGCACCGGCATCGGTCATACCTTTGGCGAACTTTTCATTGAGCAGTTTCGAGGTGGCGCTGCTCTCGATGTAGAGCGAGCCGAACTTGCGCGGTGAGTTCACGAATTGATCGCCGGCGTGGGTGGCGTTCTTGCCGACGAGTTCCTTCTTGATCATCTCGAGTACGTGCACCTGAGCCTGCTCGGAGCTGCTGCCAATGCCCCACACGTAGGGGTCGCGCTGCACGTAGAAGTCTGGCGGTTGGCCAGGCGTGCACGACAGGCACATCACCTTGTTGGCGGCCAACTCATCGGCAAATGCACTCGTCAGCGCGGGACCACCCCACACCATGAACGGCTTGATGTCCTTGGCAATACGCACCGCATCGGCACGTGCGGCGGTCTCGTCGTTGGCGATACCGGTGCCCTCGAAGGGCACGAGCTTCACCTTGCGACCGTACGTCTCGTAGAACGTTTCGAAGTAGTTCACCATGTTCTGCATGGTCTCGGCCTGCTGCGCATTGGTGTCGGTGACCTTTACGGCATCGGTGATGTAGCCGATGATCGGATCGTTGGCGATGCCTTCATAGAAGACGACGGTGATCTCGTCTTTGGTGACTCCCTGCGCGGTCTCGCCGCCGTTGTCGCCGGTGAATGGCGCATAGCAGTCAGCCGCGAAGAAATCAGGTACGGCGACCTTGCCGGTTGTGGTGTCGCAGCGCTTGCCCCAATCAACCGTGATGCCTTTGTCTTTGGCCTGAGCGAAGCTCAGCGGGAAGGTGACCTCGGCGGGTGCGCTGCTGGCGGTGCTCCCCGAGCCACCTGCCGGCGTGGTGTTCGACGAGCCGGCGGAAGGAGTGCTGTCCGACGTCACCTTCTTGTCGTCGCCGCCGGACAACACGAGAGCACCGACACCGATGCCGACGGCTGCGACGAGTCCGATGATCGGCCCGTACCTTTTCAGCGCGGTGGATTTCTTGGCACCATTTTCTGCACTTGCTGGTTGCATTGCCTACCCCCTTGTTGCGGTTTATGTTCCCGATCGTGAAATAGCGACGGCCGACGTACCCAGGTAGCTCTCGACCACCTCCGGGTTTTCGAGGACTTCGCTCGGCGAACCGATGGTGACGACCACCCCTTGATCGAGCGCAATCAGCCGATCAGAGATCGAACTGATGAGCGGCATGTCGTGTTCGATCACGATCAAACTTGCACCCATCTCGTTGCGTAAGCGCAGGAGCACCGGGGCCAACGCTTCGACTTCGCGCTGAGCGATTCCTGATGAGGGCTCATCGAGCAGGATCACCGTTGGCCGGTGAGCCACCTGGCATGCGAGATCGACAACCCGACGTGTGCCCGTCGACAGTTCGCGAATGAACGAGTGGCGATACTGGGTGAGCCCCATCAACTCGAGTAACTCGTCGACTCGGAGGGCAACCTTTTGCTCAGAGTCGAACATTTGCGGCAGGCGCAATGCCGCGGCGAGCATGCTGCGACTCTTCACGAACCGTTCAGTTGCAACTGCAAGTGTTTCGTGAACCGTGAGTTCTGGAAACAACCGCGCGTCCTGAAAGCTACGACCGAGGCCAGCCGCTGCGCGTTCGGCAGGCATCGCCTCGGTGATTTCGCGACCACCGAGGAACACCCGACCGGATTCCGACGGCGTGAAACCCGAGATGAGATCGAACAAGGTGGTCTTGCCGGCACCATTGGGACCGATGATGCCGACGATCTCGCGTGGAGCGATGTCGAAGCTGACCTCGCTCACGGCCCGGATACCACCAAAGCTGCGCACCAGTCCCTCGACCGACATCGCCATCGGTTCGCCTTCGGTGACGGGGGGCAGCTCGTGCGCAGCGGAATCGCCGACGCTCGCATGCGACAAGAACACCGAACGCAACAGGTCGGGGCGGGCGAGGAGTTCGGCGGTAGGTCCGCTGAATCGCACGGTGCCACGCTCGAGGAAATACGCGCGTTCGGCCACTGACAGTGCGACGTTGACGCTCTGCTCCACCATGATCACCGCAACTCCAGTGGCCGCGAGTCGCTGCACGATCGGCAGCAGTTGTCCGACGATCACCGGTGCGAGACCCAGGGACAACTCGTCGATGAGCAGCACGCGTGGCTTGGCGATGAACGCCATCGCGAGCGCGAGCATCTGCTGTTGCCCACCACTCAGGTTGGCGGCCGAATCATCGATGCGGAATTGCAACACCGGAAAGATCTCCAGCACCTCATCCGTGCTCGCCTTGACCTCATCGTGATTGCGTCGGTTCGTCCAACCGGCGAGCTGCAGATTCTCTCGAACGCTGAGCGAGCCGAAGACGCCGGCACCACCCGGCATTTGGGAGATACCGAGGACGGCAATCTCGTTCGGTGGAGCATGGGTGATATCGCGACCGTCGAGCACAACAGCTCCACGATCGGCCTCGACGACTCCGCTGATTGCTTTGAGCAGCGTTGACTTGCCCGCACCATTGGTGCCCAGCAACGCGACGATCTCTCCCTCTTTGACATCGATGTCGACGCCAAACAACACCTGCCGACCGCCGTATCCGGCATCGACGCCGCGCACCAGAAGCAAATCCGCTTCGCCCGCGCGCCGTTGATACAGCGCCTCAGATCGCGCCGCTGTGGCGCGCCACACCTGGGCAATATCGGCGTCGATGACGTCGGCGATGCTGCGCAAGATCAGACTGCCGATCACGAACAGCGGCACCATCACCAACATCCCGACGCGAACGTTCCACTTATCGGCCACCCAACCAATGATCGGAAGCACCAACAGCCCAGGGATAACCCACAAAGAGGCGACGCTGAACCCTGTCGCACGAGCACGTGGCGGGATGGCCAACGAGAAGGCAACCAAGATGCCAGGGCCCAGCGTTGCCAGTGCGGCCGAGATCACGCAGTTCATCGCAACAGCAGTCGCGATGTTTGGCGACAGGGCAAACAGCACAAGCACGCCAGAGGTAGCGACGGCGATGCGCGCGAGGAACTTGATGAGACCCTTCATGTTGTTCATGTAGCGCCTCGTCACAAAGCGAGACCCAAGCACGATGCCCACCAGTTGGAACGGTTCCGCGATCGCCGCGGCGAATCCACGGCCGCGCTCACCCAGACCGAACTCGCGGTCGTAGAGCACCGACGCCAGCGTGACGAATCCAATGAGGGCTGTCGCGAGAAACGGCAACGACCACCAGATGCGGCGCAGGCTCTGCACCTTTTGCACCGTGCGCCAACTCTCCGCGAACGATGCCGGTATCTCCTCGGTGTTGATCACTTCCTCTGATGCACCAGTAGCCGCTCGTTCCCAACGACCGCGGATGGGCTCGCGCATCTTGAGCGCCAGCACCGCAAAGATGATGGTCGGCACCATGAACACGAAGAACGGCGTGCGCCAGCCAAAGTAATAGGCAAGCAATCCCGCCGACAGCGGCCCGACAAATGAACCGACAGCATTCGCGGCGCGATGCGCACTGAACACGCGGCTGCGCGTCTCGATTGGGTAGTAGTCGGCGAGTAGCGAGTTATGGGTCGGGTCGACGACGGCCTTGCCGATGGCTGAGCCCGATCGAGCGATCGTCAGCACGACAATTCCCATCGCCAAACCGGTCATTCCGCTAAACAGACCCCACACGAGCGCGCCGGTGATGGCAAGTGGGATGCGACGCGAACGGTCGGCGTACTGCGCAATCGGCACCTGCAGCGCCAAGGCCGCGATAGATGCAAGTGCAACCAATCCCAAGGCCGTGGTGAGATTGATGTGGAACTCATCGCGGATGTTGGGCAAGAGGATTCCGAACGCAGTGCGATCGAGCTCGTCGACAGCATTCAGGCCGAAGAGAACCACCAGTGGGAACGCCGACTCTCCGCCGCAAATCGTGCGCAGCCACACCATTGGATGACGCAGTCCCTCCAAAAACTTGCTCATACCGCCTGCATTTCGGTCTCAGTAAGTGGAACGTCCGGCGACGAGACCTCGGCCTCGGTGATGACTGCGGTAACAACCGTGACGTCTACTACGACGGGTGGATGCCATCGCTGTGCTGCTTTCGCAAGGAGGTCGCGCAACTTTGTGACTTGACTGCCGAGCCCACCGGGCATGACCAGCAAGATGATCAGCACGCCCACCGACGTGGAGAGCAGTCGCCACTCGAGCGAGGGCAAGCGCAGAGTGCCCCGTGTGTAGATGGCACCAATGATCGCGCCGGTCACGGAGCCAAGGCCGCCGATGATCGCCGCCGTGAAGACCCCGAAGCTCTGCCCGACGGTGAACTGCGACAGGCTGAACGCGTGATTGGAGTGCACGAACAAACCGCCGGCTAGTCCAGCGATCGACCCACTAAGCATGAACGCAGCAAGCTTGGCGCGTACCGTTGGCACCGAGAAGCTCTGTGCGGCGCGTTCGTTTTCGCGGAGCGCAACGATCACTCGCCCGGCCCGAGACCGACGGATGCCCCGAACCGCCAGGATCACCAGCGCAAGCACGACGAGCGAATAGGCGTAAAAGCGCGTCGGTGTGTCGACGTTGAGTCGACCGAACAATGGCGCGACCTTCAATCTGTTCTTCGGGATCCACCCAAAAAATCGGTCGTTCAACAGCCACGACGACACGCTGAGTCCAAACGCCAAAGTGGTCACAGCGAGGTACAGACCCTGCAGTCGTAACGCGGGAAGGCCCACGAGCAGCGCAGCGATCGCACCAGCCACTGCGCCAATCAACAGCGCGAGTGATAGATCGATATGCCAACGAGAGGTACAGAGCGCGCTGACCGCGGCGCCGACGGCGACAAACCCCATTTGACCGAGCGAGATTTGGCCCGCCCATCCAGTGAGCACCATGAGCGACAGCCCGATGATGGCGAAGATGACCACCTCGGTGAGTTGAATCAGCCGGTCGACGCGTAACACGATCGGCAGCACCACGAGTGCGGCTGCAATGAGCGACGCTGCGCCCCACCGAACGATGCGCATCAGCGGCAGACGGGCAACCTCTGCGCTGAGTGGCCGCACTTCTTCGGCACCGCGCCACGACGACGTCGCGTCATTGTCACGCCGACTCATCGAACGTCGCTGGAACAACAGCACTGCAAGGAGCACAGCCGACACCATCGGCACGACGAGGAGCGGGCTCTGTGCATGCCACTGCACCCAGTAGTCGAGGAAACCGATGCTGATGCCGGCGAGTGCGACCGTGGGCAGATGATGCAGTCGGCCGATCACCAATGCCGCCATGGCAAACAACAAGTTGGTGACATCGAACGCGCTGCCGATGGGCGCACCGAGAATTCCTGCGCGCAAGAACAGAGCGATGAACGAAAGCGCGGCCGCCAATGCCCACACAATGGTGGACAGTCGGGCCACAGGAATACCGAGCATGTTCGCACGATCGCTTCGCTCGGCCGCAGCGCGCACCGCGACCCCAATTCGTGTGCGATTCAGGAACAACGCAACGAGCACCATCACGATTGGGGCAACGATGAGCGCTACGAAGTCGTTGGCGAGTAGGCGAAAGGGACCGATGTCGAGCTTCCACGGAAACATTTGCGGAAGCCGTTCGGACGCTGCGTTTCGACCCCACCACCGGGGCACCAAAATGCCGAGCACCACAAGGATCTGCGTGATGCCCAAGGTTGCCACGGTGAGCACGAGGCGAGATGCGTTGCGAAAGCGGCGAACGATGGCCAGTTCGACGATGGCGCCAAGGGCGACCGCAACGACGAGACCAATCACGAAACCAACTGGGTACGGCCAGTGGGAGAACACCACGAGCGCTACAGCGAACGATGTCGGAACCGAACCCAAGTCGGCTTGGGCAAAGTTCAGCACCCGATTGGCGCGATAGACCAAGGCGAGGCCGATAGCCAATAATGCAGTGAGCATTCCCAACACCAGACCGCGTATCGCAGCACCCCACGGCAGCGGCCACAGATTGAACGCAACGACGAGCGTGACAACTATTGCCACAACAATCGCGACATCGCGAGCGCGCCGCGCTGGATCGGATCCCCTCATCCGTTCATACATCCCCATGCGTCCCCGAACGTACACGTTGCGGAGGGACTACGGTGCATGGAGTGGACATGGCCGGGCAAGACTCGAAGCCGACCTCGAAGCTGACCTCGAAGCTGACCTCGAAGCCGACATGGACACAACGTGGTGCCGTGCAACGCGTACGCGCTCAGTCGTCATCGGTGGACTTCGTATTCAGCGGCATCGACGGGTTCCGTCGTCACCGCACAGGCCGCCATGCTGCGTTGTTGGCGCACTACGGATTCCTCTCCGTGTTTCCACTGCTGTTGGTCCTCACCACAATCCTTGGGTTCGTGTTGCAAAGCCACAAGGCCCTACGAGATCGAATCATCAACTCGGCGTTGGCGAATATTCCAATCGTTGGCCAAACGCTAAAGATCGATCCGGGCGCGCTACGCGGCAACATTGTCGTGCTCACCATCGGTCTCGTTGCCGTGATGTGGGCCGGCACGAAAGCGTTCGTGGTCGCCCAAACCGCGATGAACGACATCTGGGAGATCCCCGAGTATGCGCGTCCGTCGCCCTTAAAAACGCGGGCTAGGGCATTACTCGCGATCGGTGTCGTCGGCGGTGCTCAGGTCGGCGCTGCCGTGGTTACCGGTCTCATCGGTGTGAGCGGCGTGTCCTGGCTCAACCGCGTGCTCCTGGTGATCACCGCGGTGATGATCAACATTGGCGTACTCACTGGCAGTTATCGGGTGCTGACGGCGCGGCCGCTGAACCGCCGCCAACTCATACCTGGAGCCGTCGGAGCCGGCCTCGGTTTCTCCGTGCTGCAAGTCCTCGGCACCACTGTTGTGCTTCGCTCAATCACCCGCGCCGAACCCGTGTACGGCACGTTTGCGTCGGTCATTGGGCTCATCACGTGGATGAGCCTGCACGCCATGGTGGCATTGCTCGGTGTGGAAGCCAACGCTGCGCTCGATCGACGTCCGATGTCAACATCTACCCTTGACGCAGCATGAGGGCGCACCCGTACAACGAAGGGTTCGAATGGCAGTCGGCACGAACGCGTCAACCATCTACGTACCTCTCAATTGAGCAGGTCGACCAATTCGATCGCGACGGGTTCTGTCTTGTCGAGAACGCGTTCTCCGCCGACACCATTGCGGAACTGACATCCGCAATCGATCCCTTTGAACAACAGTCCACCGATTTTCTACGCACGCAGCCCGGCGGCGAGATTTTCATTGCGCAAGCCGACTCGATCACGTTCACCGTGCATCTCGTGAGTCACAACGACGTGTGCCGTTCTTTCACCCGACATCAGTCATTGCTCAGTATCGCGGGTGATCTCATCGGCCCCAACGTGAGCATGTATTGGGACCAAGCAGTGTACAAGAAGCCGGAACCGGACAGGGAGTTTCCCTGGCATCAGGACAATGGCTACGCCTTTGTGGAACCGCAGCAATACCTCACCTGTTGGATACCACTTACCGACGCGACGATCGACAACGGTTGCCCGTGGGTGGTGCCGGGCCTCCATCAAACCGGCACGCTCGCGCACGGTCTTGGACGATATGGGCTCAGTTGTTTCGACTCATTCGACGGCGCTCTACCGGTGGAGGCACGGGCTGGCAGCGCGGTGGTGTTCTCGTCCCTCACGCCGCATCGCACTGGACCGAACCGTAGCGGTGCAGTCCGCAAGGCCTACATCGTGCAATACGCACCAACCGGTGCCAGCGTGAGGCACAGCAACGATCCGCTCGATCGAACAGCGGCCAATGCCCCGGAGCGTCAATACGAAGTCCTCCGCAACGCCCACACCGCACCGCCGACCTGAGACGCTTTTCACGTGCTCGATCTTTGGCTCGGCGTGCACATCGCCCACAACGGCTACTAGGTTCCAAGCGCCGGGGAGGAATGGAACGCCTCTCGTATCGGTTGCAGCCATGTCTCGATGGTCACCGTTTTGGTGGTCGTCGTCCCCACACTCCAAAAGGACGCTGCTGATGGACAAGATTGAAATCAACGGTCTTCGCGTCATGACGTTGGTCGGCGTGCTCGCTCACGAACGTGAGGCCGCACAGCCCCTCGAGTTCGACATCATCCTCGAGGGCGACCTACGCGATGCAGGCGCCAGCGACGACCTTGCCGACACTGCGCATTACGGTCTCGTCGCCGAACGCGCCGCCGCCATCGCACGTGAATCGAAAGACGAGTTGCTCGAACGTCTCGTGCATCGCGTCGCAGAAGATGCACTCACCTTCGACCGTGTCGAAGCCGTCGAAGTTGTCGTGCGCAAGCTTCGTCCGCCGATTCCCGAAGACGTGCAGAACAGCGCGGTACGCATTCGCCGCACCCGCGCGGATCTACAAATTCCGCCACGCACCAGCCACCGCGCGATCGTCGCGCTCGGTACCAACCTTGGCGACCGAGTGGCGTACCTGAAGCTTGCTGTCGAGGAATTGGGCAGCAGTCTCATCGGACAATCACAGGTGTTCGAAACGGCACCTGTGGGCGGACCCGACAATCAGGGTGCGTATCTCAACATGGTCGTTGCCGTTGAGACCTCGCTCGATCCGTTCGCGATGCTGCGTCGCTGCCAACGCATCGAGTCCCTTGCACTACGCCAACGCGTCGTGCATTGGGGCCCGCGCACGCTCGACGTCGACCTGTTGTTCTACGACGACGTCACCATCGCCAGCCCCGAACTCACCATCCCACACCCACGCTTCGCTGAGCGCCGCTTCGTGCTCACACCATTGTCCGAGGTCGCACCCGAACTGTGCTCCGCCGACTGGGACACCACCTTGCCGCCCGACGCGATCACGCCCCTCGGGCCGTTAGCCGACTTGTACTGATCGACGTCACGATGCTTTGCGATTCGCTACCGCAGCAGGCCGAGCTTGCGTTCCAACGCGCGCACTTGATCGGGGTAATGCACACGGCCGTACTCGGGCCGCTGGCGCAGCACGATTTCCATCAGTTCCCAATGCTGGGGCGTGTCCTTCCACGGCAGTGCGATGTACAGCGGCAGATCCCATCGGCGAAGCTGATCGAGATTGCTGTAGACCCGCTTCTGATAGAGGTAGCGGTCTTCCCACGCCCAGTTGCTGGGCGCGAACCCGGTACCCGGATCGATGATGCAGCGATGCCGCATGCCGAATCGATCAGCATCGGCGAGCCGTGCGTCGAAGAACTCCACGAGGGTGTCGATCGGATCGGCCTTGACGTGCTGCATCTCGCGGGGGTTGGGTCCGCTCAGGAACGGCACCACGATCGGCACATCAAACTCAGCGGCCACCGCCCACATCTCGTCGGTCTGCATGCCGTCAGCGGCATTCAATACGGTGGCGCCAGCCTCTATTGCTCGGCGCGCAACCTGCGGGCGCCAAGTGTCCACACTCACCGGCACGCCCAGCGCTGCGATTGCGGGCACCAGCTGTTCGAGACGCGCCCACTCGGTCTCCCAACCAACGACCGTTGCTGCATCAGTGCTGCCCTGGCCTCCGAGGTCAACTCCGTCGGCACCGTCGGCGAGCATTTTTCTTGCACGGGCAACGGCCTGATCCACGCCGGCCACTATCGAATCGGTGTTGAGCGAGTCCGGCGATGCGTTGACGACAGCAAACAGTTCCACGACCAGCGAGGTTATTGGCCATGAGCGCATCTACCCTCAGCGGTGTGAGTCCCGTACGCACATTCGACGCAACGTCGTTCACGATGGCGGACGCGCTTGCGGCCAAAGCCGGTCGCAAGGTCAGCGTGTGCCTGCCCTGCAAGAACGAGGCCGAGACCATCGGTGCAGTCGTGCAGATGGTGCGCACCGCACTCGTCGATGGCTGTGGTCTCGTCGACGAGCTGATCGTGCTCGACGACAACTCCATCGACGACACCGCGGCCATCGCCAGCGCCAACGGTGCGACTGTTGTTTCGATCAACAGCGTCAACGGTGTATACGGCGACGGACGCGGCAAGGGCAATGCGCTGTGGGCCACGCTCGCGGTCAGCACGGGCGACTTCATTGTGTGGTGTGACGGCGACGTCACCAGTGTCGAACCCAGTTGGGTACTTCGGCTGCTCATGCCATTACTCACCACTCCTGACGTTGCGCTGGTGAAGGCGAGCTATCACCGCCCCACCGATCTCGGTGGTGGCGGACGCACCACCGAACTGGTAGCCCGCCCCTTGCTCAGCCTCTTCCTGCCCGAACTCACCGGTTTGCATCAGCCACTCAGCGGGGAGTTCGCGGGGCGCCGCACGGCTATGGAACAGATCCCGTTCGTGCAGGGCTGGGGCGTGGAGATCGCGATGCTCGCCGACGTGGCCGAGCGCTTCGGTGCTTCAGCAATTGCGCAGGTGGACGTCGGCGAACGGCATCATCGCCATCAGACCCTCGATCGTCTCGGCGTGCAGGCGGCTGAGGTCATCGCCACGCTGCTCACGCGCGTCGGTGCCGACAAGGCGTTCGCCCACGAGCATCTTGCGTTGTTGCGGCCGAACGGCGTCACCGAGCCGCTGAACCTCGACGAACGCCCGCCCATGCGGTCACTTCGCTGACGTTCGCGTCGGGCGTCAAGCCGCAAGAACGACTTAGAGAGCACCATGACGGCGCGTAACACGGCAAAGGTCTTCGAGATCGAGCCACCGCGCAAGCTCGTAATGAAGATGCGTGCTCTGTGGAGCGACGACGTGAATGCCGAGGGCACCTCGCGGGGTGTTAGCGAAATGGGTGTGACTGCAGTTCAGCCATGATGTCGGGGGCAGTGAGATGGCGTGCTTCACACGGGAATCTCAGAGTTGTACGTACGCTCTGAGCGCGCCTTGATGTCTTGTCCACTGATTGATATGCGGTTTCGCTTGCATGACAGCGCCAATGTTGGGGACCCGGCGCTATCTGGCCGGCGTTGTTACACCCTTCGTTCAGACTCGAAGCATGAGCTCTGGCGACCCCTTCGACGATCCGGTTCCGCGCACCGTCGTACTCTCGCTCGACGATGCATTCCGAGTGCTGGAGGCGATCGAAGACGCTCGACTTGCCCTTCGCGAAGCCAATACGCGCCTGGACTTCAAGATGAGCTGGCAACGGCCATCCGAGCGTTGCACGGTAGGTCGGGTCTCGACGACGGGGGTGTGCTGCGACCAAGAGTGAAGTACTGCTCCCGGCGGAGGCTGCGCGACGACTCGGCGTTGCGACGCGTGTCATCGTGCAGGCCATGTACGGAAAGAGGCTCCCGCGGGTGAAACTCGAAGTCGGCACGCTCGGCATCCCGGCAGACGCCCTCGACTCGTTCCGGGTGCAGAGCGCCTGAGCGAAGAACTGCCGCACCTTCGCTGAATGTTCTGCGACGGCATTCGCACTTGCATAACAGCGCCAGAGCGAGCATTCTGCGCTGGTGAAGCTTGGACTCGCTGCCGTGCTTCTCGCGTGCTCGTCGTGCAGCAGCAATGCCACATCAACAGGGTCGGTGATGATCTCGTCGGTGACGTCAGCCTCCGTGACCGTCGCCGCGCCCGCGCTGTTGGAGGAAGCGGACCTCAACTGTGCAGGTCCGATTGACCAACTCGCGCGGCCTCCGGAGACATCAGTGATCGTCGGTGATGCGGTTGCGCTGGAAACGAGTGGCTCATCCAGGTCGGCTGCGCAGACGTCGCTGACGCAGTACGGCGATCCGGCGTTACGACTCTTCAGTAAGACGTTCCTCGCTATCCGGACCGGCGCTGTTTCGGAGCTCATCGTTCCCGACAGGTGGGTCGGCCACCTTTCCTTTCGGTGGAACAGCCCTGAACCAACCACGCACCTCCGCATCGGTCCGTGCCCAGGCGATTCGGAGTGGTTGACCTTCCCAGGTGGCTACCTTGTCTCCGAAGTGGGCTGCTACGACTACATCGTTCGCAGCGGCGGAACCGACGAGACGGTACAGGTCGGCATCGGTGCGCCCTGCGAAGGCCAGAGCCCCCCGGACGGACCCACGGAGTCATAGCGCCGAGCTGCCGATACGCGCGCTGGGTCACGGGCGCGCCACCGTGTTGCAAGACGTTGCTACCTCAGGTCACGACAACTAGTGTTGTCGCATAGAGATCTTGTCGAGTGCTCGCAAGCACGGGATCTCGGATGACGACATCAGGCACGGGTTCAACAACGCCGTCGCCGCAATTACCGCACCAAACCAGCCAGACTTCACGATGCTCGTCGGCGCCGACCTGAACGGGCAACTGTTGGAGATCGGCGTGCTCGCCGCCGACGACAACGACTTCGTGATCCACGCCATGCGAGCGCGAGCCAAGTACGTGAAGATGATCAAGCCGAAACGAGGTGGCAAGCCATGAAGACCAAGAAGCACCCACGAGATCTCAGCGACGCCGATGCTGACGACATCGTCGCGGCCTTCGACGACAACACCGCCGATGCCTACTTTGTAACCGACGCTGCCACGCTGGCTGAGCTGCGCGCAGCTGCGTCCGCTCGCCGGGAAGCGGAAGGTCGAATTGAAGCCGCCGCGCTCGCCGCCTTTCGTGCCGGGCTGTCCTGGGGCGTCATCGGTGCGCAACTCGGCATGACCCGCCAGGGCGCGCGCCAGCGCTTCGAACGACTCCTCGATCACTGACGAGGGTCCAATGGCGGCAGCGCAAAGCTGACGGGCTGCGCTAAATGTTCTGTGCGTAACACCGCGCTTGCATTGGCAGCGAATACTGGGCAATCTGCTCCGAACGCCAGCTGTGCGATTGTTAGAGATTGCCCTGCAACGCAGACTCGAGGACCGGATCGGTCCCGGCGAAGTAGGCCACAGCTGACGGAGCCATCAGCACATCGGGGGCGACCGCGTCGCGGGTGTCGCCGTTGTGTGACCTCGTCGTCGGGATCTGCACTGCGTAGCCGGAATGAGGCAGCTGGAGCTCGGTACACGAGCAAAGGAAGATGTCTGCCATTGCAGGCGTTGGTTCTCCCATGAGGATCGCCTGCGTCCCGTGATCGAGTTTGGCCGCGAGTTCGGTTGCGGCCGATTCGTTCTGGCGTCCGATCAGCGCAACGAGCTTCCCCGAATTGTTGATGCGCTGGTCGTTGAGCGCTGAGGTCAGCGGATTCGCCAGGCTTCCGTTGCCGCCCTGCAGATAGCGCATGTCGACGACGACGCGCGTCGCGGCCCCACTGTCGAGCGCGACCTTCACGTCAGTGATGGCTGCAGGGAGATCGCCGTAGTCGTTGTAGGACACCAAGAACGTGTGGGTAGCCGCATCGAGCCGCGTCCACACCGCCTCACCGTGTCGCTGGATCGCCTCCGGAGCCTTTCCGCTCGGCGGCGAAGCCAGGCCGATGTCGTTCTCCCATGCCATCTCATCGGGAGAGACACCGGGGTTCACGGTGATCTGCTGCCCATTCGCCGTGCGGACCACGAACTGCGGCACCTTGGGATCCTTCACGATTCCGAGGCCGTGCAGGTACTCGACAGCGGTCAACCAATTGTCGAGTCCATTGCTCTTCCCGCTCGGATTGTCGGCGGGGATCAGTGTCGACACTTTGGTGACCACGTCGGCGACCGGCACACCTCCGATGGACACCAACTGCGATCCGACGAGCGAAGGGTCCTTCGCTCGAACGACGAACCACCCTTCGTCGAACCTGTACAGCTGCAGTTGGTAGAAATGGAACGCCAACGGACCATCAGGCTTTGTCAGACCATCGAACGACGAGTGTGTGTCGAGGAGTGCGATGAGGCTTGCGAGCTGCACGATCCGTTCATCGTCGCTCGCCGTCGGAAGTGACTGACGCAATTCGGCGAGCCGGGTCACCCATTCGGTCTCGGGGTGGACAGCGAACGGACTCGGATGCTGGGATCGCACCTGAGTATCGAGGTACGCCAGGTCGGCGGTCCAAGGATCAGCTGTCGAAGTATCGCTCGGCGGCACCGAATTCCCGACCGCGGCAGCGGTGGTGCTGGCGGCACTGTGCGGGGCTGTGGCCGGTGGTGCTGCGTTGCCTCCGCATGCAACGGCCGCAAATGCGATGCATGCAATGCCGAGAGGACCAAAAGTGTTCCGGTGCGAGCGCAGACGGCCAGTCATTATTGAATGGTAACTCCTCCTTCACGAGGCTCGGATCGGCATCGGCACCACGATGGCGACCATCTGGCGCCCCAGCTGCCTACCCCGCCGAGCTGCTCTGCGCCGGCGCTAAGTGCACTCGGCTGTGCCTCGCACGCCAAATGCGGCGGTCCCGTTTCCGAGTGGTCTGGAAGACTCGTAGGCGTGCTGACACTTCAACGGCTTAGCCCAGATGATTGGCGTCTCTGGCGGATCGTCCGTCTGCAGGCCCTTGAAGACGCTCAATACGCTTTCGCCACATCGCTGTCGGCGTGGCAAGGCGAGGGCGACCAGGAGAGCCGCTGGCGAAAGCGTCTCGAGGATGTTCCGTTCAACGTCGTTGCCGCCGTGGATGGTCGCCCAGTCGGACAAGTCAGCGGAACTGAGCTCGATGACCGACTATCAATCGAGCTTATATCGCTGTGGGTCGCACCCATCTCTCGCGGCTGCGGTATCGGCGAAGCCTTGATCGACGCTGTCGCTGGTTGGGCCGAAGAGATCAGTGCGCGAGGCGTCTCGCTTGCGGTCAAGGACGGGAACTCGCATGCGATTGCGCTCTACGAGCGAACCGGCTTTGTCGCTCGGCGCATCAGGGCAGACACCCCGGCTGACCGCACGATGACCCGGCTGCTCGTACCGACCTGACATCGCGCCACATCTGCCGATTTGTTTCAGTCGCGCGGCAAGCGAGTTCCAGCTAGTTCACAGACTCGCTTGCCAGATCAGGAGCAGCGGTGGAACTACCAGCTCGACTGCGGCAAGTCCGATGATCTGCCGCGAGGGCCACCCTCGCACGGCGACCGACAGAATGCGAACAAGACCTCCAGCGAAGAACACGATCATCATGGCTCGGAATACCGTCGAGTACCGGTTCATGTCCGTGGAGCACAACCAGAGCAAGACACCGAAGATCGCGAACGTCGCACCGTAGAACCGGTTCTGGCTATCGAGCGAGGCGTGGGTGAGCGCATCGGACGGCACGCTGGGGTCCAGGATTTTTTCGGCACCGACACCCAATGCTGCGTGAAGGCATCCGATGAGGACGATCGCTACGCCGACGACCTTTAGCAGGAGAATCATCAGCCTTGACGCTACTGGCCCAATCACTCGGCGCGTACCGAGCTACCGATCGAGCCCAGTGGTTCTTTGCGCGGGACCGCTCTTGCGCAGGCGCCTCGGTGCCGACCTCGGACAAACTGAAAGTGAGGGAGTATCCGTCGCTCAGTGCGGAGCGAATCATCGACGGTGGACCGTCACAGTGTGCTCATGCTTGGGGTTCGTAACCGATCAGCCATCGCAGGCCGTACCGGTCCACGACTTGGCCATCGCTGGCGCCACATGGCTTCGGCGCGAGCGGGTCGATCACTGCGCCACCATCTGAGAGTTGGCCGAACCAGCGGTGTAGCACGTCGGGCTGGGCAGTACCGAGGAGCGAGAGGAGAACTCCCTCGATGTGCACCGAAGGCTCGTCACCAGCAGCGTCACAGCCGAACAGCGAAACCGGTCCCCCGCTCAAGACTCCGTGAGCGATTGCGTCGCTCGGGCCATCAATGCGGGAGAACTCAGCAAAGGTGTTGAGGTGAACGTCACCACCGAAGACATCGGCATAGAACGTGAGTGCCTCGCGGGTCGTGCCTGGAAACGTCACGTACAGGATCGGCGCGGTCGTGCGACAGTTCACCAGTCGCCGGGCCAGACGTCAAGCACGACACCCGCCGGTGCCGAACGGCTCGTCTCTTTCGCTACTTCACGGCGTGATACATCGCTAACACCCCTCGCGGGTCACGTGGGAAACCGAACCCGTCGATGACTCGTGCCAGCTGCTCGCTACACCCGGCTCACTGTTGTGCAGCTGATCAGAGGCTTTCGAGGATCGCCTGGGCCCGCGGCACCACGCCGTGCGGGCCGCTCATACCAAGCTCGATACCCTGCTGCAATGCAATCGTTGCCTGCTCGCGGGCTCGTACAGCATCACCTCGCTCAACGAGAACCCGCGCCCATTCGAAGTTGGCTCGAGCGCCGTAGCCACGGGCACCTGCTCGGTCGCAGAGTGCAACAGCATCAGCGAAATGTGTGTCGGACTTCGCATGCCATCCGAGCGTTGCTGCCGTCATCGCAAGTCCGAGGTCGTTCGGGTCAGTGATGGTGGGTCCGCTCCAGTTGAACAGACCCGCGAATGGGATGAGCCGCTCGTACACATCGAGCAACAGTTCCTCAGGCGGTCGAATGCGAAATGCCAGCCGCGCCAGGCCACACAACGTGACGCCGTACTCCACGTCGCGCGGCAATTTGGCGCAGCCATTGTCAGCAAGCCAGTGGTAATGGGGGCGCGCCTCGTCGTGTTGATCGCTGTCTGCGAGCGCGCCAGCAAGGGCGACTCTCCAGACCGGCACTTCTGGGGAAATCTCGACACGCGACTGCAGGAGAGGTACGAGCTCGCCGATGCGTCCCTGAGCCATCCGAATCTGATAGAGCAACCCGCCAAAGATACCGATCATTTGCGAATCAGTCAGATTGGCCAAGCGTCCCAGCTCGAGCGCCTCGACGGCCAATTGTTCAGCAACATCGAGGTCGCCGCGAAATGCAGCAAGTGCGGATGCCTGGTTGCGCGTGTTCCAATTGCGCCGGGGCCGGCGCAAGCCATCGTTGATTCGTGCCGCCGCTTCGAGGTTCGCTTCAAACGCAGCTCCGTCGCCTCTGCAGGCTGACAGAAAGCCCTTCATCGCCAATGCATCGCCGACGGCGACGGCATTACCCGTATCGCGAGCCACCGACTCGGCTTCGTCGAACAGTGCCATCAACTCATCGACCATCGGTGTGGAACCGTCGACGAGTACCCAGCTCTGAGTGAGCACCAAACTCAGTGCCTGCGGATCTCGTGCGGAACGGGCCAGCGTGAGTGCCTCGCCAGCGAGTCGGCGGCGGCGCTCGGCCTCTGTACCCCACTGGAGTTCAACGGCCAGGGCCGACAGCAGCCGAGCTCGAAGGCCAGCAGGCTCATCGCCGATGCCGTCAAGCGCTTCTTGGAGCAGAGCAATCAGCGCAGAGTCCACAACACCATCGCTTGTACCTGAGCTCGATGACAACACCAGCGAGGCACGCGCGAGACGCTCACCGTCGTGAATCGAACGGGCTGTGGCCGCCGCCGCGAACATTGCTTCACGACAACGCTGGTCGCTGGCATTGTGGAGCGCGATGGCCAACGCAATCTGCAGATCGCATTTCGCTTGAAGGTCCGGATCGCCGATGAGTTCGTATGTACCGAGAGCGCGGTCGTAGTGACGAGCGGCGCTCTCGAAGGCGAGGTCGGCTTCGGCACGCTCACCGGCGCGCCGGCCGTATTCCACCGCCTTCACGGCATCACCCGCAAGCGCGCCTTCGGTCATGTGATACGCCAATTCGTCGAGGTGTGCGTCGAGCTGATTCTGATATCGCGTCTCGATCGCCGTACCGATCTGCCAGTGCATACGGACGCGCCGGTTCGTTGTGAGCTCCTCGTACAGCGCCGATCGCATCAGTGCGTGCGCAAACGTGTACCTGCCAACCGTGCCCGGAATTTCACGCACGATGCTGTGCCGCACGGCTTCATCGAGCGCATCGAAGAGTTCGTCACCCTTTGGTCCACCAGCGGCCTCGATGGTGGCAAGGTCGAATTCCGCGCCGATCACCGCCCCGATTGCGAGCGCGCGGTTGGCCGCATCGGAAAGTCGCGACAGACGACGCCCGACAACCTCGCGAATGCCTTCGGGAAGACCGACGTCTTCGAGGGTGCGGTCGCTCGTCCACAAACCGTCGCGTTGCACGATGGCGCCCGACTCGGCGAGATGGCGCAAGACCTCGCCGACGAAGAACGGGTTGCCTTGCGTCTCATGTTGAACGGCGCGCGCCAAGCCGATGCCAGGTTCATCAAGATCGTGGCCGGCCTGGGCCTCCATCAGCGCCATCACCTCACTCTGATCGAGGCCGACAAGATCGAGGCGCGCCACGCCAGGCTCACGACGAAGATGAGCAAGCACATCGGCAAGCGGATGCGTGCGATCGAGGTCGGTGTCGCGGTAGGTGGCCAACACCAGCAGGCGCATCGGTGCACCTGACCGCAGCACGTGACGGAGAAGCAGCAGCGACGGCTTGTCAGCCCAGTGCACGTCGTCGAGCACGAGTATGACCGGATCGGTGTGCGACATCTCCGCAAGGAAATCGCTGACGGCTTCGAACAACCGATGACGTTCGGTTTCAGGGTCACCCGTGACGGGCGATGCCAGACCCGGCACACGCATTGCGAGCTCGGGTAACAGTCGCGTCAACTCACCACCGAGCGGACCGAGTTCAGCTCGTAGCCGCTCAACGGGCACCGAGCTTGCGTAGTGCCGCAATGCCTCGGCGAAGGGTTCGAATGGCGAGCCGAGCTCCTCGTCACAGCGACCCCACAAGATGGAGGTGCCTGCAGCGTGGGCATGGCGCACGAGTTCGCTGACGAGCCGGGTCTTACCGATGCCCGGTTCGCCGGACACGAGCACCACCCGGCGAGCGCCTTCCAGCGTTTCCTTTCACGCCATGAGCAGCGTTTCGAACGCCTCGGCACGGCCGGCGAAGGCGAAGCTCGGCGCGGGATCGACGAACGCGGGCAGTGGAACAAGAGTGGAATCGTGCGGCACTCGCCAATCGACATCACACACGACGAGCGGCGCGGGTAGGCCTTTGAGATCTCGCGTGCCGAGTGGCCTGAGTTCGAACTCACAGCGCGAGCCGGCGAGAGCGCGCACGAGGTCGCTCACCAGTATCTGCCCGCCCGATGCAGCACTGCAGAGGCGAGCTGCTTCGATCACCGGTGTGCCGAACCAATCGCCGTCTTCGAAGCTCGCATCACCGGCGCTGATGCCGACGCGCATTTCAAGGCGACGGCTCTCGAGGCCGCGGTTGTGACGTTCAACGGCGCGCTGCATAGCGACACCGCCGGCAAGCGCGTCGGTGGCACCACGATACGAAACCATCACTGCGTCGCCGATCGTCTTGACCTCGGTACCGCCGGTGGCTGCGATTGCCTCGCGCAGGTGGGCGAAGTGTTGGCGACGAAGATCGTCGGCTGCGGCGTCGCCAAGCTGCGAGGCAAGCTCGGTGGACCCGACGAGATCGGTGAACAGGATGATGACGAGTCCAGTTTCGGCCATCTGCCTGCGCTCCTAACAAGCCCAATCCCCCAGGGCTTGCCCATTATGGCACAGGCTCGCAGGTGTCGTGCCCGAGGCATTCTCGGAACGCTCTGAGCGGACACGTCGTGGTCGATTTTCCACGCGTCGGGTGGAAAATCGACCAGTAGTGATGCAAAGACGCGCCAGCGAGTCCTCGCGGTCGCGAATTAGAGGGCGCGGAGCATTTGCAGCGACTCGTCGAGGAGCGCGATGTGCTGATCGACGGTCACGCATGGTCGGTCGAGCGCGCCGAGCATCTTCGACGACATTGTGCTGACCGACATGTGCGTGCCCGCCGCGGCCTGCCACGCGGCAGCCTCGGCTGCACACTTCTCGGCACCGCGACCGGTGTGTATCTGCGCGCCAACCGGGAAGCCTTCGGGGTCGCGCCCGCGCTCGGTGAGAATGACGCGCAGTTTGTCGAGAGCGCCCTCGGTGCGAGGTCCCGCAGCACCGAAGAAGAATCCATCACCCACTGCAGCAGCACGTTGCAGCGCCGCGTCGGAACCACCTCCGAACCAGACCGGTATCTGTCGCTGCGGTAGCGGCAACAAACCTGCTCGATCGACGCGGTGATAGCGACCGGTGTAATCGATGACCGGCTCGGCCCACAACAGCCGGAGCAACTCGATCTGCTCGTCGAAGCGACGGGCGCGGTTGCGGTACTCGGTGTTCAACGATTCGTACTCCACATAGTTCCAACCGGTGCCTACACCGAGGATGAAACGACCGTCGGACAGGAGATCGATCTCGATGGCCTGCTTGGCCACCAACGCGGTCTGCCGCTGGGGCAGGATGAGCACGCCCGTCATCAACTCCACGCGTTGGGTGACGCCAGCGAGATATCCGAACAACACCATCGGCTCACGAAACGGATCGGCCTCGGTGTACGGACCCCAGAGCGCGGGCTCACGATCGGCGTGCACGGCGCCGAGCACGTGGTCGTAGGCGATGATGCGATCGAAGCCGAGCTCCTCCACCGCCTGCGCCCACGCACGCACCGCGCCGGTGTCGTTGCCGATTTCGGTAGTGGGAAGCACTGCACCAAGTTCCATCACGAAGTGCTAGCAGATGAGTGGGTTCGGTGGTCGCACGTGCACAGTGATGTGCGAGGCGCACAGTGCAAAGTGCGACAAGATGAGCGGATGTCGGATCAATCGCTCATCACCATTTCCCAGCAGGTTCGCTCGGGCGAACGTACCGCGCTGGCAACCGTCACTGAAGCGCTCACTGCGATCGATGTGCGCAACTCAGCAGTGAACGCCTTCATCGCAGTTCAGCACGAGAGAGCCCTCGAAGATGCTGCTGCCCTCGATCGACGGATCGCAGCGGGCGAATCCATCGGTGCTCTCGCCGGCGTACCGCTCGGCGTGAAGGACACCGAGGACACGGTTGGCTATCGCACGACCTTTGGCTCACGTCTGTGGGCCGATGCACCTATTGCAGACACTGACTCCGTGCTCGTCGCCCGGCTGAGGGCAGCGGGGTGCATCGTGGTTGGCAAGACCAACACCCCCGAGTTGGCTGCCAAGGGGACGACCGACAACCCGCTCTTCGGGGTCACGCGCAATCCGTTCAACCTCGAACGTACTTCTGGAGGATCATCGGGCGGGTCGGCCGTTGCAGTTGCGATGGGCATGGTGCCGTTGGCCACTGGATCTGATGGTGGAGGTTCAATCCGCATTCCGGCTGCGGCATGCGGTCTGCCCGGTTTCAAACCATCGCTCGGACGTGTGCCAGATGGTGGGCCCTCGCCCGTCGATTGGCATCACCTCACCACCCGCGGTGTACTCACCCGCACGGTCAACGAGTTGATCGCCGTGCTCGATGTGATCGTCGGCCACGAACCCACCGATCTGCGTTCGATGCCCACTCCCCCGGTGCCGTGGTCGCAGGCAACCGCGGAGCGCGCCCTGCCAAGGCGCATCGCGTGGAGCCCCACGCTCGGCTATGCCGACGTTGATCCCGAGATCGTTGCGGTCTGCGCGGCCGCCATCGAACGGCTCGCGAATGACGGAGTTGAGGTCGTGGAGGTAGCCACCGTTTTCGATACTGATCCGGTTGGGCCCTGGATCACCTTGGTCTCGAACTATCAAAAGCGCACGATTGGTGACCGCAACCGCGACGAGATGGACCCGCTGGTGCGCAGCTACATCGAGATGGCCGATATGTTCACGCCACAGCAGATGGTGCAGGCCGAAGACGAGTGCCACTTCATGAACCTTCGACTCGTGGAGTTGTTCACCACGTGCGATCTGCTGCTCACCCCGACACTTGCCTTCGACCCGGTGGCCGTTGGTGGCAGCGACGTCAACTTTGTTCGCGCGACCTACCCGTTCAACCTCACTCGTTCGCCCGCAGGCACCATGCCGGTGGGCACCAGCGCAGCCGGACTACCCATCGGACTACAGATTGTCGGCGCCCAGCATGACGACGTCGGCGTCTTGAGAATGATGCAACACATGGAGGCGCGCGCCTGAAGGTTCCTGAATGAACGCTCGCGAGAGAAGCGCTGCTGTTGTTCAGACTGCTGGAACCTGCTGCGTAATGCAGTGAATCCCGCCGCCGCCGTAGGCAAGGATCGGGCCGACATCGAGTCCGATCACCTCTCGCCCGGGGTACTGCTCGGCGATGATCGCGAGCATGTCGGCGTCGGCCGGATGGTTGGCAGTGGGGACCAGCACGAATCCGTTACCAACATAGAAGTTGCCGTACGGTACGGGCACGCGAGTGCCGCCGATTTCAACGAACGGCAGCACCGGTATCTCAATCACCTGCAACAGTCGACCGGCCGCGTCGTGCGATCCCCGAGCCCATCGTGCGTTCACGTTCATGCGTAGGCAGTCGGGTTCAACAGGATCGTCGCAACCCTGCATCACCAACACGCCAGGTCGGGCATAGACGGCAACGTTGTCGACATGACCGTCGGTGTCGTCGTCGTCAGCGAGCCCATACGGCAACCAGATGATCGTTGAAACACCGAGCTCTAACCGGAGTCGTTCCTCGATCTCGAACTTGTTGAGCGATGGATTGCGGTTCGGGTGCATCAGGCACTGAGTTGTGGTGACGAGCGTGCCCTCGCCATCCACCGTGAGCGAGCCGCCCTCGAACACCATCGGCACGCGACGGCTGACGTGACCGGCATGATCAGCCCAACGCCCTGCAACGAGCGCGTCACGATCGAACGGTGTGAACTTTTCACCCCACCCGTTGAACGTCCAGTCGGTGGCCACGCGCCCGCCAGCGGCATCGGTGACATAGATCGGCCCGCTATCGCGGAACCATGAATCGTCAATGGGAAGCTCGACGATCTCGACGCGACCTCCACACAGTTCAGCCGCACGCGCCGCTGCCGAGCCAGGGTTGGCAATCATCGACACAGGTTCGTACGCCGAGATTGCGCGGGCGACCTGTGCATGCGCATCTTCGGCCTGGCTCATCAACTCGCCGTACACCGACACACGACTCGGCCAACACAGCACGGTGCGCTCGTGCGGTTCGAACTCGGCCGGCATTCGCATTGTCATCGCGGGTTGCTCGTGCCGTCGAGGGTGAGCAAGGGGCCGTACAGGTCGGGGCGACGATCGCGGAACAGCCCCCACGAATGCCGCAGTGCGCGGGCTGCGTCGAGATCGAATGAGGCCGTGAGCACCTGTTCGTCAGTGCGGTTTGCCTCAGCGACCTTGGCACCTGTTGCATCTGCAATAAACGAACTGCCGTAGAACACGATCTCTCGTTCGCCAGCACTACCCGCAGTCCTCCCCATCTCGCGACCGACGCGGTTCGACGCGACGAGAGGCATCAGGTTGGCACCAGCATGGCCCTGCATCACGCGCTGCCAATGCCCGCTCGAGTCCCACGTTGGGTCCGGTGGTTCGCTGCCGATGGCCGTTGGGTAGAACAAGATCTCCGCGCCCAGCAGCGCCATGGCCCGCGCACCCTCTGGAAACCATTGATCCCAACAGATGCCGACGCCGATGCTCGCATGCTGCGTCTTCCACACTCGAAAGCCTGTGTCGCCAGGATTGAAATAGAACTTCTCCGTGTAGCCGACGCCATCGGGGATATGGCTCTTGCGATAGATACCCATTTGCGTGCCGTCGGCGTCGATCATCACGACCGTGTTGAACGTGGCGTTGTTCGCCTTCTCGTAGATGCTGATCGGGAGCACCACGTTGAGTTCAGCAGCCACACGTTGAAAGTGCTCGACGGTTGGATGGCCAGCCACGGGCAACGCAAGCGCAAAATGCTCGGGCAACATGTCGATGCAGAAATACGGGCCCTCAAACAGTTCGGGGATGAGAATGATCTGCGCGCCGTCGGCTGCGGCCTGACGCACGAGTCGTTCGGCCGTTGCAACGTTGTCGGCGACGTGATCGGACATGGCCATCTGAATGGCCGCGACGGTGACGTTCATTGCGCCAATCTAGTGGTGCCCAATTCGCGGGCAGCCACCATCCGTCGGAGCATGTCGGCGAAGGTCTCGCTGACACTCAGATCAGGCTCATGGGTCGCCGCGATCGGCACCAGTGCGGGTAGATCACCGACGTCGATATGGCCGAGCTGACACAAGGCCAGTAACGCCGCACCACGCGCGTTCGTGGCGCGGGGTTCCTCGACGCGGCGCACGGTTCGACCGCACACATCGGCCATGATCTGCGCCCAGAGCGGAGAAGCTGCCGCACCACCACCGAAGGTGAACTCGCGAAAATGAGTGCCGACGAAATGCTCAACTGCGGGTAGCAACGTAGCCATGTTGAGCGCAACTCCCTCTAGCACTGCCCGAGCAAGGTGCGCCTGCGAGGTTCCCAACGACAGCCCGAGAAATCCGGCGCGGGCATCGCTCGACGGCGCCGGTGCCATTGCGCCCACAAGCCACGGCAAGAACAGCGTGCCGTCACAGCCAGCCGGGGCACTCACTGCCGTTTCGATGAGCGCCTCGGGCGACGATCCAAGCAACGTGGAGAGATGCTCGAGTGTCTTGCCGCCGGCACCGTTTTCGGCCAACACCACATATTGCGAATCGACCGGACTCGGCGCGGTCATCAACGCCCGACCATGATCGGCTCTCGACGTCGGTACGTGCGACACCGCAACTGATGTCGTGCCCACGACAACACCGCAGCGCGCTGGGCTCACGGCACCTGTACCCACGGCGGAGGTTGTCGAGTCGATCGTGCCGCTGAGCACAACGGTAGAGCGATGCAACCCGAGTTCTTCGGCGACGGAATCACGCAGCACACCAACAACCGAACCCATCGCCACGAGGAGCGGCAGCTTGGCCGGATCGATACCGGCGCGTGCGATGAAATCGGTGTCGTAGTGCACCGCACCGTGCACCCTGTTGTCAACGAGCAACAACGGGAAGGCCGTATTCTGGTTTGCCGTAACAGTGCCCACAAGACGTGCCGTGATCGCGTCGACCGGCTCGACAAACGCTGAGGCTCGAAAGAATGCCTCCGGATATTCCTGATGCAGCAACACGATGTGGGCGAGATCGTCAGAGCCAAACGGTGCAAGTCCGTGACGTTCGAGCCACACTGTGATGTTCTCGCGATGACGTAAGTGCCGCGTCCGTTCGGCGGCGCGAGCGTCCATCCACATGATGACCGGACCGACCGGCACGCCATCGGACGCCACAGGCACCACCGACATGTACTGGCTTGTGCACACAACGGTGCCGATCTCGTCGGCGGACACCTCGCTGCGAGCCACGACCTCG
>JANLPV010000046.1:0-33355 GCA_031367435.1 Actinomycetes bacterium | reverse complement strand
AACGGCGTATACGTCGCCAACCCCTTACCAGCCAACGTCTTCGAAATCGCAGCAGTCAACGTGGTCTTACCATGATCAATATGACCCATCGTACCAATATTCACATGCGGCTTCGTACGCTCAAACTTTGCCTTGCTCATGGGAGCCTGTCTCCTGTTGTGTAGCTGTGTGTGGGAATTGTCGTATTTGTTTGTAGTAGCGGCGACCGGTCTCGAACCGGTGACCTTCCGATTATGAGCCGGATGCTCTGACCAACTGAGCTACGCCGCCAGGGCTTTGCTCGGCCCAAAGGAGGGACGGGCTGGTCGAGCCCTCTGTCGGAGTCGAACCGACGACCTACGCCTTACCATGGCGTTGCTCTACCTACTGAGCTAAGAGGGCGGGCGCGCACCTACAGCGAGACCGGAGAGCGATCATAGCGCCTCGACGGACTGACGACCACGTGATTCTGTCCGATTTCAAGGCCTGGTTGGTGGATCGTGTGTCAGAGCATCAGCAATGCCCACCTGCGATGACGTCGCGGGGCTGGTGGCTGACGATAGGTTGCTTTGCCAGTGGGCGACATCTCGATCCGTTTAGCGGCTGCAACTGAGTCCGATGCCGAGGCGATTCGCATGATTTACAACCATGAAGTGGAACACACCGTTGCCACCTTCGACCTCGTACCCCGCTCGCTCATCGAACAGCAACTGTGGCTCGCGGCGCGATCGGGTGCGTTCGCCGCAATCGTTGCGGTAGAGCACAACGCTGTTGTCGGCTTCGGGTCGTTGTCGCCCTACAAGGAGCGACCCGCATACCGCACAAGCGTTGAGAACTCGGTCTATGTGGACCGCGTCCATCAGGGTCGAGGAATTGGCAAGCTCATCGTCAACGAATTGATCAATGTTGCGCGCGTTTCAGGATTTCACGCCGTGTTTGCGCGAATTGCTGCAACAAGTGCCGCAAGCCGCGCCCTGCACACCTCGTGTGGGTTCGACCTCGTTGGTGTGGAGCGCGAGGTCGGCCGCAAGTTCAACCGGTGGCTCGATGTCGCACTCATGCAGATACTGCTCTCGGACTGATTACCTACTCGACGACCAGTCCCTGCAGTTCGGCTTCGGCCGCTAAGGACAACCAGGCTTCCTCGGCGTTGTCGACACCTACTTGGGCGGCCGCGAGCTGGCCACTCAATGTTGCCAATCGGACGTGATCGGCCCCGACCATGGCAAGATCGTCGCTCAGCTTCTGGCGGGTCTGTGTTGCCTGTGCAAGGGCCCGTTCGGCTTGCGTGAGTAGTCGACGCAGCGTGCTTGGGCTCTTCGTTGACGGCGCTTTGTGATCCGGCCTCGCAGCGGCAGGGACAGCCAACCTTTCTGTTGTTTGAATAACTTTGCCGCGTACCGATGCCGCAGGGGTCGCCAGCGCCATCGCACGTTGGGTGAGCCAACCCGCAACGCCGCCTCGAACCAGATGAGCACCTCCTGCGCCATCGAGAGCCATCACCTCGATGACCGTTCGATCGAGAAAGACCCGGTCGTGACTCACAACGACAACGATCCCTGGCCAATCGTCGAGAAACTCCTCGAGTGCGCGGAGCGTATCGAGATCGAGATCGTTGGTTGGTTCGTCGAGCAGGAGCACATTGGGTTGTTCGATCAATGTGAGCAACAGTTGCAGCCGACGACGCTCACCCCCGGACAGCGTAGAGATCGGCGCGAATTGGGCGTCGCCGTCAAACCAGAATTGCCGCATCAGGCTGAGATCTTCGAGCGACGGCGCCCCTTTGTCGCCGGCGACAGCATCGCGGACGCGCTGGGTGAGATCGAGGTCGCGACCCAACTGGTCGTAGTAGCCCACCTTGACGGTCCGGCCACGCTCGATTCGCCCAACGCTGGGCCGCAGGCGTTCAGCGATGAGGTCGAGCAGAGTGCTCTTTCCGGCGCCATTCGGACCGACAATGCCGAGGCGATCTCCGGGCTCGAGCATGTGATCAAACGCCTTGAGCACCTCGGCACCAGCACGCAGTGGCGTAGCCGCGGCGGCCGGCCATGCAAATCCGACGCCATGAAGTTCAATGCCTTTGGAGCCAAGCCGCTGGCTACCAAGCGACAAGCCCAGTTCGCCAGAGCGCGCGTCCGCCACTGGCCGCCGCGCGATGAGGGCGTTGGCTGCATCGACTCGCGCCTTGGGCTTGGTAGACCGGGCCGGGGCACCTCGACGAAGCCACGCCAACTCGTGGCGAGCGAGGTTCTTACGTGTCTGTTCAGAGGTCGCGGCCTGCTCTTCTCGTTCGATGCGCGCAGAAAGGTAGGCCGCGTATCCCGAGCCTTGGTTCCAGCCAGAGGGCACGTGGAGGTACGCGCGGCCGCGATCGATCTCGAGGACCTTGGTCGTCACGCGATCGAGCACATGACGATCGTGGGTGACGAGAAGCAGGCCTCCGCTGAAATTGGCGAGCCACTCTTCGAGATAGGCAATGGCATCAAGATCGAGATGGTTTGTGGGTTCATCGAGAATCAGACATTCCCAATCCAGCACGAGTAGCCCAGCAAGAGCAACTCTCTTCTTCTGGCCGCCGGAGAGTTCGCCCGTCGACGAATCCAACAGACCCGACATTCCGAGCCGATCAAGCATCGCCTCGCCGCGCCAACCGTGGCCGACGGCGTCGCGCACCGAACCTGGCGGTAGCACCGGCAGTTGAGCAAGTATGCCGATTCGGGCACCGCGACCCCGACGAACAACGCCAGACTCGGGCTCGATTTCGCCACTCATCATCCGCAGCAGCGTGCTCTTGCCGCATCCATTCAGCCCGACCACGCCGACGCGATCGCCGTCGCTGAGTGTGAGTGAGACGTCATCGAACAACGGACGATTCGGTCGCGAGGCGCGTAGCCCTTGAGCGTCGATGAGGATCACAGCCATCAAGACTACGAGCCGAAAAGATGAACGACCCCGTCTCGACATCAAGCCGGGGCGGGGTCATATCCATGTTCACATTGGTGGGCCGGGAAGGATTCGAACCTACGAAGGCTGAGCCGGCAGATTTACAGTCTGCTCCCTTTGGCCGCTTGGGTACCGACCCCACTTGTGTTGTATTTGCGGGCGAAGCGTAGCGCCCGCACCGCCTGCACGCACCTGGGAACCGCAATCGCTACCCTATGCACATGCCGAGCTTTGACATTGTCTCCGAAGTCGATCATCAAGAGGTGCGAAACGCGATCGATCAAGCCCAACGTGAGGTCGCCAACCGGTTTGACTTCAAGAACACCAACTCCTCGATCGAGCAAAATGAGCTCGTCCTCACGCTGCGCACAGTGAGCGAGGATCGGCTCAATGCACTGCGGGTACTCGTCGAGGAAAAGCTCGTCAAGCGCGCTGTGTCGTTGAAAGGGCTCGACTACGGCAAGGTCGAAGAAGCAACCCAGAACACGGTGCGACAACTGGTGACCATCAAGGTCGGCATCTCGTCCGACAAAGCACGAGAGATCAACAGGATGATCAAGGAGAAGGGTCCTAAGGGCGTGAGTAGCCAGACCCAAGGTGAGTCGGTACGTGTCACCGGTAAGAAGCGAGATGACCTTCAGGCAGTGATGACCCTACTCAAAGCAAATGATCTCGAGATTCCGTTGCAGTTCAACAACTTTCGAGACTGACCGCGCAAGGTCAGTTTCGACTATCGGGCTGAGCCGCAAAAGGTTGCGAGGTCAAGGAGCGACTGGCGAAGCGCGGGAGAAATCGTGCCCTCTGTATTCGTCGCAACTGCAGCAAGTTCTTCGTCGAATCCGGCCAGCCCGTCGGCGCGATATGAGTTCACGGCGCAGGCAATTGCTGGGTTCGTGAGCGGCATCGCTAGACGACTGAGTTGCTGGATCAGCACCTGCTCTTTCACGAGACGGCCTTGAAAGTCTTGCCTGACGGCACTTGTCGCGTTGATCGCAATCGGTCCCGATGATTCGCACGCCGTCACTACGGCAACCGTACCCCTGGCCTCCACAGTGGTCGTCGTATCCGCCGGGCGCGACTTGGCCCACAGATTCAAACCATTCACGAGGTCGGTCAAGCTTGCCGAATCTCTCGTCGCCACTGAGGCGCGAACGCATCCGCGTCCGTCCGCAATTGAGTACAAGACGGAATCCCCAGTCCAGGCCGACGCCATATGAAATGCAAGATCGTCGCCGAGCGACGGATAGAGGACTCCGTACCAGACGTACATGCCAAGCGACGACGGATCGGTCGTGAGCACGCCTGCGGGTGTTTCGATTCCACGCGCCGAATCGAGCACAGCCGCGTCGCTCTCGGGTGCGTTGAGCGCGTCGATGAAGTCTCCATGCAATGAGCGCGTCACGATTCCCCATGAGTTCGCCAGTTGCATATCGAACAGGCCGAGCAGCCAGGGGCTCATCTGCGATGGAAGCGCGTCGCGCCTCGCGACGCGAGCAGCGTGCTCTGTCGTATATCTGTCGGCGAACGCGGTGTCCTGCCGAGATTTCTGTCGGATGACGAACGTACCGGTGCCTTCGATGAGCGACAGGTAGCCCAGCTGCTGCGCGGGAGACAACGTTGCCATCGCAGCTCCCCACTTCTTTGTTTGGTCGAGTAGCGCCACACTCATCGCGGCCATGAGGTTTGCGTCTTGAAACTGGCCGGTCACATCGGCAGACTCGTACACGGTCGTAGTCGAAGGGTCATAGAAGGCCGTTCGCGTGAGCCCGACATATTGTCCAACCGCTGCGGCGCTCGGCGCTTCGGAAATGAGTCCGAGAGCACGTAAGCCGCTGAAGCCGCCGGTTGCATCCTTCGGCACGCGCTCGAGTTCGAGGATTCCGAGCTTTGCCTCATATTCAGCCTGCGGCAGGGCCTTCACCGGAACAGAGCGGGTAAACGGATGGCCGAGAGTCTGCTCCACAAAGGCCGCCAATGGCTTCAAGGCCGACGGCCACTCCTTCACTCGCTCCTGCGCTGCGTCGCGTTGCTTGATGAAGAGAAAGCCTCCAGCGCCGAGCAACCCAAGCAGCACAAGGGGGACCAACATCGGTTTGCCCTTCTTTCGGCGCTTATGCACGACCGGTCGGATCGTTGTGTCTGGCCGACGCGGCGGGGCGACACGAGATGGTGAAGCCGGGGCGGCTACATCGTCGGTCGGTGTCGGCTCAGCTGGCACTGCGCGTGACGGCGGCTTTGGTAGAACCGGTGTAGCTACCTCGGCAACCACTACCGGTGCGCCATCGTCGGGCGACGCTTCGAGCGACGCTTGGTCCGACGTTGGTAATTCAACTGGCGGGGTCGTCGCGGTGGGCACCGCAAGCATTTCAAGCGAGAATTCGATCGGCTCGACCACGAGCGGTTCGGGCACAACGGTAGGTACGAATGTAGGCGTAGACCGCGGTTCGCTGCGACGCTCGAACAGGGGTAGACCACGTTCGGCCGAACGCGCCCCGCCAAGGTCGAGCTTCAGACGAAAATCAAACGGCGCCTTGCGGTCAGCGGCCGCGAGACCAGCTGCACTCGCAGCACGGCCCATCGCAGGCCCGGCTGGTGGATCGCCTGCCTTATCGTCGTTTTCGGCCGCTGCCTCTGACAGATTACTCATGCTGATATTTCGGCATCGGCCGAGAGAGCTTGAGCCATTTCAGACAATTGAGGACACTCACGCCGTCTTGCAATACGTGAGTACATTCGACATTGCCGCCGCCTGAACTGGATCGGCAGAACCCTCGACAAAGTTCGGAAGCGCGCCTCCACGAACCATGGCGATCGCACACGACCACGCTCCCTGCGTCTCAGGCAGACCGAGTCGAACCAAGTTGGCCGCCGCCGCGCCCTCTTGTGACGACGCCGAGTACAACAGCGTTGCGTCGACCGGGCCTATTGGCTGGGTGGAGGGCTCGAGCGGCTCGCAGACTGAAACGTTGACGAGATTTTCCACGGGTGTCGCGATCAAAGCGGCACTCGATGCCGGCCGGGTCGCGGCCCATCGACCAAGGGCGGCGGCGAGCGTGGCCTGTTCTGCAGCTGAGGTCGTGGAGACATTTGCAGCAAGGCACGAGTGGCCATCGGTCGTGGTCGTGACCGATGAATCACCAGTCCACGTCAGCGCAGCAGTGCGGGCATCGGCCGCACCGATCGCGGGGAGCAGCACGAGATACCAGAATTGCATACCCAAGGTTCGTGCGGTTGCGCCGGCGGTGGGTGACGCCACAACGGTCGCGGGGCTCGTCGAGCTACGCGATGGGTCGAAGAGTGGCGCATCACTGCCGGGTGTGTACACCGCTGCCATGAGGTGACCCGGGGCAGGCGCGGGCGACGCGTGTGCCCCAAAGAAGTATGAACCCAGGACCGCATTGAGATACGTCGGTGCCGCACTCGTAACAATGCCTGCAGCCGTCGTGCGTGCTTGCACCTCGAACGCCACAAGGCCTTCGAGCTGCGGATCCCGTCGGAACCGAGCGCGGACCACTTCGACTCCGACGCCATCCACAGCGGCGCGAATGCCGACGTTCTGGGCATCGGTCAGGGTGCCCGAATTTTTCGACCATCCCGATTCCTGATCGGCGAGAGCAACAGTCAACGCACGTATCGTGGCCAACTCAAAGGCTGGGGTGCCTCCCTCGAGTCGATAAATGGTCTTGTCGTTCGAGCTATAGAAGGCAGTCATGGTCACGGCCGCAAGATGGCCGACCTCACTCGGTGCCGGAACTCCGCTGACAAGGCCAGCCGCGCGCAAGGTTGCGAATGAGCCATCCGGATCGATATATGAGCGCGCCAGCACGTCTATGCCGAGCTTCACCTCATACTCCGGTACCGACAAGGTGGTAACGCCAACATTTTCGACGAACTTGGCGTGAGTCGTGTCCTCGACAAACGTCGCCAGAGGCAGGACCTCGTCGGTCCACGTCACCTTCTTCTTGATGAGGAAATACCATCCGGTGAAGCCAGCACCAGCAAGCAATGAAGCAACCACGAGAAATGAAAAGAAGGCACGAAACGGGTGGCGCTTCTTCTTCTGCCGCATGGCCTGCGCGGAAATCTGCGCCGCTGCGACCCTCGATGCCACAACTCGCTGCGGCGAGGCCGGCCGAACCGGCTGACCAAGGTAGGGCACGCCCGTGCCACCAATATTCGGAGCGACGATCGTATTGGGCCCAGAGATGTACAGGGAGGAGTCGACCTGAGGTTGGCTTGGCGCCAGCAACGCCACATTGCCGTGGGCATCTGGATACTCCACAACACCGGCCGGGACGAAGATCTGTCCTCCAGCTGTATGCACCGAAGCGTGCTGATGAGTTGGTGCCGAACCGTAGTGCATATCCAGCGGTTGTCGGGAATAGCCGGATTGCGGCGTTGATTGCATCGCCTGCGCGGGCGACGTCAGCGGCTGTTGCATAAACGGGTGCGCAGCAAGTGGCAGCGACGATGTCACCGTCTGCTGAGAACCGGTCGTGTGCAAGCTTGTCGACAGCGACTCGAGCACCGAGTTCCAGACTCGTTCGCCCGGCTCATTGCGCACCGGTTCCGGCGACAGCAATGTGGTGCCGGGTGTCATGTTGTTGACCGTGAGACGCAGACGCAGCCGGTCGCGGAGCGCGTTCGTAGCATCCACGGCTGCAGATGCGTCAACTGGTGTGCCTGTACGCAGCGCGCTCAACTCGCTCTCGTCGTAGTGATCAGATGACACGTTGTTGTATCGGCACAGTCGGCTCGCGGGTTAAGGAATTCTCAACTCGCGTGCTCGGTGCCAACGACGGCATGACGGCTCGGATGGCGTTTAGTCCTCCGGTGGTACCTCAGCGGCGCGTCGTTGCAATTCGTTGACGACACTCGAGTCGGCGAGAGTGGTCGTGTCCCCGAGATTGCGGCCTTCGGCAACATCGCGAAGCAGTCGGCGCATGATCTTGCCGCTGCGCGTCTTGGGTAGATCTGGAGCAAAGTAGATCGCCTTCGGCTTGGCAATGCTGCCTATCTCTGCAGCCACATGCGCGCGAAGCGCCTGTTCGTCACCTGTAAAACCCCCGCGCAGGGTGACGTAGGCAATGATCGCCTGACCTGTGGTTGCATCGTTGGCTCCTACGACTGCTGCCTCGGCAACTGACGGATGCGAGACGAGGGCCGACTCAACCTCAGTGGTGGAAATGCGGTGGCCGCTCACGTTCATGACATCATCGACCCGGCCGAGCAACCAGAGGTATCCATCGTCATCGAGCTTGGCCCCGTCACCAGCAAAATATCGTCCGGCAAAACGGCTCCAGTAGGTATCGCGAAAGCGGTCTGGATCGCCCCAAATACCGCGCAGCATCGCGGGCCACGGTTGGGTCAAGATGAGGTATCCCCCACCGCGTTCGACGTGCTCGCCATGCTCATCAACAAGCTCCGCTCCGATACCCGGCAGCGCGAACGTGGCTGAGCCGGGCTTTGTTGTGGTCGCGCCCGGTAACGGACTGATCATGATTGCCCCAGTCTCGGTCTGCCACCACGTATCGACGATGGGACAGTTCGAACGACCGATGTGCTCTTGGTACCACATCCACGCCTCGGGGTTGATGGGCTCACCAACCGATCCCAAGAGGCGCAACGAAGACAGATCGTGCTTGGCCGGCTCCTGATCGCCCCATTTCATGAAGGTACGAATTGCGGTTGGCGCGGTGTAAAAGATCGTGACCCCGTACTTTTCAATGATCTGCCACATCCGATCGTTGCCGGGATAGTTCGGCACCCCTTCGTACATCACCTGTGTTGCGCCGTTGGCCAGCGGGCCGTAGACGACGTAACTGTGACCAGTAATCCAGCCGACGTCGGCGGTGCACCAGAACACGTCGGTCTCGGGGTGGAGGTCGAACACGTATTTGTGGGTGAAGGCAACCTGCGTAAGGTAGCCGCCACTTGTGTGCATGATGCCCTTCGGACGACCAGTCGTGCCGCTTGTGTACAGAAGGAACAGCAGCTGTTCTGAATCCATTGGTTCGGCCGCGCACACCGGATCCGAATGTTCCATGAGCTCGTGGTACCAATGATCGCGGCCGTGCTGCATGTCGATGTCGTTGCCGCCCCGGCGCACGACCACGACGTCGGTGATCGTCGGCGTATGCATCAGGGCCTCGTCGGCGGTCTGCTTGAGCGCGAAGACCTCGCCGCGACGCCAACCTCCGTCGGCTGTGATGAGTACCTTGGCCTCGGCATCGTTGATTCGATCGGTCAGCGAGTTTGCGCTGAACCCGCCGAACACAACGCTGTGCGCTGCACCGATCCGCGCGCACGCCAACATTGCTACGGCGGCTTCAGGAATCATCGGCATGTAGATGTTCACGCGATCGCCCTTGGCGACGCCGAGGCTCTTCAACACATTGGCGAAACGCTGCGTTTCATCGAGCAGTTCGGCATAGGTAACGGTGCGTGTGTCGCCCGGTTCGCCTTCAAAATGGAATGCAACCTTGCTGCCTCTGCCCGCGAGCACGTGTCGATCAAGGCAGTTGTAGCTCACGTTGAGCTCGCCACCCACGAACCATTTTGCGAAGGGTAAGTTCCACTCGCAAATCGTGTCCCAGTCCTTCGACCAGGTGAGTAGGTCAGCCGCTTGTCGGGCCCAGAAACCCTCATAGTCGACCGCCGCATCGTCGTACATGAGTCTGTCGGTGATCAACGCGTTGCGTTTGAAGGTCTCCGACGGCGCGAATGTGCGGTGTTCCCAACCAAGTGCGTCGATCGCATGAGCGTCGGTCATGATGTACGTCCCTCCTGTCGCTATCTGACGCAACTCTAGTGACGGCGTCATGTTCGCACGAACGGCGCGGAACTCAGTCGACTCGCTCACGCGAGGAGGGCCCTCGCCCGACTTCTGAAGCCCCGCCGGAGCTTCTGAAGTACCCCGGCGGGGCCCTCCTCATCTGTTGCTGAGATATTCGTTGTATTGAGTTATTCGTTGATCACTCAGGCCGAGCGGCGACGACGTGCGAACATCGTCATTGCCAGACCAAGCAGTACACCAATACTTGCGAGGAGAACTGCCGAGCTTGACGAACCACCGGTTACAGGCAGACGAATCGGAGCCGTTGTTGGCACCAATGCGTCGCTGCCCTGATCGGCAACTGAGCTCGACGTCGGAGCAGCTGTCGTGGTCGGGCCAGCTGCAGTCGTGGTCGGAACAGCTGTCGTGGTCGGAGCAGCTGTCGTGGTCGGGGCCTCGGTGACAGGGGGGTCGACGACATCGTCGTTGTTGGTGATGGTGCAATTCACATCTCCACCGTCGGCGAGCGTGATGGTGTTGCCATCCTGGGTTCCGCCGTCACAGACCCACCCGGCTGAGCTGTAGCCGTCAGGGCCGCTTTCGGTGAGCACGTAGGTAACACCGGCTTCGACATCGGCGCCGATACCGACTGTGGCACTTCCGTCTGGGTCAATGCCGTCGATGACGCTTGGGCCATCGCCTTCGGCCGTGGCCGTGAGGGTGAAGTCGTCGAACGCTGCATTGCCTTCGTCATTGTTGATGACGAGCTTGTTCAGCTGAAGGTGAGGTGCCACTGGCGGGCAGCTGTCATCGCCGTCGTCGCTGTTGTCACCGCTGTCGCTGTTGTCGCTGTCGTCACCCTGTTGACCCTCGTTGCTGTGCGAAGCACTGATACCACCGTTATCGCACGAACCACACGACTGATCTTCGTTGTCCGACTGATCTTCGTTGTCCGACTGATCATCCTCATTGGATGAGCTCACGCTGACGCTGTCGCAATTCGACTGCCCAGTCTTGCAACCGTTGTTCCAGATCGCGATGTGATCGGTGTCCCAATTGAGACCGGCGAAGTCAGCAAACGGAGGGATGATGTCATCAGCATGAGCGCGATGACCTTCGCTCAGAATGGATGCAATATCGACAGTGATCTTGGCGTATGGATTACTGTTGATCGCCGTGGCGTGACAAAGAGTGACCTTTGCCGATGGCGTCGCATTCGCCGTGACCAGCGAGGTAGACACACCCGCGACGGTCAACGAACCAAGCATGAGAACTCCGATGCCGAGGCGACCCGTAAGCCGCTTCAACACGCTGGAGTCTTTGAGACCTTCTGTTTGCGTTTTCATTTCTACCCTGCTCCCTGTTATCGCTCGCCCTTCGAGCCACAACTCAAGAGTACGGAAGCGGGCTATGAATCTGAATAGGTCACTCGACCCATTTCGATATGCGAGCACACAGTTGCGAAGAGGGGTTCAATCGCTCGCAAACTCAATGACTACAAAGGCTCCGAGTCCTTCTGGATCACACAATGCCTGCGCCTCGCGGACCCTACTGCGCATTGTTAAGGCAGCAACGGTGGGGCGCGAGGCATGTTCGAGCCACGCTCGTTGACCATCAGCAACGAGGTCGTCGATGCCCCATCGTTGGAGAAACTGCCTCTGTGTGCGCACGATCGCGCCGTCTTTGTCTGCTCCTCGGATTTGGTCGAACGCGATCTCGACGGTGATGTCTTGTGAGCCGGGCTCGAACAGGTAATGGCCACCCCGCTCATGTTCCCGAAACGTGCGAAGCCATTCGCGCCACGGCCTCATCGCAAGACTGGTCGAGCTCGCAGTGCCGTAGTCGACGATGAGCAGCGTGCCACGATCAATCAAAGAACGAGCGGATTGCACCCACTCAGACGCTCGTTGCTGTATCGGCAGCCGGGCACCATGCGTGCGGATTGACGGCAAGGCAAGGTCAGCCGTGTCGTCGGCCAGACGCAACACCTCGGCAAAGGTTCCGTCGGGCTGCGCGGTGACATAGGCCTCTCGCCAACCGCCGTCCATCACGAACAAACGAAACGCGAGGTTGTCGAGCAACTCGTTGGCAATGATGACCCCAACAATTGGTTCGCAGGGAAGCTCCGCCAACGAGGTGACCCAACCGGGGTGCCGTTCGCGTTGTCGGGCGGAAGACTCGACTGCAACATAATCGAGGGACTGCAGACACTCCGGCGCTGCGGCGCGAATGGTTCGAGCGAGGGTGCCGGGACCGGCTCCCGCATCGATAACGCTGAAGCGGGCCGGCTCGCCCAAGCGGTGCCACACGGCGTCAAGCATCCGCGCCAATACGGCACCGAACAGAGGGCCAACTTCAGGACTCGTGATGAAGTCTCCGCGTCGACCGGCAGAGCCGACGGTGGTATAGAACCCCGATTCGCCATACAGAGCAATCTGCATGAACCGTTCGAAGGTGATCGCGCCACCCGCATCCGCAATCGCGGCGCGGATTTCGTCAGCGGCCGAGAGCACCAGTGAGCGCGCTCAGGTCGCCAAACCTCAACACCAGACCGGGCAGGAGACCAAGGACGAGGGTGCCCGTGCCAGTGATCGCGAGCGCCGCCACCAACGACGGTGGGGTCTTAATGGGAGTGATGTCGCCGTCGGGAGCAGGCTTCATCCACATCTCCCGCATGATGTTGCCGTAATAGCCAAAGGCAATCACCGTGTTGATCGCGCCGATGATCGCGATGGCGTATCCGAGTCCGGTGCCGGCTTGCAGCACCGCTCGAAATGCGTTGAGCTTTGCGAACCATCCACCGAACGGGGGAATGCCTGCCAGCGAAGCCAAGAGGAACGTCATCAGAGCTGCCAACCCTGGCGCATAACTCATCAGACCACCGAAGCTGGTGATGTCGCCGCTGTGCGTCTTGCGGCTGACGGCGATGACGACGCCAAAGACACCGAGGTTCGTGGCGGCATAGACGAGCAAATACACCACAACGGTTTTGAGCGATGTTTCCGTGGCTTTCGTTCCAGCGACCACGAGCGGCATCAAGATGAAGCCCCCCTGACTGATCGATGAATACGCAAGCATGCGCACGATGTTGGTCTGCTTGAGCGCCACCAGATTGCCCAACGTCATCGTTGCGGCAGCGAGCACGAAAATGAACGGCTGCCACACCTTCTCGGCGTGAGGGAAGGCGAGGTACAACATGACCACCATCGCCACAAAGCCGCCAGCCTTGGAGGCAACGGACAAGAAGGCGGTCACCGGCGTCGGGGCGCCTTCGTATGTGTCTGGTGCCCATGAATGAAACGGCACTGCGCTCACCTTGAACGCGAATCCGACGACGACAAAGACAACAGCAAGGACTTCGACACCCTTGTATTGGCCCTTGATCGTGACTGCTTTGCCAATGTCGACGAGCAACGTGCTGTTGGCAACGCCGTAGAGGAGGCTCATGCCGTACAGCATCAGAGCGCTCGCGAACACCCCGAGCAAGAAATACTTCATCCCGGCTTCGTTGCTCTTCGGGTCGCGCTTGCGCCACGCGGCGAGCATGTACGTGGGAATCGACAGGAATTCGAAGGCAATGAACACACTCACGAGATCGCGGGCCGAGGTCATCATCACCATGCCGAGGACGCTGCTCAGCAAGAGCACGTAATACTCGCCCTGATAGTAACCGCCCTCTTCAATTTCATTGGTGGAGAGCAACACCACGACGTAACCGGTGATGAGAAACATTGCCTTCATGATCAGGCTGAAGTTGTCGATCACGTATCGACCGTCGAACATCGAGCGCGTGTCGCTGCCAATGACAGCGAGCGTGACGACCGGAACCAGCGCTGCGAGCAGGCTGAACCCCGCAAGAGTGGCGGTCAGCCACTTCTTGCTCTCACTCACGAACAGATCCACGATCAACACCACGCAGATACCGGCGGCGAGAATCATCTCGGGTGCCAGCGCGTGATAGTCGACTTTGGGCGGCGTGAAACCACCCGCGGCGACGAGGAACGAAGCAATCACCGCTCAGCCCTTCCCAAATGCCTTGAGCGTCACTTGCACGGCTGGATCGATGATCTTGAACATCAGTTGTGGGTACACACCAAAGACAACGATGGCAACGAGGAACGGTGTCCACGCCACCCACTCGAAGAACGTGACATCGTGGATATCGCTCGAGTGGTCGACCGCTGTGTGGGCATCGTCGTGGGAAGCGCCACCGTGGCCGTGGCCGTCGTCGTGACGCACGCCGGCACCAACAAACTCAGCCTTGGGTTCGCCGAATGCCACCCGCTGGAACAACCACAGCAAGTACCCGGCCGCGAGAACGGTGCCGAGGGCGGCAATCACCATGAAGACCCTGAACACGTTGTGATTCAGACCGGCCGCGGGTGAGTACGAGGAGATGATTGCTGGGAACTCACCCCAGAAGCCGGCGAGCCCGGGTAAACCGAGCGATGCCATGACGCAGAAACCAAGAATCCACCCCATCTTTGGCATCGAGATGAGCATGCCGCCGAGACGCTTGATTTCAAGGGTGTGATAACGCTCCTTCACCGATCCAGCAATAAAGAACAACATGCCCGTGATGAGGCCGTGCGCCACCATGCCAAATACTGCCGCGTTGAAGCCGAGGGGGGTCAGCGTGGAGATACCGAGCATGACAAAGCCCATGTGCGCGACGGAGCTGAAGGCGATGAGTCGCTTCATGTCGGTTTGGGCGAGGCAGCCAAGCGCGCCATAGATGATGCCGATGATCGCGAGACCACCGATCCATGGTGCCCACGACTTGGCGGCCGTCGGAAGGATCGGAATGGCAATGCGGACGAATCCGTACGTGCCCAACTTCAGCAGAATCGCGGCCAGGATGACCGAGCCTTGGGTAGGTGCCTGCGTATGCGCGTCGGGAAGCCACGTGTGGAAAGGAAACATCGGCACCTTGACGGCGAAGCCGATGAACATGCCCGCGAAGATCCAGATCTGCACCGTCTTGCCAAGCAGTCCACCGTGAGCTGCCAGATACGGGATGCTGAAGCTGGCCTCGCCTGCTGGCACCTTGCCCGACACTTGGAAGTACAAGGCGAGAAAGGCGACGAGCATGAGCGCCGAACCGAACATGGTGTAGAGGAAGAACTTGAGCGATGCGTATTGGCGATCTTCGCCACCCCAGACACCGATCATGAAGTACATCGGCAACAGCACGAGTTCGAAGAAGACGAAGAACAAGATGAGGTCTTGCGCGATGAAGGTGCCGGCCATGCCAACCTGGAGCACCAGCATGAGAATCAGAAACGCCTTCGGATTACCCGGCGACGGGATGTGATCCCACGAATAGATCATCACCAGCACGGTGACGACCATGCTCAAGATGTACAGCGGCAGGCTCAGACCATCGAGGCCAACCGTGAAGTTGCTATGGATGACTTTGATCCACGGCGTGTCGGCGAAGAACTGCAACTTGCCGGCGCTGCCATAGCTGAACTTCGTCAGCGTGTACACCCCGACCACCAATGTGGCAAGCGCGGTGAGCAACGCGATCTGCTTGTGCAACAGTTCCTTCCCCTTGGGGATGAACATCATGACGAGTACACCAACGAGCGGCAAGAAGGTGCCGATCGTGAGTAGCGCGTTGTTGGTGCGGAGTACATCCATTGCCGTGAGGCTCCTCAGGTATTGACGATGACGAGAACGAGGGCGCCGATAGCGGCGGCTCCGAAGAGCAGTGCCCCGTATTGGTTGACTTTGCCTGACTGAACTGGCCGCAACGCGCTACCCGAGCCGCGAGCCGCGGCACCAGATCCGTTGACCGCGCCGTCGACCACGCGTTGGTCGATGTTTCGGTACACCCAGTTGCCCAACTTGCGGCCGCCGAGACCTACTTCGTTGACCGCACGATCGATGACTCGCTGGTTGACCCAGTAGGCCGCCTTGCTGATGGGATACGCGATGCCGCGAACGATGACGTTCTCGTACAGCGCATCGAGGTAGTACTTGTTGGCAAGGAACGTGTAGCCGGCATACAGCGGCTGCGAGCGCTCGGTGATGCCCTTCAGTACGAACTTGCCGCTTCCGTACAAACCACGACAGATCACGAGGCTGATCGCGAAACCGGCTGCCACCAACGCAATGGACGGCAGCGCGTTGATCCACTTGAATGTTGCGCTCGCGAGTTCGGGGAAGGGCTCGCGCTTTTCGCTGGCGAACCACTCCGTGAACTTCTCGATCTTTAATGGGGCCGCATTGAGATAGCCGGCGAGCAACGCCAACGACGCAAGAATGATCAATGGCACGGTGATCAGCGCCGGCGACTCATGCGGACCGGCGTGCGCATCATGTGCGTCGTGGCTGGCGTGTGCGTCGTGGCTGGCGTGTGCGTCGACTGTGTCATGCGCGACGGCTGTGTCATGCGCGACGGCTGTGTTATGCGCGACGGCATGCTCGACCTCGTGGTGCTCACCGGCCGCGGCGCCGCGAGCCGTACCGAAGAACGTGAGGTACGTGGCTCGGGTCATATACGCGGTGGTCATGAACGCGCCGACCAGACCAATGATCCAGAACACCTTGTAACCGTTGTTGTGCGCGTTATCGATGATCTCGTCTTTGGAGAAGAAACCACTGAAGAATGGAACGCCACACAACGCCATCGTGGAAATAATCCAGCACGCCGCTGTAACAGGCATCTTGCGCCACAAACCACCCATGTCCTTCTTCATCTCGAAGCTGTGATGGCTGCCGCTATGCGCAACCGAACCAGCGCACAGGAACAGACAGCACTTGAAGAAGGCGTGGGTGAAGATGTGAAAGACGGCCGGGGTCCATGCTCCGACGCCGAGGCCCATCATCATGTAGCCCAACTGACTAACGGTTGAGTACGCCAACACCTTCTTGATGTCGGTCTGCACAAACGCGAGCGCCGCGGCAATGACAATGGTGATGCCACCTATGACGGCGATGAGGTTGAAGTGTTGACCTGCGACATTGATATCGAGACCGGTGTGGAACAGCGGATACAGCCGGGCAACAAGGAACACGCCAGCAACGACCATCGTGCTCGAGTGCAAGAGCGAACTGACGGGCGTGGGTCCGGCCATCGCATCGGGTAGCCACGTGTGCAGCGGGAACTGACCACTCTTACCAATACACGCAATGAACAGCGCCACACATCCCCAGAGCAAGAGCGTGTGCGAGGCACCGGTGTCCTTCAGCGCCCACTCGTTGATGGCAGCGATGCTGAAGCCGTTGCTGCCCTGAGCCTGCGCATAGGTGTTTGCGCCGAAGAAGATGATGCCGGTACCCACGAGCAGACCAATGTCGCCAACGCGAACCGTCCAGAACGCCTTGAGTGCAGCGCGGCTATTTGCTTCTTCTTCCCACCAATGACCGATGAGCATGAACGAGCACAGGCCCATGATCTCCCAGCCGAGGATGAGCTGCACCATGTTCTCGGCCAGCACCATCATCAACATTCCTGCACTGAACAACGTGAGCGCAGCGAAGAAGTGGGTGTAGCGACGATCGCCACGCAGGTATTCGAGCGAGTACACCTGCACCAACGTGGAGATGAACGCGACGAGCAACAACATCACGACCGCGAGGCCATCGATGTGCTGACCAAAGCTGAACTGCACGCCACCGCTTTGCCACCACACCACCTTGCGAATGACGGGCTCCACCGAGGTCTCGGAGCGCTGAATCCACTGATACGTCAGACCAATCGAGAGCACGAGCGACGCTGCCATAGAGGCCAGTCCGATCTCGCTTCCCTTCATCGGCAGACGCTTGCCAATCAATATGATGAACGCGAACGCGATGCCCGGAATGATGGGGATGAGGAAGGCGTGGTCGAGGAACCAGCCGACTTGTTCAGCAGCGAGCACGGCTCAGCCCTTCATCTCGGAAAGTTCGTCAAGCGCGATGCTGCGCTTGTTGCGATAGATGAGCAGCACCAGGCCGAGACCCACGCCTACCTCGGCGGCCGCCACCGCAATGACATACAACGCAAACACATGGCCATCCGGACTGGCGTTGCGGAGCGCAAACGCAAGCAGGTTGAGATTTACCGCGTTGAGGATGAGCTCAATGCTCATCAGCACCATCACCGCGTTCTTGCGTGCGATCACGCCGTACACGCCGATGCAAAACAGCACAGCGCCGAGGAGGAGGAACTCATTGATCAGCATCGAGCATCAATCCTTACGAGCCAGAACGATGGCACCGACAACGGCGACGAGCAGTACGAATGACAACGCCCAGAAGGGGAGGAGGTACGGCTTGAAGATGGTGTCGGAAACACTTTGGGTATCGATGCGAAGCGCTGCAGACGGTGACGGCAGATGCTCATCTTTGAAGCCACCCACGAGTGCGATTGCCATTGCAGCAAACAATGTGAGTGCGATCGGGATCCCGAGGGCCCAGTTCTTGTTGTTGAGGTCGTTCTCGCGACCGATGCGTGCGCGCGTCAGCATGACACCGAAGAGGAACAGCACCATTACGGCACCAACGTAAACGAGCACCTGGGTGATTGCCACGAACTCGGCATACACGAGCAGATACTGCGCCGACGCGCCGGCAAGCACACAAACAAGCCACAGCGCAGCATGCACAACGTTGCTGCTCGTAACGACGCGAATCGCGCCGACGATCATCACGGCTGCGATGATGCCGAACGCGATGTTTTGCGCGACCAACGCCTCGGCGATCACTTCGTGCCCCTCGTGCTGAAGGCAATCATCACTTCTTGCCTTTCTTCTCGGCGCCGACTTCGAGCTCGGGTGCCTCTGGAACGGTTTCCATCCACTCGCCGAGCTTGGTCTTGTCGTGCAGCAGGTCGGCGATCTTGGGCTCGCTGTACTCGTACTCGGGGCTCCAAAACAACGCATCGAACGGGCACACCTCGACACAAATCCCGCAGTACATGCACAGCGCGTAATCGATGTCGAACCGGTCGAGCTTGTTGACCTTTCGCGGTGCGCCGCCGGCACGTCTGGGCGGTGCAAGCTCCTTGTGGCCCTCGATGTAGATACACCAATCGGGGCAGCTGCGCGCACACAACATGCACGACGTGCAGTTGTCCTCGCGCAGCGCAATCACACCACGTGCCCGAACCGGCGGTGCTTCCTTCTCGTGCGGGTACTGAACGGTGTTGGCACCCTTGGTGATAGTTGTCATCATCGTGTTGAACGTGACGCCGAGACCCTTCACCAGACCCGGAACCTTTGGTTTGAGACCCATCAGAACACCACCTTGAGAACCGCAGTGAGCATGATGTTGACAAGTGACACGGGAATCAGCACTTTCCATGCAAACCGCTGCAATTGATCTTCACGGAATCGGGGATAGCTGAAACGAATCCACATGATGAGGAACACAAGCCCCATCATCTTCGTGAACATGATCAGCGGGCCAACGACATTCATCCAGTTCGATACGTCTCCGACGCTGTGCCAGCCGAACCAGCTGAACGGGACTCCCCAACCACCGAGGAACAGCACTGACGCAATCAGCGCGAAGACTCCGGCGGTGGCGAACTCGGCAATGAAAAAGATGAGGAAGCGGAAGCCGGAGTACTCGGTCATGTAGCCCGACACGAGCTCGGACTCTGCAATTGGCATGTCGAACGGTGCCTGGGTGAGCTCGGCCTGCACGGCAATCATGAACACGGCAAACCCGATGAACTGGGTGAGTATGTATGGGTTGCCAAGACCGTTCCAACCGAAGATTTCGCCGGCATTTTGGGCGAGCACGATCTGTTGCATGTTCATCGTGCCGGCCTGGATAACCACGCCCACTACCGCGAGCACCATCGGCAGTTCGTACGCGATGAGCTGACCGGCGGCACGCAAACCGCCGAGCAGTGAGTACTTGTTAGCGCTCGACCAGCCCGCGATCAAGATGCCAAGCACGCTGACGGAGCTGACCGCCAACGCGTAGAACACACCCGTCTCGAAGTTGGTGAACCACGCATCGGGTCCGAACGGAACAACGGCCACGAGCAAGAACGTGCTCGCAAGCACGATGAGCGGCGCAATTTTGAAGATCGAGTGATCGGCTCGTTCGGGTTTGATGTCCTCTTTCTGCAGCCACTTGCCGACTTCGGCGAACAACTGCATTGAGCCGTACGGCCCAGCCTCCATCGGGCCGAGTCGGCTCTGCATGAAGCTCATCATCTTGAACAGGAAGACATACACGATCGTGCCGGCAGGCAGCAGTACCGCGACAAGGCCACCGAGCACGCGCAGCAGCGACTGCGCCCAGTACGGGAGATTGAGAGCGAGCATCATCAGCGGTCGATGTCTCCGAGGATGAAGTACAGCGACGCAAGGATGGTGATGACGTCGGGGACGTATACGCCACGGAGCAACCACGGCACGATAGAGATGTTGTTGAAACTGGCCGACCGGATTTTGACGCGAAATGGCCCCATGTCACCCTTGCTGATCACGTAGTAGCCCATTTCGCCGAGCGGGTTCTCGGTGCTGACCCAAGCCTCGCCCTCAGGCACCTTGATGATGCGCGGTACTTTGGCCATCACAGGACCGGCGGGCAACGTGTCGAGCAACTTTTCGACAATGTATGTGGCTTCGCGTGTCTCTTGCAGACGAATCCAGCAACGCGCAAAACTGTCGCCATCTGGATGCGTCCAGACCTTGAAGTCGATCTTGTCCCATGCCATAGCAATCTTTTGATCGCGGCGGAGGTCGTAATCAACCCCGCTCGCGCGCAGGTTCGGGCCAGAGAGCCCGTATTGCACCGCAATGTCTTTAGGAATAACGCCAATGCCGCGCGTACGACTCTGGAAGATTTCGTTGCCGAACAGGAGATCTTCCATTTCGTCGCAGAAATTACGCAGCTTGCGCATGACGCTGCGCGTTTCGTCGATCCAGCCCTTGGGGAGGTCGTCTTTCAGACCGCCGATTCGGTCGAAGTTCGGGTGGAAGCGACCGCCCGTTGCACCCTCGATGAGGTTGAGTACGTACTCCCGATCGCGAAAGGCCATGAACACTGGCGTGATGGCACCGAGCTGTACGCCGAGGTCGCCGAGGAACAGTGACACGTTGGCAATTCGACTGAGCTCGAAAAGGATTGTGCGGATGTGCTGCGCGCGTGGCGGTGCTTCGACGTCCATCAGCTTTTCGGCGGCGAGGATGAACGGCACCTCGTTGGCGAAACTGCCAAGCCAATCGATGCGGTTCACCAGTGAGGTGACCTGCGGAAAGGTGCGCACCTCGGTGAGCTTTTCGTAACCGCGGTGCATGTAGCCCGCTGACGGTTCGGCCCACACCACCTGCTCGCCGTCGAGGCGGCAGATGATACGTAGGGTGCCGTGCGTGGCCGGATGCTGGGGTCCGATGTTGAGGGTCATACCCTCGGTTTCGAGCTCGACGTTGATGCGTGCATCGGCGGCCTGTGACGCGATGTACGCAAGACGTTGGCGGTCTCCGAGCATCGTCATGATTCGGCACCCTCTGCTTCAGCCGCCTCGGCGGGTTCGCCGGGAAGCGGCTCGACGTCGACAATGCCAGGCCACGGCTTGACCATTCGAGCCAACAACGGGAAATCCTTGCGCATCGGGTGACCCTCGAAACCTGTGGGGAGATACATGTTGCGCAGGTCGGGGTGGCCGGCAAAGGTGATGCCGAACATCTCGTGTGCCTCGCGCTCGTGCCAGTTCGCACCGGTGTAACACGGGATCCAGGTTGGCATCGTCATGTCGTCGCCGATGTCGGCTTTGATCGTGACACCGAAATGCAGCGTCGTGCTGCAAGCGCGGGCGAACAGTTGAAAGCGCGTGTCGCCGCCCACATATCCCTGCTTGATCGTCATGTCACGTTCGGCTTGAGGTTGTGTTGGATCGTCCTCGCCGCGACCGAATGGTGACGGCATCCAATCAATCGCAGAGAGGAAGCAGAAGTAATCAAGGCCGACGACATCGCGCAACGCGATGCCCGCTTCACGCCACGCATCGGCGCGCACGCGAACCCACACATCGTCGCCCGGCTTCACGAGGCTGTCGAGAAGCGCGTCACCAATCGCGCTACGAAGCTGATCGACCGCGCGCTCACGCAAAGCATCGCCCGGCAGAGCCGCAACCGGGGTATCAGTTGACGACAATTTGCTCACCGCGATTCAAAGCGACGTATCCCTCGCCGCGCCAACGCGCGCCCATGTCTTCGTTCTTGATGCGTTGCTGAAGCAGTACAACTCCTTCGAGCAGGGCCTCTGGTCGAGGGGGGCAACCGGGCACGTACACATCGACAGGAATGATCTGATCGACACCCTTCGTGACCGAGTAGCTATCCCAGTACGGCCCGCCGCAATTTGCACACGAGCCCATGCTGATGACGTACTTGGGTTCGGGCATCTGCTCGTAGAGGCGCTTGATAGCGGGAGCCATCTTGTCGGTGACGGTTCCGGAAATCACCACGAGATCGGCCTGTCGGGGGCTGGCCGGCAGAGGTATCACGCCGAGGCGCATGACGTCGTAACGCGGCGAACCAAAAGCTGCACCCATCTCGATGGCGCAGCAGGCGAGGCCCCATTGGTATACCCAGAGGCTGTACGAACGACCCATGTTGAAGAGCTGTGTGAGCGGCTTCGGCAGCCGGCCGCGGTCAACGAGACCCATGTGCGTACGCCACTTTCTTGGTTGTCATGTGTCGGGTTGACATCGCTCGAACTACACCCACCGCAGCACGCCTTTGCGCCATGCGTACACCAGGCCAAGCAACAGGACGAGCACGAAGATGCCCATTTCCACAAGACCGAATCCGGCGTAGCGCTCGAGTTGTGTCGCCCACGGAAAGATGAACACTGCTTCGACATCGAATACGACGAACAGCAGCGCGAACACGTAGTAACGAATCTGGCTCTGCGACCAGCCATGGCCCACCGGGTCGACACCACTCTCGTACGTCATCGTCTTTTCGTAGTTCGGCTTGTTCGGCCGAATGGCTGCGGAGATAGCGAGAAGCAATGACGCAAGCACCAGCGCGGTCGCGCCGAACCAGACGACGGTGAGGTAATCCCGGAGAAAGTCGGACATCGACCAAGAAGCTACTACGCAGCGTGAATCGGCCTACAAACCGTGGCGAAATGTGTTCACGTCGGCGTGACCGCCGGATCGGCAAACTCGCGCCCGGAGTACTGGCCACAGCGACGTCGCCAGACTCCATCACCACCACTGTGCAGGGGCCTTCTACTTCTTTAACGTTTCTTGGGTCAAGGCTCGATGACACCTGGGCGATATCACTGTTGGATTAAGAGCACGGGCCAGAGTGAACAAGGAGTTACCCATATGAAAAGGACTTGGCTTACCGCAGTTTCGGTAGCAGGCGTGCTTGGCACAGGATCGGCCGCCGTCATGGCTGGAGCAGCAATGAACGCTGCTTCGACAGCCCCAACCAATGCACCGGTGCCCGATATCAGCGTTCCCCGCAACGCTGTGTATCAGGTCGGTGCCGCCGCACGCATTGAGGTATCGGACTCGAGCGGCGTACTGAGTATCGTCTCCACGACGGTCGGCATGGGGTGGACCGCGGTCTCCACGTCGGCCCCAGGCGCGACTGCTTCGGTTGTGCTGACCGACGGAACGCAACTCGTGACCTTCACGGCTTCCACCGTCGCCGGCGCTGTTCATGCCACGGTTACCTCGGCACTCGTCGCTGCACCCGACACGACTGCACCAGCCATTGTGTCGCAGGACCCGGGCGTTGTCACCCTGGAACCCATCCCCGCAATACCGCCAGCGGTGGCCGCGAGTGGCACTCAGGCGATCGGTGGGGCTTCCACAACAGGGGCATCCGACAGCGAACAGCAATCGAAGTTGGGTACCAGCTCGCATCACAACGACGACGACAATGAGAGCGAAGACGAGGGCAGTGACGGAAATGACGACTGAGAACGAACAGGCGCAGCGCCTTGCATCACTTCGAGCAAAACGTGGCCAAGCGCCGCTTGCCGCTCGACCCCACGTACCGCCGACAAGTCCCGCGCCAGGCTCCATGCAGCACATCGCTTCGAGCCAACCGCCTGCGTACGCCACAGTGCATGCCGCTCCAGCACCTGTTCGGCTCAGCATTCCGGCGCCGCCGGCATCGATCACCTCACCCCGACTGCCCATGGCACCGACCGCAGCACCCGTTGCTGCGGTCGGGCTGGGCGCATCGTTGCAAGCCAGCGGGGCATCGATCTGGGCACCAGCCGGATCGAAACAAGCGGGATCGAAACAAGTGGGGTCGTTTGCCCCACCGAGTCCAGCGTCGCTGGTCTCGGGTGTACCCCCCATTCCTGACGGAATTCCGACGGTGGCGGCGGCAGCGCCCGAAATTCTCGAACCGTTGAGTGTCCCAATCGCCGCTGCCACAATTGCATCTGCGCAGACTGATCTTCGGTCAAGACCACAGCGTAAGTCCGCAGCTCCGAAGGGGCCTCGCGTCAAGCGTCCTCACGTTGCTGCCGGAGGCCGGATCGCCGCAAGTGGCCTCGCCGCTTCGGCAGTGCTCGGTCTCACTGGCGTCATCGCAGCTGCCAACCGACCAGATCCCGGTGCAACCGCATCCACGCCAACACCCGCAACCGCAGCACCCGAGGTAACCATTGCCGGCGACACGGTGCCCGCAGTTGCCGGTGCCGCGGTACCCGTACCGACGGTTGCCGTCTCACTTGCGATTCCGCCTGCAGTACCCGCGGGTGCAGCAGTACCTGTCGTAACCGCCGCTCCCGTGGCGTTGCCGCCGCCGGCAGCAGGATCAGCCGCCAAGGCACCGACCGCTGCCCCCAAGGCAATGCCAGTTCCGAGTGCAACACCTGCACCTGCTGCGACGCCCGCACCCGTTGTAGCTGTGCCGGTCGCGACACCCGCTCCGGCCCCCACTCCAACTCCTGCACCTGCACCTGCGCCGACACCTGCTCCACCTCCGGTGCCAACGGCACCGCCAACAACGGCGGCTCCAGCGCCGCCGCCAACGGCACCGCCGACGACTACAGCGCCGAGTAAGCCCTAGGAACGATGTCGGCGGGAACCCACACCTCGGTTCAACGAAGCTTTCGGGTGATGGGATGCGCTTCGCATGTCATCATCACGGGCGGCACGGAAGCGCTGCTCGATCAGGCCGAGGGTCGCCTGCGTGATCTTGAATCTCTCTGGAGCCGTTTTCTTGGCGACAGCGATATCACGCGGGCGAACCAGGCCGCGGGAGTACCGGTGAAGGTAGACGAAGACACACTTGCGGTCATCCTTCGATCAATCGAGGCTTGGAAGCAAACACGAGGGCTGTTCGACATCACCGTGTTGCCAGCACTTGTGCATCACGGATACACACACAGCGCCATCACCTCCGACGCAGCACCCCGCGTGAGCCAACAGCTCATCGGGGTAAGTGGTTCGGTCGTGGTTGATATTGCAAATGCAACTATTTGTGTTCCTGCCGGAGGGGCGATCGACCTCGGCGGTATCGGCAAGGGTTTTGCAGCCGACATCGTCGCTGAAGAACTACTCGAAGCCGGTGCGCTGGGCGCGTTGGTCAACGTCGGAGGCGACATCAGCGTCATAGGCACTCCCTTCGATGGCGAGGATGCGTGGGTGCTCGGCATCGAGGACCCCGGTTCCTCTCAAGAGCATGTCGGACGTATCGCACTCAAACAGGGTGGCGTGGCGACGTCGGGCACAACTATCAAACATTGGACCTCGCCCTCGGGTGAGAGCGCACACCATCTCATCGATCCCACGACGGCTCTGCCGGCCTCTACTAGCTTGCTGACAGCAACGGTGATCGCTGGAGACGCGGCCACCGCAGAAGTCTTTGCGACGGCTGCGATGATGAGTGACGGCCCACAGGCAGTCGAGATACTTGAACGAGTTGGTCTCGCAGGACTTATGGTGGCAACAGACCTCAAGGTGTACCGAACAAAGAATCTGGAGGCGTTTGGCGCATGAACCCACAAACATGGTGGTACCTCTCCAGAGGCAGCGGCATCGTTGCGTGGGTCATGCTCGCCGCTACCAATCTGTGGGGCATTCTGCTCATCACACGCATGCTCAAGCCCGTCGACCGCCCGGCTTGGTTATTGGACCTGCATCGTTGGCTGGCTGCATTGGCGATCATCAGCTTGGGGATCCACTTGGGTGGCCTCGTCGCCGATAACTACGCACATTTCGGCTGGCGCGAAATCGCATTGCCGCAGTCGTGCAACAAGACCTGTTGGCCGGCTGGAGCGTCGAAGGCTGCAGCGGTGACGTGGGGTGTGATCGCGATGTACATCATCATCGTGGTCGAACTGAGTTCGTTGATGATGCGCAAACTGCCGCGCAAGGTATGGCACGGCATCCACCTCTTCTCATACGTTGCCTTCCTCATGGCCACCGTGCACGGCATCCTTGCCGGAACCGACCGGGGCAACATCGTGTACATCGCTGCCGTCAGTGCAATGACCGGCGGCGTCGTTCTAGCCCTCATCGGAAGAATCTTGCACGCGAGCGGCAAGTCGAAGATCAAGAAGGAAAAGGCGAGCTCAATCTGAGTCGGCGCGGCCGGATCAATCCTCCGCCTGCCATCGCCGATCGGCCTTACGCGCCGAGGTGTGCTTCTTCGCTGTGATGCGGCGTTCGACTGCGCCGCGGCCGGGTCGAGTAGCGCGACGCGTGCGCGCCACAACAGCAGCGGCGTCGATGAGGTCACCGAGACGAACGAGTGCTTCGGCCCGGTTGCGCAGCTGGGACCGCTGACTGGAGGCAACAACGCGCACCTCCTCGCCGAGCTTGGCAATGAGTCGCGAAGCAAGCGCATCCGGCAGGCCGGCCTGAGCGAGATTGCAAATGAGCTCGGCTTTCGAATCAGTGGTGTTGACGTGTTGACCGCCCGGGCCGGATGACCGCGAGAATCGCCACGACAGCGCGGTCGGATCGATGCGAACGCCCTTCGGAGTCACTGGATCGGACGCGTCCACTGCTAGCCGTGTCCTGCGACGCGAATATTCCAGCGGGTGATGGCCGGACCGTCTCGGAGGTCCTCGATTTCGCATACAGACGCCGTATCGAGAGCGAGGTTGCGTCCGAGCGTTCCGGGTTGCCCGAGCGCGCGCGCCGCCAGAATTCGAAGCAGATGACCGTGCGCAAACACCGCCGTCAATTGTACCGAACGAGTGCGCGCGTCGACGAGAAACGAGTCGACACGCGCGACGACGTCGGCCATCGATTCTCCTCCGGGGCATCCGTCCCAGAGTGTCCAATTCGGAGCCATCGCCTTGATCTCGGGCGTCGTTAGCCCTTCGTAATCGCCGTACTCGAATTCGCGGAGTCGGTCATCGAGGCCAAAGCTGCGATGACCGACGATGAGGCCTGTTGTCTGCTGCGCGCGAATCCGAGGGCTCGACCACAGCGAGGCCGCATCCAAATCGCCGATCGCTTCGAGAACGGTCGCTCTCGCGTCCTCGGCCTGCTCGACTCCCGACTCCGTGAGGGGGAGGTCAGTGATACTCGTGTGTCGTCCGGCAGCACTCCACTCGGTTGCACCATGTCGCACCAGCACGAACTTCACCCGACCAAGGTAGCAATCCGTGCTAAGCCTTTTCGGATGGACGTCGACATCGAGACAATCGTCCGTCGCGTTCCGGCGTGGGAACGCGCCGACCTGACGATTCGCCCTCTCACAGGTGGCATCACCAATCGCAACTTTGTCGTCCTCGTCGGCAACGACGAATACGTCGTGCGAATCCCAGGCGAACGGACCGAACTGCTCGGCATCGACCGACTTTGCGAGGCCGAGGCATCGCAACGCGCCAGCAAACTCGGCGTCGGTCCACGAGTGCTAGGCGAATTGCCCGGCGTCGGCACACAAATCACCGCGCTGATGCCGGGGCACCATCTCGAAAGTGCAGCGTTCGTCGAACGATTGAACGACGTCGTTGCGCTCGTCAAGACATTCCACCAAAGCGGTCCCCTCGGCGGTGCCTTTCCGATTCACCGCGTTGTCGAGTGGCATGCCCGCGACGCATCAAGTCATGGCGCAATGCCGCCAAAGGCATACGAACGCCTCCATCAGCAGAGTCGCCACATCGAGGCCGCGTTCGCAGTCATCCCACTCGCTCCGGTGCCGTGTCACAACGATCTTTTGCCAGGCAACATGCTGTTCGCCGACGACCGGGTGTGGCTACTCGATTACGAATATGCGGGCATGAACGACGTCTTTTTTGACCTCGCCAACCTGAGTGTGAACTGTGGACTCGCTCGAAATGCCGACGAGGAGTTGCTCGCCTGCTACTTCGGCGGCGTCACCGCGGCAGGCTGGGCTCGCCTGCAGTTGATGAAAGTGATGAGCGAGTTTCGCGAGGGCATGTGGGCCGTCGTGCAGCAGGCAATCAGCACGCTCGATACCGATTTCGTCACCTACGCGAACGATCGACTGGCCAATTGCGAGCAGCTCGCAGGCGCCGCGGACTTCGGACGCTGGCTGACCGACGCCCGCGGTGACCCGCGGGTCTAGATTCTGTGACTATGCGAACTCATGCGCGGGCAGTCATCATCGGCGGAGGTGTTGGCGGCGCAAGCATCGCCTATCACCTCACCCTCCTCGGTTGGAACGACATCGTTCTCGTCGATCGCGACCAACTGACGAGCGGCTCTACCTTTCATTCAGCAGGCCTTGTCGGACAACTGCGCAGCAGCGTCACCCTGACGAAGATGATGATGTACGGAGCTGAGCTGTATCGCCATCTCACCGAGGAAACCGGCCACGACGTTGGTTGGCATGAGGTCGGATCGTTGCGCCTGGCGTCGACACCTGAACGCTTGGAAGAGCTTCGACGGCAGGCCGGCTGGGCCAAGACGTTTGGGTTGCCACTCGACCTCATCAGTACGAGCGAGGCTCTCGAACGTTTTCACGGATTGTTCGATCCCACCGATGTGCTCGGCGCGGTGTGGTTGCCCACCGACGGATGGCTCAACCCCAGTGATCTCACGATGGCTCTCGCCGCGGGCGCGCGTAATCGGGGTGCCGAGATCGCGACCATGACCCGGGTGCTGTCGATAGGTGTCGAAGAGCGTCAGGGACAAAAGCGCGTCACGCACGTGGACACCGACAAAGGTCGCATCACGTGCGACGTCGTCGTGAACGCTGGAGGTATGTACGCCCACGAGATCGGCCGCATGGCCGGGGTGAATGTGCCCATTGTGCCAATGGCTCATCAGTACGCGATCACTCGGCCGAAGGTGACCATCCCATCAGACCTACCAACGATGCGCGACCCCGATCGCCTGGTGTACTTCCGCGAGGAAGTCGGCGGGATGATCATGGGCGGTTACGAGCGCAATCCCGATCCATGGTGCCTCGACGGCAACATTCCGCCAACGTTCAACAACACCTTGCTCGCACCCGACTGGGATCGCTTCTTGCCGCTCACCGAAGCAGCGCAAACACTGGTGCCGTGCATGGAGGACGCCGATGTTCATCAGCTCATCAATGGCCCCGAAGCGTTCACCCCAGACGGCGAGTTCATTCTCGGCGAGAGCGAGGTAGGAGGCTTCTTTGTTGCCGCAGGCTTTTGCGCGCACGGCATTGCTGGTGCCGGCGGCAATGGCAAAGTCATGGCCGAATGGATCGTCGGCGGCGAACCACCGATGGACCTCTGGAAGATGGACATTCGCCGATTCGGCCCCCAGTACCGTTCGCGCCAATTCAGCTTGGCGCGCACGTACGAGGTGTACAGCACCTACTACGACATCGTGTACCCGAATCACGAGCGCCAGGCGACGCGTCCACTCCGCGTGCCACCCGCCTATGCGCGTCACGTCGCCCTCGACGCAGCGTTCGGGGAGAAGAGTGGCTGGGAACGCGTCAACTGGTACAACTCAAATGAAAATCCCGTTCATGAAACGATGCGACCTCGAGGTTGGGCTGGTGAGCATTGGTCAACGGCGATCGTCACCGAGCACCTCGCCACTCGCACCGCCGCTGGCCTTTTTGATGAGTCGTCGTTCGCCAAAATCGAAGTATCCGGACCAGGCGCAGCAACGTTTCTACAGTTCATGTGCACGAACAACGTGGACAAAAAGCCGGGTTCCATCACCTACACACAGATGCTCAACACCAAAGGCGGCATCGAGTGCGACTTCACGGTGACGAGACTCGAGGCTGAGCGATTCCTCATCGTCACCGGCACCGCGTTCGGTCGTCATGATCTGTCGTGGATTGCTTCACACGCGCCTCTCGATGGCTCCGTAGCCGTGCGCGACATCACAGCATCGATGGCGTGCTTCGGATTGTGGGGCCCCAAGGCACGCAACATCTTGTCGGCGGTGTGCGCCGACGATTTGTCGTTCGGATACATGCAGGCCCGCTTCGTCACTGTTGGCGACGTGCCGTGCTGGGCGCTGCGGGTGACCTACGTCGGCGAGACCGGGTGGGAGTTGTACCCATCGGCAGAGTTCGGTGTGCGGTTGTGGGACACCCTGATCAACGCCGGGGCCGCGCACGGTCTCGTGCCGGGCGGCTATCGCGCTATCGACGCAATGCGATTGGAGAAGGGATACCGCGCCTGGGGAAGCGATATCACCAGCGAGACCGACCCGTACTCTTGCGGACTCGGCTTTGCCGTACGCACGGATAAGGATTTCCTCGGCCGACCAGCATTGCCCGAATCGGACACGATTACGCAACGCCTGTGCTGCGTCGTGCTCGACGATCCGCGCTCAGTCGCGCTGGGAAACGAGCCCGTATCGTTGCCCAACGGTGACGTCATTGGTCGTGTGTCGAGTGGAGGATTGGGTTATTCGCTCGGGGTTTCAATCGCCTACGCGTGGCTGCCGCTCGCGGCGGCGGTACCTGGCACCGCAGTGTCGGTCGAGGTGTTCGGGGTGAGCGTGCCAGCCGAGGTCCGCGCCGATCCCCTCTACGACCCAACCGGAAGCAACCTTCGCGGTTAGCCGCTGTCGCCTCAACTCACCCACGGGCCAGCACCGGTAACCCGGTCTACGGCAATGCGCAGGATGCGACCCGCAGGTGGGTTGTCCATCGGGGGGAACTTCACGCCGGGACCCATAAAGCGTGACGCAAGTTCTTGCAGCAATTCAGGCGCGCCACCCTCGGTGATGGTGCCAGTGCCGTGTAGAACCGCGTACTGATCGAGACCGATCGCCGGTCTTGCCCGCGACTTCGATACTCACGGCAACGCGGGGGTCACGTGTGATGTTGCGCATCTTCTGTCCGGCGCCAAGGTGAGCAACCAGCACATCGTCGCCGTCGCGTCCGAGCCACACCATCGTGACCTGCGCGCGACCATCTACTTCGAGGGTGACGAGATGACCGTGCACACCATCGTCGATCGCCCCTTTGAGTTCGCGATGTAGTTCCATCGGTGCGAGCCTACGCGTTGAACGCGAACGGCCGACTCCGAAGAGCCGGCCGTTCAGCAATGACTTCGTAATCGCTCAGAAGAGCAGGCTCGTACAGCTAGAGCGTGCCGTGCTCGAGCGCATCGAGTTCGTGCTCGATCGCGCGCAGCTCCTCAGGCGTACCCTGCACCTTCGGACCGGTGAACCACTTGCGACCTGACAACACCCAGTACAACGCGATCACCACGAAGCTACCGATGATGAGCGGCGCCGTGAAGTTGAAGTTGTTCTGGCGGAACAACCCAGTAACCGTGCCATCGGCGTTCTGCGTATTCTTCGCACCCCAAATTGGCCAGAAGGGGTAGAACAGAGGCGCAAAGAACAGGACCGTGATAAATGCGATCCAGGCCAAGCAGGTCCAACCGACCAATTTGTGCTTGCCCTTGAGGTTCCACGGCCCTGTCTGAAAGTCAGGATTGGTGAGACGAAGGTAGATCGGGATTGCGTACGCGATGTAGAGACCGATCACGCAGATGCCCGTCATCGCAAAGAACGCAGTGGAATAGCCGCCCTTTTGATAGATGGCCAGTGTTCCTACGAGCGCTGACAAACCCACACCAAGCCAGATTGAGTTGGTAGGCGTACGTGTCTTCGGATTGATCTTGTGCCACACGTTCGAGAACGGCAACGCTCCGTCACGGCTAAAGGCATAGATCATTCGGCTGTTGGCAGTGACCGAGGCCATGCCGCAGAAGAACTGCGCAACGATTGCAATGAGCACCAAAAACTTCGCAGTCGCGTCGCCGACGGCACTGGACAGCAAGCGCGGCGCGGCGTTGACGAGAAAGGTGTCTCCACCACCACCAAACGCGATTGCTGAATAGGCGGCGTCATCCTTGGGCAGAACCTTGTTCATCGCGAGATTGAGCATGAAGCCGGCAATCGCTGAGACGTAGATCGCACGAACGATCGCCTTCGGCGCCTCGGTGCGGGCACCAACTGTCTCTTCGCTCACGTGGGCGGACGCATCAAAACCTGTGATCGTGTACTGCGCCAATAACAGACCAAGCGCAAAGAGATACACCGTGATGAACGTTCCACCCGTCCAGCCGGTGAGGCCGGGAGGAGCAGAGTCGAAGAGATGACCGAGACCGCGTTGACCCGGCTTGCTCGTACCCATCAGCACACCGAAGATGATGAGCACACCAACGACGTGCCACCACACGCTGACATCGCCGAGGATGCGCACCAGCTTCACGCCGAAGATGTTGAGCACGGCGTGAGCGAGCAGAACGAGTAGGTAGATGCCAAAGACCGTTAGGGCGGTGAGCTTGAACGTGTCATCGAACATTCGCACGAAGTACCCAATGAAAATGGCAAGTGCATAGTCGACGCTGGCGATGACGCCGATCTGCCCGAGTAGGTTGAACCATCCTGTGAACCACGCCCATCGCGGTGCATTGCTTCGGGCGAGCTTCGCTGACCAATAGTACAAACCGCCTGCGGTCGGAAACGCCGAGCAGATCTCACCCATCGCCATACCGACGAGTAATGCGAAGAACCCGACGACTACCCATCCGATCATGATGACTCGGGGACCTCCGGTCACCATGCCCAGCCAGTAACTGGTCATGCCTCCCGCGAGGATCGAAATGATTGAGAAGCTGATCGCAAAGTTGCTGAAACCACCCAGACCACGCCGCAACTCTTGCGCGTAGCCCAAATGATGTAAATGGTCCCTGTCGTGATCGACGGTTTCCGTCATCTGATATCCCTCCTTAGTGCTACTCCCCCGAGCAGCGAACTGTCAGAAGGTTTAGCAGGTACTGGCACCCACCGATGACAACCGCGCACCTTCGTTACCCGCCCGCCACATTCTCCAAGAACCAATCGACGATTCGCTCGGCATTCGGACGACTTTGCAAAACGTTGCGCGACGTTTGCTCACGAATTTCTTCGCGGCTCGACCCCCGCGCGAACAACTCCTCACTGCCCGCTCCGCTCGACCATCGCGTGATCATTGTTTCGTTGACCTCGGGGTGGAACTGCGTGGCGAATGTACGCCCGATTCGGTAGGCCTGCGGCGCGATCGGCGAACGCGCCAACTCGTGTGCGCCCGGCGGAAGAGTGACGACGTCGTAGTGCCATTGCAACCAGGGCCCCGCCGGAATGAATTCGGGGATATCGCTGTCGATGTTGTCGTACCACCCAATTTCCGGTTCGTGCCCACGCTCGACCTTGCCGCCGAGGGCACTCGCGATCGATTGTGCTCCATAACAGATCCCGAATACCGGGAGACCCTGACCAGAAGCGTCACGGACCAGTGCGAGTTCCGCCGCGAC
>JANLPV010000042.1:0-2189 GCA_031367435.1 Actinomycetes bacterium | reverse complement strand
CCAGTTCGTGGCAGCACTGGCGGGCGGAGGTCACCATGATTGGCGCTTCCAGCCGAACTCCACCGACGTGAAGCCGGGCACCACCTTGCGCATCGAGAACCGAGGTGGCGAGACACACAGCTTCACCGAGGTGAACAACTTTGGAACGATCCTCTTGGATGATCCAAATGCGACGGCGCTGTTGAACAGTTCGCTTCCGCCCGGTACTCCGCTGGCTATGCCTGTCGACGGGCCTGGGGTCGGCGCCACGTTCGTGCCGTCTGGCCAAAGCCTCACGGTTGCTGGACTGGCTCTCGGTACGCATCGGTTCCAGTGCTTCATCCATCCCTGGATGCGCAGCACGATCACCGTCAAGAACTAGCTAGACGAGGTCGAGCAACGACTCGATGCGATCGAAGTCCGCACCGGGATGATCGTGGAACGGGTCGAGCAGGATGGGGTGTAATCCGGCTGCCCTGGCACCACCGATATCCATCGTCACCGAATCGCCGACGTAGGCAATGCGCTGCCGATCGATACCTTCGAAGTGCACCAAAGCGTGATCGAAAATTCGCGCATCCGGTTTGGCCACGCCAACAACGTGACTGTCGATGATGACGCGTACGGGAGTGAGTGGGCCGTCGCCGACTTGGCAAACACCGCTTCGTTGTAAGACCTCTTCGATTTGGCCGCTTGCATTTGAGACAACGCCCACGGGCATTCCGGAGGCCACCAGCTTGGCGAGCGCCTCAACGGAGTCGACCATTGGCCACCGCCACACGTGTGCGTTGCGGGTGCGCTCGAGAACGTGAGCAGCGTATGCAACATCGTGCGCCGGCACGCCGACCGACTGGACGTAGGCAACGTTGTAGTCATCCCAGAACTTCTCGCTGGAACCGGCTGCCGACTTCGCCGCCATGCCTCGGTAGTGAGCGCGCACATGCGCCTCGGTGGACGGATCACCGCCATACGCGGCGAGCAGCGGCGCAAGCACCGTTGGGTCGGGCAGCAAGAAGATGCCACCCGCGTCGAACAGGATGGCGTCGAAGGCGCTCACATCGAATTTCGTCACCCCGGCACGATACCGAGTGAGGCCCAATCCATTAGCCTGAGATCGTGCGCAGCGCCCGAGATTTCTTCAAGCCACTGGCCGTCGGAGCCCCCGAACCCATTCGCGAGATTCCGTTTCGTCCGAGCCGGGTGATTCATTTCTTCCCGCCGGCGAACGCGAAGATGGTCGCCAAGCTCGCCGACATTGTGCCCACGGTCGACATCTTGTTAGGCAACCTCGAAGATGCGGTCCCGATGTCTGACAAGGAGGCCGCACGCGCCGGCCTCGTCGAGGTTGGTCGCACAATCGACATGGGCGACACGCAACTCTGGACCCGGGTGAACAGCCTCGACTCGCCGTGGGGACTCGACGATCTTGTCACCTTGGTCACCGAGATCGGCGACAAGCTCGACGTGATCATGATCCCCAAAGTCGAGGGTCCCGAAGACATCCATTACGTCGATCGTCTGCTTGCTCAACTCGAGGCCAAGGCGGGCCTCAAGAAGCCACTGCTCGTGCACGCCATTCTCGAGACCGCACGCGGTGTGGCGAACATCGAGGAAATCTGCGCGGCCTCACCCCGGATGCAGGGGCTGTCGCTCGGACCCGCCGACCTTGCGGCCAACCGACGGATGAAGACCACCCGAGTCGGAGGCGGACATCCCGACTACCTCGTGCGCGCCGACCCCAACGCCGCCGATCCCGACGCGCCACGTCCCACGTTTCAGCAGGACCTCTGGCACTACACGATCGCGCGCATGGTTGATGCATGTGCAACATTCGGTTTACTCCCGTTTTACGGACCATTTGGCGACATCAAAGACACGGTTGCGTGCGAAGACCAATTCCGCAACGCCTACCTACTCGGCTGCGTGGGCGCGTGGAGTTTGCATCCGGTGCAGATCGATATTGCCAAACGCGTCTTCAGCCCTCGGCCGGCCGATGTCGCTCAGGCCCAGCGCGTGATCGATGCAATGGGCGACGGCACAGGCGCAATTATGCTCGACGGCAAAATGGAAGACGATGCATCAGTCAAGCAATGCAAAGTAGTGGTCGAGCTTGCCAAACAACTTGCCTCGCGCGACCCCGAACTCGCCGCCGCGTACGGCTTCTGACAGGACACGATCATGACGACTCACCTTGCCGCCAACGACTCACT
>JANLPV010000013.1:0-23193 GCA_031367435.1 Actinomycetes bacterium | reverse complement strand
CGCGCCCGCACCGCAGCCTCGCACGCCAACACGATTTCTTCGTCGGTCAATGCTGCCGACTCAATGATGACCTTCAGCAGAGCTGGCTCTTCGACCACCGCACGAACCGCAGAGATGCCACCTTCGACGTCGACCCACAGTCCCGCCTTTGCAAGTCCGAGATCGATGACCATGTCGATTTCATCGGCACCTGCGGCTCGTGCGACTGCGGCCTCGGCGGCCACCACTGCTGCATCGTGGGCACCTGACGGGAAACCCACCACACTCACCAATTTCACCGCCGAGCCGCGCAGCGCGCCATGAGCAACGCCAACCATCGACGCAGAGACACACACGGCGAACACGCCCAGCTCGACCGCCTCTGCGCACAGAGCAATCACCTGATCGGGCGTGGCCTCTGGTTTGAGCAGCGTGTGATCAAGCAACTGCGCGATTGCGTGTCGGTCCATGGGGTCATCGTAGGCACGCGTGTCGACGTAGTGTGCCGTGCATGAAGGCAGCTGTCTATTACTCCACCGGTGGTCCAGACGTGTTTCGATTCGAGGAGGTCCCCGATCCGATTGTGCGCAAGAACGGCATCCTCGTGCAGGTCGCGGCCGTTGGCATCCAAGGCGGCGATCTTCTCAATCGTCAGGGCGGGGCGCTCGCCGCAAACCCACACATCGTTGGCTACCAGGCAAGCGGCGTGATCGTTGCTATTGGCGAAGGCGTCACAACGCTGAGCGTTGGTCAAAAAGTAGTGACCACTATGGCGTTTGGTAGTCACGCCGAACTGGTCAGCGTTCCGGCGAGCTCGGCGTTCGCGATTCCTGACGCGATGTCACTTGAGGTCGCGGCGGGCATCCCCATCGAATTCGGTACTGCGGATGATTGCCTGTTCGAATTCGGTCGCCTTCGAGCTGGTGAGACGGTGCTGATCCAGGCGGGTGCGGGAGGCGTTGGTCTCGCCGCGATCCAACTCGCGAAACAGGCCGGCGCCAGCCTTGTGCTCGCCACTGCGTCGAGCGACGAACGTCTGGACCGGCTGCGCGAGTTTGGCATGGACCACGGCATCAACTACGCGTCGGCCGACGTGGCTGCCGAGGTGATGCGCCTCACCGACGGCAAGGGAGTCGATCTCGTGCTCGACCCGGTTGGAGGAAAAACGCTTGAGGGCAGCATTGCCTCGCTCGCGTATCGCGGTCGTGTGAGTTGGGTCGGCCGCGCCGGACGCGAGGAGCGACCGCCCGAGGTATGGCCGATCATGCAGAAGAACGGCACGATTCATGGGGTGTTTCTCGGTGCTGAAATGGCGATCAATCCGCAGCGCACACGGCCGATGATCGAACGTCTCATCGCCGGAATCAACAGAGGCGAGCTCACCGTTGTGACCGACAAGATCTTCCCATTGTCCGAGGCCGCTGAGGCGCACCGATACATCGAGAGTCGTCAAGCGTTTGGGCGAGTGCTGCTCACGCCCTGACGGGCGCAGGGATCACAGCTTCGGCTGCGCATTTACTAATGTCGGCGAATGCCCACCACATCGGCCATTAACTACAGCGTCAACGACACAACGATGATCGGTCACCTGGCACTTCCGGATGCGCCCGGCCTGCGGCCCGCGGTACTGGTGTGCCATGAGGGTCCGGGCATTGATGATCATCCCAAGTCACGGGCCGATCGTTTGGCCGAACTTGGTTACGTCGCGTTCGCTCTCGATTATCACGGCGGCGGCCAGCGCCTGCCCGACATGGCGGCGATGATGGCCCGGCTTGGTCCAATGATGGGTGACTCCGGTCTCATCCGCACCTTAGGACGAGCGGGACTCGACGTGTTGCTCGCCCAACCCCAGGTCGACCCCACGCATGTCGCCGCCATTGGATATTGCTTCGGCGGCACGATGGCGCTCGAACTCGCGCGGGGCGGTGCCGACCTCCGTGCCGTCGTCGGATTCCACTCGGGTCTCGGCACCAGCAGCCCCCAAGACGCCTCGAACATCACTGCCAAAGTGTTGGTCTGCATTGGGACCGAAGACCCGCTGATTCCTGCAGCGCAACGCACCGAGTTCGAGTCCGAGATGCGCGCCGGCGGCATCGATTGGCGAATGAACCTCTATGGCGGCGCGGCGCACAGCTTCACCAACCCCAACGCGGGCGATGCAGGAATGGCGGGCATCGCCTACGACAAGCTCACCGATGAGCGTTCGTGGCGGGCCATGCTTGACCTTTTCGCCGAAGTCGGCATGTGACACCGGTACCCTCAACGCATGAGTGGAGATGAGCAAGACACTGCCGAAAGCTTCGACCACGAAATGATTGGTCTCGAAACAGAGCCGGGCGAAGACAGCGGCGTCGAGTTCCCACCTGATCATTCGGTGGGCATTCAGTTCGCTGATGCCGACGTCACTGACGAATCACTCGAAGATCGTGCCGCACAAGAAGAGCCCGAAGTCTGGGAGATCGACAGCGCCGCCAAAACGAACGCGCAACGACACGACGAACTCATCGATTCGCTCGAGGACGACGATCGCTGAACCACTGCGGTGGCGACGCTTCGGTGACGTCGGCATACTGCTCGAGTTCGACAACGGTGCCGTCGCGGGGCAGTGGTGCCGTGCCGTGCCGTCGCGGCGTCAGAACTAGGTGCGCGGGCGCGTCCCGGTGCACGCGTGCGTCTGCGCACGACCGGCTGATCCACACGCGCCAACACGCGCCAACGTGCGATATGTCACAGCGCCAACTGCATGATTACGATACTGAACGGTCTAGTTTCGAAATAGACGCTTTGAGCAAGACGATCGGGCGCGTACGAAAGAAGTGGGCAACGCCGTGAATGCAACCGAAACAACGACGTGGGAGCCCCAGGAAGTAGATCCCGCAGTGCATGTGCGCCGGTGGTGGGTGCTTGGCGTGCTGTGCCTCAGCATGACGATCATCGTGATGGACAACACCATCCTCAATGTGGCGATCCCATCGCTCATCCGCGACCTCGACGCATCCAACAGCCAGGTGCAGTGGATCATCGACTCCTACACGCTCGTCTTTGCCGGACTGCTTCTTACCACCGGCAGTCTGAGCGATCGCTTTGGCCGTAAGGGTGCCCTCCAGGCCGGCATCCTCCTCTTCATGGCCGGGTCGGTGTCGTCCGCACTGGCAACGTCGGCAACACAGCTCATCGTGACCCGGGCATTCATGGGTATCGGAGGAGCGTTGATCATGCCGTCCACACTGTCGATCCTCACCGACGTCTTCCGCAATCCAAAAGAGCGCGGTCGGGCGATCGCCATCTGGGCCGGCTTCTCAGGCGTTGGCGTGGCCCTCGGCCCTATTACCGGTGGGCTCTTGCTCAAGCACTTCTCATGGAGTTCGGTTTTTTGGGTCAACGTGCCGATCGGCATCTTGGCGCTCACCGCTGGTTACTTTTTGCTCACAAGTTCGCGCGATCCCAATCAGGGCAAGCTCGATCCGGTTGGCTCACTGCTCTCCATGCTCGGACTTGGCGCGTTGCTGTACGGCATCATCGAGGTGCCGGTACGAGGCTGGAGCGATAGTCAGGTGATCGCCGGATTCCTCGTTGGCGTGCTGGCGATTGCGTCGTTCATCGCATGGGAACTGCACAGTGACCATCCCATGCTCGATATGCACTTCTTTCAGAACCCTCGCTTCGCAGCGGCGAACATGGCGGTGACCCTCACGTTCTTCGCAATGTTCGGATCGCTGTTCTTGATGACTCAGTACTGGCAGTTCGTACACGACTACAGCCCGCTCGAGGCAGGCGTGCGACTCGTGCCGTATGCCGCGTCGATGATGATCGTGGCGCCGCTTTCGGCACGTATCGTCGAACGAATCGGTTCGAAGCGAGTCATCGTGATCGGATTGTTCATGGTGACGGTCGCATTGCTGCTGCTGTCGTTGCTGCGCCGCGAGACGCCGTACCTTCTGGCGATACTCCCGTACTGCTTGATGTCGGCGGGCGTCGGCATGACGATGCCTCCGGCAACCGAGTCGATCATGGGATCACTGCCGCGTGAGAAGGCAGGCGTTGGCTCGGCAGTGAACGACACCACTCGGCAGATGGGTGGCGCGCTTGGCGTGGCACTCATCGGCAGCGTCGTCTCGGCCATCTACGCCGGACGCGTTGACAAAGTTGCCACCACCTATCAACTCGGCGCGCCGGCGTTGGCTGAAGCGCGATCATCGCTCGGCGGCGGACTCAGAGTCGCCGGAACATTGGGTGATCAGGCGGCGGGCTTCACCATTGCTGTCAAAGATGGCTTTGTGTCGGGTCTCAGTTCAGGGCTGCGCCTCGCGTCGATCGTTGTGGTCTCTGCGGCATTCGTGGTGTGGCGCTATCTCCCCGCACGTGCACCTGATCACGAGGACGGTCACGGCTTGACCGCGACCGACACCAACGAATGGTCACATTCGCTGGTCGCAGGCGAATAGGTCGCGCACATGAGCTCACAACATTCCATTCCCTCGTCGGACGTTTCACCGGCCACCGTTGCGGCCATTCGCGGCCCCGGTCGACCACGTGATGCGCGTTGCGATCAGGCAATCCTTCGTGCCACGCTCGACATCTTGCGCGAAGGTGGCGTGGCCGCGCTCTCGATCGATGCGGTCGCTGCCCGCGCCGAGGTAGGAAAGGCCACCATCTATCGACGATGGAGTTCGAAAGACGTCCTCGTGCTGGAGGCGCTGCGCTCCGACGGCGACCCAATCGACGTGCCCGACACCGGCAACCTACGCGATGAGCTCGAAGTCTATTTCGATCGGCTCATCGAGCGTTTTGCGGCGAACGACGGCTCCGACGTGCTCCCCCACCTCATCGAAGCAGCGTGTTACGACGCCGATGTTCGAGCCTCACTCGACGAGTACATCAAGCAACGTCAGAAGCCGTTGCGATCGATACTGCTGCGCGCTGCGCAACGGGGCGACATCGCCGACGACGTCGATCGCGTCGTGATGGCTGAAGCGCTCGTCGGTCCGGTGATCTATCGACGACTGCTCACGGGTGGCCGAATAGACCGCGCATTCGTGCGCAAGCTGCTCGACATCGTCATCTCAACGACCGATCGTTAGCTCATCGCGAAGGCCGACGCAGGCGACGGCGGCGCCATGTGACCAAAGAGCGCGTGCCACGCGTCGACAGAGAAGATCTCTGGTGGCAAGAGTTCGGGGCCGATGATCGACGCGGCAGCGCCGGCACCTACGGCGGGGTCGGCGGCAACTCGCTCGCGTACCAATGCACGACGCTCTCCGGCCACCGGCCCGAACTCGTTGAGCAACGTCGATTGTGTCGTCGACACGAACCGCAGTCGCCTCATCCGCTCGGCCCGCTCGGTCACGTACTCATCGAATGCCTGTACTGACCAATCGTCGCTCGACTTGAGAATCTCACTCACGATGCGCACGTCGCGCATGGTGACCGACAATCCTTGTCCGGTGATGGGGTCATCCCATCCGGCGGCGTCGGCGATGAGCACCACACCCGGCACTACCGGGCAATCGACCCAGGCCGCTTCATTCGGGTATGTCGCACATGGGCTGATCGGCGTCGCGTTCGCGAGAGCCGCAGCATTCGGCACGCACTCGAGCTCGAAGGCGCGCAGAAATTTCTCGCGCCCATCGGCACCCGACAAACGACGACGCTGTTCGATACCAAAGCCGAGGTACAACCTGACCCGTCCCTCGCCCTGAGGGAACGCGAGAAAGTGAATATCGCCAGAGGTACCGATCGTTTGGAGATCGGAAGGCCAACCATGCGCATCGTCGACGAGCAGACCGGAAAACATGTGATGGGCTGGATCGTGATGCAGGGTGATGCCGATCTGTCGACGCACGCCGGAGTTGCGACCGTCCGCGCCCACCACGAGCCGCGCTGTCGATGAGTGAGCGCCGGTCGCGTCGATCCATGCCACCGATGGTTGCGAGCCCGCGGTTACCACCACGTTCTCGACACCGCGGATGAAGTGCGCGCCAGCGGCTGATGCAGCATCGAACAGTTCCTGGCAGGCATCGGGATGTCGCTGCGTCATCGGGCCAGCGATGCCCGGCAGGAGACCCAGGGGAATCGCGGCGGCATCTGCATCAGCGATTGGCAACGCTTCTTCGTAACTCACGTGACGGGTGATGAAGTGGCCGCGCGCGCGATGAAATTCGTCGTAGACGCCGATGCGTTGCGCCTCCATCACACCCCAGGGTGCCATCCACTCGCCCTTGGTACGGTCCTCGAATTCCAGCGACTTCTCCAGCACGAGACACCGCGTGCCGTGCCGACTCATAGTGGTTGCAAGAGCGCTGCCACCAATGCCACCGCCAACCACGATCAGGTCATATACGTCATCGGCCATTAGGGAACCTTAGTGACACGAATCAGGCTGTCCGGTTGACCCTGTCAGGTTGACCCCGTCCGGTTGACGCTGTCAGGTTGAGGCTGTCGGTTGAGGCTGTCCGGTTTCGCCTGTTGGGTCAGCCCCACTGACTGACGCGGCAGACGCGCTGACTGACCGCGTCACCAGTAGCAATGCCGAAACGAGCTTTGTAGGGTCGCCAATTGTGACTGCACCGCTCTCCGCTCCATCCGCCAAGATCGACGCGTTCTTGCGCGAGAGCGACGCACCGACTCCGTTCGTGGTCGTCGATGTCGACCTCGTGGAAGAGCGCTATACGCAACTCGTCGAGGCAATCCCCGAGGCACGCGTCTACTACGCGGTGAAGGCAAACCCGGCGCTGCCGATCATCGAGCGTTTGGTCCGACTCGGTTCAGCGTTCGATGTGGCCAGTCCTGCCGAGATCGATCGCTGTCTCGAGGCAGGCGCGAACCCCGACGACATCTCATACGGCAACACCATCAAGAAGCGGCGCGATATTGCCTACGCCGCTTCGTGTGGTGTACGTCGCTTCACTGTCGATGTCGAAGCCGAACTCGACAAGGTCGCCGCCGAAGCACCGGGTGCATCGGTGTGTGTGCGCCTGCGCCACGAGTGTGGCGGTGCCGATTGGCCGCTCTCACGCAAGTTCGGTGCCGAGGCACCCGATGTCATTCGCGTTCTCGCGCGGGCTGGCGAAGCCGGTATGGAATCCGGCGTGTCGTTTCATGTCGGCTCGCAGCAACGCGACCTCGGCGCCTGGAACGACACACTCGAAGTCGTTGCTGAAATTGTCGAGCGCGCTCGCCACCAAGGCGCCACCCCAAGCTTTGTCAACCTTGGCGGTGGGTTCCCCGGCACGTATCGCGAGAGCGCCCCAGCGATCGGCGCGTACGGCGCGGCTGTGCGCAGCGCGTTGGCAACATGGTTCCCCGATGGTCTCGCCGAGATCATGGTCGAGCCGGGCCGCTACCTCGTTGCCGATGCCGGCCTGCTGCGCAGCGAAGTCGTGCTCGTGTCACGGCGTTCTCCCGAGGACAGCGAGCGGTGGATCTACCTCGACTGCGGCAAGTTCCACGGTCTCGCTGAGACCATGGACGAAGCGATTCGCTACCGCCTGCGCACTCCTCACGATGGACAAACGAGCGGGCCAGTGGTTCTCGCCGGACCGACGTGTGACTCGGCCGACGTGCTCTACGAAAAGAGTGCCTACGAACTGCCATTGGCCTTGGCCGAAGGCGACATGGTCGACATCTTGTCGGCAGGCGCGTACACCACCACCTACAGCTCAGTTGGATTCAACGGGTTCCCACCTCTGCAAGAGCATTACGTCTGAACGACGACGGTTACCCGAGCGCTTCGCCAAGCAGCGCTCGCGTTGCGTCGTCGAGCGGTAACTCCGCCACGAACAAGATGCCAGTAGCGCTCATCTTCGCCGCCGTCTTGCGGATGACATCGATCAGATGGACGTGATCGAGTCGCGCTGACATGGCCGACAGTTGTGTCTCGAGAAAAACCAAGCACGCGGCATCTTCCAGCACCTGAGCATCGGGGTCCGTCTTGAGATCGTCTCGGCGGATGAGTGCTTGCACCCGCAAAATTGATGCCGCGTCGTAGCCAGCGTCACGAAGGATTGCTTCAACGTCGACTGCGTGTCGGGCTTTTTGGTCAGTGCGCCAACGGAGGTAGCCCGCTCGTCCCTCGGGATAGCGGCTTCGTGGCACCTCCCACCGACGCAAGTGATGCGCCCGCGCGGCCAACAGCAGCGGGTCGTCGGCTGATGGCACAAGGCGTTGCACCCACTCCGCGGCAAGGCAACCATGTGCCAAGGCCAACGCGCTCGCCACCCCGCGCACGACAACGGCCGTGGGGTCGTTCGCGTTCGCGGCGTCGATCGCGACGTTGGCGGCCTCGAGGCACCCGCTCAGACCGCGCACTCCGATTCGCCGACGGCGGCAACGAATGGACCCGTCTCGTCGTAGTCGTTGTAGAAATCGGGGGCCTCAAGCGGCGATGGGAAGACGTCGAGTTCCTTCAAGGATTCTGCGACTGCGGCCGCCCCACCGGCACGATCCATCCAGGTGCGGAAGGTCTCACCCGCGCCGCGCTCCTCAGCGAAACGACGAACGACTCGCACTGCTGCCTCGGGTGCGGCCTTGGCGGGCAGGCGCAGCGCCTTCTCACCAAAATGAATCTGCTCCTCACCTACGTACCCGCCGAGCAGCATCTGATAACCGGGCGCCGACTTTCCGTGTGCACGCCGCTCGGCACCAAAGAAACCAATGTCAGACGCATGGTGCTGACCGCAGCTGTTCGTGCAACCCGAAATGTTGATGCGCACACCACCCACTTCGGCAAGGCCCTCTTCTTCAAGACGCTCGCCGATCGCCTTGGCCAAACCACGCGATTGCGTGACCGCGATATTGCACGTATCCGCACCAGGACAGGCGACGACATCGCGCGCAAGTTCGGCACCGGGCCGCGCCATGCCGATGGACTCGAGGCGTGTGTACAGCACGGGCAGCTGGGCTTCGGTGAGGCCGCGGAACACAACGTTTTGTCGGTTACTCAAGCGCACATCAGCACCAAGCTCGCGCTGCACCGACGCCAGCGAACGGAACTGGGCCGCCGTGAGATCGCCGAGCACCGCGTAGGCAACAGCCGAGACTGAGCCGTTTGCGGCACCGCGGATGACGCTTGTGGCCACCCAACGGCCATAGGGGTCGCGAGGTGTGAGTTCGACGCGCACGCCCTGACCGACCTGCGTTGCCTCGATGGTGGACGATCGCCCGGCCGGCGCATCGCCCGACTTGAGGACCTCCTCAGGAATGCCACCGGGCCACGACGAAGACGCCGGAAGCGTGTGACGCACTTTGATGACGCGACGGCGCACTTCATCGATGCCGAGCTGATCGACCACCCATTTCATTCGCGCGCGAAGTTTGTTGTCGCGATTTCCTGTCTGCTCGAACACCCGCAACGCGGCCTCGATCGTGGGCAGCAGATCTTCGCGTGTGGTGAAGTCTTCGAGTGCGAGCGCCGGATGTGGAGTGGCACCGAGGCCACCGGCGATGTAAATCCGAAAGCCAGCTTCGGCGTCGCCGTTGTCGAGGGTGCGCGTTGTGGCGATGACGCCGACATCGTTGAACATGGCCTGACCGCAGTCGGTACTGCACCCGGAGAAGTTGACCTTGAACTTACGCGGCAGCCGTTGGCCCAGCGGATTACGAACGAAATGACGAAACGTCGCCTCAGCCCAGGCCGTCACATCAAGGTGCTCGTGCGGACATGCCCCGGCAAGATGGCACGCCATCACGTTTCGCACGGTGTCGCCGCAGGCCTCACGACTCGTGAGTCCAACCGACGCGAGATGACGCATCACCTCGGGTACCTGAGTGAGCTCTACGAAGTGGACCTGCACGTTCTGCCGCGTGGTGATATGGCCCCATCCGCGCGAGTAGGTCTCGGACAGGTAGCCCATCATGTCCATCTGCTCCGGGCTGATCGAACCCGCTGGCAATTTGATGCGCACCATCTGATTGGTGCCACCCTGACGCTGGCCATACACCCCGTTGTTGAGGCGCATCACTCGAAACACGTCCTCGCTGATCTCTCCGGCGAGGTATTGCGCGACAGCTCGTTCGAACCGCTCGATGTCGCGCTGTTGCTCGGCATCGAGGTCACGTGGTGCAACGACAATCGGGGTGACGCCCACGGGCGGCCTCCAGGCGATAGAGGGATACGGGTTCGTCGGGGGATAATTCCGACTAGTTCGGTCAACAATAGACCACTCGAATCAAATCGCCAACGGCTGGATCAATAATTGCCGAGTGATCAGCGGCCCGGATCTTCACCGATCTCACGCAGCGCATCATGAATCGCTCCACGTAGACGCCGGGCGAGCTGTGCCGGCAAATGGGCCACGAGGCCCTCCCCCGGTCGCCCGACCTCCTCCACGGTAAGCACCACTCGTGGTTGCGCATCGTCGTAGTCATCGCTGATCGCGATCGCCCACGACAGCTGCGCGAAGTCGTCGTCACCGGGCGGCAGATCCGCCTCGGCAAATGGATAGTCGTCAATCGATCGGCGCATAGAGCCAGCTTGACACGAACCGCACGATGACTTGGCACAAGGAGCTAGATCCGGTGGCCAGACAGAGTGGACTAACCCCAAGCGAATTGCACATCGCTAGTAGGTTCGCCAGCCTCCCCGCGTACCATCGGTTGAACCGTTCGTCGCCACTGTCCCTGGAGAACACATGCTTTCACGTCTGCTTCGAACGTACCTCGGCCGGTATCGATGGGCGTTAGTGGCAGTTGTGGTTCTGCAGACGATGCAAGCGGTAGCGGCCCTGTACCTACCGAGCCTCAACGCATCCATCATCGACAAGGGCGTTGCCCGCCGAGATACCGGCTACATCTGGTCCACCGGTTCGTTGATGATCGCGGTCACGCTGCTGCAAGTGGTGTGCGCGTGCGCTGCCGTCTACTTCGGCTCGCGCGCCTCAATGGGATTTGGGCGAGATGTACGCAGTGGCATCTTTCATCGTGTCTCGGAGTTTTCCGCGCGCGAGGTGGGCCAATTCGGCGCACCGTCGCTGATCACGCGCATTACCAACGATGTCCAACAGGTGCAGATGTTCGTGCTCATGACCTGCACCATGCTCGTCGCTGCGCCGATCACCGCGATCGGTGGCATTGTGATGGCGATACGCGAGGACGGCGCATTGTCGTGGATCCTGGCAGCCAGCGTTCCGCTACTACTGGTCTGTGTCGGCCTCGTCGTATCACGGATGGTGCCTCAGTTCCGAGTGATGCAGGACCGCATCGACACCGTGAACCGTGTGCTACGCGAGCAGATCACCGGCATCCGAGTGGTGCGCGCGTTCGTACGTGAGCCCGTGGAGGCACACCGCTTTGCCGATGTCAACGCTGATGTCACCGACGCAGCGTTGCGCGCCGGCCGACTGCAGGCGCTGATGTTTCCGACCGTCGTCTTCATTCTCAACACGTCGAGTGTGGCCGTGTTGTGGTTCGGTGCCAGCCGAATTGACCGAGGCGAAATGAAGATCGGTTCGCTCATCGCCTTCCTCAGCTACCTCGCCCAAATCCTCATGTCGGTGATGATGGCAACGTTCATGGCCGTGCTCATTCCGCGTGCCGCCGTGTGCGCGGAACGCATCAACGAAGTGCTCGACACCGCGTCGTCGGTGGTGCGTTCGCCGACTCCAACAAACCAACTCATAGGGCGCGCCACGCTTGAACTGCGCAACGTCGGCTTTCACTATCCGGGTGCTGAGGCTCCGGTACTCACCGGCATTTCCTTTCAGGCCGTTGCCGGGCAGACAACCGCTGTGATCGGCAGCACCGGATCCGGTAAGACGACGTTGATGAGCCTGATTCCACGGCTCTTCGACGCCACCTCTGGATCTGTGATCGTCGATGGCGTGGATGTTCGCGAACTTGATCCCGATGTCCTCTGGGGTCGCATTGGCCTGGTGCCCCAAAAGCCATATCTCTTCTCTGGAACAGTTGCGAGCAATCTGCGCTTTGCCGACCCAGAGGCCACCGATGCCGAACTCTGGGCGGCGCTCACGATCGCCCAGGCATCCGACTTCGTATCGGCGATGCCAGGCGGGCTCGATGCACCGATCGCACAGGGTGGCTCGAACGTTTCCGGCGGTCAGCGTCAACGTCTCGCGATCGCCAGAGCTCTGGTGCGCAAACCTGAGATCTACCTCTTCGACGATTCATTCTCCGCGCTCGACCTCGCCACCGACGCTCGCCTGCGAGCGGCACTCGCCCCGCACACTCGAGACGCAGCCGTGGTCATTGTGGCTCAGCGGGTCAGCACGATCATGAACGCCAGCCAGATCCTCGTGTTGGAAGATGGCCAGACCGTTGGGTTGGGCACGCACGCAGAACTGCTTGCCACGTGTCCCACCTACGCCGAGATCGTGGCATCACAGATGAGCGCGGAAGACGCGGCGTGAGCACTACCGTGTCCAATACGCCAGCCAACGATGAGCCCAACACCGACGCGCCGCGAAACGATGTTCCCGCCGATGGCGAGGCACTCAATCCAATGGCCCGCACACGAGGTGCCGAGATGCGCAATCTCGGGCCTGCTGGTCGCATGGCCAGCATGGGCATGCCCGCTGAGAAGTCGAAAGACTTCGGAGGTTCGAGTCGCCGCCTACTCGCGAGCATGCGACCCGAGCGAACGGCCGTCGGTGTCGGGTTATGCCTTGCGCTGGTGAGCGTGACCTTGTCGGTGCTCGGGCCGAAGGTGCTCGGGCATGGCACCGACATCATCTTCAGGGGCCTGCGCGGGCGACCCGGCGGCATCGATTTCCATGGTCTGCGCAATGTGTTGCTCGTAGTGCTCGCGCTGTACGTCGTCTCGGCAGCATTGTCCTTGCTGCAGTCGTACACCTTGGCCGGCGTAGTTCAGCGCACCATGTTCAGGCTGCGATCCGATGTCGAGGACAAGCTCAACCGCCTGCCGCTCAACTACGTCGATTCTCAGCCGCGCGGCGATCTGCTCAGCCGAGTCACCAACGACATCGACAACATTTCACAGAGTATGCAGCAGTCGCTCAGCATGATGCTCACGTCCACGCTGAGCCTCATCGGCGTGGTGATCATGATGTTCGTCATCTCACCGGTACTGGCGCTCGTTGCGGTGGTCACCATCCCAACGTCGTTGTACATGATTCGTGTTGTCACCAAGCGATCGAAGAAGCGCTTCATCGCGCAGTGGTCACACACCGGCGCACTCAACGCGCAAATCGAGGAAGCCTTCACTGGCCATGCACTCGTGAAGGTGTTCGGTCGTCAGCGCGAAGTCGAACAACGCTTTGGCGACAAGAACGATCAACTCTATGAAGCGAGCTTTGGTGCGCAGTTCATCGCTGGAATGATCCAGCCGGCGATGATGTTCCTCGGCAATCTGAACTTCGTTGCGATCGCGGTTATCGGTGGTCTGCGCGTCTCGTCGGGATCGATGAGCCTTGGCGATGTCCAGGCGTTCATCCAATACTCCCGCCAGTTCACGCAGCCACTCACGCAACTGGCGTCGATGGCCAACGTGTTGCAATCCGGCATCGCCTCGGCCGAACGCGTCTTCGAGCTCCTCGACGCGCCCGAGCAGAGTGCCGACCCTGCTCCACGCGCGGCCGAACCGCAGGCGCTCGGCCGCGTCGAATTCGATCACGTCTCGTTCTCGTACGACCCAAAGAACCCATTGATCACCGACCTGTCTCTGGTGGCCGAGCCTGGTCAAACGGTCGCCATCGTCGGACCAACAGGCGCCGGCAAGACGACTCTCGTCAACTTGATCATGCGCTTTTACGAGATCGATGGTGGCACGATCAGACTCGATGGGGTCGACATCGCGGAGATGTCGCGACACGACTTGCGCGCCAACGTTGGCATGGTGCTCCAGGACACGTGGTTGTTCAGCGGCACGATCCGCGAGAACATCGCCTACGGCCTCGTCGGCTGCACTGAGGAACAGATTCTCGAAGCGGCGCGAGCCACCTACGTCGACCGCTTCGTGCACTCACTTCCCGATGGTTACGACACCCCTATCGACGATGAAGGTGGTGCCGTGAGCGCTGGCGAGAAGCAGCTCCTCACCATTGCCCGCGCTTTCCTCGCCGATCCGGCGATTCTGATTCTCGATGAGGCAACGAGCTCTGTCGACACCCGCACTGAGGTATTGATCCAGCACGCAATGGCTGCGCTGCGCTCGAAGCGCACCAGCTTCGTGATTGCTCACCGGCTCTCCACCATCCGCGACGCCGACCTGATTCTGGTGATGGATGCAGGCAGTATCGTCGAGCAGGGCAACCATCACGAACTGCTCGCCAAACGGGGCGCGTACTACGCGCTCTACAACGCACAGTTCGCGGCGGCCGCAATCGAGGTCTAAGAGATCGGGAGATCTGTTGAAACAGCTATCGGGACTCGACGCATCGTTTCTCTACATGGAAACCGCAGCACAGTTTGGGCACGTGTCGAGCCTGTCGGTCTACGAGCGGCCAATCGACGACCCTGACTACGACCCGCTCAGCGCGTGGCGTGAACAGATCGCACGCCGACTGCACCTGCTTGAGCCGTTACGCCGTCGTCTCCGCGAGGTGCCGTTCGCGCTCGACCACCCATTCTGGGTAGAAGACCCCAACTTCGACCTCGACTTCCACGTCCGCCACAACGCACTGCCACCTCCGGGCCACGATCATCAGATGGCCGAGTTGGTCGCGCGCATCGTTGGCAGACCCCTCGATCGACGACGCCCGTTGTGGGAGACCTACGTGATCGAGGGCCTGCCCGACGATCGCTTTGCGATCCTCACCAAGGTGCACCACTCGACGATCGATGGTGCATCCGGCGCGGAGTTGCTCGTGCTGATGCTCGACGATCACCCTGAGGGCAGCCCGGTAGAGCCGCCTGTAACTGAATGGAAGCCCGAGCGGTTGCCAACCGATGGCGAAATGATCGCGCTCGCTGCCGGCACACTCATTCGTAAACCGGGTCGAGCGTTGCTGCTCGGCGTTCGTACGGTGCGCGACCTCGGGCGAGCAACTCGTAACCCCGCGCTCGTGGCCGCGGCCGACTCCGCGCGGGCGAGCCTGCGCGGCCCGCTTGGTGCGGTGCTGAATCTCGGACGTCGACGAGAGAACGAAGACGCGGTCGGACCGCCTCCATCGCTCGCCGCCCCACGCACACCGTTCAACGCCGCGATCACACCGCACCGACGTTTCGCATACGGTTCGGTGCCGCTCGACACGATTAAGGCGATCAAGAACGCATGCGGTGCCACACTCAACGACGTGGTGATGGCGGTGTGCGCAGGTGGCCTGCGCACGTGGCTCGAGCGTCATGACGCGCTCCCCGACGCGCCGCTCACCGTGATGGTGCCGGTCTCGATTCGCACAGGCAAAGAGACTGAACAATGGTCGAATCGTGTTTCGGCAATCTTCGCTGGCTTGCCAACCAATGAGCCCGACCCAATCGAACGCGTGCGGCGCGTGCACGATTCGATGATCGACGCAAAGCAGCTCTTCGACGCGGTGCCCGCTGAAGCACTGACGGATTTCGCCCAGTTCGCTCCACCGGCGGTGTTCGCCCAAGCAATGCGCACGGTCACACGTCTGACCGGACGCTTTGGTACGCCGGTCAATCTCGTCATCTCCAATGTGCCCGGCCCGCGCACGCCGCTCTACGCGGCAGGAGCGCGCTTGTTGCACTACTACCCAGTGTCCACAATCGTTGATGGCCAGGGCCTCAACATCACGGTGCAGAGCTATCTCAACTCGCTCGACTTCGGTCTGGTGAGTTGTCGCGAACTCGTGCCCGACCTCTGGGACATGCTCGACGATATCTTCGACGAGATCTCTACCCTCGGCGCCGCAGTTGGCGTTGACTGGCAACAGTCGTAATCAACGCGAGCGCGCACTCCTCAAACGGCCGCGGCAGCTACGCCCGTCATCGGCGGTTCGTCGAACCCGGATCCGGCACGCCGGGCGCTGTACCTTCGTGATGCTCGATGAGCTCGATGAGATAGCCATCGAAGTCTTTGACGAACGCAACCGTCACGGGCCACCGATCGAGGCGGGCGGGCACCGAAACCGACTCACATCCAGCCGCGATGCAACGCTCGTACAACGCGTGACAATCGTCGGTATTGACGTAAATCTTCCACATCGCCGTGCCCATCTCGATCGGCCCGGTCTGCTCGAGTTGCTGCGCGAGCTGAATGCGCGAACCACCTTCGTCTGCCTGCAACACAGCCTCAAGCGCCGTCGGGATCTGCGTGCGACTTCGCAGTGGTATCCCACACACGCCCTCCCAGAAGCCAATCGATCGTTCGAGGTCGGCAACGTTGATGCAGAACTGGCCGAGAATCTGGCCCATGGACGGTCTCCTTCAGAAGCGGGTGCCGAGATGGGTGCAGCCGACCCACCGGTTCTGCACAGACTCACACGAATGTTGAACCGACGTCGAAGCGCACGACGCGAAGGAACTATTACGAGATACTGCTGACGAGGTTGTCGAACGGCAACCGTCCTTCGAAGTACGCCCGCGCCGCCGCGGCCGTGAGCGGCTTCGAGAACAAGAAGCCTTGGGCCACGTCACAACCGAGCGATCGAAGTACGTCTAACTCTTCGGTGCTCTCCACTCCCTCGGCCACGACGTTGAGTCCAAGCCGATGACCAAGCTCGATAACCGATGCCACAATCGCGTTGTCCTTGAGGCTGTCGTGCATCGACGAGATGAATTCCCGATCGATTTTCAACTCGTTGACGCGTAGCGTGCTGAGCTGACTCAGCGACGTGTATCCCTGACCGAAGTCGTCGAGGCTGATGCGAATGCCGGCTGATTCGAGTTGGCTGATGTGCTCCATGACGCGGCGCGGATCGGTGGCAATTGCCGTTTCGGTAATTTCGATGATGACTCTCGACGGATCGATGTCATGAATTGCGAGGCGCTCAACGAACCACGACGCCATTGTTGGGTCGCGCAGGTTACGCACCGAGACGTTGACAGCGACCGAAAGGTTGCCGGCAGCCTCACCCCACGCCGCGAGTTGTGCCACGGCTGAATCAAAGACCCAACGCGTCAGAGGACCGATCAGCGACGTGGTCTCCAGCACTGATACGAACTCACTTGGCGGCAGAAGGCCGCGCTCTGAGTGAAGCCAACGCACAAGCGCCTCGAAACCAACGAGCTGGCCGCTTTGGATGTCGATCTTGGGTTGGTAGTGCAACTCGAAGTTCGAGCGCGCCACCGCCTGACGGAGCTCGGCGACAAGGCCAAGCCGCGAGACATCGGCCGGCTGCAGTTCGTCGCTGTAGCGCACGACGCCCATGCTTGCGTCTTTGGCCGCGTACAGCGCCAGGTCCGCATTGTGCAGCAGATGATCAACGTCCTCGCCATGCTCGGGCCATTCAGCCCACCCAATGCTCGCGTCTGGCGTCACCGGGATGCCCTCGAGCTCGAGTTCGACACCGATCACCTGCTGGATGCGGTCGAGAATCGAACGGGCATGCTCGGAGCCGACGCCGGGCAACACAAGCCCGAACTCGTCGCCACCGAGGCGCGCCGCCGTGTCGCCAGGGCGCAACTCTTGAATCATCCGCAGTGCCACACACATCAACAGGCGATCCCCATTTGCGTGACCCAACGTGTCGTTTACCTCTTTGAACCGATCGAGATCGACGATCGCCACCGATACCGGCAGGCCCGTGCGCGCGTGGGAGGCAAGCGCGTGCGTAACCCTGTCGGCGAACAAAGCTCGGTTCGGCATGCCCGTGAGCGGATCGTGCAACGCGAGGTGTCGATTTATGTCGCTCTGACGATGGATGCGGCGGGTCACCGACCACAAGATCACAGCCACTACGAGCCAAAGCGCCAACAGACCACCAAGGAGCACGAAATACGTGCGACGTGACGAAGCTGCGTTCGACGCTGCGATGGGGTCGTAGGGGATGTACATCTCGAGTACGCCGACAACACCCAGACCCGCGGATCTCGAGACGATCGGAAGGTATACCTCGATAGCGCTTACCCCGTCACTGCGCATGCCGTCGATGACATCAGATCCAACCTTGGTCCGACCCGCGACCGCTGTGCCATCGACCGCCTCTTTGATGTCGTCGCTGTTGTCGGGCAGGCCGGCGGGAGCATCAGGATGAATGGCGTCGAACACGATGCGACCGTCCGGTGCGCGCAATCGCAACAACAACACCGTGCCAGTGTCGAAGAGCCCGGCCGTCGCCGACTCGAGTCTGTTACGCACGGCCGGTGTGAGACCCTCGGCCAATGATTGTGTACCGACGTACGGTTCGATCCCCGCTTCATTCACCGTTCGCGCCTGCAGCACGGCCGATGCAATCGCTTCCTCTTCGGCTCCTTGACTCGTGCTACGCGTCAGCACGATTGCCAAACCCAGAATCGGCACAAACACCATCGTTGCGTATGCAACAAAACGTCGCATGCCCCGCCAGCTGTCCGATCCCACGTTTCTATATCGTCGCAACACGCTGCAGACTTGAGACCTTGCAGAACAATCGCGGCGAGGAGGTCCTTGAGAAGTGGCCGACCCGACCGGCGTTCTTCTCTGAGGTCTGACTAGTTTGGAGCGATGCCCACTGGAAGCCAAAGCTCCCAGCCGAACGAGGTACCGAACCACGCGAGCTCCACACCGGCATCGTCATTACACAAGGCAGTGATCGACGACTTCAGTGGAGCGGCGTGGGGTCAACGATTCGCGCTGGTCGGAGTTGTCGTCTGGCTGGCCTATGAATGGGGCCCCGGCAACGAAACAGTGACGCCGTGGTTGCTCGCTCGGATCATTCACGGAAACGCTGGCGTTGTCGTTATCCCAATCACTATCAGCGTCGGCTTCTTGTTCACGGTCGTGCAGCAACTCGCGTCGGGCTTTACAGCGCTGGCTGGGTTCTCGATCTTCGAACGAACCTCCCGTGCTGCTCAAGACAAACTTCGCGGTGACGCCGGTGACGTTCCTGGCGCGTGGGGCAGGCTGAGCTTCATCGCCCGGTGTGCCCTTGTGTTCGGCCTCGGCACGACCGCGGTCGCGCTCCTCGAGATCACGTCCACCGGCCAGATTGGCGTTCGCCGCCACGCGCAGGTGATCGCGCGCAGCGCGCTGTTGTGCGCCACCCTCGTTGGAGCTATCGGCGCGGTCGTCGCCACGATTGCCTACTTTGGGCGACGCACCGAGGCGTTGGCATCCCAGACCGAATGGCTACTCCGACTCCTCGGAAATCCGTTGTTCTGGCTGGGTGTGATGGTCGTGCTTCTGGTGCTTCGTTCCATCAAAGGCCGCTTCGGCGCAACCCACCCCCTAGAACTTCCCGACGAAACCACCTGATTTCTCAAGTTTGTGTCAAAGCTGCCGATTCTCAATCGTGCAGGAATCTCGGGACACGCCACGCGGGTCCGCCGACCTTCTTCATATTCAAGGCGGCGACGGCAAGCCAGTTGGGCCTATCGACGGCAGACCGACGTTCGCGCCCGCAGCCAGTTCGTCGATCGTCACGCAGTCGCTCGCTGATGGCGACGCTGCAATGCCGACCACGAGTGGCCGCAATGCATGGATCGCTCTTGCGCTTTTCGGTGTGGTAATCGCCGCGCATGCGGCCGACCTGTTGTTCGGTATGGCGTATCCGGTCATCATTGTCGCGGGCGTCGTGTGCGCCCTGTTCGGCTTGCGACGTCATCGTCCGCCGCTGCAGTGGCCATGGTGGGCATTGGTCGCCACGGGTTTGCTCTGGACCGCAGCGGGGCTCATTCGCCAGTTGACCAACTCAACAGGTGACCTCACATCAAACCGCTCGTTGCTTCCTGATCTGTTCGCACTGCCGGGCTACATGTCGTTTGGAGTCGCCCTCTACGGCCTCATGCGCTCACGCCGGGGACGAAGCGAGCCGGGAGCCCTTCTCGATGGCGTCATGCTCGGTACGGGGGCGCTGCTCATCGTGAACGAGATACTCATCACCCCAACGCTCGATATCAAAGGCACGTGGATTTTGGCGCGGATCGCCGTAGCGATCTATCCAGCCATCTCGATGTGTCTGCTCGTGCTGGCCGCGCGTCTTGCATTCGCCGGCGGAGACCGTTCGCCGGCCTTTCGCCTCTTGCTCGTCGGCACGATCAGCTTGCTGGTCGGTGACGTCGTCTTCGCGTTTGGTGAGATTGGCATCTTCGTCGTGCCGCAGGCACTTCTCGAAGTTCCGTACCTGCTGGTGCCCGCATGCATCGGATCTGCCGTCTTGCATCCATCGATCCGGTTCCTCGCTCGCGTCGGTCAAGGTCGACAGAACACGCTCGGCCGCGGACGTCTTGCTGCTGTTGGTGGAGCACTGCTTGCCCCAATCGTTGTCCTAGTAGCAACGCAGGACTCAAAGGGAAAGACCATCTCCATCGGGCTCTGTCTCGTGCTCGCGGTGACGGCTATCTTGCGCCTCTCCAGCGCTATGCGCGAGCAGGCGGCGTTGGAGACACGCCTGTCGCATCAGGCAACGCATGACGAACTCACTGGGCTACCAAGTCGCACGCTGATCATCACGCATATCGACCAAATGCTGGCCGCATCAACACGTACTGATCATCCGGTCAGCGTGATGTTCATCGATCTCGACCAATTCAAACTCGTCAACGACTCGATGGGCCACAGCATGGGCGATCAACTGCTCGTCCTCGCGTCGCGCCGCATCGCTTCATGTTTGCGACCCGGCGACGTCGTCGGGCGCATCTCGGGCGATGAGTTCATCGTCGTCGTTGCCCTCGATGCAATGGCAGCGTTTAGCTTCGGTGAGCGCATTCGACGCTCTCTGAGCGACAGCTTCTTCCTCGATTCCGGCGAGGTATTCATCTCCGTCTCGATCGGAATTACTGTGGCCGTTCCAAGCGACGGCAACCAGGCCGCCACGTTGATTCAAGAAGCCGACACCGCGATGTACCGGTCGAAGGACAGCGGTCGTAACCGTGTCACCATCTTCGACTCATCGATGCGCGAACGGGTGAGCCGCCGTGTCGAGCTCGAGCGCCGGTTACGGCACGCACTCAACGAGCGCCACTTCGCTGCCTTCTATCAGCCATTGGTTTCATTGCCCAACGGTCGCGTCTACGGCTTCGAGGCCCTGGCCAGATGGCAAGAAGATGGCCAGATGGTCTCGCCCGCTGAGTTCATCCCTATCGCTGAGGAGTCGGGACTCATCGTGCCGCTCGGCGCCTTCATGCTCGACGAGGCGTGCCGGCACATTGCGATCTGGAGAACGTCGATTCCCGGCGGCGAGCGTCTATATGTGACGGTCAACCTCTCCGCGAGACAGATACGCGAGAGCGACATCGTCGACACGGTTGCAGAGACCCTCGAGCGATACCACCTACCCGGACAGGCGTTGTGGTTGGAGATCACCGAGAGCGTGATGATGGAGGACTCGGTGTTGACGGCGTCGGTCATGGCTGGTTTACGTGCACTCGGTGTGAGGCTCGCGGTCGACGACTTCGGTACTGGCTTCTCCTCGCTTTCCTACCTCAAGCGCTTCCCGGTTTCATCGGTGAAAATCGATCGTTCGTTCGTGACCGGCCTCGGTCAACATGAAGCCGACTCGTCGTTGGTGACTGCGATCATTGCGATGGGTTCGGCGCTCGACCTCAGCACCATTGCCGAAGGTGTCGAGACGGTGGAAGAGGCACAGCACTTGTTCTCGCTCGGCTGTCGCCAGGCACAAGGGTTCCTGTTCAGCAAGGCTGTGTCGGCCGATGAGGTGCCAGCCACGCTGCAACGCCTCGGCTTGGCACAAAGCCGCCAGCCATCGGCTCGGCACTGCAGTGCAACGCCCAGTCGATCCTGAGGATTGCAGTCGCTCAGAGAGAAATCAGCTCTCGAGTCGAGGCGGAATTGGCTCAGGAAGTTCGGCCACATACCACGTCTGACGGTCGAGCACTTCGAGGCTGGAGTGTGGAAAACGATCCGCGATCCGTTGCGCCAACTCGTCGGCCCCAAAGCTGGTGCGGTTGAACTCGCAGGCGTCGAACACGAGTATCCCTGCATCAAGCGCAGGGATCTGCCAGAGCTCTGTATACAAACGACCGAACAGGGTGCGACCGCGTAGCGAGTGACTCACCATCACGAGAATGCCGTAGTAAATAGCGTTGCGGCTCGCGTGGTCGGGATACTTTGTCCGCAAAAAGTTTGGGGAGATGTCCTTCACGTCGTCAAGGCTGTTCGTGACCATTGCCAGCCCAACGGGTTCATCGCTTTGCCAGCCGACAATTTTGTGAATCCTCGGATTCGCGAGCATCGTCAACAATTCCTCGCGACTCACGAAGTGACGCATGATCGCAAGAGCAGTGAGCGGCTCGAAATTGTCCCGGTAGGCGTCCCACAATCCCTCCGCAAGGTCACCCGTAATCACCATCTCCTGGCTGATTACGACAGGCGGCGCACTCGGGTGTTGCTCGATGATCGAGCCCGTGCTCGGCTCAGGTAGCTGTATCTGAACAGGTGCTTGCGATGTTCTGCTGCTATGCGACTCGGTCTGCTCAGCCTGATCAGGCGCATGCGCGTTCCCGCGTCGCTGACGCGAGTGGGTCTGCGGTGTTGCTGAGGGGTGAGCCGCGATGGGCTTACGTGGCGCCACGACGGCCAGATTAGTTTTGCGTCCCGCCGCGACCGGGGATACCGGCCAGCCGTGGCGCTGGTGCCGCTCACACGTGGACGACCTACGTCGAACCGGGCGGGCGACAAATTTCCTTCTCGATGTATTTCGCCAGCGTCTCCGCCCACTGTTCGAAGGTCAACGCATCCGTTGGCTCGTCTGAATTCTGAAAGGCGGCTCCATGAAGGCCACCAAAACGTTCGTTGCGGCCCTCGCTGCAACCGCACTCGGTTTCTTGCTCATCCCTTCTGCGATCGGTTCTGCCGGCGGCGGCGGCGGCGGAACGGTTGCCGGCAAGTGCGGCACCATCACCACAATCTCGGCGTCCACCGTGCAACTCACCTCGTCCACCGGCGGGTACTCGGCAAGCACGCTGCAGCTGCGCGGCGAGGTGTTCAACTGCTCGGTGAATCTCCAGTCGTACTGGATCGATTTCGACGAACCAACGAACACAAACACCACGTGCAAGGCGGCGTTCTCGCTCTTCAACGCTCTCCTGCTGAGCTCGGGCTCGCGTCAGGGCTTTACTGCGACAACCAATATCGCTCCGAATGGTGTGGCCAGTTCCGCCAATTGCACGGGCACCCATACCGTTCGCGCCGTATTGCGGGCCCGCAGCGATGGCAGCGTGTTGCAAACCACCTACGTC
>JANLPV010000204.1:0-80456 GCA_031367435.1 Actinomycetes bacterium | reverse complement strand
CGTCGTTCTGATTCACGTCGTTCTGATTCACGTCTTTCTGATTCACGTCTTTCAGATTCACTGACGTCACCGCTAGGCTTTCGACGCATTCCACGGGGGTGTAGCTCAGTTGGCAGAGCGCAACAATCGCACTGTTGAGGCCAGGGGTTCAATTCCCCTCACCTCCACCCGTAGAGAGCAAAGAGCCGGTGCACCTGTTGGGGCACCGGCTCTTTGCATGCAGGGCTTTATCAGCGCGGTCTTGATCAGCGCGGTCTTGATCACCGGTCTTGATCAGCGCGGGCGATGCACTCGGTGCGCACCGCACGGCCCAAGTAGAGTCGGCGTCATGGGGAAATCGTCGATGGTAGCGGTATGTCTCGGCGTCGCCGGAGCGTTGTTGGTTGCGTGTTCGAGTTCGGACAAGAGCGTTCAATCGAACACGGTGCCCGCTGGCAACTCGGTGAGTGTTGCCGCAAACTCGCCGGCGGTCACCGCACCGATCGCGACCGATAGCGCATCGACAAGCTCGACTGTGGCAGATCGGCCGGTGCAGGCCGGCGCGAAGCGGATGCATTTCGAGGTCGGCCCCATCGACATCAAGCCAGGCCAGAACAACATTGACTTCACCAAGCACGTCATCCCGAAACCCGATGTCGACGGGTGGATCGTTCGCTTGGCTCCGAACCTCCGGCTCGCCGACGGCAGCATCCCCGGCGTTGATGTCATCCACTTGCATCATGGTGTGTGGTTGAACCAGTCGGGTCGCGACTCCACTGCTCCGTTGCCGGAGCGCTTCTTCGCTGCGGGCGAAGAGAAAACGATCATGGCGTTGCCGGTCGGATACGGGTATCGCTACAAGGCGACCGACAAATGGATCTTGAATTACATGATTCACAATCTCTGGCCGGATGAAACACAAGTGTGGGTCACATATGACGTTGACTTCATTCCCGCAGATAGTGCCGCTGCGGTGGGTATCGAACCGGCGCGCCCGATCTGGACCGACGTGCAGAACGGCAGCGTGTACCCGGTCTTCGATGTTGCCAAGGGCAGCGGGCACGATGGCTTGTTCACGTACCCCGATGATGCGGCTTCGGCCTACGGTGCCGCGCCCGCAAAGAACCTGTGGACTGTTGATCGCGATGGGGTACTCGTGGAAACCGCCGGGCACTTGCATCCGGGTGGTTTGCATACTGACCTCTGGTTGCAGCGCGCGAACACCAGCGCACTGGCTGCTCACAACAAGCCTGGCGCGCCAGACACCGCTCGGCTGTTTGATTCGAAGGCCAATTATTGGGAACCAGCCGGAGCCGTATCGTGGGACGTTGCGATGACTGCCACGCCCGAGTCGTGGCGAGTTGCCGTTCACAAGGGCGACATTTTGTCGACGACGGCAACCTACGACAGTGCAAAGGCGTCGTGGTATGAGTCGATGGGCATCATGGTTGTGTGGATGGCGGACAAGGTCGCCGGGTCCGAGGCTGCCGCGCCCGATCCGTTCGTCACCGCAGTCGACGCCGATGGCCAACTGACGCATGGCCATCTCGCCGAGAACGACAATCATGGCGGCGGAGTCGACCCGCACTACGTCGATGTCAGCAAGCTCGCCTCCCAACCAGCGGCGACGCCCATTCCAATCGGTGCCTTTATCTACGGGCAAGGCGACATGATGCGCGGGGGCCCGATTCCAACCGTGGCTCCAGGTGGCACGATCACGTTCGACAATCAGGACGCACCGCTTGGCAATGGTGAGTGGCACACGATCACCGCGTGCAAGGCGCCCTGCAATCAGGCAACGGGAGTTGCCTACCCATTGGCTGACGCCGACATCGCGTTCGATTCAGGTCAACTCGGTGCCGTAGGCCCACCCACGGCGGGCCGTGTGACGTGGTCAACCCCTGCCGACCTACCGCCCGGCACGTACACCTACTTCTGCCGTATCCATCCGGTGATGCGTGGGTCGTTCCGAATCGCCAGCGGCTCGTAGGAGAGACCACAGCAATGATGGTGAACGAACAATCAGGAGTGCGGCGGTGACGATTCTTGACAAGCTCGACATGTCGCAACGGCTCGACCAAAAGGCGTACACAGCGCGACTCATCGCAGCGCAGAGGCGACTACTGCAGCTGCGTCTACATCTTGGTGGCCAGATGGGCGCGAACGGCGTCGGACCCGGCCTGCTCGTTGTCTTCGAGGGCCCCGATGCCTCTGGCAAGGGCGGCGCGATCAAGGCCGTTGTTGGTCACCTCGATCCCCGTCACTACAAGGTGCTGAACTGCGGCGTGCCCACCGAGGCTGAGAAGCGTCATCATTTCCTGTGGCGTTTCTATCCCGACATTCCTGGGCGTGGAGCGATGTCGGTGTTCGATCGCAGTTGGTACGGCCGGGTACTCGTCGAGCGTGTGGAGGGTTACGCAACCGCCGAGGAATGGGGCCGCGGCTATCAGGCCATTGTCGATTTCGAACGTTCGCTCGTGCTCGAGGGTGTCATCCTCGCCAAGTTTTGGATGCAGATCAGCGATGATGAGCAACTCCGCCGATTTCAGGCACGCGCCGCCGATCCGCTCAAGCGGTGGAAGCTCACTCCGGAGGATTGGCGTAACCGCGATCGCAACTCCGACTATGTCAGTGCTGCTGAGAACCTGTTCGCAAAAACGAGCCATGAGTTCGGGCCGTGGGACGTCATTGCTGGTGAGCAGAAACGATTCGGCCGAATTGCCGTGTTGGAAACCCTCAACAAACGGATCGAAGAGGGCCTGAGTCGCGCCGGGCACCCGGTGCCGCATATCGACGATCTGCTCGACGACCACGAGTCTTGAACCCAGATCCAGATCACGACCGGCTCGAACGTCGCCGGGCCAGCGTGCCCACGATCAGCTATCCGTCGACTCTGCCGCTCACCGCGAGGCGTGACGATCTGCTCGCGACAATTCGTGATCATCAAGTCGTGATCGTCGCGGGCGAGACCGGTTCGGGAAAGAGTACGCAGCTCCCAAAGCTCTGTCTCGAACTTGGGCGGGGCATCAGCGGTTTGATTGGTCATACCCAGCCACGGCGAGTCGCGGCGCGCACGATCGCCGAACGCGTCGCCGAAGAACTCGGCGTCGAACTCGGCACGCTTGTTGGCTATGCCGTCCGTTTTGCCGATCGGGTGAGCGATGCGACGCTCATCAAAGTGATGACGGACGGCATTCTGCTCGCCGAGATTCAACACGATCGACGCCTGTCGCGCTACGACACAATCATCATTGATGAAGCCCATGAGCGCAGCCTTAACGTCGACTTTCTTCTTGGCTATCTGAAGCAACTCCTGCCGCGTCGACCCGATCTGAAGGTGATCGTCACGTCGGCCACCATCGATACGCAACGCTTCTCCGAACACTTCGACGGTGCCCCGATCATCGAGGTCACGGGTCGAACCTTTCCCGTCGAGCTTCGATATCGGCCGTATGGCGCGAGCGCGAGCGCGGCCGATGACGACGATCGCGATCAAGTCCAAGCGGTGTGCGATGCCGTCGACGAGCTGGGCGAGGAAGGGCCCGGCGATGTGCTCGTGTTCCTCAGCGGTGAGCGCGAAATCCATGACACCGCCGAAGCGCTACGTCGGCTCGAACGACCGCACACCGAAGTGCTGCCGTTGTATGCGCGCCTGTCGGCGTCTGAGCAGCATCGAATCTTTCAGCCGCATACTGGTCGGCGGATTGTACTGTCGACCAACGTTGCCGAGACGTCGTTGACCGTGCCCGGCGTTCGTTACGTGGTGGACGCTGGCGCAGCACGAATGTCGCGATACAGCCATCGCCTCAAGGTGCAACGGTTACCCATCGAACCGATTTCGCAGGCGTCAGCGAATCAGCGCGCGGGTCGATGTGGTCGGGTCGCGCCTGGCATTTGCGTGCGGCTGTACGCCTCGGATGACTTCGAGAGTCGAGCCGAGTTCACCGAGCCCGAGATTCTGCGCACCAACCTGGCTTCGGTCATTTTGCAGATGACGGCTCTCGGGCTCGGCGACGTCAACAAGTTTGCGTTTCTTGACCCGCCCGACAGCCGTGCGGTGCGTGACGGAGTCGCCTTGCTCGAGGAACTGGGGGCGATAGATCAAGGTCAGCCCGATGATCGTCGTCGCCTCACGTCGCTCGGCAAACGACTCGCGAGGTTGCCACTCGACCCACGACTCGGTCGAATGGTGCTCGAAGCAGACCGTCACGGATGCGTGCGTGAGGTAATGGTGATCGCCGCGGCGTTGTCGATACAAGACCCACGCGAGCGACCTGCAGCCAATCGCCAAGCAGCCGACGAGGCACATCGTCGTTTCATCGTCGAGGGCTCCGATTTTCTCGGCATCGTTGCCCTTTGGGATTACCTGCGCGCACAACAGCGGGCGTTGTCATCGAGCCAATTCCGTCGCCTGTGTCGCGCCGAGTATCTGAACTATCTGCGCGTGCGTGAGTGGCATGACTTGTACAGCCAGCTCCGCCAGATCACTGGCTCAATTGGGGTGCGCGCTGGCACCGAGAGCGCCCACCCAGATCATGTGCACCAGGCAGTGCTTGCCGGACTGCTCTCACATCTCGGTATGCGTGATGGTGAGTCACGCGAGTTTCGAGGCGCGCACGGTGCGAAGTTCTCCGTCGTTCCCGTTTCAGCGTTGGCCAAGAAGCCGGCCAGGTGGGTGATGGTAGGCGAGCTCGTGGAGACCAACCGGTTATGGGGGCGCGTAGCCGCAAGCGTGCAGCCCGAATGGGCCGAGCGGTTGGGTGCGCATCTTGTGAAGCGTTCGTTCGGCGAGCCTACGTGGGACACCAAACGTGGCGGCGCTGTCACCACCGAACGCGTCACGTTGTACGGCTTACCCATCGTGATGGGTCGTCGCATTTCGTATGACCGGGTCGATGCAGTCGTCGCCCGCGAACTCTTTATTCGCCACGCGCTTGTCGAGGGCGACTGGCTGACGCGGCACACTTTCGTCGCGAGGAATATCGCCTTTATCGAGCAACTTCGTGAACTCAGTGATCGAGCGCGGCGCGGCGATCTCGTTGATGCCAACGCGATATTCGCGTTCTTCGATGCCAGGGTTGGACCGTCCGTAGTGTCGACCCGCCACTTCGATCGCTGGTGGAAAGATGAACGTGCCAAGCAGCCCGCGCTACTCGATCTCACCCTGCACGACCTCGCCGCGGCTGTGGATGGCGCTCGCCCGACAGCCGCGATCGACCCGAACGCGTACCCGAGTTCGTGGGTGCACGACGACATCACCCTGGCGCTCACATATCGTTTCGATCCTGGCGACCCATGCGATGGTGTGACCGCTCATGTGCCGTTGAGTCTGCTCAATCGGCTGAGTAGCAATGACTTCGACTGGCAGGTGCCAGGCTTTCGTGACGACCTCGTGACAGCGCTTATCTGGACGCTTCCAAAGAACCATCGCCGTTCGCTCAACCCCATTGCGGAGACTGCTCGAGTCGCGACGTTGCGTCTCGGGTCGGGCGACATCTCGCTGCATGACGACCTTGCATCGGTGCTCAGTAGCGTCGCCGGTGAACGCATTGCGTCGACCGCGTTCGACGACGCCCGTGTTCCGGCGCACCTGCGCATGACATTCAGCGTCGAAGGACCCGATGGCGCATGCCTCGCTCTTGGCAAAGACCTCGATGTACTACGTCAGCAACTCAGCGGCCAGATCCGTCTGGCCGTCGCCCAAACCGCCCCAGAGATCGAACGCGTCGGTCTGACGGCATGGACCTTTGGTGACTTGCCCCCGGTGGTGGAGTCAACTCGGGACGGTCACGTCGTTCGGGGTTATCCGGCGCTCCTCGACGACACCGACAGCGTGGCAATTTGGGTGTTCACGAACCCTCAGCTTCAGGAACGAGCGATGCGGGCCGGACTTCGCCGTCTGCTTCTGCTCACCGTGCCGCTGTCGCGTCAAGCCATCGGGCGCGAGATCAGCAATGCTGCGCTGTTGGCCATTGGTCGGAGTGCGTCCGTGAAGCTCGGTGGTCTCGCCGACGACTGCATTACTGCAGCTGCGGATGAGGTCATTGCGACCCACGGTTCGTTGGTGTGGAACGCAGCCGACTTCGAGGTGTTGCAGCGGTCGGCTCGCGCCAATCTTCGTGACATTGCAACCAACTCGCTCAGCATGGTCGGGCAGATCTTTGTTGCATCTGCAACTGTTGAGGCGATGCTGGCGCGGCTGATTACTCCCGCGCTCGCTCCATCCGTGAGTGATATGGGCGCCCAGCTCGCTCGGCTGCTGCGTCCCGGTTTCGTCACAGCTACCAGTACTGCACGGCTCGCTGATGTGCTTCGCTACGTTCGCGCGATCGAGCGGCGAGTCGAAAAGGTCACGAGTGATCCTGTCCGTGACCAACAACGAACGGCCGAGGTTGTTCGGCTCGAGCGTCGCTACGCACAACTCGTTGATCGTCTGCGTCCAAGCCAAATGACGGCCCATGTCATCGACGTCGGATGGATGATCGAAGAGCTGCGGGTGAGCCTGTTCGCGCAGACGCTCGGAACGCCAAAGCCCGTGAGTGTTCAGCGAATTGGTCGAGCGATCGATGCCCTCGACGCTGAACTGGCCTAGCGCGGTAGCGCAGCCGACAGGTCGGCCCAGAGGTCGTGGATGTCCTCGATGCCAACGCTCATTCGCAGCAAACCCGGATCGATGTGAGCGTCACCCGCGTACTTTTGTCTGCGTTCGATCGTGGTTTCCACCCCACCGAGACTGGTGGCAGGCACAATGACGCGCACCTTGTCGACGACGGCGTCGGCTGCGTCGGCTCCGCCCCTCACGATGAAAGACACCATTGCGCCAAGACCGGGGTAGCGCACGTCGACTACGCTGCGGTGGTTGCGTAGATGATCGACCAGTGACGCGGCGTTGCGCTGCGACGCCTCGAGCCGCAACGGCATCGTGCGCAGACCGCGCAATGCGAGGAAAGCCTCGAGCGCGCCCGGAGTAGCGCCCTGGAAAGTGCGCGCTTGAACGAGTCGTTCGAACACTTCGTCGTCGGTGGTGATGCACAGGCCGATGAGGAGATCGCTATGACCGCCGATGAATTTGGTGCCGCTATGAATCACGATCGCGGCACCATGTTCAAGCGGGCGTTGCAGCAGTGGAGTGGCAAACGTGGAGTCCACCACCATCTGCGCTCCGGCGGCGCGTGAGGCGTGGCCGATTGCCTCAAGATCCGCGACATCGAGTGTGGGGTTGGTGGGCGTCTCCACCCACACGACATCGGCACCCTGTGCGGCGGCAGTGACTGCTGCGGTGTCCGTGAGATCGACCGGGCGAAGCTCGAGGTGGCCCTGTGACGCGTGCTCGGCGAGCAGTGCACGCACGCCGAGATAGCTCACTGACGGAAACACCACCACCTTTGGTGCCAATGCATACAGCGCGGCAGAGGCGGCAGCCATCCCACTGGAGAACGCGATGGCGCGACCGCCTTCGAGCGCACCGACTGCGTCCTCGAGCGCGGCCCACGTCGGCGTGCCGTTTACCCGTGTGTAGTCTCCGCCATCTCGGTAGTTAGAGGCCAGCACAATAGGTTGGTTGAGGGGAGCGCCGACAGCCGTAGGTCGCCCGGCGGTAACGGCGATCGTATGAAGCGACATGGCACGTGGGGATTGCTCTGCTGTTGTCACGCGTCAATGCTCCCACAGTTGATGCTGTCGCGACAGCAACGCCAAGACATGCGAACTGCTCTACAATTCGCGGCACCAAGCAGTTCGGTTTGCGCCGGCTGCGTTGCTCATCACGAGGAGATCCCGGTGCATCGATACGACGTGGTCGTCATTGGCGGCGGTATCGCTGGAGTCTCAATTGGCTACGAACTCGCGGCCGACCGATCGGTGGCTCTCGTGGAGATGGAAAGCACGCTCGCTTTTCACACCACCGGCCGTTCGGCAGCGACTTTTCTCGAGAGTTACGGCGGGCGGGTGATCCGCCTACTCACCACCGCCAGCCGCGCCTTCATGGAGGACCCACCTGCAGAATTCGCGCGGCCGTTGCTCTCGCCGATGCCACTGCTCTGGATCGGTCCACACGGCGCGGCAGACGAGGTTCGCGCGATGCGCGATGAGGTCATCGAGTTCGTGCCAAGTGTGTGTCTGCTCTCGGCCGCTGAGGCAAGCGCGCAGTCGCCAGCGGTTCGCGAGGAGTGGGTCGAGCTAGCGATGACCGAGCCGGGGGCCAGCGAGATCGATGTCGCTGCTGTTCATGCCGGTTTCGTCGCTGGTTTACGCCGACGCGGGGGTCAGATTTTTCCTAATGCAGGTGTTGTTGCAGTGGAGTTTGATCACGGTATCTGGCGGACCACCGACGCATCTGGCGAGGTGCGTGAAGCCCCGGTGCTGGTGAACGCTGCCGGTGCGTGGTGCGATCAGGTGGCAGCGCTTGCGGGGGTCGAACCAGTGGGCATCCAGCCGCTGCGGCGGACGGTCTTCATGGTGTCGGCACCTGGTGGGACCGACACGCGCGGGTTGCCGTTGGTCGCCGACACCCGAGGCACGTTTTACATCAAGCCGGAGGGCACGCAATACCTGTGCTCGCCCGCCGATGAGACGCCCTCGGTGCCGTGCGATGCCCGGCCAGACGAAGCTGATATCGCGCAGGCGATCGAGCACATCAACGAGGCCACCACACTCGACGTACGACACGTGCGCACGTCGTGGGCGGGCCTGCGTAACTTCGTTGCTGATCGATCGCCCGTCGTAGGGTTCGACGACGCCGCCGAGGGTTTCTTCTGGTTCGTTGGTCAAGGTGGCTACGGCATTCAGATTTCTCCGGCGCTCGCGCGAGTCGGCGCGGCGTTGGTTCGCGACGGCGAGGTGCCCGCCGATCTTCGCGAACGCGGTCTAGAAGCCGCCCACCTCGCTCGTCAGCGTCTCGTCGGCCTCACCGGGTTACACGGTCATTGACGTGCGCTCCGATGTTGACCAGGCCGGCGTACCCGATCCTTTGCGGTGTCTCGCCACCTTTGCTGCTGAACTGACATGGGTGAACGTTCCGGCAGCGGCGCAACGTCAAGCACGTCTGGCCCTGCGTGACACGATCGGCACAATGCTGGGTGGCGTCAGCACATCGGCGGCGCAGGTGGCCGCGGCAACGGCGTCGAAATCCGCCGGAACCGCCCCGATTTTCGGAACGACAATGACATGCGCAGCGCCATTGGCGGCCTTCGCCAACGCCGTCGCAGCGAGCGCATTGGACTTCGATGACGGGCATTATCTCGGCGGGGCCATTCATCCCGGATCCGTGATCGTGTCGTCACTGCTCACAGCGGCGGCCGGACTAGAGACTTCGATGGAGGCGATTGTCTGTGCGCAGGTCGCGGGATACGAAATCGCATTACGAGCAGCGCACCTTCTCTGGCCGCGACACGACGGCGACGCTTATCACTGCACAGGCACCGCGGCCACGCTCGGAGCGGCCGCGGCAATTGCCAAACTTCGCGGTGGTAACACGGACGAAATTGCGCGTGCAATTGCGATCGCATGGGCGCACGCGCCAATGTCGACGTTCCAATTGCCCATGGTGAAAGAGAGCATCGGCTGGTCTGGCGCGTCGGCATATTTCGCGGCCGATCTCGCCGCCGCCGGCTTCATGTCGCCACTGGGAACCGGTGGATCATCGGTCGATCACATCCTGCCGCCGACCCCATTTCATCGGTCCGGCGCGATGGCCGATCCGTTCGTTGCCAGCCTTGGCGAAGTGTTCGAAACTGCGAACACCTACTTCAAGCCGTATGCGGCATGTCGATACACGCACGCGGCGGCACGTGCACTCGCCGAGCTGATGTCTTCGACGCCCACCACGCGCGCCGACATAGTGTCCATTGAGGTACACACACATCGTGGCGCGCTGTTCCTCGACGACCAGCGCCCAGCTTCGCTCGATCATGGGCAGTACAGCTTTCCTTTCGTACTGTCAGCAATTCTGTGCGAGGGCGTTGCCTCACAGGATCAGATCAATGCAGAGCAGTTGACCAACCCAACCAGACTGGCCGAGGCCGCCAAGGTGACGGTGCACCACGACGTGGCCTTCGATGCGCTGTATCCCCTGCACTACGCGTCGAGGCTCGTGGTGCACACCACCGGCCTGCAGCGTGTTGAGGTCACGCGTGTGTCGAGTCCCGGTGATGCGGACGACCCGATGAGCGTGGACGAACTGGCCGCCAAGTTCACGGGCCTCAGTGAAGCATTCCTCGGCGCGGACGCTGATGAAACCGCCGAACGACTGGTCACGGGCGAACAGTACGATCCACGAGAATTGTTCGCGCTACTGACCCGACGCAGCGCGTTGTCGTGACGGACGCACGCTGAGGTGGTGCTGCGCCGCCGCTCCGTTGTGATCATCGCAGGTGCCGCAGTCGTACTCGGCGTCGTCGCCTACAGCCAGTTGCGGCCATACCTATTCTCTACCGCGAGCAATACCACCCTGTCCGCTCAGGAGGTACGCAACCACTTTTTGGATCACGTGAGCACCACCACCGTGCAGGTTGCAGTGAGCGACGCACCAACTGAAACCGCTTCGTCGGTGCCCGTGGTCGACATCGGGCCGACTCTTCCCCGATTCGGCATCTACGTGTACGACACTGCCGGCGGAGACTCAGTCGATGCGCTGAAGGGTCAGCGGCATATCTATCCAGCGACTACCACCATCACGATCGTCCCGTTCGGGTGCGGAGTACTCGCGCGTTGGGATGTCCTGAAGGCGCGTTGGCAAGAGAGTCAGAGGTGTGTGGTGGGCCACTCGATATCGCTACCAACGCACACGACACACGATGAGTTCTTCGGCCGTGGGCAGACCGATACCTATGAATGCACCGGCGACGGTCGCCCGGTGAACGTGCCCATCAACGCTTCGTTCTCTTACGTTTGCACCCAAGCCGGCGCAACAGATGCGTACAGCGGAGTCGTTGTCGGCACCGAGTCGCTCCTCGTTGGTGGGATCACTGTGCATACCTTGCACGTGCGCGTCTCGATCGACAGCGGCACACCCACCGACTCGCAGGTGACCGACAGTTGGTTTCAGATCGGCACCGACCTGCTGATTGCGCAGGTCACTACAAATGCAACGTCGAACTCGAGTGTCGTCGGCGTGGTGCATTACGAGGAGCAGTACGAACTGCACCTACGTTCGCTCGATCCGCAGGTGTAGGCGCTCCTTCGGTTCGATGTGCTCGCTCGCATCGGCTGATCAGTGGTGCTCGCTCGGTGACTCGGGCATCACGGGCACGCTGATGAGGTCATACGTGGGATTCACGATCGCGCGCGTTCCGTGCTGTTGGCTCGCAACACCCGCAACCGACATGATCGTGCCGGTACGAATGCCGGCGATCGACCTGCGCCCAAGGAACGCCACGGTGATGCTGCCAGTGTCGTCGGTGAGTGTGCACTCCAACGTCGGGGCGTTGCCCCACGGCTGTACACGCACCGCGGTGACGCGGCCAGCCACCATAGTTGGCTGGCGCAACTCGACATCTGCAATACGAATTCGACTGGCGGGCAAGTCGGAGGTGTCGACAAAGGCCACAGAGCGGCTCGACTTCGCGACTCGTCGCCCGTTGGTGTGAGCCGACGGCGGCGTGAGTGGGCTGACCAGCAGATCGACCTCGGCGGCGTTTTTCGCCCTCGTGCCGAGGTGATACGGCACCACGGTGACGTTGCAGTGCGGCAGCGTCGACAGCGCCGCAGAGATCGAATTCGACGACCTGTCATGCAGTAGCCGGTGCCAAACCTTGGAGTACTCGCGGCGGGGGATGAGCACGCTGACCTCGGTGTCGTTGCCGCCTGTGAGGCGGGCGGCCAATTCGAGCGCAGACCGTGCCACTCGTCGATCAGGGCATTCGATGATGTCGAGGGGGAACCGGTTGAATCCGAGCTTTTGCCACGCATCGGTGAGGATGTCCGTCTTCCATGGATCGAGATCGAAATGCACGGCTCGAAGTTCGTCGGGGAAGAGGGTCTTGGCGTACTGCATGGCCCGTGCCGTCGCGACGTCGAGCTTGTCGACCAAGACGACCACCTCGTGGCGCCGCAACGCCGGCGTTTCGGCGGCAACTTTTGCATCCTCTTGCAGTTCCTGATCCTCGGTTGCGTAGGCCTTGTTGAGGCGAACCAGGCCGAACACCATGACCGGCACGAGGATCAGGATCACCCACGCGCCTTCCTTGAACTTCACACAAGTGACGATCACGAGCACGATGAGCGAGAGCAGCGCGCCGATGGCGTTGATCACCAGACCAGACCTCCAGCCAACTTCCTTGAGGCGGATGTGGTGCTTGGCCATGCCTGCCTGCGAGAGCGTGAAGCTGGTGAACACACCGATGGCGTAGAGAGGGATCAGTCGGCTCACCTCGCCGCCGGTAGCGAGCAGCGTCACGATCGCGGCCGAGGCGAGGAAGATGATGCCGTTTGAGAAGACCAGGCGATGACCGCGAATCATGAATTGCCTCGGCATGAAATTGTCACCGGCATGGAACGAGGCGAGGCGGGGGAAGTCGGCAAAGCTGGTATTGGCGGCCAGCACAAGAATCAGCATGGTGCCCGTCTGCAACAGGTAGAACAAGGTGCGACCAAGCGGACTCCGACCATAGACGAAGTCGCCCACTTGCGAGATCACGGTCGGCGTGCCGCCGTCGTAGGGCATTGCATGGGTGCGTGCGGCGAGGATGGACAACCCGAGGAACATCACGCCGAGCAGCGTGCCCATGACGACAAGCGTGCTTCTCGCGTTCTTCCATGCCGGTTCGCGAAAGGCGGGTACGCCATTGGAGATTGCCTCAACACCAGTGACAGCGGCACCTCCGGACCCGAATGCCTTCAAGACGATGAACACCGTTGCACCCATCAACAATCCGTTGCCTGTATGGGTGCCGACCTTTTCCATGCCTTGCAAGTTGGTGACGCCCTTGGGCAACGACGTGAAAACCAGCCGGTACAGGCCGACACTCAGCAGCACGAGCATGTTGACGATAAAGAAGTACGTCGGTGCGGCGAACAGCTTGCCGGATTCTTTGGTTCCGCGAAGGTTGCCGTATGCGATCAGCAACACGAAACCAATCGCAATCCAATGCTTGTAGGGAGCGATTGGTGTGATGGCTGACGCCAGAGCGTCACTGCCTGCCGCCACCGATACCGCCACAGTCAGCACATAATCGGTGAGGAGTGCCACACCGGCAACTTGGGCGGGCATGAGTCCGAAGTTGTCGCGGGTGACGATGTAGGCGCCGCCAGCAGATGGGTAGGCTTTGATCGTCTGGCGGTACGAAAGAATAAGAAAGCCGAGCACCACTAACAGGGCGATCGTGACGGGCGTGACGAGCGCGAACGCGGCGAGCCCGACGTAGGGCACCAATACGCGAAGGATCTCCTCGGTGGCGTAGGCACATGACGACAGGTTGTCGGAAGCAAACACTGCCAGCGCAGTGGGTTTGCCGAGCCGCTCGTGCACGAGTTGCTCGGAGTGCAGCGGCGGGCCGAGCACCGCGTTCTTCACGCGATAACCAAACGGTTCCGGGATGTGTGCGCTATGGGCGGTTGCGCCATTGGTCGACGCAGCTGTGTGGTTGGCGACGTGCGCCGCTGAGCCGTTCTCGCGCGACGCGGACATTGGCAATTCGTTCTCTTTGAGCACAACCTCAGTGAACCCCACCGCGTTCGCAGGATCCGTCAAGACCGCGCATAGAGCGTGTGGCCACACGTCAAGAACGCGCTAAGACGCGCGACAGCGGGCACAATGTGGCCATGCGTCGAGGAACTCTGCGTATCTATCTTGGCGCAGCCCCTGGCGTTGGTAAGACCGTCGCGATGCTCGACGAGGGTTGGCGCCGCGCCCAGCGCGGCGCGGATGTGGTCATTGGATTCGTCGAAACGCACGGTCGCGACAACACCGCAGCGCGGGTTCGTGATATCGAGATCGTGCCGCGCCGCCGCGCCCGAACGGGTGAGACGACGGTGGAGGATATGGACCTCGCCGCCGTGCTAGCACGCGGCGGCGACGTAGTGCTCATCGATGAACTCGCGCACACGAACGCTCCAGGAGGACGTAACGCCAAGCGTTGGCAGGACGTGGAGATGCTGCTCGAATCGGGTTGCGATGTCATCTCCACCCTGAACGTGCAGCACTTCGAATCCCTCACGGACGTCATCGAGAAGATCACTGGATATACCGAACTCGAGACAGTTCCCGATGCCGTGGTGCGCGCTGCAGATCAGATCGAACTGGTCGATATGAGTCCGGAGGCTCTACGCCGCAGGCTTGCCCACGGCAACATCTATGCGGCCGATGAACTAGACCCAACGCGCGCGAATTTCTTTCGCATGGGCAACCTTGGGGCGCTACGCGAACTCGCATTGCTCTGGGTGGCCGATCGCGTGGAGGAACGGTTGCAGACCTACCTCGGCGAGCAGGGCATTACCGATTCGTGGGAAACGCGCGAGCGGGTCGTTGTTGCTCTTGCTGGTGAGCACGGTGGGCTGCACCTCATCCGTCGCGCGGCGCGTTTGGCGGGTCGACTACAGGCCGATCTCATCGGCGTGCATGTTGGCTCGTCCGAGGCAACCTCCGACGTGGAGCTCGATCGACAACGCAATCTCCTCAGCCAACTCGACGGCCGATACCGCGAGGTCGTCGGCGACGACGTGGCGCTGGCCCTCGCGACCTTTGCCAAAGCCGAAAAGGCAACACAATTGGTGATTGGTGCAAGCGGACGGTCTCGTGCGAGCCAGTTGATCCGAGGCTCGGTGACGTCGTCGCTCTTACGGCATATCGACCAGATCGACGTGCACATCATTGCGCACGAGTCGCATGGTCCCAGTGTTTGGTCGCCGCTGCCACGAGTGCGACGTACGGCACCGCTGCCGCGTCGCCGTCGCATTGCGGCGTGGGCGATGTGCTTGGTAGCGCTGCCGGCGATGACACTCGCGCTGACGCAGATCCGCCGTCACGTCAGCCTCGGATCGGAGTTGTTGCTGAGCCTCGGCTTCGTGGTGTTGGTTGCTGCGATGGGTGGATTGCAGACCGGCCTGGTCGCTTCGATCCTCGCATTCTTCTTGACGAACTGGTACTTCGTGCCACCGTTCCACACGCTCAGCGTGAACGAGTCGAGCAACCTCGTGATGTTGTCCGTGTTCGTCACCGTCGCAATAGTCGTGAGCGTGCTCGTCACTCAATCCACGATTCGAACGCGCGACGCGTTGCGGGCGCGCGCCCAGGCCGGGGCGTTAGCGCGCACTGCCGGAACCCTTGTTGGTTCCACCGATCCATTGCCCGAACTCGTCGATCAACTTCGCGTCACCTTCGACCTCGATGCCGCCGCAGTGCTTGAGCGGACTGATGACGTGTGGTCGGTCACCACCGTCGTCGGCCTACCGGTGCCGTCGAGCCCCGGTGACGGTACGGCGCTGGCGCTCGATCCCAACGGTGACGTGCAGCTGGTCCTCCTCGGCGGAACGCTCAACGTCGACGACCAATCGGTGCTGCGCGCCTTTGCCGATCAGCTCTCACTCGCGCTCGAGGGACGGCGGCTGCGGGCCGACGCAGAGACGGTGGCCAGCCTGGCGCAGGCGAACGCGCTGCGTACTGCGTTGCTGCAGGCCGTCTCGCACGATCTCCGCACGCCGCTCGCGTCCATCAAGGCGAGCGTGAGTGGGCTGCTCCAAAATGATGTCGCGTTCTCCAACGAAGATCGCGTCAGCCTGTTGCGCAACATCGATGGTGCGTCAGACCGACTCGACCGCCTTGTCGTGAACCTGCTCGACATGAGTCGATTGCAAGCGGGTGCTGTGGAGAGCGCGAATCGCGCAGTGGCGCTCGAGGACGTGATCGCTGCTGCACTCGCGAACACGGCCCATCTCGGTGGACAGATCACGGTGGACGTGGCCGATACGCTGCCGCTGGTGATGGCCGACCCAGCTCTGCTTGAGCGTGCCGTTGCCAACATCGTGTCGAATGCACTCGCGTGGTCACCGGTGGGCGGCTTCGTGCGCATCGAGGCGGGTCTCGTGAAGTCGCACGTGAATCTACGCATCATCGATCGGGGTCCCGGAATCCCCGACGAAGCGCGCGAGCGCATCTTTGAGCCATTTCAGCGACTCGGCGATCGTTCCAACGATGCCGGGGTCGGCCTTGGTCTGGCCATCGCACGGGGTTTCGTCGAATCGATGGGCGCCACGCTCGAGATCGACGACACGCCCGGAGGCGGCGTGACGTTCTGTATCGGCCTTGATGTTGCGCCAGAGACGGGGACGCGCCCATGAGTGGTACACCGATTGCGCGCATCCTGGTGGTGGATGACGAGCCCCAGATCCGCAGTGCCCTCGACGTGAACCTACGCGCACGTGGTTACGCCGTCGATCTGGCCGAGACGGGTGAGCGCGCGCTGCATCTCGCCGCTGCGCATCATCCCGATCTTGTGCTCCTCGATCTCGGCTTGCCGGGCATCGACGGCATCGACGTGGTTCGCGGCCTTCGCGGATGGACAACGGTGCCGATCATCATTTTGTCCGTGCGCGAGGCCGAGGCCGACAAGGTGGCCGCGCTCGACGCCGGCGCTGACGACTACGTGTCGAAGCCATTCGGCATGAACGAACTGCTGGCCCGTTTGCGAGCGACGTTGCGTCGCCATCAGCCCGAGCCCGAGCAGCCCATTATCCGCACTGAAGCCTTCGTGGTCGATCTCGTCGCCAGACGAGTGACGGTCGGAGACAACGACGTCCGATTGACCCCCATCGAGTGGGCCATCCTCGAACATCTTGTGCGTAACCCCGGAAGACTGGTGACCCAACGGCAGCTCTTACAACAGGTATGGGGACCGCAGTACGAACACGAGACCAATTATCTGAGAGTGCATCTCGCCGCGATCCGCAAGAAGCTTGAGCCGACGCCGGGCCAACCGCGGTACTTCATCACAGAGCCGGGCATGGGCTACCGCTTCGAGGCGTGACGCGATCAGGTTACGTTCGCAGATAAATGCGTCGCCGCAAATGGGATTTACTCAATATTGAATGAGGCGATGTGTCCCAATCAGCTGTAGGGCGTAGATTTGACCGACTCATCAGTACGAGATCGAGGTTTTCGACGTGGCGGGATTCCCAGAAGTACAACGCGTGTCCAAGTCGCGTGCGCATGTTCGGCGCGGCGTGATGTTGGCGACCACGTGCGCACTTTTGGCGTCAGCTTGTTCGGCAAGTCGGCCATCAGTGGGTCAGGTCGCTGTCGATCCCAATGCAACCATCGCGAACGCGGCCGTCACAACGAGTAGTGGCGGCTCCGATCCGGTGCTGCCCGGTGGATCGGTTGTCAGCACTGTTCCAGTGTCTGTGGGCTCGCAGGCACCAGTCAACGTTTACGCAAACGCGGCGGCGGGCGATATGAGCCCGGCCGTTAAAGACGCGAAGGCCTATGTGTATGTGCCGAGCAACGACGACGGTTCAGTCACCGTCATCGACCAAAAAACGATGAAGGTGATCGATCACTACAAAGTCGGCACGTTGTTGCAGCACGTCGTGCCGGGTTGGGACCTCACCACGCTGTACGCCACGGCAAGCGGTTCGAACAGGCTTGTACCGATCGATCCCACCACAGGCAAGGCGGGCAAGGGGATACCCGTCGAGGCACCGTACAACCTCTATTTCACGCCCGACGGCAAGAAGGCCGTTGTGATGGCTGAGCGACTTCGGCGAATTGACTTCTACAACCGCGTGACCTGGAAGCTGATCAAGTCAGTGAATGTGCCGTGTCGTGGTGTGAACCACGCCGATTGGTCACCCGACGGCACATGGTTCCTCGCCACCTGCGAGTTTTCCGGAGAGATTCTTAAGATCAACACCGACAGCGGCGACATTTTGAGCACACTTGCGTTGCCGACCGGCGCGATGCCGCAAGACCTGCGCATCGCCCCCGACGGCACCAAGTTCTATGTGGCCGACATGATGAGCGGCGGCGTATGGGTCCTCAACGCGCAGGGCACCCAGATCATCGGTTCGATCAAGACGGGTGTCGGCGCACATGGCATTTACCCAAGTCGTGACGCGACCCGTATCTACGTCACCAATCGGGGCCGACTGGCGCACGATGTGACCCGCAAGTCGAAGTCGGGCGATGGATCGATCAGCGTTGTCGATCCCACCACCGACACTGTGGTCGCCACATGGGATATCCCGGGCGGTGGATCCCCCGACATGGGCGGCGTCTCCGCTGACGGATCCACGTTCTGGGTGTCGGGCCGATACGACGACGTGGTCTACGTCTTCGATACGGCGACCGGCGCAGTGCGGGCGCAGATTTCGGTTCCGAGTGGTCCCCATGGCCTCGCCATCTTCCCGCAACCCGGCCGGTACTCGCTCGGGCACACCGGCAACATGCGATGAGCTCGTCTCCACGATTGACGCGCCGCGGGTTCGTGCTCGCCGGTTCGGCGCTCGCTGGCGCTGCGTTACTTGAGAGTTGCAGCAGCGGCGCGAAAGTGGCCACCGGCGGGTTTGCGACGTTGCCACCAACGGTTCCAACGGCAGTCGTTCCAACGGCAGCCGTTCCAACGTCAGCGGGTTCGTCGAGCTCAGGGCCAAGTCCCAGTGGAGCGTCCTCAACCACGCTCGCCGCGGTGGCGCCCGTTGTTATCGCGGGGGCTCCGGCTACATACGTCAATCATGGTGATGCCGCGCTCACCAAGGTTGCGCTCACGTTTCACCTTGGCGGAGATACCTCGCTGGTCACCGAACTGCTCGACCTCATGAAGTCGAAGAACTTCAACGCCACGTTCTTCGCGATCGGCGCGTGGCTCAAAGCGAATCCTTCGCTCGGTCATCGTGCCGTTGCCGACGGACATGAGTTGGCGAACCACACGCTGAACCACAAAACCATGGGCCAACTCACCCGCTCACAGGTGTTCGACGAAATTGCCGGCGGAGGCGAGGCCTTGGTGCCGTTCATTGGCTCGATCGGCAAGTGGTTCCGCCCGTCGGGTACCGATGTGCCCAACCAGTTGATTCTCGACGAAGCCGGTCGCGCCGGCTACGGGGTGTCCGTTGGGTACGACGTCGATTCGCGTGACTTCAAAGAGCCCGGTTCGAAAGCAGTGATTGCCAAGGTGAACACCGAGGTCCATGCCGGCGCGATCGTCAGCCTGCACTTTGGGCATCGCGACACGATTAATGCGTTGCCCGCAATCCTCGATCGCATGGCTGGCCTCGGGCTCACGCAATCAACGGTGACTGGGCTACTCGGCTAACCCGTTCTGATGCATCGCTGTACTCACGGCCTGCTCCTTGCTGGACCGACTATGCAAATGCTCACGGACACAGCGTTGATCTATCGACGACCGGTTTTGGCTGAGCTTGCGCTTCACCGTCATGTCCTAGATCTCGATACCGACGATGGAGCGAACCATGCGCGCCACGTAGTCGGGCGAAGCGTCATCAACTTTCCACGCTAACTCAACAACGTCTTCGCAAACATCTCGGCCTCGCGTTCGCGCACGGCGACGTTGACGCGTTGGCGTTCAAGCACCTGGGCCAAGGTCGTGATGGACTGAGTGATTGGGTGCTCGGCAAAGAAACCCTGTACGTCGGCGACGTCCGATGGAGCATTCAGTGTCTTGACCGGATCGATCATGCGAATGATCGACGGCCCAGGGAATCGTGCGTTCGCCAGATCCCAGTTCTTACGCACGATGGTCCACGCCAGCGCACCATGCGCGGAGTTGGCAATACATCGGGCCAGGAGGAACGGCGCGTTCTGTGAGCGGACCTCGCCGCTCAACGCGAAGTCGCACGCGCGTTGTACGAGTTCTGCGTCATCGAATTCACCAAGCGCATAGAGATTGCGAAGCTGCTCCTGCGGTGTTGTCGCATGGCGGAACCCGTCGAGGAAATGCTCAAAGTCGGCAGCGTCGCCACTCGAGGCAACCACAACGGTCGATGCCGCAAGTAGCTCGGGGTCGATCGTCGACTGATCATCGCCAAGCAGCGCGCGGCAACGCTCGCGGGCCTCCATGTCGGCGCCAAGCACCGCGGAGTCGGTGATGAGAAGACCACGCAGCTTCGATTGCAGGTCGCTTTCTCCGGCAATCGCGTGCCAGCCGAGTTCTGCCAGCGCCGAAGCGAGCAGCGCTCGAACGCGTTGTTGAAATGGCGCGCGCGCGGCACCATCGATCAGCCGCTGCAGGCGCCGCAAGGCTGCGCTGATGGCCTGCCAGACAGCGAGCTCTCGTTCGCCGGCGAACCCTTCGAGAAAGTCGAGGAGCCCAATAGCCGACAGCCGACCAGCGACACACGCCGCGCTCGCGTCGTCGACGAGGTTGTAACGCTCGACGGTGTTGAGCGTCGTTAACGCGGCAGTGCCCAACCGGCTGCGGAGTTCGTCGGCGTACGCGACTCGAAAGAAGCCCTGCCCGCCAGCATTCACCACGATCGGTGCGTCGGTGATACCGATGAAGAGCCGGGCTTCGGGAGCGTTGAGCAACACCAGATGGGTGTCGTTGCCGACCCGGACAGCCACTGGCGTGATGAACACTGTGGGGTCGGTTGCCTCGGGGCTGAAGCTGAATCGCTGCTGGTTCAGCACCAGTTCATCGCCGGCTAGGGACGCCGACACGAGTGGGTAGCCGGCCTGCCAGATCCAGCTGTCCATCATTTCGCGTACCGGTTCACAACCACCATCCGCGGTGGTGACTGCTTCGATGCTGTCCCACAAATCGCTGGTCTCGGTATTTGCATACGAGTGCGCGCGAAGGTAATGATTCACGCCCTGGCGGAAACGTTCTTCGCCAAGGTACTGCTGCAACATGCGCAGCAGCGCGCCGCCCTTTTGATATGTGAGTACGTCGAACATGCCGTCACAATCGGAGGGGGCGTGCACTTCGAATTCGACGGTACGCGTACTGGCGAGCGAATCGACTTCGAACGCGTCGGTGCGTTCGAGGCTGAAGTTGGTCCACCGCTTCCATTCGGGGCGAAACGCGTCGACGGCCATAACCTCCATGAACGTCGCGAACGCCTCGTTCAGCCAGATGCCATTCCACCAGCGCATCGTCACGAGATCGCCGAACCACATATGCGCCAACTCGTGGCTGACGACGTCGGCCACCGCCTGTTGTTCGACCTGTGTGCTGGCCTCGGGATCGAGTAGAAGCAACGACTCCCGGTACGTGATGCAGCCAAGATTTTCCATGGCGCCTGCGGCGAAGTCCGGCACGGCGATCATGTCGACCTTCTTGCCCGGATACGCAATGCCGTAATAATTCTGGAACCACTTGAGCGCGACGGCACCAACATCGAGTGCCAGCGATGTGAGATGCCCCTTGCCAGGCACATGGACAATTCGTAGCGGTGTGCCGAGCACGTCGACGGGTTCGGTGGCTTCGAGCCGCCCAACTAGTACGGCCACAAGATATGTGCTCATCGGTATGGTGTTGTCGAACGTAATTGCCCAGCGGCCACTTGGCAATCGGTGTCGGGAGACCTCTGGCGAGTTCGACACGGCCATCATCTCGTCGTCGACGACCAAGGTGATGCCAAAGGTGGCTTTGAAGTCCGGTTCATCAAAGCATGGAAAGACGCGTCGACAATCGGTGGCTTGCATCTGCGAACACGCGATGACGTGCTCGACGCCATCTATGTCGGCATAGGTACTGCGGTAGAAGCCACGCAGCTTGTCGTTGAGAACGCCTTCGAACTCGATATCGATCATTGCCTGACCCGCATTGAGCTGAGCCTCGATGCAGAGTCGTTGCGTTGCGACTTCCAACGTGAACAGGCATGGGTTCGCATTGACCCGAACCGACGAGACGGTCAATTCGACTGCATTGAGAACAACACGATCGACAGTCTGATCAACGTCGACAGCAATCGAGATCGTGCCAGCGAACGTCGCTCGATTGAGTTCGGGCTCCAGCGTCACCTCGTAGTGGCGCGGTGCTACGGCGCGCGGAAGCCGATACGGGTCGAGGATCACGACAGCGAGACTAGCCGGGCCGGTTACTACCGAGTAACAGCTTGTCGAAGCCGTGGCTGAGCGGGATTCGCGTGCGACTTGTGTGGTTGCAGCGAGTCCGCGAACTGCAAACTCAGCCGCTAGCGTCAGTTGCCGTGTCAGCGCCCGAGCGAACCCCACCAGAATTTGATGTGGTCGGCATCGGCAACGCTCTCGTCGACGTCATCGCTCATGCCGATGATGCGTTTATCCATGCCGAATCACTGGTCAAAGGGTCGATGACGCTCATTGAGAACGACCGCGCGGCTTCGCTCTACAGCGCCCTTGGTTCCGCGGTTGAGATGAGTGGTGGGTCAGCGGCGAACACGATGTGTGGCGTCGCATCGTTTGGTGGCCGCGCGGCATATATCGGCAAGGTCAGCAACGATGAACTCGGTCAAGTCTTCGGACACGATCTTCGCGCCGTCGGTGTCGCCTTCCGGCCTGGCGCGCCCGAGGTGGACATGCCCACCGGCAGTTGCATCATCGTGGTCACCCCCGATGCGCAACGCACGATGAATACCCACCTTGGTGTGTCGTCGTTGCTCTGCCCCCCGGATATCGACGTGCTCACGGTCGCGGCTGGCAAAGTGCTGTACATGGAGGGGTATCTCTTCGATCGCGACGAAGCCAAGGCGGCCTTTCGTCATGCCTCGCAAATCGCGCATGAGCATGGTCGCATGGTCTCGCTCACCCTCAGCGATTCATTCTGCGTAGATCGTCACCGTGTCGACTTTCGGGCGTTGGTGGCCGACGAAGTCGACATCCTTTTCGGCAACGAAGACGAATTGCTCTCCCTCTATGAAGTGGAGTCATTCGACGACGCAATTGCTGCGGTTCGCGCCGATTGCGCCATGGCTGCGATTACACGAGGCCCGAGTGGGTCGGTGATTGTCACTCGAGATGACATCTTGGTGATCGAGGCCGAGCCCGTCGATCACGTGCTCGATACCACTGGCGCCGGCGATCTGTTCGCGTCCGGGTTCTTGTTTGGACTCACGCGCGGCCTTGATCTCGCCGAGTGTGGCCGGCTCGGCTCAATCGCCGCAGCCGAGGTGATTTCCCACGTCGGGCCAAGGCCACTGGTCGAGCTTCATAAGCTGGTCTGATGACCACCGAGCGACATGTCGTGCGTGCCCAGGCCTGGCTTCAGGCCGAACCCGACGACGACGTTCGCGCTGAACTTGCGCACCTGATTGCGGGCCCGAGTAGCGAGCTTGCGGCGCGGTTCGACGGCCGACTGCAATTCGGCACCGCAGGGCTGCGCGGTGCCATTGGTGCCGGTCCGCTGCGAATGAATCGACTCGTCGTTCGCCAGGCTGCGGCCGGGCTGGCCCAGTATGTTCTCGCGCAGTGGCCCGACGCTGCCCAGCGCGGCATCATCATTGGTTTCGATGCGCGACACAAGAGCGACCTCTTCGCGCTCGATACGGCGCGGGTCGTGGCCGCCGTCGGCGTTCGTGCCCTCTTGCTGCCATCTCCGTTGCCCACGCCCGTGCTGGCTTGGAACATCACCGAGACCAACGCGATTGCCGGAGTCATGGTGACCGCCAGCCACAACCCCGCCATCGACAACGGCTACAAGGTGTACCTGGGCGATGGCGCGCAGATCGTGTCGCCGCATGACGCAGCGATAGCAGCCTGCATCGACAGCTTCGATCCGTGCAACATCGACCTCGCTTCGGTGGACCACCCGCTCATCGAACGCCTCGATGCTTCTGCCGAGTCGCGTTATCTCATGGCTGTGCCGTTGGTGCGTCTGCGCCCCGAGGTGGTCGGTGTGCCGACGGCCTACACAGCGATGCACGGTGTTGGTGGGGCCACGCTGTTGCGCGCGTTCGAGCAATCCGGGTTGCCGAAGCCGCGTGTCGTCGCGGCCCAACAGCAGCCCAATCCCACGTTCCCCACTGTCTCGTTCCCTAACCCCGAAGAACCTGGGGCGATGGACCTTCTGCTCGAACTCGCAGCAACGTCGGGCGCGATGGTTGCCCTCGCCAACGATCCCGACGCCGACCGCCTGGGCGCAGCCATTCCCACGCCGTCAGGCGGATGGCGACGCCTTACCGGCGATGAACTCGGCTGGTTGCTTGCCGATCACATCCTGCGCCACACGTCGGGTACCGATCGTTTGGTGGTCACCACACTGGTCTCGTCGTCGCTACTCAGTCGCATGGCCAACGAACACGGCATTCATTTCAAGGAGACGTACACGGGTTTCAAGTGGATTGGTCGCACGGTGCTCGATCATCCCGAGCTGCGCTTTGTCTTCGGCTACGAACAAGCACTCGGCTATCTCGTGTGCAGACAGCCAATGGACAAAGATGGCATCAGTGCTGCAGTGCTCATGGCCGAGGTAGCCGCTCTCGCAGCTACTGACGGCGTATCGCTGCAGGATCGTCTAGACGCGCTCGCCGCGCGCTACGGCCGTCACATCACGGCCGAGCAATCCGTTCGGCTCGACCCCGTCGCGGCTGCGCGCAGCGTGGCTGCTCTACGCGATCGGCCGCCTGGTCAAGTTGCCGATCGGAAAGTGACGAACGTCGAGTGGTTCGACGAAGCCGGTCTGCTGCGCGTCTGGCTCGACGGCATCCGCTTGCAGGTGCGCCCGAGTGGCACCGAACCAAAGGTGAAGTTGTACGGCGAGGCGATCGACCTCGACCCTGCTCACTACCTGAGCGCACTGAGCGAATTGCTCTGATCGACGGTTGTCGGGGCTCCACGCGGTGCGTGGAGCGTGAGTGCGTCACGCCGCGCCAAACTGCCGATCGCCGGCATCGCCAAGACCCGGCACGATGTACGCATTTTCGTCGAGGGCGCGATCGATGGACGCTGTGTAGATGAGCAGGTCGAGGCCGGCAGCTTCGAGCGCAGCGATTCCCTCGGGCGCGGCGAGCGCACACACGACGATGATCGGAGAGTTCGCGCCCCGTTCGGTGAGCAACGAACATGCCAGCGCCAACGAGCCGCCAGTGGCGAGCATTGGATCGAGAATGATGCAGGTACGGCCCTCGAGCGACTCGGGGAGTTTGTTCACATAGGGCTTCGGCTCGAACGTCTCCTCGTCACGCGAGATCCCCACAAAACCGATGTCGGCGCCGGGCATCAGCGTCTGCGCGGCCTGCAGAAATCCCAGCCCAGCGCGCAGAATCGGAACGACGACCGGTTGACCCTTCAGGATTCTGCCGATGGTGAATGCCATCGGAGTCTTCACCGAGACGACTCGCGTCTCGAGTGATGTGGTGGCTTGAACCAACAGCACGGTGCCGATGCGTTCGAGCTCCTGGCGAAAGATTGTGTTGGGCGTCGTTTCGTCGCGGATTCGCGTGAGTGATGCGGCGATCAGCGGATGGTCGACGAGATGTACTTGCACTGGCATGGGTTCATCTTGCCATGCCCTCGTCGGTGCGCAGCAACGCGTAGCGGGGCTTCACCACTTCGTTGATGATCTTGAGCCGTTCGGGGAATGGTGCAAATGCACTCTTCATCGCGTTGATCGTGAGCCACTCGAAATCAGCGAGACCCCAACCGAACGCGTCGGCGAGTTGAGCCATCTCTTTGGACATCGAGGTATCGCTCATCAGTCGGTTGTCGGTGTTGACGGTGACGCGAAAGCGGAGGCGACGCAGCATCCCAATGGGATGTTCGGCGATGGACGCGCACACCCCCGTGCCCACGTTGGAGGTGGGACACAACTCGAGAGGAATACGCCGATCGCGCACGTATGTGGCCAAACGTCCGAGCGTTTCGTGGCCCTCGGCTCCGCTGATGTCATCGACGATACGAACTCCGTGACCGAGACGCTCGGCACCGCACCACTGCACTGCTTCCCAGATCGACGGCAGACCGAAGGCTTCGCCAGCATGGATCGTTGCATGGAAGTTTTCGCGCTGCACGTATTGGAACGCATCGAGGTGACGTGTAGGCGGAAAGCCCGCTTCCGCCCCCGCGATGTCGAAGCCCACCACACCCGCATCGCGCCAACGCACAGCGAGCTCGGCGATCTCGAGCGAACGAGCGGCCGTGCGCATCGCGCAACAGATGACATACACCGTCAGGTCGGTGCCGGCTGATCCGCGCTCGAAACCGACGAGAGCGGCTTGCACGACCTCGTCAAGCGTGAGGCCTTCGTCGGTATTGAGCTCGGGGGCGAAGCGGATTTCGGCGTACACCACGCCATCGGCGGCAAGGTCGACCGCGCATTCGTAGGCAACGCGCTCGATCGCGTCGCGGTGTTGCATCACAGCCACCGTGTGAGCGAACGTTTCGAGATACAGCACAAGATCGTTGCGCTTGGCGCCGCGGTTGAACCACGTAGCCAACTCGGCGACGTCGTGCGTCGGTAGGTTGCGGTAGCCGTACTCCTCGGCGAGCTCGACCACTGTCTGCGCCCGGAGTCCTCCGTCGAGATGATCGTGCAAGAGGGCCTTCGGTGCCCGACGGATCAGGTCATGCATTGTCGCGTTCGTCATGCCGACACGCGGTTGGACCGGTCGAGACGACGCAGCGCGAAATCAGGAGCGCGTTGCAACCAGTTCCACGTCGGGTAGTTAGCCGCCGCGGAGATGCAATGTAGGGAAAAGGCGTGGCGGCTCTTCGCTGATCGATTCACATCGCTCCAATGGGGCAGGAGACCGTGCAACACGACAAGGGATCCAGCAGCGACTTCCAGCGGCACCAACGTAGACACGTTGGGAAGTGGTGATGCATCGAGCACCTCGAACAGAGTGCCGTCATCGTCTGTGCTGCCGGCACGCTTGAAGACCTTGCGCAACGACGTGCGATGGCCGCCAGGCAATGCCCACAGGCAACCGTTTTCCAGCGTGGCATCTTCAATCGCGAACCAGAATCCTGTGACGGTCATTGGATCGGTGTATAGGAACGTGGCGTCTTGATGGCAACCGACCTCGCCGCCAATATGCGGCTGCTTGAAGATGTACATGCTCTGAAGGGCAAGAGCGTCGGTCAACCCAATATCAGCTGCGACCGCGGCGAGTTCGGGGGTATAGCTGAAGGACTCGAACACCGGATCGAGGTCGTGCATTGCGTGACCGATCTTGTTGATCGACAGAGACTTGTCCTGGCGTAAGGAGCCGTCCGCAGCAAAGGCTTCCTCTTCGAAGAAACACCACGTCCCGTTGCCCGATGCGAGGAACTCGCCGTTGCTGATGCGGTCTTGCTCGTTGGTGCTGAAGATCGTGCGTCGTTCGGTGGGCGCGAATGCATCGACGATGTCGTTCGCTCGCGCGCGAAGAGCAGAGCAGGCTGCGACTGACGCGAAGTCGGCAATCACCAAGAAACCGTCGCGTTGATATTGGTCGATCTGCGCGGGGGAGAGGACGCTTACCATGGCTCCACCGTAGCCTTTGTGCCCATGGAACTCACCGTGTCTGCTGGACTCACCGTGTTGGGTAGCACCGTCCGCCACGCCATCGATCATGTCGAGGTCTTCCCTGCGCCGGCCAACGTCACCTCTGTACGCTTCGCCACCGACGAGCTCTCGAGCGTGTGTCCCGTCACCGAACAGCCCGACCTCTCGCACCTCGTGATCGAATATTCACCCGATCAGTTCTGTATCGAGAGCAAGAGTCTCAAGCTGTATCTGTGGAGCTTTCGTGACCGTGCCGTGTTCGCGGAGGCACTTGCCGCCGAGATCGCAGGTGAAGTCATGCTCACCGCCAAACCCCATCGCGTCTCGGTGATCCTCACCCAGCGACCCCGCGGTGGCATTGAAGTTCAGGCTGTGAGCGAACTCGCGCGCTAGTGGTTGTCGCCCGAGCGATACGGCTTGCCCGCATGTGCCGGCGGCCGTAGCCGCTGACTTGCGGTCGCGAGAACCAGCAGCGTCACAAGATACGGCGTGGCTTGGGTGAGCGATGCAGGCACCTTGTCAACGGTGAGGTACGTGAGGAAGAACAGCAGTCCGAACGTGCCTGCCATGATGCCGGGAATGAGACGCTTGCGATAGATCGCGAACACCAAGATCAGCGCAGCCACGAGGCTGATGAACAAAAACAGCGCCGGGATGCTGTCGTCACGTCGGAGCTTGAGTGCCTCGGAGAAACCGAACAACGTGGCACCACCGAGAACGCCAGAGGGTCGCCAATTACCGAAGATCATGGTGGCGAGGCCGATGTAACCGCGGCCAGCGGTCTGACCCTGGCGGTAGTACGACGAAGACACGATCGACAGATAAGCGCCACCCAAGCCGGCGAATGAACCGCTGATGAGCAAACCGAGATATCGAACGCGGGTCACCTTTACACCAAGGCTCTCTGCGGCGAGTGGTGCCTCGCCAGACGAACGCAGCCGCAGCCCGAAGCGCGTCCGCCACAGCACCCACGCCGTGAACGGTACGAGCGCCAGGCCAAACACCGTGGCCCACGACGTCTCGAAGACGAACCCGCGAAGTATCCCGGCGAGGTCGCCAATGAGAAACCATTGCTTGTGCTCGATCCAGCCAAGCATGTCTGGTGAATGCCAGCCGAAGACGCGGCCCCCAGCGAGGACGGGCACATCAAACCGAGGGATCGCTGACGACTGCCGGGGTGATTGGCTGATGCCCCCACCCGCCTTGCCGACAAAGGCCAATTCACTGAGGTAACGCATCCCGCCCGCCGCAAACAGGTTGAGTGCAACACCGGAAATGACATGATCCACGTTGAACCGCACTGTCGCGACCGCGTGGATGAGGCCGCCAATGGCTCCGCCACCTACGCCCATCAGGAGTCCGACCCACGGCCCAAAATGCCAAGCGCCATAGCCGCCGAACCACGTGCCAAAGATCATCATGCCTTCAATGCCGATGTTCACGATGCCAACGCGTTCGGCCCACAACCCGGCGAGCCCGGCGAGCAGGATCGGTACTGCGAGGCGCAGCGTGGTGCCCATGGTGCCGGATGAGGTGAGGTCGTCGGCACCGGTAATCAGCCGCGTCATCGACAACAGCGCGAGAAGCGCAGCGCCCATCACGAGCAGGCGAAGACCCGACCGACGGTTGAGCTTGGCCAACAAATTCGACGCAGTCGATCCTGCGTTTGTCTGGCTCGACGTGATCTCGGTGGTGCTCATGCCATTGCCCCCACGGGCTTGGCCTGGTGTAACGCACTCGATGTTCGAGCGGCTGTACGTCGATTCATCGCGCGTGTGACCGCTTCGTTCACGATGACGACGGTGAGCACAATGATGGCTTTGATGACGTCGATGATCGAACTGGGTACGTGTTGAATCTGCAGTACTCCTGCGGTCGACTCAAGGAATCCGTACAGCATGGCAGCGGCAATGATGCCGAGCGGATGGTTGCGGCCAAGTAGCGCCACTGCGATGCCAGCGAATCCGAGCCCGTCCGGGACACCTTGGCCGTATGCGTGAATGTCACCGAGTATGGACGGCATGGCAACGAGTCCGGCAATTGCTCCGGACATCAGAATTGCGGCCACGATCATTCGGTTGCTACTGATGCCCGCTGTCCGCGCGGCAACCGCGTTCATGCCCGATGATCGCAGCCGGAAACCGAACCGACTCTTGAACACCACTACCCAATATGCAGCCACCACAAGAATGGCGATTATGAACATGCTTGACAAACGACCGGTGACGATGTCGGGCATCCATGCGCTTCGCGGCAGGATTCGGGTCTTGACGTTGAGGTCACTCTTGGACGAATCACGGAACCACGTATCAAAGAGCCATTGGATGACCGAAAGAGCCACGTAGTTCAACATGATGGTTGAGATCACTTCATTTACGCCGCGCTTCACCTTCAGCACAGCTGCCAAACTCGCCCACAGCGAGCCAGCAGCCATCGCAACAATGAGGATGAAGGTGACATGCAGCGGTGCAGGTAGACCGACGTTGGTGCCGACCACAGCGGCAATCAGGCCGGCGAAAAGGTATTGGCCCTCGACGCCAATATTGAACAAGTTCATCTTGAAGCCAATGGCAACTGCGACGGCGGAAAGCATCAGTGGCGTTGCTCGTTGGAGTGCCTCAAGCATCTTGTCTCGTTCGAGACCAGTCTCGATCATCTTGCGATACGCGTTGATTGGATTCTTGCCCGTGAGCTTGAGCATCACGCCGGAGATCAACAGCGCAAGCAACACCGCGGCGATGGAACTCGCCAACGTCACCAGTCCGTTTTTCGAGTTGTGCAGCTTTGGCGTCATCACCTTCGACAGAGCGTGCCCAACTGAGTTGGCGACGGGCACTGGCGTCTCGTCGACCATCACGCCACCTCTTGCTTCGCGCCGGTCATGAACGTTCCGAGCATCTTCGGCGTCGCGGTCGCCGGATCGAGCGTGGCGGTGATCTTGCCGTCGTACATGACCAGGATTGTGTCGGAGAGCCCAATGAGCTCGTCGAGGTCGGCGGAGATGAGCAGCACGGCCAGGCCGGCGTCGCGAGCGCGGCGAAGCTCGGACCAAATCGCCGCTTGCGCTCCGATGTCGACACCTCGCGTGGGGTGCGCCGCCAGAAGAATCTGCGGCCGGTTGCTGAGCTCGCGACCGACCAGCAATTTCTGTTGGTTGCCACCAGACAACGCAAACGCGGGGACGACTTCGTTCGGGGTCAATACGTCGAAGCGCTCGATGATCTCCGAACAGTCCGTGCGGGCCTCGGCGGTATTCACTAGTGGTCCACGCTCGAAGCGCTCGTTTTCCTCGCGTCCGAGCAACGTGTTCTCCCACAACGGGCAGGTCAGCATCAGTCCTTCTCGATGGCGATCGAACGGAATGTAACCAACACCCGTCAGCCTTCGGTCGTGAGTGGTACTCGTCGTGACGTCGTGTTCACCGATTTCGACCGTGCCGGCGCTGATGTTGACGAGTCCGAGAATCGCCTCGCACAACTCGAATTGACCGTTGCCTTCAACGCCAGCGATGCCAACAATTTCACTCTCGTGCACCTGAAACGACACGTCTTCGACGACCTTGCGCTGTCCCACGGGCCCGACGGTGAGTCCCTGCACTTTGAGTCGGACGATGTGTCCGATCTCTGATTCGCGGCCTTCTGGAGAGGGCAGCTCCGCGCCCACCATCAGCTCACCGAGGCGGGCCCGGTCGACATCTTTGGGCATCACGGTGGTGACGGTGGTTCCATCGCGGATGACGGTGATCTCGTCGGAGACGGCAAGCACCTCATCGAGCTTGTGGGAGATGAAGATGATGGTGGCACCATCGACGACGAGGTGACGCAATGTTGTAAACAGCTCGTCGACCTCCTGCGGCACCAGCACTGCGGTTGGTTCGTCGAGGATGAGTATTCGTGCGCCACGGAACAACACTTTGAGAATCTCGACGCGTTGACGTTGGCCGACGCCGAGTTCGGATACCAAGACGTCGAGGTCGACGTGTGTACCCGAGGCCTTCGCGATCTCACGGATTCGTACGTGCGCTTCGTTCATCGACAGCACACCGTTGTGCGCTGGTTCTGCACCAAGGATGATGTTTTCGAGAACGGTGAAGTTGTCGGCGAGCATGAAGTGCTGATGCACCATGCCGATGCCGGCCGCGATGGCATCGCTGGGCGATTTGAAGTGCTGTTCCATGCCGTTGACGGTGATGGTGCCGGCGTCAGGTTGATGCATGCCGTACAGCGTGTTCATCAGGGTTGACTTACCGGCACCGTTCTCGCCAACAATCGCGTGGATGGTTCCGCGCCGTACGGCGAGCGTCACGTCGTGGTTGGCAATGACTCCGGGGAATCGCTTTTCGATCCCATTGAGTTCGACGGCAATCTCGCTGCCTTCGGTCTTCATCGTCCCCCTCGTCACACGCGCACTGGCTGTTCTAGCAGATAGCCCGGGACCGAAGCCCCGGGCTATCTCACGTATTCATTCGAGTGAGTCGTTCATTGACTCAGAATGTCGCTCAGGAAGGGGTCGTCGGAACCTTGATGGTGCCGTCGATGATCTGCTTCTTGAAGGCGTCAAGCTTGTCCTTGACGTCGTCGAGGTAGCCGCCTGAGGTTGCATAGCCGACACCGTCGACCTTGAGGTCGAACACTTGCACGCCACCCGTGGTGTCGCCGCTCTGTACTGCTTTGGCGGTCTGGAACACGGCAACGTCGACGCGCTTGATCATCGAGGTGAGGATGTGCTTTTGGGCGTCTGGCTTGTTGAGCGTCCACTGGTCGGAGTCGACACCGATGGCCCACTTGTCAGCCTGCACTGCTGCCTCGATGGTGCCTGCACCCGAACCGCCAGCGGCGGTGTAGATGATGTCGGCACCGGCGGCGTACCAGCCGAGCGCAATTTCCTTGGCCTTGTCAGGTGAGATCCAGGCGTTGTTGTCGCCCGCCGCGCCGAGGTACTTGACGTCGATCACGATCTTCGGGTTGACAGCCAACGCGCCAGCCGCGTAACCGGCTTGGAACTTCTTGATGAGGTCGATTTCCTGACCACCGATGAAGCCGATGTGACCGGTCTTGCTCTTCAATGCTGCGGCTGCGCCGACGAGGAACGAACCCTGCTCTTCAGCAAACACGAGGCTCTTCACATTTGGTGCGTCGACGACTGAGTCGACGATGCCGTAGGAGGTCTTGGGGTTCGCCAGAGCCAGCGTCTTGAGGTCGTCACCAAAGAGAAAGCCAACCGCGATGATTGGGTTGTCGCCGTTCTTGGTGAGTGTCTCGAGGTTCGGCTTGCGGTCGGTGTCGGTGACAGCTTCGAGTTCGTCGAGCGTTGCGCCGAGTTCCTTCTTGGCCTGATCGGCACCGCGTGAGGCGGAGTCGTTGAACGTACCGTCGCCGCGACCGCCGGTATCGAAGGCGATACCGAGCTTCAGCTTCGAGCCGCCTGTTGTTGTCTTGGCATCGCTACCACATGCGGTGGCGATCAGTCCGGCAGCGGCCACAAATGCCACTGCGGCAAAACGCTTGTTCTTAAGCACTATCTCTCCTTGGGGGACGAATCGTGGTGATTCACCTAGTTGTCCGAAGTCTAGCTAGATGCGCGCCACCCTCTCGCGCTCCGCGCACGGAACGGCGCTGCGGAATACGATGACGCACAGTTCATGAATGCACCGACCAACACCGGCACGCGGCGATATCGCCCGCGCCGGCACCGTACCTATGTGCTTCGCCGCATTGGCGTGGCGGTGGTGCTCGTCGCCCTGATCTACGTCGGCAGTGCCGGTGCCGAGTCACTGCTGGGCGGAAACGATGACCAGTCGTTGGCGAATGTGTCGTCTGTCCCGGCGGCGTCATCGACTGACACCGTTGCGCTAACCGCGCCGACCGCATCGTCGACCACGACAACCACCGCCACAACAACGACAACGCTGCCGCCCACCACGATTGCCGACGCGGGCCGCACGCCAACAGCCACCGACCCGGCCCGCGTGTACATTGCTGGCGACAGCGACGCTGGGGCGTTCGCCCCGTTTCTCGAGCGTTTCATCAACAAGACCGGCGTCGTGACCACCAAGCTCGACTACAAGGTTTCGTCGGGCCTGGCTCGCCCGGATTTCTTTGATTGGCCGGCCCGCTTCGCGACGCAGATGGTAACGCTCAACCCTGACATCGTGATCGTCACCTTTGGTGGTAACGACGGGCAGCCGATCCATGGTCTCAACAAGCAGGTCGATTCGCCCGAGTGGCGCGCCGAGTACGCCAAGCGCGTCGGTGCCGTCATGGATGTGCTGAGCGCCGACGGTCGTACCCTCATCTGGGTCGGTATTCCCAACGACACTGATCCGGTCACCACTGCTCATCTCAGAATCCAAGATGAGGTCGTACGCGGTCAGGTGGCGCAGCATCCGAACGTGGTGTTCATCGATTCGTGGCACCTGTTTTCCGGGCTCGATGGTGGTTACGCGGAGTACGTCGTCGATCCTCGTGACGGGCTCAGCAAGCGGGTGCGCAGCAGCACTGACGGCTTTCACCTCAATTCCAACGGTGCCGAACTGCTTGCGTTTCACATTGCCGCCGCTGTAACGAACGACTTGAAGAACCGTGGTGCTCAGCTCTGAGCATGATGCACAACCAAAACAGATGTAGGTCGTTTGGCACATTCTTGGTGCGGTTGCGAGGTTTTTCTGTACACGCGCTGGTGTCAGCGGTACTCTCAAGCCAACAAGGGACGCATTGATTCATCGGGCGACGAGCTGGTCGCGAATGCCCAATGAGGAGCGAGCGCGAAACCGGCCCTCAGGTGTAACTCACATTTGAGAGAGCTCAAGATGAAGCAACTCGTTTCAAAGATGACTGTTGGCGCGGTAGTTCTCGTCGGGCTGCACAGCGGCGGACTTCATCGGGTCGCGGCAACGGATTACGGCAGTGACGCGAGCAAGGTTTGTCACAGCCTGACAAGCTCGTGGTCAGGCAACGTCGCGCTTGGCGCGAACGAGTCGTTTTCCACAGGTGTCACCGTCGAACGCCAGATCGGCGTCCAATCAGTTGTGAGCTCTACCGCCGTCTCCACGGGCGAAGGTTCATCCACCGCCGCTGTGGTCCAGATTGGCGGTGCCGCTGCGACCAACGGCAGCGTCGTCGACGGCGGTGTCATCTCCATCAGCAACAGCGGCACCACCCTGATGCATGTCACCTCTGTCGATGTCCAGGTGAATCAGTGTCACCAGGTTGCGATTGCTGATGCACCGGCGCTGCTTGCGTTGGCACCCCGTCCGGTTGCGGTCAAAGCGAGCGAAGGTCCGCTGCTGCCAGCGACGGGTGCGGCGACACCTGGCCTCGTCGGGGTCGGTGCAGTATTGGTTGGTACGGGCGCTGGCCTGGTCGCACTCGGCCGCCGGCGCCGGCGAACTGCGTAACGCTCACGCCCTATTGGTCGCGGCCGCGGGACAAGATGGCGTCGCGGCGCTCGGCCACCTTGTCGGGGCTGAACATCGAACGAGCCCATTCGCCGCCGTCGCGGGCCTCAATATCCCAACCTTGTTGATCGGCTGTGATCGCGGCGTAGGTTCGCCGAATCTGACGAACACCAGCTTGGTCGTTTCCGATGATGTCTGATGCCAGCCGACGCGCTGTCGGCATCAGCTCATCGTGAGCAACCACGTGATTGACGAGCCCACAACGAAGGGCTTGTTCAGCGCTGAGAAAGTTGCCGGTGAAGCTCATCTCCCTGGCCCGACGCACACCGATCGCCTGCGGTAGCAACACCGTCAGGCCCCACCCTGGCATGACGCCGACGCGTGCGTGTGTATCGCCGAACTTTGCTCGTTCGCTGGCCACCAAAATGTCGCAGTTCAGGGCGAGCTCAAAGCCACCGGTCACCGCGACGCCGTTGATCGCGCCGATCACAGGTTTGGTCATCGATGGAAATGGACCGTGCGCCCCGCCTGCGTTGGACCCACCCCCCGATCCGAGGTTGCTCCCGGATGATCCGAGTTCTTTGAGGTCGAGGCCCGCGCAGAAGGCCGGATCGGCGCCCGTGAGGATGACCACGTCGACGTCGTCGCGGCGATCCGCCTCGCGCATCAGCGACGGCAAGAGGCGCAGCACTTCCGTGCTCAGCGCGTTGCGCGCCGCCGGCCGATTCAGGGTGACGGTCGCGATGCGATTGCTGACTTCGAGGAGAACGACATCGGTCATGGGTTGATGCTGTCAGGCACCGCCGGTGGTCTACGAGTCGGTGTCGTCGGCTGGCACGAAGTTCAGCTTGAGATCGCCGAGCTTCACCAGGGTGGTTGCAATCCACGCACCCAAGGTGCCAAAGTGTTCGTCGAGCAACTTGCTTGCGCCGTCGGCGAGGGTCTCCTCGGCCAATTCGTAGATACCTTCGTAGGTGATTTCGATCGCGAATTCGGGCGTATCTGCCGGATCGCCGAAGTAGCCGATTTCAACCGTGGCACCAGCTCGCTCGAGACGTTCATTTCCGATCAGCGGACTTGAAGTCGGAACGATCGACTGCACCGGAACCGGATTCGGCTGCTCGGCGAGTCGCTGCACACGGAACACGATCTCCATCTCGATCGACGGTTGTTCATCGAGCACCTCATCGACGTACCAACGTCGGTACGCGGTCTGACTCCACGTCGGCCAATCGAAGGTGATGTGCGCCACAACGCGGGGCGGTTGCCCTTCGCCCGGCAAACCGTAGCTCGTCTCCCAGGTGATATCACCGAGAAGAACATCGATCTGGAAGTGCTCTTCGAACGCCTGCCGCTCGAGGAACGCGCCCTCGAAGGCATCGCGCAGCGCGCCGATGGCATCGGTAAAGACGTGATCCAACATGTGTCTGGACCCTAACCCGTTGTGCGTTCGTAGGTGTGTGGCAGGCCGGCCCGCATCACCATCCGATGTCGAGTCCCTTCGAGTGTCGGATCCGAGGTTTCATACCCCGCATCGTTCTCCCAAAGCAGCACGAGGTCGCCCTCGTGTTGGGTCGGCACCGTCACGAAACGCTCGATGCCGCGCTGGTCGACGAGTTGCCTGAGTCCATCGAACGAGCCAGCCTGGGCCAGGGTCACGAGCGTGACATGCGTTGGGGGTGCCATTGGCAATCCAGATGTGAGTGCGTGGTCAGGGGTAACCCAACGCGCTTCGACGATTTCGTGGTTATCGATCTGCACGTCGTCGCCCGCCCATGGAGCGACGAAGAACCACGTTGTGTATCGCTTTGGTGCCACGGCTGGAGGAGTCCAATGCGACAGCGTGATCAACGACTCAGGATCGAGCGCAACGTTGACTTCTTCGCAGGCTTCGCGTAGGGCAGCAGACACTGCTCGGCTGACCTCGTCGTGCCCGATGTCGTCGTCATCGACACGACCTCCTGGAAACACCCACATGCCGGCGAAAGCGCCTACCTCGCTGCGCTTGAGGAACAAGACCTCGAACGAGTCGTTGTGCTCGCGCGCCACGATCACAGTTGCTGCTGGGCGAGCGGGTGGCAGCGGCTCAATTGCATTCACACCGTCACCTTGGCACATGCGACAATCTGCACATGAGTCTTGTTGAAGTCACCATCAGCGAACGCGTCGCGACACTGACCCTGAACAACCCGTCGGAACGCAACACGCTGACGGCGCCAATGGTTGCCGAGATCATCGCTGCGATGGACGAGATCGAGCCCGATCCCGGCATTGGTGCAATCGTGGTCACCGGCACCGCGCCGGCCTTTTGCGCTGGGGCAAATCTTGGCAATCTCGCTGAGTCGTCCGAGGGCAGTCTCGGCACCATCTACGAGGGCTTCTTGCGCATTGCCCGTAGCCCTTTACCGACGCTCGCCGCAGTGAACGGTGCAGCAGTGGGAGCTGGCATGAACCTCGCGCTCGGATGCGATGTGCGACTGGCCGCACGAAGAGCCAAATTCGATACGCGCTTCTTACAGATCGGCATTCACCCCGGTGGCGGCCACACCTGGATGCTTCGTCGAATTGCCGGTCCGCAAACTGCGATGGCCGCAGTGATTTTCGGCGAGATCATGGATGGTGCGCAGGCTGAGCGCGTCGGTTTGGTGTACCGCTGCGTCGACGACGATCAACTGCTGGAAGCGGCGCAGACGATGGCAGCACGAGCGGCGAGCGCTCCGCGCGAGCTTGCGATCATTACCAAACAAACGATCCTCGACATGGCCGACATCGCCGCCCATGCAGCTGCAGTGAAGCGCGAACTCGATCCGCAGGTGTGGAGTACGCGCCAGCCGTGGTTCGCAGATCGCATTGCAAACCTCCAAAAAAAGATCTCCTCAAAAAAACCTGAATGATGCTTTCTATTCATCCCTGCGTGGGTGTACGTTCGCCTCAAGGGGAGTTCTTCAACAGTACGTTCTTACAGGAGGTACACAGATGAGCCAGCGTCATCACATGCAGGAAGCGGCTCCGCCGCCGCCCAAAATGGACCTGCGTGCCCACGCCCACAATGAGCGGCATCGCATCAATAGCGAGCTGCAATCCGTGGCCAATCAGGTCAGCGCAGGCTCAGAACCCGAAGATCTGCACGAACCAGGTCGTGCCTGGGTGCCGAGCCATCGCCACGACGCTGCAAAGGGCAAGGCCAGCGCCGGCAAGCAAGACCCACGTCACTGGAAGATGAAGATGTGGAAGCGTCGTACGTCGGTGCGTAAGGCCAAAGCCGTCGTCACGCGTGCGGTTGCCGAGCACGCCTAGAACCACCGCTCGGCGAGTTCGCCTCGGCGAGCCGTCCACTCCTCGAGGGTGATGGCGTAACGGATGTGGTCCTCCCACACGCCGTTGATCTCCAAGAAGCGCTGAGCGACACCTTCTTCGCGCAATTGCAGCTTGTCCATCACTCTGCGGCTATTGGTGTTGCGCGGGATGATGCACACCTCGAGTCGGTGAAGGTGCAGCTCTTCGAAAGCGAAGCGCATCAACACACATACCCCCTCAGCGATATAGCCGTGGCCTGCGCGCCCGCGATCGATCCAGTAACCAATAGTGGCGCTCTGCTGCGCGCCGCGCACCACGGTATTCAGGTTGACCTCACCGGCTACGGCGCTGTCGACGAAGAGTCCAAAGGCATAGGCGGTGCCCATCTGTCGATCGCGATCACGCGCCGCGCACCGTGTGCCAAACGCATCGCGTTCGCGCGTGGGATCGCCTTGGTTCGCTAAGCGCGATGGTTCCCAGGGCACGAGCCATTTTTCATTGCGTACCCTGACGTCGCTCCACGACGAGAAGTCGGGTGCCACCAGTGGACGCATCATGACCCGTTTGCCGTAGAGCCGCAACCCACTCGTTGTGGGGACCGCGGGGTGCGTCATTGGTCGACGGTCAAGACCCATGACGAAGCCCCTCACTTGCTGCTGCTGCCGTTGTTGTTGCAGCTGTTGGCGTTGGTGAATCGAGCACGACGGTGACGCGGTCGAGTTGCAACGCGCGAAAGAGTGCAACCATCGCACAGCAGCCGGCAACAATCGTGGGCGCGAGATCGGCCGGTAAGCCAGGGTTGTGCCGTCGCTCGGCGGTGGCTTCTGTCGCCAACGTGCGAAACACGTCTTCGGCAGCGTCGCGGCTGAGCTCGAACGTGAGCGCGCCAGGTGTGCCGCCATACTCGACGGCCGCGATCGCCGTGGCTACTCGCCCCTGCACGCTCACTGCCGACGCGTTGTCAAGCTGATCGAGTTGGCGACGAGCATCGTCGAGGTGATCGATCATTTCTCCAATGGCGTTGGTGAGCTCCTCTGGAAACGGGGGGTCGGCGGTGAAGTGACGCTCATGGAGCGATGCCATACCGCACGGCAGCCTCAACTCATCCGAGCCGTCCGATGTCGACACGACCGTGATGAGCGTGGTGTCGTCACCGATGAGGACCGTGACGTGACTCACTTCGCGTACGCGTCGATTCGCTCAGCCACCCACGCGCCCACCGGGTCGTCGCCGCCGGCCAGGAACCAGGCGTAGTGGGCGTGGAGGCACTTGACTCCCTGGCGAGTGCCACCCACTCCACCACTCGGGCGCGGCCCTACGTAGTCGGCGGGTAACGCCGCGTTACGTTCGCGCTCGTGGCGAGCGTGCGCACCGGCGAGCTTTTCTGGATCGATTGCGGCCTCGGCTTCGCGAACGCCACCTGCTGCCTCGAGTCGGCCGATCGCCGCCACGATGGGCCGACTGATCAGCCAATAGCGCGTGGGCATCGGTGTGCCGTCATCGAGAAACGGTTCGTTGAGGATCACGACAGGATCCCCGTGCGCGTCGCGGACAACCACAACAAAGCTGCCCTGGGGTTCGCGGCCGAGCAGTTCGCCGACGCGCTCACGATCGTTCATGGTGCGACCACCGGCTGAGCTAGTTCTTACGGCGGCGAAGGAGGAGCAGCAACACAACGAGGCCGCCGACGAATGGCAAGAAGCGCTTGAGCATCGCGCTGCCGCCGAGGCTGAATGCATCGATCGGTTCAGCAGCGGGTCCGTTGATGGTGCGTACTGTGGCGGGAGCTGGTTCGTCGCTGGGCTCAGCGCCGATATTGCTGCCTGTATCGGTCGCTGCTGTTGGGGTCACAACGGTCTCGCTGGTGGAGGTTTGCGTTGCCGCGTCCTTGACGAGCATCTCGTCGAGGTTCTTCGCGAACTGTTGCATTAGCTTCGAGCTGATATCTGCGAGAGCACCTCGGCCGAACTGGGCGACCTTGCCGGTCATGTCGAGTTTGGTGTGCACCACGCATGTAGCGCTGGTAGCTGTTGTCTGCTTGAGCGTGGCCGTAATCAGCGCCGAAGCGTTGCCGTTACCTTTGGTGTCGCGACCATCGCCTTTGAGTACGGCGCGGTGATTGACGTCGTCGCGTTCGACAAAGTGTGCTTCACCTTTCAACGCTGCGCTGATTGGTCCGACCTTCACTTTGACGACACCACGATAAATGTCGCCTTCGATCTCTTGCAGTTGCGCGCCCGGAAGACATGGGGCGATGCGTTCGACATCGGTGAGCACCGCCCACGCTTCGTCGATGGGGCGATTTACAACAAATTCGTTGACGAGTTCCATTGCTGGAGATCCTCCATCGTGTCGACGTCGGCTGCAGAGCCCTCACAGGCGACTTCACCAACTAATTCAGGGCGTAGGGCCATTAGGCTACGGGCACCTTGGTCTCCTTCGCTCGCCAAGTCGGCCCAAACCGATCGGTGCAGTCGAACCGGGTGCCCGCGCTCTCCGCGATAGGTGGCCACTGCAATCGGCTGGGGCGCGTGTGCCACTGCACGCCACGCTGACGCCATCACGAACGGCTGATCGGCCAATCCAACAACCACCGCCTCTGCGCCGAGGCCCTTGGCTATGGCAACACCGCGTTGTAACGAACTCGCCTGACCACTCGCCCAATCAGTGTTCTGCGCGCGAATGACCCAATTCGGCAGTTCGAGATCGACCGAACCGGTGACGACGATGACATGGGCCAGATCGGCGGACGCAACGGCATCGAGCGACCACTGATATACGGGCCGACCGCGCAGCAATGCAACGAGTTTGTGTGACGAACCCGTGAAGCGGCTGCCGCCTCCCGCTGCCAGCAGCACGGCGCAAGTCGTGTTCAGCGCAGATCCCGAATCGATGCTCTGAACAGGGTGATTCTCCATAGTTTGCACAGCCTGCCACCTCCGGATGGCCGCCACGTCCATCGGAACCACAACAGCCGATGACAAACGGAAGCGATTGCTACATGACGAAAAGGTTACGAACATGTTGATTATTGCAATTTGATGTCGATAGTGTGTCGTCCGTAACGAATGCAAGGTTGCGCTCTCGTTTGGCGCTTCACGACCTGAGCCTCAGCAGCTCAAGCCAGAACTTGATCCGACGGGGATCTACGTACAAACGGAGGCGGGAAACTCATGGCGCACAACAGCAGCCGGAACGCTCGTAAACACACATTCACACGCAGCGGTGTCATTGCTCTCACGATTGCGTCGTGCTTCAGCTTCATCGCCGTTACCGCTTCGGTCGCAAGCGCCGCTCGGTCCACGCCGCCGGTCGTACGCAACGATCCACTCGCGCCAGTTGCCGCGCAGGCCGTGCTCGACCTCCAGACATTGCAGGGCACCGGCGGGCGAACAGCGCGTGACGCCGCCGACGCGACAGTCATTGCCGACGCGCGGACCCGTTACACCGCGAGTCGTGACGCCATCGCAACCGAAATCGCCAATCGCCTCGGAGTCGATCCCGCGCGCATGATGCAGGCGTGGGCCGCAGCCGATTATCCACATCAAACCGCGCTGATGGCCGCCTTTTCGCAACTGGGTGTTCGGTATCAACGCAACACGAGCATTGCCGGCGAGGGGTTCGACTGCTCGGGCCTCACTTCGTACGCATGGGCCGTCGCAGGTCTGTCTATCGCTCATCAGTCACGCAGCCAGATCAACGACGCTGCACGTCGTACCCAAGACACGGCTCAAGCGGGCGACCTCGCGTTTTTCCCCGGACACGTGATGATGTACCTCGGCGTCGACCGCACGATTGTGCACGCTCCCTCCACGGGCCGCACGGTTGAGGTCTCCACGATGAACAATCGCAAGACGCTTCGATTCGGTGACCCCACCAGCTGAACCCACCTGCTACACCGCGGTCTACACAGCGGTCCTGAATGCGTCGCGAGTCAGTCGGCCAACGCGTGGGTGCAGATCAGGTCATGCCGTGAATAGCGCCAACTCCGTCGCGTAACGACGGCGTGTCGCGACGAGTGCGGCGGGCAATGATCTCAGCGCAGATCGAGATCGCAGTTTCTTCGGGCGTACGAGCGCCAATATCGAGTCCGATGGGCGACATCAGACGATCGATCTGTTCGGGCTGGGTGAGTCCCGCCTCGGTGAGGCGCTCCATTCGTTTGTCGTGCGTTTTACGACTGCCCATCACGCCGATGTATCCAACCGTGGTGCCGAGCGCTCCGAGAACCGCCGGCACGTCAAATTTTGGATCGTGGGTGAGCACGCACACGGCATCGCGCGTGCCCAGTTGGTGGCCCCGTTCGACGAACACCGGCATTGGCCACGACACCAATACTTCGTCAGCCATCGGGAACCGGCGGCGGGTGGCGAACACCTCGCGGGCGTCGCACACTGTGACCCGATAGCCCAACACCTTGGCAACCTTGGCCAACGCTGCGGTGAAATCGACCGCTCCGAAGATCCACATCTGGGGTGGTGGCGCGAAGCTCTCGACAAACACGCTCACCGTATCGGTGTCGATCAGGTCCTCGGGAGTCGTCTGGCCGTGCGGGCCATAGTGACGCACACCGCTGCGGCCAGCCTCGAGTTCGGCAAGTGAGTCGCGAGCCACGATGCGATCAAGCTCGGGATGACCGAGTGATCCTTGGGCGATGTGGTCAGGGGTGATGAGGAGTTTGGCACCCACGTGGGGGCCATCGATCACCGTGCATAGCCCCACCGGTTGATCCGCGCGAATGCGGTCGCGTAACTGGGTATAGATCGACACGGGCTCTACCACCGGCTCACCAATCCAACGGTTCGATGAACAAATGGATGATGCCGCCGCACGTGAGGCCGACAGCGAACGCTTCATCGTCGCTGTAGCCGAAAGTGACGAGCTTGGGTTGGTGGTCGCCGTGCAGTATCGCGAGCGCCTCGCCGACGACAGCGCCTTCTACGCAGCCCCCGCTCACAGAACCAGCGACCTCGCCATCTTCGTTGACGGCCATCGAGGCGCCCGGATCACGAGGGCCGGAGCCCTCGATGTTCACCACGCGCGCCACCGCAACACGACGACCGTTGTTCCGCCACCGTTCGATGTCATCGAGAATCTCACGCATGGGTAGTCCTTGTCGGTGTGCCGGCGATGACTCGTGCGAGCTCTTCCATAGCTGACAGCGAGTGACCCTCCACGAAGTGATCAACATACGGTAAGGCGGCGGCCATCCCACGCGCCAGCGGCGCGTAGCCGGGTGTGACCTTGAGCGGATTGACCCAGATCAGGTTCTGGGTGATGCGTTGCAGCCGCTGCATCTGTTCGGCGAGCAACAGCGGTTCGCCGCGATCCCAGCCGTCGCTGAGCACGACCACGATCGAACCGCGTGCCATTCCGCGCACGCCCCAATCGTCGTTGAATCGACGCAGACACTCACCCAAACGTGTGCCGCCGCTCCAGTCGCTCACCCGGTTGCTGGCGAGGGTGAGCGCTTTATCTGGGTCGCGGCTGCCAAGTTCCTTGGTGACTCGTGTCAATCGTGTTCCCATCGCGAACGCTTCAACTCGTTGGCGCCCTGCGACGGCCGCCTGCACAAAACGGAGTAACGCACGTGCGTAAGGCTCCATCGATCCGCTGACATCGAGCAACAGCACCAATCGCCGCATTCGTTCGCCAGGTTCGCGGTAGTAACGCCGAATCGGCTCGCCGCCCGATCGCAGGGAAGAGCGCACCGTGCGGCGCAGATCGGGCCGTCGGCCTTGGCGCTTTGAGGCGGATAGGCGCAAAGACTGCCGTGGCGGGCCAACGAAGCGGAGTCGGCTCATCAGCTGTTGCGCCAGTTGTAGCTCGTCGCTGGTGTATGCGCCAAAGTCCTTGTGGCGAAGCACTTCCATCGCGCTGAACCGAAGATGGATCGTGGGGTCATCGTTGGGTTCGCCAGCATCTTGGTCGTCGTTGTCACTGGTGTCGCCGTCATCCATTTCAATGGTGATGTGCTGCGGTTCCTCATCGACGCCCGCCTCGGCGTCGGCGTGTCGTGCTTCCCAAAACACGGCGAAGGCTCGGTCGAAAAGTGCGAGGTCTTCGGGGCGTCGCACAAGCGTTGCCCGTGCCGCCCAGTAGACCCGAGCGCGCTCGCTGACACCTACAGCGCCAAGCGCTTCGGTGAACGTGAGTACGCAACCAATCGGAACACTGAGGCCCAAGCCGCGCAACAACCGTGCAAAGGCAATGGCCATCCGTTCGGCAACGTGCGTAGCCGTTGGAGGTTCACTGCGCCCACCTTGTTCGGCGTGTGGTGAACGTGTGGTCATCAGCGTGTGATCATCAGCCGTGTGGTCATCAGCCGTGCTGAGTGCCTCGTTCGACGGCTTGCTTCACCAGGTCGGCAACCCCGTGTTGATGCACACGCTCAAGATCCTCGCGGTACTTCAAGACCGTGCCTAACGTTGTGCTCACCGATGCCTCGGACAACTCGTTGAGACCGAGCCGACCGAGCGCCGTTGCCCAATCGATGGTCTCCGCGACGCCCGGCGGCTTGAACAGGTTGAGACCGCGGAGGGTTTCCACAGCGGCGGCCACCTGGCGGGCCAACTCCTGGCTGACATACGGCACTCGAAGTCGAACGATCTGCACCTCGCGTTCGAACGTGGGGTGCTCGATCCAGTGATAGAGACAACGTCGCTTCAAAGCGTCGTGGACGTCTCGTGTGCGGTTGCTCGTGAGGATGACGATCGGTGGACGGTCGGCATGAAACACGCCCAACTCGGGCACGGTGATCTGAAAATCGCTGAGCACCTCGAGCAGGTACGCCTCGAATTCATCGTCGGCTCGATCGATCTCATCGATGAGCAATACGGGTGGGGGACCGGTGACGGGGCTGATCGCGCGAAGTAGCGCGCGCTTCAACAAGAAGCGCTCGTTGTACAGCTGGCCTTCGAGGGCGACGGTGCCGACACCTTGTGCCTCGCCGCTCGCTTCAGCCGCGCGAAGGTGCAGGAGTTGACGGCTGTAGTCCCAGTCGTACACGGCCTGACTCGCGTCGATACCTTCGTAGCACTGCAGACGAATGAGCTCGCCGCCCGTCCAGCGGCTCAGCACTTTTGCGACCTCTGTCTTTCCGACTCCGGCTTCACCCTCGAGCAGTAACGGACGGTGCAGCGCCAACGCCAGGAAGATTGCAGTGGTAAGACCCTCGTCGGCGAGGTAGTCGTTCGTGGCCAACGCAGTGGATACATCGTTGACGGTCAGGCTCGATTGAAACATCGGTGCAAGGCTAGAGGTACAGGACCATGTGTTGAGGTACGGGACTATACGAACCCCACTCGGATCGGCGAAGATCAACGGATGGGTGCGACATGGGACGATGCTGCGCAGGCGTGGGCGATCACGCTCTGGAGCGCGGGTGCGAGGTCAGTACGACTACAGATAGCGGACCGGCGCGATCCGACGTCGGCGGTGCTCGACGTAGCTATGACGCGGTCCGGCGATGCCTGGTCGGCAGTTGTCTCTGCGTCGGCACTCGGTTCGGCCGATTTGTACGGCTTTCGGGTTGTCGGCGCTTCAGCCCGGTTCGACCCGACGAAGTTCGTGCTCGACCCAGAGGCGACGCACGTGTGGTTCCCACCGGAACATGATCGTGACGCTGCAAGAATTCGCGGAGTCGACACGCAAGGGCACTCACCGATGGCGGTGTTGCGTCGCGGCGCAATGCCAACCGCTGCAACTCGCGGGCCTCGTCACCCATCGTCGGCACTGATCATTTACGAGCTGCACGTTCGCGGTGCCACTCGCCTGGCGCCGCACGTGCCAATCGACCTGCGCGGAACGTTTGCCGGTCTGCGCCATCACGTTGCATACATTGCTTCGCTCGGTGTGACAGCGGTCGAACTGTTGCCGGTACACCAAGGTGACCCCGAAGAGGGGAGCTATTGGGGGTACATGCCCCTCGCGTGGAATGCGTTGGATCACACGCTCGTGGCCGGTACTGATCCAGAGCGTGAGTTCGTCGACATGGTGGACGCGTTCCACGCGGCGGGCATCGAGGTCCTACTCGACGTGGTGTATAACCACACGACCGAGGAGGACACACATGGTCCCGCGTACCACCTTCGCGTCATCGATGACGACGCGTATTACATCGTCGACAACGCTGGCGCGTACCGCGACGACACGGGGTGCGGCAACATGGTGCGCGCTGCTCACCACGCAGCGGCCACGCTCATCATGGGTTCGTTGCGTCGCTATGCCGACCTTGGCGTCGATGGGTTTCGCTTCGACCTCGGTTCGATTCTCGGTCGCGATCTCGACGGCATGGCGCAATCGCGGAGCGCGCTTATCGATGAGATCACAACGTTCGCGGCCGTGCGAGGTCTGCGATTGATTACCGAACCATGGGATCTTGGTGCATACCAACTCGGCGACTCCTTCCCCGGTGGTACATGGGCGCAATGGAACGGTCGGTTTCGCGACGACGTTCGTTCGTTCGTGCGTGGCGAGGAGGGGTTTGCCGCGTTGGTTGCACAGCGCGTTCAGGCAAGTCCCGATCTGTTCGGCAGCGAGTCGCAGCGCAGCATCAACTTCGTGACCGCGCACGATGGTTTCACCCTCTACGACCTCGTGAGTTACGAGCACAAACACAATGAAGAGAACGGTCATCACAACACCGACGGCACGAATGACAATCGTTCGTGGAATTGTGGATGGGAGGGCGACGATCTCGGAGCGATCGAGGCTGAACGACACGCTGACGTGGTCGAGTTACGCGCTCGCCAGATGCGCAACGTGTTGGTCGTTGTCCTGCTGTCTCGTGGTGTACCAATGCTGCTGGCTGGCGACGAATTTGCCCAGACACAGCGCGGCAATAACAACGCGTACAACCAGGACAATGCAACCGCGTGGCTCGACTGGGAACGCGCCAGCCACTTCGCCGATCTCACCGAATTTGTTCGTTCGCTCATCTCTCTGCGTGCGCTCGGCGGGGACGAACTGATCTCGATGCACGGAGTCGGTCCCGAACCCGATCTGTCATCGTCGTCGCATTCTCTTGCGTGGTCGTGGGGCGATCTGTATGTGATTGCAAACGCGTGGTGGGAGCCGCTCGACTTCGTGGTGCAGGCATCTGGTCGCTTTGAAGTGGCGCTCGCGTCGAGCCGTGTGCCGTCAGTGATCGTGGATGGTTTCGTGACCGTGCCAGCGCGGTCGACGGTCGTTCTGCGACGCATTGAAAGGTAGTTGCCAACCCCTCATTGTTAGGCTCGAACGAGCTATCGAAGGAGATCGCCATGGCAGCACGACCGCTTCCGTCTCGTGACTGGAACATCCTCAAGCACCCCACCGCGGCGCCGAGCAACGCGGCCGATGCAAGTGTGCAGGCTCGAGTCACCGAGATGCTGCTCACTATTGAACGTGATGGCATCGATGCAGTTCGCCGTTACTCGCGCGAACTTGACGGCTGGAACCCTGACAGCTTCGAGATTGGCTCAGCGGAGATCGCGAGGTCGGCAGCAACGTTGCCAGACGAGTTCCGTGAGGCATTCCAGCGCAGTGTGCACACGGTACGCGGATTCGCCGAACACCAACGGTCGCTCTTGGTCGATACGGAGTTCTCTCCGATGCCCGGCCTGCTCATCGGCCACCGGCAGATACCCGTCGAACAGGTGGGTACGTATCTGCCGGGTGGCAGATATCCCATCGTGTCGTCGCCACTGATGAGTGTTGTGGTGCCCAAAGTCGCAGGCGTCGATCGAGTCGTGACGTGCACGCCACCGATGCCCGATGGGTCCGGTCCATCACCGGCGATGACGTGGGTGACGGCCACCGCGGGCGCTGATGCAATGTTCTGCCTCGGCGGAGTGCCGGCTCTTGCCGCGATGACATTCGGGCTCGAAGGCATGGGGCCAGTCGACATGCTGTGCGGCGCGGGTAACAGCTTTGTGGCGGAAGCCAAGCGGCAGCTTTTTGGACGGGTGGGCATCGACCTGCTGGCCGGGCCGTCAGAGGTCGCAGTGTTGTGCGATGACTCAGCCGACCCGGTTCTTGTGGCTGCCGATCTGCTTGGTCAGGCCGAGCATGGCCCAAATTCGCCCGCCTATCTCATTGCCTACAGCGAGGCATTTGCACGACTGGTCATCGCCGAAATCGAGCGTCAACTCCCCACGATGGTGAACCACGATGTTGCCGCCGCAGCTTGGCGTGACTACGGAATGGTGTTCGTAGCGAACGATCGTGACGAGTCGGCGGCGATGGCCGACTGGATCGCGTGTGAGCACCTTGAGATACACACCGTCGACGACGACTGGTATCTGCGTCGACTGCGCAACTACGGGTCATTGTTCCTCGGTGCCGACGCAACTGTCACATACTCCGACAAAGGTTGTACGGGCACCAATCACACGTTGCCCACGCAAGCGGCCTCGCGATATACCGGCGGTCTCAGCGTGGCCAAGTTCCTCAAGACGCTCACGTGGCAACGCGTTGTCGATCCAATCGCGGCCCAACAGATCGCGCTCGACGCTGAGGCGTTCGGGCTGGTGGATGGTTTGCAAGGGCATGCAGAGACAGCGACGATTCGTCTCGCGCGCATGGCCGCACGCGACGATTATCCGCGCTAACTGTCGAAACCGAGACCTGCTCGATCGAGCGTGCGTAGCCAAAGGTTGCGCTTGCCCGTGGAGTCCTCGCGATTGAGCGACCAGCGTGTTGCTTGAATGCCGATGAAGCGAAATGGCTCAGGCGGAAAGGGCAACGGCTTGTCCTTGACGAACGCTGTCTGCGTTGCCTTGCTGCGTTTGCCATCGAGCAGATCGAGCATGACTTCCGCGCCGAAACGGGTTGATGCCACGCCAAGGCCGGTATAGCCAAGCGCATACACAACTCGACCGCCCATCGCGCCACCGAAGAACACGCAGAACCGACTACACGTGTCGATCACGCCGCCCCACGCATGGGTGAACTTGACGCCCTCGAGTTGCGGGAAGGTCGTGAAGAAATGCTTCGACAGCTTGGCCCAGGTTTCGGGGCGACTCTCGAGTTCGGAGTTGATCTTGCCGCGCCAGTAGTAGATGACGTCGTAGCCGCCCCACAGAATGCGGTTGTCCTCGGTGAGTCGGTAGTAGTGAAACTGATTCGAGATGTCGCTGAGACCTTGACGATTGGTCCACCCAATGTCGGCGAGCTGCGCGGGGGTGAGCGGCTCGGTGACCATGCAGTAGTCGTACACGGGCACCATGTAGTGACTGAGACGCTTCAGCAATGGTTTGAACGCGTTGGTGGCCAACGCGACTTTGCCCGCCCGCACCGCGCCGAGCGGCGTGCGAACGATCACTCCGACCCCGTCTTTGTCGATCGAGAGAGCTTTCGTGTCTTCGTAGATCGTGACGCCGAGTGACTCTGCCGCGGCCTTGAGTCCCCAGACCAATCGCGCTGGGTCGACAATTGCCGCTCGGTCCTTGCGCCACAATCCACCGGTGTAGGTGGGTGAGTTCACCTCGCCGCGCATTGCTGGACCATCGAGCAATTCCACCTTTTGGCCAAGCGTGCGCAGCTGTTGATAGTCGTCGCGGAGTTCTTCGAAATACGAGTCGCTGTGCGAGGTGGTGGCGATATCGATGACGCCTGTGCGTTCGTAGTCGCAGTCGATGTTGTAGCGCTTGATCGCTGCTTCGATGTCGTTGAGATTCTTCAGCCCGAGGTCTTCGAGCACATCGAGTTCCTCAGGGAAGCGCTCTTGGCCATTGGCGATGCCGTGCGTGAGGCTGCTCTCCATGAAACCGCCGTTGCGCCCGCTGGCCGCCGAGCCGACCTCATGCGCATCGATCAGGATCACGTTGCGAGACGGGTCTCGTTCCTTGGCGATGATTGCGGTCCAGAGCCCTGCGTAGCCCCCGCCCACGATGCACAGGTCGCAGCTGACCACACGAACCAGCGTGACATTGGAATCTGGTTCGTCGACATCTTCGTACCAGTAGGGATACGGGTCCGCATCGGCAATGGCGTCGAGATGAAATTCGTCGATCGCATCGTCGTCCATGGTTTCACCACCTTGTGGACGTCACCCTACTTCGTCGGCGGCTACGGTCGTCCGTATGGAGCTAGGTATTGCAGGTAAGCGCGCCGCTGTTGCTGGTGCCTCGGCCGGGCTTGGTCGTGCCACCGCAAAGGCGCTGGCCGCCGAGGGCGCCGAAGTCGTCATTTGTGGTCGTGACCGTGCGCGGATAGAAGCTGCCGCTATCGCGATCGGCCACGGTTGCGTACCGTTGGTGTGCGACGTTTCATCCGCCGAAGGTGGAGCCGAATTCGTGGCCGCAGCGATCGACGCACTTGGTGGCATCGACATTCTCGTCGCCAATTCGGGCGGTCCACCCGCTGGTACCTTCGCCTCGACCGATATCGACCTCTATCAAGTGGGCATCGATCTCAACCTTCTGAGCATCGTGGGCATGTGCAAGGCGGCGATACCCGCAATGCAGGAGCGCAAGTGGGGACGCGTTGTAGCGATCACCTCGGTGTCGGTGCGCCAACCGATACCTACGCTCATCCTGTCGAACACTGCGCGTGCCGGGGTAACAGGTTTTCTCAAGACGGTGGCACGTGAGGTTGCTCACGACGGCGTCACCGTGAACAGTGTGCAGCCCGGGCTGCACCTCACCGGTCGTGTCACGCAGTTGTACGGCACCACCCCCGACGCTGCGGCCATGGGCATTCCCGCGGGTGTGATGGGCGATCCCGACGACTTCGGACATGTCGTCACGTTCTTGTGCAGCGATCACGCCAAGTTCGTCACCGGCGTGCAGATGCACGTCGACGGAGGCGCCTATGGTGGTTTGTTGTGATCACCCACGTTGCCTCCTTCCGTTGGAAACCAGAAACGACAGCTGAGCAGATTCGGCGAATTCAGGACTCGCTCGAATCGTTACCTGCGCTCATATCCGAGATTCTGACGTACCAGTGCGGGCCCGACGTCGGTGCGCATGGTGCCGCGAACATGGACTTTGCCATCGTTGCCACGTTCGCGTCGGTTGACGGCTGGCGCATCTACGACGCTCACCCTGAGCACGATCGGGTTCGCGGTGAGATCATCCGACCATGGATTGGCGAGCGTGCTGCAGTGCAGTTCGAGTGCATGGGCTGATGCCTTGCCGAGCGGGTTGCGTGACGCGATACTGACCGCGAGTCGTTCTGCGCAACGGCCGGGAGGAGGCTCGTGATGAGCAGTCGTGACTGGTCGCGCCGCCGCAGCCATTTTGTCGTGTCGATCGCTGGGGTTCTTGCATTTGCAATCTCTGGGTGTAGATCATCAACGTCATCCTCGAACCAGACGTTGCCCCCGACCTCGTCGGCGACAGCGCCTTCAACAGCGATCTCGGACTCGTCGACCTCAGCGCCTTCGTCCACGTCGCCGGCGTCATCCACGTCGTCGTCCGACGTGTCGTCCACCGAGCCGACCACCGTCGCCACCACCCTGGGAGGTACGCAGGTATTCGGTGCCTCAACCAATCCTGTGCTCGTGCCCACGAGTGGATGCTGTACGGCCGCTCCAAGGGTGTTACTCAAGGCAGTGACGGCGCAACACCTCGTCGGCTTGGATCGCATCGTGTTCCAGATGTCCGAGGCACCGACGAACTATCACGTGCGTTACGTGCCGTTGCCCGTGAAACAAGATCCGTCCGATCTGGCAGTGGTGTTGCCGGGCGACAGTGCTCTCCAAATAAGTTTTGGTGGCACCGGCCTCGATCAGTCGACGAATCCTGCGACACAGACCTACACCGGTCCGCAGGCGATCAACGTCGAGGGTGGTGTGGTGCTCAAACTTGTGCAAATCGGTGACTTTGAAGCTGTGTCGAATTGGGCTGTTGGCGTGCGTGGCAGGCCCGCCTTCAAGGTGTCGATGGCATCGAATCCCGCACGCCTCATCATTGAGGTTGTTTCGGGCTGACGACGCGCTCTGAGTCAGGAGTCTGCCGCGGGTCGGTGAGCACTGGTGAGTAACTGCAAATCGAAACCCGCGAACTCCGCGCTGAGCGTCGCGATCGTGCGAATGTTTTCGGTGTCGAGCATCACGAGCGTAAGTGCAGCGTTGGCCGACACCTCGGCACGCACCCGACGCGCAGCCGAGCGATGCTGTCGAGCAACCCACACGGTGCATACTGGCGCAAACGTGGTTCGCTGAACGGACTTGGGCACCCGCGCGAGCGTGGACGACAGAGCGAAGAGCAACTCGTTGCCGGCTGTGTAACCGTCGACGAGCGTGAGGTACAGAGCCGTTGCATCGGTGTGGTTGGCCGAGTTGATGTCGGCGACAGCATCGATGAAATCTCCGTCGAGCAAGACGCGCCGCACCATCATGTGGGCACCATCATGTCGGCACCATCATGTCGGCACCACCTGTCGGCACCAGGGGCGTGAGTGCCATACGCGCACGTGTTGCCCGAACCCGACGTTGACGACGCTCGAACCAGCCCCAGAAGAGAAACGACAAACCCACAATCGTCCATCCGGCAAGCGCGTCGATCACGTAGTGCTCACCAAAATACACCAGCGACGCCGCCATGATCAGCGGGAACGTGAGCACGAGCACCTTCAACCAGATCGGCTTGATACGCGGCAAGAAGAACGCGGGAATGAAGAGCGCAAAACTGGCGTGCAGCGATGGCATCGCGGCAATCGCATTTCCCCAATCGAGCGCACTGTTCCAGGTGTTGACGAAACCCTTCAGACCCATTGACGAAAATCCACGGCCGGTGTGGCGGGCGAGTGGCGGCAGAATTCTGTACGAGTGCTTTCTGTCTGCAGCCATCCACGGTGGCACCGTGGGCAACAGTACGAACATGGTGCAGGCAACGAAGAGCAGACTTGCGAACCGCTTCATGAAACGTGCCCATTCACGATGACTTGTGACCCACAGCACGGCGAGCGCAATGACCGGAAAGATGAAGTGGGTGAAGTAGGTGGCCGAGGCGATTTTGTCGTACCAATGGATGTAGTTCCGATCATAGAAATGCTGCTGCATCCACACTGTTGGGTCGGCGCCGAAGAAGAGAAATCGATCGATATTGCGCGGTGCCTCGACCTGTAGTGGAAAGCCAGCGCGGTCGGCGCCACCGCGGGTCTGTTCGTACGCCAACCACATCACGCAGTAACACAGAACGTCGATCAGCAACCACGCCCACCGGCGTAGGGGTCGACCAACGTGACCAATGGTGATGAAGATGCCGACCGAGATGGCCACAGAAATGCGGTCGATGATCAGACCCTTGGCGACGAACCACCAGATGTAGCCAGCCACAAACAGTCCAAAACCCGCGAGCCGGGCGATGCGCCATGGATCTTGGGGCACGACATCGCCAACCCGACGTGGCCGAGGCGCGACAGAATCGGGATGTAGTGCGTCCCCAGAGGGAACGACAACGTCGTGGGTCGACTCAGACACGATTCACAACGCTACACATCGGTGTTGCCCAACGGGCGTCGTTCGCGAGCTCAGAAGATCAGGCGACCAGAAGTTCGGATGCTCACGAAGAGGCGTCGAGCGCCCTGCGAACCAGAACCTCGGCGAGATGCGTGCGGTACTCAACGCTTGCGTTGAGGTCGGCCTGCGGATCGGCGTCAGCTGAAGCAAGCTTGGCCGCGTCGGCAACGCTCGCACCCTGCGCGATTGCGGCAGCAACGCTGCTGGCGAGGATGGGCGTAGACCCCATGTTGACGAGACCGACGCCTGACTCGTTGCCGCGGCGCCAAGCCGCCACGCCGACAATGGCCCAGTCCTGGGCGCGACGGTTGAACTTTTGAAAGTTCCAACCCGCCCCAGCCATTTTCGGCACTCGGATCTCGGTGATGATCTCGTCGGCTGCCAACGCAGACTCGAGAAAGCCAAGGTAGAAATCCTTCGCGGCAATCTCGCGCGTGCCATTGGGTCCTTGCACCACATAGGTCGCGGCGAGTGCCAGCGTGGTTGCGGGCAAATCAGATGCGGGGTCGGCGTGAGCAATGCTGCCACCGATGGTGCCGCGATGGCGCACCTGCGCGTCGCCGACGTTCGATGCTGCGGCCGCCAACAGCGGCACGTGCTCGGCAAGCACGGTGGAATTCTCGACGTCCATGTGACGTGTGAGCGCACCGATTGCGATGTGATCGCCTGCGTCGCGTATGTAGGACAAGTCGGTAATGCGGCCAATGTCGATGAGCACCGATGGCTGCGCCAGGCGCAACTTCATCAGCGGCAGCAGCGAATGTCCGCCTGCCAGAAACTTGGCATCATCGCCGTACTCGCTAATGAGCGAAATGGCCTCAGCTGCCGACCCGGCGCGCTTGTAATCAAAGGCTGCAGGAATCATCACTTACCCCCGGAAACAGTTGCCGCGTTCGCGCACGCAAGCACGGACTTCACGATGTTGTGGTAACCCGTGCAACGGCAGAGGTTTCCTTCGAGACCGAGGCGCACCTCTTCCTCGGTTGGATTCGGGTTCTCGTTCAAGAGGCTGATTGAGGCCATCACCATGCCCGGTGTGCAATAACCGCACTGTAGGCCGTGGTTCTCCATGAATGCGGTCTGCATTGGATGCATCACGCCGTCGACGGCGAGGCTTTCGATGGTGGCCACTTGCTGGCCGTCGGCTTGTACTGCCAAGACAGTGCAACTCTTGACGGCCTCGCCGTTGAGATGCAGGGTGCACGCTCCGCACGAGGACGTGTCGCAGCCAACGTTGGTGCCGGTGAGGCCCAACTGCTCGCGTACGTAATGAACCAGCAGCGTGCGCGGTTCGACGTCGCTGTCGTGTGTAGTGCCGTTCACGGTGACACGAATTTGCACGATGCAATCCCCTTCGATCGGTAGCCAAAGTCGTTGTGGGCCACGTGCCCCAATGGCGACTGCAATCATGCCTCATCTGAGGGGGTCTGTGCGATACGACAGAGCAAGATTGCGAAAAAGCTCGCTATTTGTCCAGTTTGTTGAGCCCGCGTCGCGCGAAGACGAGCATGAGTGTGGACAACACAAGGATCGCAAGAAGGCCCGGCCATGAGTTGTGCCATGTGACCGTGCCACCGATGCGCTGGCCCTCGACGGTGCGGTTGAGAAAGCCCTGACGTGACAGCCGAAGGATGTTGGTGATCGGATTCACCGACGCAACGCTGTGCAGCCAACCCGTCATCACGCTGAGGGGAGCTTGTGCCGTGGACAAGAACATCGAGATGAACAGGCCGAGCTGCATGATCGCCGCGCCGCGCATGTCTTTGAAGATGTACGCGAGGCCGAGACCCCAGCCGGTGGCAATCGTGGCGATCCCGAGCGCGGCGACGTAGAGGACCAGCACCCCCAGCGGGCCACCTGAAAGTCGCGCGCCGAGGGCGAAGCCCACACTCATCACCGCAGTCACGACGATGAGCGTGCGCAACCACGATGTCAGCAGCGGGCCGAGGGTGAGCGAATTGCGTGGTGCTGGCGACATTCGCAACCGGTCGAAGAAACCTGTTTCAAGATCGCGGATGAGGCTGAAGCCGAGGCCGACACCACTGAACGCTGAACCCATCAGCACGCCGAGGGGCATGAACCAGTTGATCGAGCGATCGGTGGGAAAACCCGGCACCTGGGTGATCGCAAAGAACGTGCCGCTGAACGCCACGCATTGGAAGATCGGCATCAGCATCGCCGGAAAGAAAGCCGACGGAAGGCGCGTGATTGAGCGTAAGCCGCGCAGCATCAGACCCTTGGCGGCGCGTATCACCGACGTCTTTGTGGCAGGAGCGGTGGACATGATCGAGGCGGTCATACGGCACGCAGCTTTCGGCGCAGGGCGAGCAGAGCAAGTGGTATCGAGACAAAACCGATGGCGACGGGAATGAGCAACGCCTTGGCAACTGCCTCGAATGACCAACCGCGGATGACGAGATCGCGCATGCCTTCATACAAGTGCGACATCGGGTTGTAGTTGGCAATGGTGCGGTAGATGCCCTGCATGGTTTCGCGTGGAAAGAATGCCGATGAGAAGAACATGCTGATGAACAGCAGCGGGAAGATGCCCTGCACCGCCTCGGCCGATCCGGTGCGCAAGGCCATGGCAGCCATGAATCCGCCAATTGACATGCCGATCAGACCTCCGGTGAGGGCGATGAGCAGCACGCCACCGACACCGGCACGAACGTTGACGCCGAAGCCAATCATCACGAGCGTGAAGAACAACGCTTGCGCGGCGCCGAACAGTGCGCTGCCTGCAAGTCGACCGACGAGGATGCTGACGCGGCTCGTGGGCGAGGCCAACAACCGATCGAAAAAACCGGTTTCGATATCAACGGCGAGCGCGGCACCGCCGTTGACCGAGCCGAACAGCACCCCCTGCAGCACGCTGGCCGCAAGCGAGAGCGCAAGAAACGAATCGACCTTCGGGAACCCCGGCAAATGCGTGGCCCGGCTAAACGACGACGAACCGAGCGCAGCGAAGAAGAGCGGGAAGACGAGCGATGGAATGACGAGCGCTGGTTGGCGCACGATGGCAATAACACTTCGCTTCGACATGGCCATGGTCTGCAACCACAGGTGACGCGTTTCGGCTGAATGGGCAAACTCGCTTCGATTCGAAACGGTCGTCGCGGTCACGGCTGAGCATCCCTGCGCGGCTTGCGAACTCGCTTACCGGTGCCACCCTCAGCGCCCTGGGCTTGGGGAAGACCGGCGGCGGAGGCGGCCCCTTCGAGCCGGTAGCCGGTTGCTTCGGCAAACACGTCGTCGAGGCTCGGCTCGTTGAGTTCGAGGTGCTGCACCTGCATGCCCGCTTCGTCGAGCGCACGAACAACGCCAGGCACAGCTTCGGCTCCGGCGGTGAGGCCTACGCCGAGCGACCCTTCAGACGTTGGACGGAGCTCGCCGAACCCTCGTAGCACCTCGCGCGCCGCATCGAGCTGACCGGGTGGAACCGTGATCACCAGAGTCGGTGCCCCGACCTGCGCTTTGAGCTCGCGTGGCTCACCTTGGCGCACGATCTTGCCGTGGTCGATGATCGCGATGCGGTCGGCGAGTTGGTCGGCTTCTTCGAGGTACTGCGTGGTGAGCAACACCGTAGTTCCTTCTGCGTTGAGTCGACGGACCTCTTCCCACAACGCGAGCCGGCTCATTGGGTCGAGGCCGGTGGTTGGCTCGTCGAGAAACAACACGGTGGGCTGATGAATCAGCGACAACGCGAGGTCGAGGCGACGACGCATGCCGCCGGAGTAGGTGCCGACGCGTCGGTCGGCAGCGCCGGTGAGGCCCACCCGTTCAAGCAGTTCATGACTTCGGCTATGCACGTGAGATTTGGGGATGCCGTACAGAACGGCTTGCAAGGCGAGCAGTTCGTGGCCGGTCATCAGTGGATCGATCGCCGCGTCCTGCAATGCGACACCGATCCGGCGACGAACCTGATCGGCTTCTTTCACGACGTCGAAACCAGCGACGCGGGCGACGCCTGCTGTTGGTCGTAGGAGGGTGGTGAGCATGCGTACGGTGGTGCTCTTTCCGGCGCCGTTTGGCCCGAGAAAACCAAACACCTCACCGGCATTCACTTGCAGGTCGACGCCGTCGACGGCTTTGACGTCGCCGAAATGGCGCATGAGCCCCTCGGCGTAGATGGGGAAATCGTGATGAGCAGGTGTGACAGACATTGGGGCCATTGTGCCCGGTTACGCATCCAAAAACGTGCCGCTCTGTGACGAACACGGGTGACGGACGCGACGATGCCCGCCGGTCAATGACGACCAGCGGGCATCGTGTGCTGTGCGGAATGATCCGCGCGTGATGTCTGTGACTTACTTCAGCCAGCCGGCAACGACGGCGGCATTTGCGTCGACCCACTTCTGCGCCGCAGCGGCAGGAGTCATCTTGTCGCTGTCGACATATGACGCAATTGTGTTCTGTTGGTCGGTCGTGAGCTGCAGCTTTGAGAGGAAGGCGAATGCCTTGGCGTTCTTCGCCTCAAGCTTGGCCGACGCTGCCTTATAGAGCACGTCAACGGGGTAGTCGCACGCGTACTTGCCGTCGGTTGGGCTGCTCGCTGCCGATGCGATACACGCGTCGGTGACATCGGGAAGCTTCACCTCTGTGAGGTCGACTTTGGACTGCAACCAATGCGGCTGCCAGAACTGCAGCAACAGCGGCTTGTTGTCCTTGATCGCTTGTTGGATCGCAGTGATCTCGGCGGCCTCTGAACCCGCCACTACAAACTTGAGGGGAAGGTTGAGGTTCTTGATGATCTGCTCGTCATAGCTGACGTAGCTCGGATCGCCCATCAGGAATTGGCCGAGGTCACCTGATTCAGCAGTTGCGAACAATTTCGCGGTTGCCGGGTCCTTGAAGCCCTCCCATGTGGCCAGCGTCGGGTGATCCTTCAGCAGCGCGGTGGGGATGTACCAACCGATTTTTGCCTGCGGTCCGAGCTTGCCGATCTCTACCACTGACTTCTTGTCGGTGATGTAGGTCTGGAAGTCACTGGCATGGCCAGAGGGCCATACCTCGAGCACGGCATCGAGTGTGCCCGAATCAAGGCCGGGCCACGTGGCCTTTTCGTCGATATCGACCAATGTGGTCTTCGTGCCCAGCTTGGACTCGAGGACGATCTTCGCGACGTTCGCGTTGACGGCTGATCCGGTCCATGGATTGACAGCCAAGCTGATTGCCGCGCCGGAACCAGCCGAACCCGAAGAGCCCGACTTGGTACTGCTGCCGCAGCCGGCGGCAACCGCCAACAATGCGCCGAGAGTCAGCGCCGCGGCCGACCTTGTGAATCGTGTTCTCATGTTCTCCCCTTGTATCGAACGTTCAAATCTTTCCTACCGTAGCTCAGCTGAGCGACGGCTTCCCCATGCCTGTGTGATGCGGTCGAGGACGATGGCCAGCAAGACGATCGCCAGACCGCCGGCCATTCCTCGCCCGATCTCTCCCTTACGTAACCCGTAGACCGTTTCGAGTCCGAGTCCGCCACCACCGATCAACGCGGCGATGACCACCATCGACAGCACCATGATGATCGTCTGGTTCAGCGCGAGCATGATCGCACGCATCGCGAGCGGCAGTTGCACCTTCATCAATTCCTGTCGCGATGTTGCACCGAAGGAGAGCGCCGCCTCACGAGGAGCACTCGGTACCTGGCGAAGACCGAGGCTGGTCAAACGAATGCCGGGTGGAATCGCGTAGATGACCGACGCGATGACGCCGGGCACGCGACCAACGTTGAACAAGAAGATCACCGGCACGAGATACACGAATGCCGGCATCACCTGCGCCGCATCGAGCATCGGTCGCAAGATGCGCTCGAGACGATCTGACCGTCCTGCCCAAATACCGATTGGCACGGCCAGCGCGACGCTGATGAACACGGCGACGAACACTTGGCTGAGCGTGTCCATCGCGAGGTCCCACACCCGTAACGCGGCGATGCCGACGAAGCACGCACCGCACACTGTGCCGAGGCGCCAGCCACCGCTCGCCCAACCTATGGCGGCGAAGGTGACAACGATCAGCCACCACGCTGCCGCTTGAAAGAGATCGCGCATCGGCGTGAGGAGGTGAATGACGAAAAAGTCGCTGAACGAGCCCGTGCCGCCCACCAACGGCACACCGTTCCTGAAATTGTCGTTCACCCACTTTGCAGCCTTGTTCACTGGCGTGGCGACGTCGACATTCCAAGATGTTGGGAAGTCGTTGAGCTTGAGCAGCTTGGCGACCACGGCGATGGCAACTATTGCGCCAATGGCCGCGACGGCTGACGAGCGCGGGTTGTCGAGCACGGCCTGCAGTGCCGAGGGACTGGTTGTGCGGGCTCTCTTGCGCGAACGCTCTCCAGTCGTGATGCGGTCGATGGTGATAGCTGCAAACACGATCGCAAGTCCCGGCGCAAACGCCATCCCGACATCGACTTTGGCGAGGCCGTCGGACACGTCTTGGCCGAGACCGCCCGTGCCGACGAGAGCGCTGATGACCACCACGCCAAACGCCATCATGATGACCTGGTTGATGCCGAGCAGGATCGCGCGTCGAGCGAGCGGCAACCGAACTTTGACGAGCAACTGCGGGCCGGTACAACCGAATGACGTACCGACCTCGGTGCTGGTGCCAGCGACGCTACGAATACCGAGGCTGGTGAGACGCACCGCTGGAGGCACCGCATAAATGACCGTAGCAACGACCGCGGGCGGAATGCCGATGCCGAACGCAACGACGAGGGGGAGTAGGTAACAGAACGCGGGCATCACCTGCGCAGTATCGAGAATGCTGCGCATGACACGATCAGCGCGAGTGCTCAGGCCCGCCCAGATCCCGAGTGGGATGCCGATGACGAGCGCGATGAGAACTGCCACGAGCATCAGCGAGACGGTGATCAACGTGTCGTCCCAGAAGCCCAGAACGCCGCAGCCGGAGAACACCACAACGCCGGTGATGGCCGCGCGTCGGCCGCCGGTACGAACACCGATCAGTGCGATCAGCGCAAGCACACCAGGCCATCTCAATGTGCGTAATGCCCACAGCACCTTGTCGTTGCCCCATGTGATTGCGTCTGCAATCGGATGGAACACGACACGGAACGCCCAATTGGTGCCGTTGTTGAGCTGACTCCAGCGGTACACGCTGTCGAACCACGGCTTGACGTGGGCGTCGAGCCAACTCGGAACCTGATGTCCGATGATGGCACCGATCACGGCCAGCGCAGCAAGGGCCGATGCGGGTAGCGCGAAGCGCAACCAACTCTTCGTAACACTGACCGCGATCTGGTCGCCCGCGCGGAAGGTCTTGGCAGGTTCGACGGGGGTTGTGATGGTCACGATTGGGCTCTGGTGGTGCGCTGCTGCGGCGAGTCTTCGCCCGCGATCACCGACAGAACAGCCACGCGGTCGATGGAGCCAACGACGCCGCCGGAGTGATCGACGATCTGCACGGGAAGTTCGCTGCGTGTCACGAGACCGACGACATCGCGAACCTTCGTTGTGGAGCTCACGGTGCCGGCATGATCGCCCATGGTGGGTGGCGACATCACCGACCCCACTGCAATGACGTGCGACCGGGGAACGTCGCGCACGAAGTTACGAACGTAATCGTCAGCGGGCGCGCCGACGACTTCCTCGGGAGTGCCGACCTGTACGAAACGGCCATCGCGCATGATCGCAATGCGATCACCCAGACGGAGTGCCTCCGACAAGTCGTGCGTGATGAACACCATCGTCTTGTTGACCTCGCGGCGCAGACGAATGACTTCGTCTTGCATGTCGCGTCGGATCAGTGGGTCGAGTGCAGAGAACGGCTCGTCGAACAACAAGATCTCGGGGTCTGTCGCCAACGCTCGTCCGAGACCCACGCGCTGCTGCATGCCGCCGCTGAGCTGATCCGGCTTACGCATGCCGAGGCCGCCGAGCCCGACGAGCTCAAGTACCTCCTCGGCGCGTGCGCGGCGCTGCGCTTTATCGACCTTTTGCACCTCGAGCCCGAAGGCGACGTTGTCGATCAGCGTTCGGTGGGGAAGCAAGCCGAAGTGCTGAAAGACCATGCTCACTTTGTGGCGCCTTACCTGCAGCAGCTGTTCGCGATCGGCGGCCGTGACGTCGATGCCGCTGATCGTGACCGAACCGGCGGTGGGTTCGATGAGTCGCGTCAGGCAGCGTACGAGCGTCGACTTGCCACTTCCCGACAAGCCCATCACGACGAAGACCTCGCCCGGCGCAACCTCCATATTGATGTCGCGCATCGCGACAACGCAACCGGTCTTGGCTTCGAGTTCGCCTCGGGGCAGATCGGCATTGGCCGAGCCAACGATTCGTTCTGCGCGCGGACCGAAGACCTTCCACATCCCGCTCACCGAGATTGCCGACTCTGCCACGTTGTGTTCCCCCAAACTTTTGGTTGCGACCCTAACAGTCGCCGCGACGCGGGTTCATCGGTGCGCCGCGCTCGACATCAACTAGCGTTCGCGTTCGAACTGGAGACGACCTATCGGTCTGAGGGGGATGTGTGAGCGTCGGAGAAGCGGTGCCTGGCCGGGCGCGAATCGTGATTATCGGCGGTGGCATTCTTGGGTGCAGCCTTGCGTATCACCTCACGCTCATGGGTGAGACCGATGTGGTTCTGCTTGAGCAACATCGGCTGACCGAGGGCGCAACATGGCACGCTGCCGGGCTAGTTGGTCAGCTGCGATCGTCGCGAAACACGACGCGAATGCTCGAACATTCCGTCGAGTTGTACAACCGTCTGGAAGCCGAGACCGGCCAAGCCGTCGATTGGCATCAGGTTGGAAGTCTTCGACTGGCGTGCTCGCCCGACCGTGTACTCGAACTCAAGCGCCTGACCACAATGGCGAAGAGTTTTGGATTGCCGATGGAGATCGTGTCACCACAGCGGGCGCAGGAGCTGTTCCCGCTGATGTCCACAACCGATGTGTTAGCCGCGGCCTTCCTTCCAACCGATGGCTATATCGATCCGGCGAGTGTTACACAGGCGATTGCCAAAGGCGCTCGGTCGCGCAATGCGCGAATCCTCGAAGAGACGCGCGTCGACACGATCACGGTCGAGGGTCGGCGCGTGACAACGGTGCATACAGATCGCGGTGACATCGAGTGCGAGATCGTCGTCAATGCGGCTGGTATGTGGGGGCTCGAGGTTGGCCGTATGGCGGGCGTGCGCGTGCCAGCGTTCGCGGTCGAGCATCAGTACGTGATCACCGGGCCAATCGCGGACATGCCCAAGGGAATGCCGACGATGCGTGATCCCGATCATCTCGTGTATTACAAGCCCGACGGTCAGGGTTTGCTGATCGGTGGCTACGAGCCCGACACGTTGGCGTTCGCGCAAGACGGGATTCCGTCACCGTTCAAGAGGCAGCTCCTCGAGCCGAGTCATGACCGCTTCGAGCAACTGGCGATGCTCGCTGCCAAGCGAACTCCGGTGATCGAGCAGGCGGGCATCCGCACACTGATTAACGGCCCCATCCCCTATTCGGCAGACGCCGATTTCGTCATGGGCAAAGCTCCCGAGCTCGACAACTTCTACTGCGCTACGGGCTTCCTCTACGGCATTGCGGCGGGCGGTGGCGCCGGCAAGATGATGGCCGAGTGGATCCTCGATGGGCGGCCATCACTCGACCTGTGGTCACTCGACGTGCGCAGGTTCGCCTTCCATCACACCACGAGGCACTTCATGTATCCGCGCGCCGTCGAGTTGTACGGCCACCACTACAAGTTGGCCGCTCCCGGATCGGAACATCTCACATCGCGTGGGGTGCGACGCAGCCCGCTGCACGACACGCTCAAGGCTGCCGGGGCAGTGTTTGGTTCGCGTGGAGGTTGGGAGCGACCAAACTGGTTTGCCCCCACAGGTGTTGCCGCCGCCGACGAGCCGTCGTTCACCCAGCCGAATTGGTTTGAGCACGTTGGCACCGAACATCGCGCTGTCCGCGAACGCGTAGGCCTCATCGACCAGACGTCGTTTGCCAAGTTCGAAATCAGTGGCCCGGGTGCGCTCGCTGCGGTGCAGTGGCTATCGGTGGCCGATATGGATAAGCCCGTCGGCACGGTCACGTACACGCAGCTCTGCAACGAACGCGGCGGTATCGAGTGTGATCTCACCATGGCGCGCACGGCGCCAGATGCTTGGTATGTCGTCACGGGTTCGGCGTTCGGGGCACACGACATGGGTTGGATCCGTTCGAACTCGCCTGACAATGGCTCGGTCGTATTGCGTGATCTCACATCGGCGCGAGCTGTCATCAACATTTGTGGGCCGTTGGCTCGCGACGTGTTGCAGTCGGTGTGTGAGGACGACATCAGCAATGCGGTGTTCAAATACTCTCAAGCGCGTGAGATCACCATCGGGTCCGCCCCGGTGCTCGCGCTGCGCATCGGATATGTGGGCGAACTTGGCTGGGAGTTGCACATTCCGACCGAGTACGCGGCTCATGTCTACGAATTGTTGCGGTCCGCCGGAGACCAGTACGGCATCGTCGATGTTGGTTATCGCGCCATTGACACAATGAGACTGGAGAAGGGTTATCTCTATTGGTCCACCGACATCACCCCTGACATCACCCCTTGGGAGGCGGGCCTTGCGTGGCGGGTCAACCTTGACAAGGGCGACTTCTGTGGTCGCGACGCACTCGTCGAACAACAACGATCTGGAATCACGCGAAAGCTGTGCATCTTCACGCTCGAGTCAATGGCCTATCCAGTGAGCGGCGAGGCGATCCTGCTTGATGGTGCGGTGGTGGGATTCACCACGAGTGCAAACTTCGGTCACACGGTCGGCAAACCAATCGCGTACGGGTTTCTCCCGATCGAGTTCGCCGATCGGACGCAGTTCGAAATCGAGGTCTACGGTGAGCCGATTGCGGCAACGCGTCACGATGTCGCGCTCTACGACTCCAAGAATCTGCGGCTTCGGGCCTGACGGACATGACCGTTGATTCGCTGTCCGACCCAGCTGTTGATCTGTCCCGGTTCGTCGAGCGCATCGCGCTCTTTTCGAATGTGGCACCGCGACTGATCACCCGGCTCGGGGGTCTCACCAATCTCAATTACCTCCTCGAGCACGACTCCAGCCGTTACGTGTTGCGTGTGCCCGGCGCGGGCACATCGGAGTACATCGATCGCGCGATTGAGGCGCTCGCGGCGCAGTCCGCAGCGAGGGCGGGAGTGAACGCAGAAGTTGTCTTCTTCGCTGAGAGCGATGGCCTAATGCTCACTCGTTACATCGATGGCGCCACGACAATGAGTGCCGCCCACTTCTCCGACCTCGACGCGGTCGCCCGCGCCGGACGAGCGTTTCGTCGACTGCACGGTGCCGCCGAACCCTTCGCCACAGACTTCGGGCTCTTCACAATGATCGACGAGTACAAGACGTTGCTCTCCGCAAAGGGAGCAACGCTTCCCGAGGGATACAACGACGTGCAACGTCTCGCTGACCGCGTGCGAATCGCACTTGAGGCGCACCCCGTGCCGCTGGTGCCATGTCATTGCGATCCGTTGTGTGAGAACTTCCTCGATACCGGCCAGCAGATGTTCATCATCGACTACGAGTACTCGGGAAACAATGATCCGATGTGGGATCTCGGCGATCTCTCCGTGGAGGGTAATTTCAGCCCCGCCCAGGATCTCGCGTTGCTCCGCGCCTACTTCGACGGTGAGCCGCCCCGAGCTGATCTGGCCCGCATGGTGATTCACAAGGCGCTGTGCGACCTGTTGTGGACTCTGTGGGGCGTGATCCAACACGTTAACGGCAACACCGCTGAAGACTTCTGGCTCTACGCGACAACGCGATTCGAGCGCTGTAAGAATCTCATGGCCTCACCGGAGTTTGCGGGTCACGTCGCGGCCATCGGGTAGGTAGAGAACGCACGGCTAGAGTTGGCTGCCCGCTCACTTGCGGGCCGAATGTCATGTGGCCGAATGTCATGTGGACGAATGTCATGTGGCCCAACGGAGGGCAAACCTTGTCGGAATCAGTCACCCAGCAATTCATCCACGGCCACCACGTTGATGCGACGTCTGGTGAGACGTTTGTGACGCTCAACCCGGCGACCGGTGCCGCGATCTCCACGGTGCAGCAGGCGTCGTTGGCCGATGTTGACGCGGCGATTCAGTCTGCAACGGCAGGCTTTCATGAGTGGCGATCTATGTCCGGCGCGCAGCGCGGCCGGGTGATGAACCGAGCAGTGCAGTTGTTACGTCAACGCAACGATGAGATCGCCGCGCTCGAAGTGGCAGACACGGGCAAGCCGATCAGCGAGGCGATAGCGGTCGACGTTGCTTCTGGTGCCGACTGCATCGAATATTTCGCCGGCGCAGCGGCAACGATTCATGGTGATCACTACGACCTCGGTGCATCGTGGGCATACACGCGTCGTGAGCCGCTCGGGGTTTGCGTCGGCATCGGCGCGTGGAACTATCCGATACAAATCGCGTGTTGGAAGTCGGCACCAGCGTTGGCGTGTGGCAACGCGATGGTGTTCAAGCCCGCAGAACTCACTCCGCTTACCGCCATGGTTCTTGCAGAGATCTACAGCGAGGCCGGACTTCCCGATGGCGTGTTCAACGTGGTGCAGGGTGATGCCCGCGTTGGTCAGGCGCTCACAGCACACCCGGGGGTGGCGAAGGTGTCGCTCACCGGTGAAGTTGGTACCGGCCGCAAAGTCATGGTGGCTGCCGCAGCCACGTTGAAACACGTCACGCTTGAGCTCGGCGGTAAGAGCCCCCTGATCGTGTTCGAAGATGCGCACCTTACCAACGCGGTGTCAGCGGCGATCATGGCCAACTTCTATACGCAGGGCGAGGTGTGTTCGAACGGCACTCGCGTGTTCGTGCATCGCTCGATTCTCGACGCATTCCTCGATCAGCTCGTCACTCGCGTCCAGGCCATGAAGATTGGTGACCCCACCGACCCCTCGGTGCACGTTGGCGCGCTCATTTCGCCGGATCATATGGCCAAGGTGCTTGGCTTCATCGAGTCAGGTGTGGCCGAAGGTGCCCGATTGTTGTGTGGAGGCGGTCGTCCAACCGATCCGAGGCTGGCCAATGGCAATTTTGTGCTTCCCGCGGTGTTCACGGATTGCGCCGACGACATGAGCATCGTGCGCGACGAGATCTTCGGGCCCGTGATGTCGGTGCTTGCCTTCGACGATGAAGCCGAAGTTGTCGCGCGTGCCAACGACACCGAGTTCGGCCTCGCTGCGGGAGTCTTCACCAGTGACATCCAGCGCGCCCATCGGGTCGTTGCTGCGCTCGAAGCCGGAACCATCTGGATCAACAACTACAACATCACCCCAATCGAAATGCCCTTCGGCGGGTACAAGCAATCTGGAATCGGCCGCGAGAACAGCCTCGCTGCGATCAACCATTACACCCAACTCAAGAGCGTCTACGTCGAGATGGGCAACGTCGATGCGCCCTACTGACGCCGCTGTCAAACACCAAGGTCGGAGCATTCGATGACCATTCCCTATGCAGCATTGAAACGCCGCCTTGTCGACGGTGAGATCGTCATTCTCGACGGAGCAACCGGCACCGAACTGCAGCGCCGCGGCGCTCCAATGGATCCTGCTGCGTGGTGTGGTCCAGCCACACTGCACAACGATCAATTGCTCACAGAGATCCACTCCGACTACATCCGTGCGGGGTCCGACGTCATCACGGCGAATACGTTTGCATCGTCACGACTCATGCTCACTCCTGCTGGCTACGGTGATCGGGTCGGCGAAATCAATCGGCGCGCCGTCGAGGCCGCGCAGCGGGCGCGAACGCAACTCGGCGCTGCCGACCGCGTCTGCGTTGCCGGTTCGTTGTCGCACATGGTGCCGGTGGCCGCCGGCACTGGCACCGTCGATGCGCACAAGTTGCCGTCTGTCGATCAGGTGACCGACGCGCTGTACGAGTTGGCCAACGTCTTGTATGACAGCGGCGTCGATCACATCATGCTCGAGATGATGTACAACCCGGGGCGAGCCAAGATCGCCCTCGAAGCCGCGCTGAGTACCGGTCTTCCGGTGTGGTTCGGCATGAGCGCGCGGCGCGCCGACGATGGCCGCGCGATCACATTCGATGCGCTCGAAGAGGTAGAGATCGCAAGTGTCGCCAAGCTCATCCCAATGAGCGGTGTCGACGTCGCCGGTTTCATGCACACCGGTTCCGAAGTCATTGCCGATGCGCTTGCGGCGGCCCGCCCATATTTCGGTGGGCCGCTCATGGCCTACCCGGACTCCGGCTACTTCGAGATGCCCGATTGGCGTTTCGTCGACACCATCGCGCCCGACCGCCTGCAGCAGTTCTTCGCCGATTGGATTGCGCAGGGTGTGCAACTCATTGGGGGCTGCTGTGGCCTGACGATCGCCCACGTCGAAGCGGCCGTTCGAGCTCGACAAGCTGCTGCGTCTGAAAGCGCCGGAGGTTGAACAACATGGCCCGGCCGAGCGCGAACAACAACATCCACTACGATTACGTCATCGTCGGTGGCGGCTCGGCGGGTTGCGCGTTAGCCAACCGATTGAGCGCTGATCCCACCAAGTCAGTGCTGGTGCTTGAAGCCGGCCGCCGCGACTACAAATGGGATGTCTTCATTCACATGCCCGCAGCGTTGGCCTTTCCTATCGGTAGCCGCTTCTACGACTGGAAGTACGAGTCCGAACCTGAGCCGCACATGAACGGCCGCCGCGTGTATCACGCGCGGGGCAAGGTGCTCGGCGGATCGAGCAGCATCAACGGCATGATCTTCCAGCGCGGCAATCCCATGGACTACGAGCGCTGGGCAGCCGACGCGGGTATGGATACGTGGAGCTATGCCCACTGCCTTCCATATTTCAAGCGGATGGAATCGTGCATGGCCGGCGGCGATGCGTACCGCGGCACGACTGGGCCGCTCGTGCTTGAACGCGGTGCGGCGAAGTCGTCGCTGTTCGATGCGTTCTTCTCCGCGGTGCAGCAGAACGGCTATCCGATTACCACCGACGTCAACGGATTTCAGCAGGAGGGCTTCGCGAAGTTTGATCGAAACATCAGGCGCGGTCGCCGTCTCAGTGCCGCGCGCGCCTATTTGTATCCGGTCATCAAACGCCCGAATCTCACCGTTGTATGCCGTGCCATGGTCAACCGGTTGTTGTTCGACGGCACGCGTGTAACGGGCGTTGAGTTCGTGAAGGGTCGTGGCGCGCCGCAACAGGTAACGGCGAATGAGGTCATCCTGTGTGGCGGTTCGATCAACACGCCGCAACTGATGCAACTGAGTGGTATCGGCAATCGCGACGAACTACAGGCGTTGGGTATTCCCGTCGTGCACCATCTGCCTGGCGTGGGCGAGAACCTGCAGGATCATCTCGAGGTGTATATCCAGCATTCATGCAGTCAGCCCGTTACCCAGCAACCAGCGTTGAAGATGTGGAAGCGGCCATGGATTGGCTTTCGGTGGTTGTTCTTTCGCAAAGGGCCGGGAGCAACGAACCATTTCGAAGCTGGCGGTTTCGTGCGCAGCAACGACGATGTCGCCTATCCCAATCTCATGTTTCACTTCCTGCCGATTGCCATCCGCTATGACGGCTCACCGCCTCCGGGCGGCGAAAAACTCGAGCACGGATATCAGGTGCACATCGGTCCGATGTACAGCGATTCGCGTGGTTCGGTGAAGATCGTCTCTCGTGATGTTCGGGTCAAGCCTGCGTTGCGGTTCAACTATCTCTCGACCGATCAGGATCGTCGTGAGTGGGTTGAAGCTATTCGTATCACGCGGCGCATCCTGGGAGCTGACGCATTCGGTCCGTTCTCCAACGGCGAAATCTCGCCGGGAGCCGACGTGCAGACCGATGAGCAGATTCTGGCGTGGGTGGCCAAAGATGCCGAGACGGCGCTGCATCCGTCATGCACGTGTCGAATGGGCACCGACGACAGGTCGGTTGTCGATCCGTTGACGATGAAGGTGCATGGTGTCGAAGGTTTACGCGTGTGCGATGCGTCGGTGATGCCCTATGTCACCAACGGCAATATCTACGCCCCAGTGATGATGCTCGCCGAAAAGGCGGCGGACCTGATAATCGGCAATCAGCCATTGCCTGCTGAGCACGTCGACTTCTATCGACATGCCTAAACCTTGGGCGAGCGCTCAGCGTGTCGCAACAGCCACTCGCGCGCATCGGCCACCAGATAGATCGAGCCCGTCACCACTATTTGGTCGTGAGCTGAGCAGTGGGTCAGCGCCGTTTGCAGTGCATCGCCGACATCGTCGATTGCGCGTACCGTGCACCCGAGTGCCCGCGCGGCGTCGGCGAGTTCTGCGGCTGGCTGTGCTCGCGCCGTGGGTGGAGTACAGGTGATGATCTCGGCGAAGCGGTGAGCCTCGAGTGCGTTCAGCATCGACGTAGCGTTGCGTCCCGCAAGGAGCCCAAGGACGAGCGTCCGCCGCCCCGTGCAGACAAGGTCGTCGTGTACGGCGCGGGCGAGCGCTCGAGCCGCGTCTGGGTTATGGGCACCATCGAGGATGACCGTCGGCCTCGTTCGAATCGTTTCCAGACGCGCTGGCATGCGGACATTACCGAGGGCTGATTGCGCCAGCAGTTGATCGACTGGTCGTTGAAGGAACGCGGTGGCAGCAGCGATCGCAAGAGCGCCATTCATTGATTGGTGTGCGCCGTGCAAAGGTACGTCGATCTTGTCGAGCGACTGCATCGGAGTGCGCAGCGAGAACCCCCTGCCGGTTGAGGTCGCATGATCATTCGTGAGCACGATCTCGTCGTTGAGTCGCCACGTCGTCGCGGGGTGTTGCGCAACGAACTCGAGTGCAAGTCGTTGCTCGACATCGCCGAGAACGAGGTGCGACCCTGGCTTGACGATGCCGGCCTTCTCTTGGGCGATTCGAAGCTGCCAATCACCATGTCCGTCGGTGTGATCGAACCCGACGTTGGTGACGACAGCGACCCGGCCGTCGGCGACGTTCGTGGCGTCGAAACGACCAAGCACACCGACTTCGACCACAGCTACATCGACGTGCCGCTGGGCGAACCACAGGTACGCCGCACCGGTCAGCACCTCGAAGGGCATCAGGCGCTCGCCAAGTTGTGCTTCGGCGTCCTTTGTGATCGAGAGCAACGATGCCAGCGTGTTGTCATCGATGTCGATGTCGTTGAATCTGAATCGCTCGTTGTACTTGGCCAGATGCGGACTGGAGTATGTGCCGACGCACAGCCCTTCGCCCATCAGCAAACGGGTGATCATGCGCGACGTCGAGCCCTTGCCGTTCGTGCCGGTGACGTGGATGATCGGTAGCAACTTCTGCGGATCGCCGAGCAGCGCAATGAAACGTCGCATTCGGTCGAGCGACAAGTCCACCTCGCCCGTGCGACCCGAACGCGCCGCCCAACTGCCGTAGTCGATGTGTCCCTCGACAAAGGCGATGGCGTCGACGATATTCACGCAGCGAACCTAGCGATGGCAATCGACGGCAGACGATTAGTCGTGCTTGAAGGTCTGAACGTGTTGGAATCCAAAGCGGCCCTTGATGCACAGGTTGCCCGACGTAATGGGATGATCATGCGGCGACGTGACCTTCACGATCGTGTTGTCCTGTGTATGCAAAGTGAGATTGCATCCAACGCCGCAGTAGGGGCAGATTGTTGTCGTCTGCTGTTGCGCCTGTTCGTCCCACGTGTGCGCTTCGCGCATGTCGTGCTCCGTCTTGAACATGAGTGCCCCGGTGGGGCACACCTCCACGCAGTTGCCGCAGTAGACGCACGCCGAGTCGGGGAGTGCTGCGTCGTATTCGGTGCTGATATGGGCACCGAAACCACGTCCGGCCACAGAGATCGCAAACGAATTTTGCCACTGCTCGCCACAGGCATCGACGCACTTGTAACACAGGATGCAACGCGAGTAGTCGCGGACGTACAGGTCGTTGTCAATCTTCACCGGTTGCTTCACGGTTTGCGCTTCGCCGAAGCGGCCCGGTTCGGCACCATACTGCTCAAGCCAGGCGTCGACCCTGGGTGCAGCCGAAAGATCGACCGACGAGGCGAGCAATTCGAGCACCATCTTGCGCGAATGGCGAGTGCGTTCGTTGTCGGTGTTCACCACCATGCCCGGCTCTACCTTGCGCGAGCACGACGGCACAAGCACACGACTACCTTCCACCTCGACGACGCACACGCGACACGCGTTGACGGGATCGAGGGTGTCGCCGAAACACAGTGTTGGCACGTCGACGCCATGTGCTTTGCAGGCGTCGAGGATGGTGGCGCCCTCGGGCATCTTCACGTCGTTACCATCGAGGTTGATGGTGACTGCGCGTCGCGGTGGACCCACTGGTGTCTCATGAGTCATGGTCATGATGGTTCTTTCATCGGAGGAGTCCCAGTCGCTGGATTGCCGACTCGATCGCGCTCGATGCGGTCTGGCCCAGACCACAGATAGAGGCGTCGCGCATCGCGCGGCCGACATCGCCGACGAGCTGTAGATCGAGATCGCGCTCGCTCGTGGTTCGCGATCCGATCGTGAGCCGGATGATGGCCTCTTCCTGGCGAACGGTGCCAACACGACATGGCACGCACTGGCCGCACGATTCGTCGCGGAAGAACGCAGCAATTCGGCGAAGGAACGTTGGTAGGTCCACGGTGTCATCGAGCACCATCACCACACCTGAACCGAGCGTGGTGTTGTGCGCGCGAGCGCCTTCGAGCGTGAGTGGAAAGTCGATCTCGTCGGCGGTCACGAACGAACCTGCCGCGCCGCCGAGCAGAACGGCGCGTAGCGAGCGTCCGGCGGGCACGCCACCGGCGAGCTCAATGAGTTCGCGCAGTGTTACACCGAACGGCACCTCGTAGACGCCCGCGTGCGTGACCGACCCCGAGACGCAGAACACCTTCGTGCCTGCAGAGCCCTCGGTACCTGTCGCAGCGAAGGCGAGTCCGCCGTGCAGGATGATCGGGAGCACGTTCACGAGGGTCTCGACGTTGTTCACGACCGTTGGTTTGCCAAACAGGCCGACCTCCACCGGGAACGGCGGCTTGCTGCGTGGCTCGCCGCGGTAGCCCTCGATGGAATTGAAGATTGCCGTCTCTTCGCCGCAGATGTACGCGCCGGCACCGCGAACGATCTCAATGTCGAAGGTGAATCCGAGATCCATCACGTTTGTGCCGAGGTAACCGCGTTCGCGTGCAACGTTGATCGCGTGCTGCAGGTTCTCCAAGGCGCGCGGGTACTCGCCGCGGAGATATACGTAGGCGTGTTCGCAACCTGTGGCGTAAGCACAGATGGTCATTGCCTCAATGAGTGAGAACGGATCGCCTTCGATGATGACGCGATCCTTGAAGGTTCCCGGCTCGCTTTCGTCGGCATTGCACACCAGATAGCGGGTGCGCACCGGCTGTCCGGCGACCGCAGCCCACTTTCGCCCTGCCGGAAACGCCGCGCCGCCGCGCCCGACGAGATTCGATTCGGTGACCTCGCGGATCACGCCCGCTGGCCCCATCGTGGCGGCCACCCGCAATGCCTGATAGCCGCCGTGGGCGCGGTAGTCGTCAAGCGACGCCGGGTCGACGACACCTACACGCTTGAGTAATACGAGCGACGCCGCGCCGTCTGGGGTCGCGGCTTGGGGGACGGCCGACACCACCGGTGCCTCGGTAGGAAGTCCCCGTGGGCCGACGCGTAACGCGACCGCGACGTCGGTGGCGCTGGCTGGGGCGATGACAGCTTCGTTGGAGAGATCGCCGGCCTCGGTGATCAACACGGCTGGGCCGCGTTCGCACAGCCCGAGGCACGCGCTTGGCTGCCACGCTCCTGGCACTCCTGTCTGGTTCGGTTCGCCAGATTCGGTTTCGATCGCGTCGAGTAAGGCACCTGCCCCCAACGCCTGACACGCAAGGTCAGCGCACACGTGCGCGATGCGTGGCGGACGTTCGGTCATGCTGAACATCGCGTAGAAGCTGGCTACTCCGAAGGCCTCGGCCGGTGGAATATCGAGGCGCTGGCATAGCTCGCCGAGACCGCCAGGACTGATCCAGCCAACACGGTTCTGTAGCGCATGAAGTGCGTTCAAGAGTTGCGGCCGAAGCGCGTCGGCGCGCCGCGCGCCGCCGTACTCGCGTTGCCAACCCTCGGCCACGTACACAGCGCCGAGCACGGCATCGAGGGCCTGCACTTCAGCAAGGGTTGGCGCCGCGGTTGGAAAGCGAAGATCCATGACTATTCGCCTGCAACTGGCATCGGTGTTGGTGTATCCGCAGCGATTCGGTCGACTCTGATCGCGCTGGCCTTGAACTCTGCAGTTCCCGACTTGGGGTCGTTTGCTTCGATGGTGAGCACATTGACATCGATGTCATCGGGGAAGTGAAACGTCATGAACGCGAGGCCAGGGCGAAGGTGCGTGTCGTATCGCACGGGTGCGTTGATCGACCCACGACGTGACGAGATGCGCACGACCTCGCCGTCGTCGATGCCGAGTCTCATCGCATCGTCGGGGTTGAGGTCGAGGGTTTCACCCTGTCGCAACGGTGACGAGATCACGCCACTTTGCACGCCGGTGTTGTACGAATCGAGCCGTCTGCCAGTAGTGAGCCGAATCGGATATTCGTCCGTGATCTGATCGACCGGACCCTCCCAGGCAACTGCGCTGAACGGTGCGAGCCGACCCCGATCAGCGGGGTCATCGGCCCACAGCCGACCGTGCAGAAAGGAAGGCTCGAGGGTGTCGTTCGATGGGCACGGCCATTGGATGCCACCGAGTTGTTCGAGCCGTGCGTACGACATGCCGTGGTGCATCGGCGACAGTGACCGCAGCTCGTCCCAGATGGTCTCCGAATCGGGGTACTCCCATTCGGTATGACCCATCCGATGCGCCATGTCGATGATGATCGCCGCATCGTCGCGCGTGCCGGGTGGAGGATTGATTGCCTTTCGCACGCGTTGCACCCGTCGCTCGCTGTTGGTGACGGTTCCCTCGGTTTCACACCACGCAGCTGTCGCCGGAAGTACGACGTCTGCGAGTTCGGCGGTTTTGGTGAGAAAGATGTCTTGCACCACCATGTGCTCGAGACCTTCGAGGATGTGCATTGCATGACCCGAGTCGGCCTCGGATTGCGCCGGGTTCTCACCGATCACATACAACGCGCGCATCTCCTTGCGTTCCATTGCCTCGAACATCTGGGTGAGGTGCTTACCGTAATGAGGCGGAATCGTGCACTTCCATGCCGTCTCGAACTTGTGGCGGGCATCGTGGTCGAGAATGTCTTGGAAGCCGGACAGCTTGTTGGGGATGGCGCCCATGTCGCCGCCGCCTTGCACATTGTTCTGACCGCGCAACGGGTTGATGCCAGCTCCGTAGCGGCCGACATGGCCACAGAGCAGGTTGAGGTTGATCAACGACAGCACGTTGTCGACGCCGTTGTGGTGCTCGGTGATACCAAGGGTCCAACACATCTGGGCCCGGTCAGCGCGTGCAAACACGTGCGCAAGCTCGCGAATGGCGTCCGCGGGTACGCCCGTCACGATCTCTGCGCGTTCAAGCGTCCACGGCTCGACGGCCGCGCGATATTCCTCGAACCCGGTTGTGGATCCCTCAACGAATGAGCGGTTGTGCAATCCTGCGGCGATGATCTCGCGGCCGATGGCGTGAGCAAGGGCGATGTCGGAGCCGACGTGCAGTCCGAGCCAACGATCGGCCCAACGCGCGGACGCCGTACGTCGGGGGTCGACAACGAAGAGCTTCGCGCCGTTGCGAACTGCGGTCAGGACATGATGGAAGAAAATCGGATGGGCGAGGCGCGCATTGGAGCCCCACAGAACAATGACATCAGTGTCTTCAATTTCACGGTACGAAGACGTGCCGCCACCGGCACCGAACACTGTGGCCAGACCGACCACGCTGGGGGCGTGTCAAGTTCGGTTGCATGAATCGATGTTGTTCGTGCCGAGTACTTGGCGGGTGAACTTCTGTGCGAGGAAGTTCATTTCGTTGGTTGCCTTCGAGCACGAGAACACACCGATGCCGTTCTCGCCGTGATGCTCGATCGCGTGTTGGAAGCCGGTCACGGCGCGCGTGAGTGCTTCGTCCCATGTCGCAGGCCGGAGTGCGCCGTTGTCGCGAACCAGTGGTTCGGTGATGCGAACGTAGTCGGGTCGTGATGGGCCTGATCGACGTGTTGCAGGTGTTGCTGTCATCTGTCACCTCCCCGAAATTTGAGAAGTTGCCGGCGGAATAGCGCCAAGCATGCGGGCGGCCTCGAGCGTGTTTTCGAGCAGGCAGGCAATGGTCATCGGGCCGGTACCACCGGGCATCGGGGTGATCGCTCCGGCGACCGACTCGACGCTGTCGAAGTCGACATCGCCGACGATGCCGGCCTCGGTACGCGACACGCCCACATCGATGACGGTTGCGCCGGGCTTGACGTGAGCAGCCGTGATCAGTCCGGCCATACCGGCCGCGCCAACCACGATGTCGGCTTCGCGACACACACCGATGAGGTCGGCCGTGCGGGAATGGGCAAGCGTCACGGTCGCGTCGGTACCTTTACGGGCTAGCAGCAAAGCGAGCGGTAGGCCAACGAGGGATGACCGCCCGATCACAACGGCCTTCTTGCCAGAGGTGGCGATGCCGTACTTGTCGAGCAAGCGCATGACACCCTTTGGCGTGCAAGGGACGTGACCGGGGCGGCCGCGCACGAGGCGACCCATGCTGGCCTCTGTGAGACCGTCGACGTCCTTGAAGGCAGGCACCAAGTCGAGGACTGCTTCAGTGTCGAGATGCGCGGGAAGCGGAATCTGTACCAAGATGCCGTGCACCTCTGGGTCCGCGGCGAGACCTCGAACCGCATCTTCCACCTCGGCCTGTGTTGCTGTTGGAGCGAGCTCAACGTGCTTGGAGGTCATGCCGGCCTCGGCAGCCTTCTTGTGCTTCATCCGGACATAGATCTGACTCGGCTTATCGTCGCCAACCAACACGGTGGCCAGACACACCATCGGCAACCCGAGGCCCATTGCCTCTATCTCGCCGCGCAGTCGCAACACGGTCTCATCACGCAAGGCTGTGCCGTTCAAGATGATGGCACCACCTGGGGTGCGCTGATATTCGGTAGTCATAGGAACACTTCCAAGCTAGTAAGTCGGTCGCCGCATGTCACGAAAGATTGCTGATGACGCCGTTCTCGTCGATGTCGATGTGATGTGCCGCGGGATCGCCGCCGAGGCCTGGCATCGTGCGCATATCGCCACAAATCGGATACACGAAGCCAGCGCCAACCGAGGCACGAACTTCGCGCACCGGGAGCGTCCAACCCGTTGGGGCACCCTTGAGCGAAGCATCTGAGGAAATCGACAGGTGGGTCTTGGCGATGCACACGGGCAGATGGCCAAAGCCGTTGCGTTCGTAATTGGCGAGCTGACGGTTCGCGAGGGCCGAGTACTCCACCTTGGCCGCGCCGTAGATCTTGGTGGCGACGGTCTCGATCTTGGTCTTCAGGCTCGCGTCGGACGGATAGAGCACCTGAAAATTTGATGGCTCGTCGGCCGCCTCAGCAACGGCCTCGGCCAAGTCTGTTGCGCCACGACCACCGTCGGCGAAGTGGGTGCAGATGGCCACTCGCGCGCCCATCGACTCAGCGATTTCGATGATCGCACGATGCTCGGAGTCAAAGTCGCCCGGGAAGGCATTGATCGCGACGACCGGCGAAACGCCGTGAATGCGGATGTTCTCGATCTGCTTGCGCAGGTTGGATCCGCCGATTTGTACCTCATCGGGGTTTTCCTTGAGGAGGTTCTCGGGCAGCGGCTTACCGGCGACGATCTTGTGGTTTCCCGAGTGCGCCTTCAACGCGCGCACGGTGGCGACGATGACAGCAGCATCTGGTGCCAGGCCAGACGCGCGGCACTTGATGTTGAAGAAACGCTCCGCACCCATGTCTGCACCGAAGCCCGCTTCGGTGATGAGGTAATCGCCGCCGCGGATGCCGATCTGGTCGGCGATGATGCTGCTGTTGCCATGCGCGATGTTGCCGAAGGGGCCGGCGTGCACCAGTACAGGAGTGCCTTCAAGCGTCTGCATGAGATTCGGTTTCAGCGCATCGCGCATGATTGCAGCCATTGCACCGGCACCATGCAGATCCTCGGCCGTCACGGGATCGCCCGACGGTGTGTAACCCACAACGATGCGGCCGAGGCGCTCGCGCATGTCTTTGAGTGACGTGCACAGCGCGAAGATCGCCATGACTTCTGACGCAGCAGTGATGTCGAAACCGGTCTGACGGGTGACGCCATCTTCCTTGGTACCGAGACCGACGATAATGTTGCGTAGGGCGCGTTCGTTGATGTCGAGGACGCGTCGCCATGTGATGTTGTTCAGATCTAGACCAAGCTCGTTGCCCTGGTGGAGATGATTGTCGAGCACAGCCGCGAGCATGTTGTGTGCGGCCGTCACGGCGTGAAAGTCGCCAGTGAGATGCAGGTTGAGCAGTTCCATGGGGATCACCTGGCTGTAGCCGCCACCAGCAGCGCCGCCCTTGATGCCGAACGTCGGGCCCATCGAGGGCTGACGGATCGCAATCACGCTCTTCTTGCCAATGTGCTTGAATGCCTGGCCGAGGCCGACAGTGGTTGTGGTCTTGCCCTCCCCGAGAGGTGTGGGCGTGATGGCCGACACTACGACGTACTTCGCCTTTGGTCGGTCGCAGAGTTCATCTATCGCAGCCAACTTGATCTTTGCGAGGCTGTCGCCGTACGGCTCGATGAGGTGTGCGCCGATGCCCATCTGCGCCGCGATGTCGAGCAGTGGCTGCAGCGGTGCTGCCTGCGCAATCTCCAGATCAGACGGAAAGCCCATGAGAATACATCCCCTCGTGTGTGACGGTTGTGGTTGTCGTTGTCGTTGTCGCTGTTGTCGAAGCCGCTGTTGTCGAAGCCGAAGTAATTGACGCCATAGCTGCGGTGGTGATTGCGGCTGGTCGGGCTTCGCCGATAACCGCCCCACGCCATGCGGTGGTGTTGGCCACCTGATTGAAGGTGAACACGTGGAGCGCAGAGATGTGCAGCGCATCGAATTCGCGCGCAAGTGGACGGAGCATTTCCATCGGGTCGTAGCCGCCCGGGGCTGCCAACTTGCTCACGACGGCACGGTTCTTGCGGAGATAACGAAGTGATGCACCGATGCCCAGTTTTGCACCCATCGTCAACAACTTGGTGGTATCGATCACGCCTGGGATACCGAGGTGGATCGGAAGGTGTAGGCCGTTGTTCCGACTAGTGGTAATCCAACGCGTAACTGCCTTGGTATCGAAACACATCTGCGTCGATACCCAGCCGCCCACACCTGCTGCATCGAGGAGTGCCTGCTTGTCCGTGATCGAAGCGGCGAGCGCGCCGAGTGGAATCGTGGCATGGCCCTCGGGATAGCCGCCGAAACCAACGTTGGTAAGGTTCGCGTTCGATTCGATCAGCGCACGAATGAGGCCCTCAGCATCGACGTATGGGCCATGCGGTTCAGGTGCATCGCCGCCGATGACGAACGCGTCACGAACTCCGTGGCTGTTGAGCCATGTCGCGATTCGTGCCACGTGATCGGGGCCCTCGATCATTCGAGCAGCAAGGTGGGGGATCACCGTGTGGCCAAGATCTTGCAGTTGCGCAGCGAGGTCGAGCGTGGCCTCGATGTCCTTGGCGGGTGAACACGTCACCGACACCGTCGATGACGCCGGCAACGCTCCGAACTGAAGATATGCCTTGGGCGTTGGGATCAGCTCGAGGTGGCCGTGTCGCACCAGTTCAACGATTGCCGGAGCGATATCGCCGGGCTCAGCTGTGGCGTGACGTGAACGTGATCGAAAGATGGCCATCGTGTGTAGCGGCTCCCAGTGAAAACAGCGCTATTCCTTGAACGCTTGTGCTGGTTACCACCATACAACATCTATCCGCATGGTGGAAGAGGCCTCGGGAAAATGCCCGTGAGGTGGGGTGATTAGTCGAGTTTGGTGGCGCTGAGGCGCCGAGCGGCCGCGCTCACGGCCTCGGCAATGTCATCGCGGGTGGCATCGGTGGGAAAGCGGTAGCTCGGACCGTGGCAGTGAATTGCTGCAATTGCCTGGCCAGCGCGGTTGAAGACCGGCGCTGCGACAGAGGTCAGCCCGATCTGGAATTCTTCAACCGTCCACGCCACACCTTCGTCGCGGATGCGCTGCAGTCGGTCGCGAAGCGAGGCACCCGACGTCGTGGTGTGCTCGGTGAACTGCTCGAGTTTCTTCGCGCTGACCGTATCGATGCGGCTCTGATCTTCGTAGGCGAAGAGCGCCAAGCCCGATGACACCATATGAAAGGGCACGCGCTTGCCGGTCCAGTCCTGGATTTGAATGACGTGTTCGGCGCCGACATGATCGAGATACAACACCTCGTCGCCATCGAGTACGGACAACCCGGCTGTCTCGCCGACTCGGTCGACGAGTTCGGTGAGGAACGGCCGTGCCCGACCGATCAGCGTGGTGTCGTTGCCCGCGGCGAGGCTGCTGACTAACGGCCCAATTCGGTAGCTCACGCCGTCGTCTTGGCGGATCACGGCCTGAAGGTTCTCGAGCGTGGAAAGTAGTCGCGCCACTGTGCTGACCGGCAAGGAGACTCGGCGGGCGACGTCGGTGATGCCTGCTGGCTCGGTCGCGATGGCGAGCAGCACCGAGAAGGCGCGCTCAATCGATTGGATACCTGAGCTCGCGCTGGCCATGGAGTCAATCTACCGTTATGGGCGAGTACGCCCGATCAGGGGCCACCACGATGCGGTAGCTCATGAATATAGCCAACGTTGCATGTGCAACAAGAAGCGCCCAGAAGAAGCCCTCGGTGCCGAACGCCGTCATGCCGGCAGCTGCGAGGAGAGGACCGAAGATGGCCCCCATCGAGTAGGTGCTCAACAACGCTCGACTCGCGGCGAGTCGCTGCCCCGGTGGTAGCCAATCGTGGGTGTACGCGTTGCCGAGTGCGTAGAGCGGAGCGCTGAAGCCGCCGAG
>JANLPV010000193.1:0-2961 GCA_031367435.1 Actinomycetes bacterium | reverse complement strand
TCCCGGGATCGCGTCAGATCGGCAGCGGATCAGGAGCGATACTGATCGAACGATGGCGTACTGAGTGCGCGATCGTCGTGCGTGATCAAAAAGCCTGCGTAGTCAGGGTGATTGTCCTGCAACCATGTGAGGCCGGGCACTGCCATCACGAACACTGAGGTGGCGTAGGCATCGGCGAACGTCAGGTCGGGCCCGACGATCGTGACACTGGCAACCTCTGCGATCGGAGCTCCGCTCGCGGGGTCGATGATGTGCGCGCCACGCTCGTAGGTGGCCGAAGTGGCAACCGCAAGCCGTCCAGAGGCCGTAATGACGGCAGCACTCAGTTCGGCGTGGTCAGGATGGCGAATGCCAACTCGCCACGGTTGGCCCGGTGCCGCTTCACCGCGTATCGCAATGTCGCCGCCGGCGTTGATGCAGAAATTGGTCGCGCCCCGCGCGCTGAGCATTTCCGCGGCACGTTCGATCGACCAGCCCTTGACGAGACCCGAAGGATCGAGGAAGTTGCCATTGGGAGCCAGCACCGCCAACACGTCGAACGCTCCGTTGGTGTCAGCGTTGAGCGCCTCACACATCGCGAGCACGCCAAGTACCTCATCACTCATGTCGTCCAGCGTGAGTTCGCCGGAACCGAGGCGACTGATCGGACTGTCGATCTTGTACGTGCTGAAGGTGGCATTCACATGGTGCAGCCACGTCACGACCTCGTCGATCGCGTCACGCGAGATGTTGTCCCGAACGTCGATGGAGACTGCCATTCCCATGACGTGCTCAACATGGTGTAGTCCAGTAATGGTTGTCACGACTCAACCTGCCGTCGCCGATCGGGCCACATCGATCGCGGATTGCAGCGACTTCATGTAGCTGTTGCTCGTGTAGGTGGCGCCCGAGACTGTGTCGATCTTCGAGCTCTGCGCCTGGAGCGCTTCGCTGCGCAGGATAGGTGCGGCATAGTCGTTGATCTGCTGGCTCTGACCATTGCCACCGGGCACACGCAACGCCGTCACGTCGGTGATGGCTCCTGCGCTCACGGTGATCTGCACTTGCACGGTGCCCCAGCGGTTGTTGGAGTTCTGGCCGGCATAGGTGCCGTCCTTCAGGCCGCTCGGCGTCGCGGCGGCCGCCACTGCCTTCGCCGCCGACACTGCTGAGCTTGACGCACCAGGTGTCGCCGCACCAATGGCCACCACGCCCGGAGTCACGACGCTTGCTGTAGCGCCCGCAGCTGAAGCCGCCGTGGCGGTGGCAGCTGCGTTGAGTTGATAGAAGTAGGCGCTGAGCCCCACGGTTGTGCTGATACTCATCGCCAAGGCGGCGACACGGCTCTTCTTGGCAGCGTGGCGACGCTTTGCCGTTGCCGTCGAGCCTGCGGATGGCTTGACATTCTTGTTGTTGTTGGCCGGACCGTTCGTGCGAGCGGAGGGGGCAACCGCTGCTCGACGAAGCCTGGCCAAGCGCTCCTGCATCAGCGGGTCGACGGCATTCGAGCTGTCTGGAGTGGGGGCGGGCCAACGATCTTGCATGACCCCAAGTAAGCGCTTTGCCGGTAAGAGTTGATCAAGATCAACTTGAGAGCCCTGCCAGAGTTCGTCCTCGATTCATCCAACAGTGATTCATCCAACAGTGAGCGCAGCTCAGGTTGTGGTGGTGCGACCGAATACAGCGACCGATGCGCGAATGACCAATGGATACGAGACAGCTCCGGCGAGCAGCACCAGCAGACCTTTGAACCAAACCGTCGATGCCTCACTGCCCATCTGGTACGCATGCATGCAGGCGAACAGGGTGGCCGGGATCGACAGCAGGTGTACCGTCCGCCAGACGCGACGTTTGAACAGCTTCTTTGGCCATGAGGTGAAGACCACGACGAGCAGGCCATAGAACGCAACAACGCCCCAACTCAACGCGCCGCCGCGCGAACTGGCCGAGCCGGGGATGAACACCTGCTTGAGGCCGATCGCCAGATCTGAATCGGCGAACGCGGCAACCACGTGAATCGATGTGAACACGAGGGCCAGACCACCGAGCCAGTTGTGTAGATCGAGCCACCACGCCGGCCGGAGCCGCTTGCCCGTCTCACGCGCAGAGAACAGCAGGCCCCACCCCAGAGACGCGACCATCAGCACCATGGCGACGATGCCCGATGAACGAGTGAGGTACCACAACCATTGATTCATCGGTGCTTGTTCATCGTTGGTTGTTCATCGTTGGGTATCCGGGCTCATCGCGGTAAGAGTACCGAACGGCGGTTGCCCGAAAGTTCTAAGTGGTAGGAGTTCGGTGAGAGTGGCTATGACACAATCGACTCTCGTCATGGCAACGCCAACCACAGAATCCTTGAGCGAATACCTCAGCACCTTCTACGGCCTGCATGGGTCGTTTGAGATGCTGCCGGGCGAGCTCGACACCAATGTCAGGGTCACCACAACAGACGGGGCAAAGTTCCTCCTTCGCCTGCACGCACCAGAGGCCGGTTCGATCGAGGTCGATCTTCAGGCAGAGGTGTTGCAGTTCCTACAACGCACCGTTCCGGAGTTGGCTGTACAGCGCATCGTGCCCAGCCTCAGCGGTGAAATGCTGCCCGTGGCCACCGGTGCCGACGGTGAGCTACGACAGCTGCGACTATCCACATGGCTCGAAGGCAACGTGTGGGCTACCTTGATCTCGAATGAAGCCGGCCAACGCGCGAGGTCAGCCGCGTCGCTGGGTCGCGCGCTCGCACTGCTCGATCGATCCTTGGAGCATTTTGAACACGTTGGCGCCGATCGCGCCCACCGATGGGATCTTGCCCGCGCCGCCGATCATCTCGATCTTGTTGCATCGATCGATGATCCGGAAAAGCGCGCGATGGCCCGCGTTGTGTTGAACCGCTTCGTCAATGAGATCGCACCGCGGCTCGCCGATCGACCCCGTCAGGTCATCCACAACGATGCCAACGACCACAACGTGCTCCTCGGTGCA
>JANLPV010000191.1:0-2728 GCA_031367435.1 Actinomycetes bacterium | reverse complement strand
GGGGTCGGCGTAGAAGCCGTGTTCTTCTTGTCGCGTCATCTTCTTGGTGGTCATCGGTCCTCCTTGTATCGGTCAGCGAGATGTTTGGCAGCGAGGTAGCAGCCAATCGGTCGGCATCTCGTTGGGTCGTCGTGGTCGGATGGGGCGAGCGGGACCATTAACACCTCACCGCCGATTTCGGCGACCATCAACCAGTGCGCTGGTGGTTTGGCCGGATAGAACAGCGGGTCGGAGTTCCAGAGCTGGTAAATGTCCTCGATGCCGTAGACGTCGTGTTTGAACAGGTGAGCGGCTTGTCGGTCGATTTCGAAGGATCGGTCTCGTCCAACCGGTCGAGATCGAACAACTCACTCACAACAGCAGTGTATTACAAACGCACACAAACGTCGAGCGGGTTCACCCGTTCCGTTCGACCAGGATGCACGCCACAAAAGGATCGCCGTCTTGGCACTTGACGTGACTAGTCCGCCACGCCCCCGAGGTCTCGATCAAACGGGGCCTCATCGCCCGCATACGTCGCACGGTCAGCCATACAACCATCCCCCAAAGACCGGGTAGACGGGCGCCCGATAACGCTCACCACGACAGGCGACCCACACCGCACATACCCGGCGGGGTGCAGTGTCAGGGTCGCTCTGTTCACCGCACACTTTTGCGACCGCGGGCCGCGTCGGCAAGTCGTTGCATCTGAAACGGTCACGAGTGCATCTGGTCGGGTCGAACTCGGGTGGTCCGTCGACGGCGAGTAGTGGGTTAACAGCGTTCGCGTTACGTGCGGCTGCGGCCAACCCGGTCCGCTGGCATCTCGACATCGGCGAGAATCAGAGCGTGAGATTCCGCCACCGCACCGTGTACCACCTGCTCGGCATCGCATGTCTCGACGAGGATCCGTTGAACTTGCTTGAGCGAGTGGATCTCGAGCTTCTTGATCCCGACTATGGCCAATGGCTCAACAAGTTCTCGCTCGGCGGTCTGGAACTGGCGGCGGTCGTGACATGCAACGACGAGGTTTTCCGCGAACTCGACCTTCGAACAGCGATCGCGAATCGGCTTCTCAACAGGATTACCGGTACTGCGGGCACGACCGATCTACAGGCAGACATCGCAGCACAGCGTGCTGATCGTCAGCGTCGTTTCGGATTCACCCCTTGGCTTGTAGTCGAGGTCACTGGGGATGACCCGCGCACGTCGATCCAAGAGGCTGAATTGGTCGATGATCTGGGCGCAACCTTCGAACTCGGAACCGGGTCGTCGGTGCTCAGCCAGCTGAGCAAGGGTCCGGCGACCGACCTCCACTTCCTTGTTGCAGGAGCACTCAGCGTTGCCGCCGGCAGGCCCATCCACACCTCCCCTGCCAGCGCCGGGTGCTGGCATGTGCGACTCGACGGCGAACCACACTTCCGTTTCGCCGGCAACGGATCGGCGAAGTCATTCGCCAGCCGCCCGCTGACCTCGACTTTCAAGGACCGTTTCAGCCACGCGCTCGCCACAGCACAACGCGACATGAGATCCTCTCGCGCCCTGACGGCAGCGGGCATCTCACTCCAGTGGGAATTGCCAGAATCACTCCAGTTCCTGTCGGCTTTCACCGCACTTGAGATGCTCACCAAGTCGACGGCCAACGTGCCAGAGCCGAGACTCGCCGGAAAGCGAACGGGGCTCAGAAAGCACTTCCAGTCGCTCGCTGGCGCGAACGAGAACGATTGCGAGGTGTTCGATCGCCTCTATGCGCTTCGCAACGGAATGGCACACGAAGCCCGGTTTGGCGTGTCGGTCGCGGACCAGGCGCGCGAGCTCTTCAACAAATACTTCCCGTAGGGGCCGTGAACCGCTCGACACGCCCGAACTATCGGGCCGTGAGCGCGGCACGCTTCGCTCGGTTCGCCGGCCGTCGCGACCGCGCAACTCCCGGCCGGTATGCGTGCCGCAGGCGCTCGGGATCGCCGCGTCGCTGTTTAGGGGAACAGCACGTCGAGTCCACGCTCAATAGCGGGAGGCCGTACGCATGGCCCGTACGAAACGGTGCTCCCATCGTCAAAGAGAAATTCGACCATGAGCGTTCGGCTCGCTCGATCACATCGTTCTGGTTGTGGCATGGGATCTGGAAGAGGCAGCCCGATTGCATCAAGCATCTGGGTGAATCTCGCACCGTAGTATGGGCTTGTGGAGCCGGGCGGTGGCGTTGCGCGGCTCTGCACGACCGAGCCTTCCGGATAGGGCCGTACGTTCACCTCCGTCACCAGCGCCCGAACAGGAACTGCCGAAGTACTCGGTCGCCGCAGCGCCGGTGGAACCGACGGCCCTTGCGATGGTGACGAACACGAGCACGCCATCACCGACAACGCCAACACGACTGAGGTGGCCACACACGGCGCTCGGTGGAGGGGCCAGCGTTGAATCGTCACGACACTCTGACGTTAGTCGCCGGCCAGAAGTTCCAGGTTGCCGAGGCCAACGGGTAGCGACTTCGACTTCCGTTCAATATCGCTGGTCGCTGGGCGTCTCCCGCCGCCGGATTGTCACCATGGGTGCATGGCCGGGGCGCACACTTTGCTCATCGACCCAACGACCGAGCACACTGCGATAACACGGCCACAACCATCAGACCAACTGGGCCGACGCACACACCGACACCGCGCTCGGACTCGTCCGAAACGCCGCGGACGCGGCAGGGCGCACCCCACCGGTGATCGATATCCTCGTGCAGCACAACGTTGTTACTGATGAT
>JANLPV010000183.1:0-62209 GCA_031367435.1 Actinomycetes bacterium | reverse complement strand
GCGGTTCCTCGAAACCCGCCCGGGTTACAAGACCATCGATGGCCAGTATGAGCTCAAGGCCTTTCGGCCCGCTGACACCACGACCGAGGTGCAGATTGCTGGCCGAAGTGTGGTGCCTTCGAACGTGACTGCGGTTGCGCTCAACGTAACGGCGGTTGGTGAGGGTGACGGATTCGTCACGGTGTACCCATGTGGCGACAGGCCAGCGACATCGAACCTCAACGTGCACTACGGACAGGTCATCTCGAACACCGTGATCACGAAATTGAGTCCGAAAGGAACTATTTGCATTTACAACCAAGGTCGCACCCAGCTGATTGTCGACCTGTTCGACACGCTGTCGACGACGGCGTTTACGCCCGTGAGCGCTCCGGCTCGAATTCTCGACACGCGGCCGGGTCAACCAACTTCTGATGGTGCGCTGGCTGGCGTCGGTGCCATGCCGCAAGGCACCACGCTGGAGGTGCCGGTCTCCTCGCACGGCAACATGACCGCGAGTCAGCGGCCAGCTGTGCTGAACGTGACCGTCGATGGCGCGACCACCAACGGCTATCTCACGCTCTGGCCCTGCGGCACCGAGCAGCCCAAGACATCGAACCTCAACTATTCGGCGGGCACCACGATGGCGAACGCGGTCGTGACGGCGCTTGGCGCGAACGGTTCGGTGTGCGTGTATTCGTCGGGCACGACGCACGTCATCATCGACACGTTCGGCGAGTTGTCGGCCGGTTCGTACACGCCGCTGCCGCAACCCGCACGCTTGCTCGATACCCGCGCCGGTTACACGACGTTCGACGGTTCGAATGCAGCAGAGGGTGTTCGCTCGGCGCTCAGCACGCTCACCCTGCCTGTCGGTGGACGCGCCGGACTCGCTGACCAACCAGCAGTGCTGGTGCTGAACGTGACCGTCGATGGACCTGCCACGAGTGGGTTTATCACCGTGTATCCCTGCGGTGGGGCGCGGCCCAACGTCTCGAATGTGAACTACGCGCCGGGACAAACTCTCCCGAACCTTGTTGTCACAGGTGTGTCGACGTCGGGCACGATCTGCCTCTATACGTCGGTGAAGACGCACATCATTGTCGACGTGTTCGGGTCGCTCAGTCTGTGAGTGAGCTGATCCGCTGATCGGGTAGTTGTCTGGCCGCGTAGCCGTCTGGCCGGTGATTTGAACGAGTCAGGTCGCATCGTTCGCGCTGATTGCCCAGGCCAGATGCTCGCTGGGCAATTCGACGGCGATGTGCAATTGCCAGCCGAGCGGTGGCTCGCCGGCATCCCACCAATACCACTGCAGTTCGTTGACCAGCGCGCCCAACACCTCGACGTCGATCGGCCAGTCGTCGCTGACACCGCCAAGGGCCGCCACCAACCACCATGCTCCAAAGCGGCCAACTGCGGTACCTCGCCGCCTGCCGAATGCTCCGCCACTTGCCCCGGCCCATGTGAGCCACTGCAATGCGTGTGCTGCGTTGATCGGATACATCCGCGCCTTCGGTACGCCAAGGGCGGCTACTGCATCGCTGGCATCGCCCTCGACGCAGATGACGTCAGCAGTGCCGTTCGACTCGGCGGTCCACGCCTCGACGAGTTGGCGAACGGCGAGCGAGACGTCGTCATCGTCGATGGACTCGATGGACTCGATGGATTCGATGGATTCGATGGATTCGATGGACTCGATGGATTCTCCTGGTCGCGCCGCAGCGTTCACGAAATTGCTCGGCAATGACGGTGCTTCAAATTGTGCTGCGTCGGCCGTGTACACAGCAACGGGATACTCGGGTTCCCACGGCTGTAGTGCGAACGGCATCTCGAGCACATCGGGCAGTTCCGTCGCATCTATCACCTCGCCGCGGATGACGCGCTCGTGAGCCACGAACGCGGCGCGTGGGCCGGTTGGCAGAAGATGGGCAAGCGATGCCCACGAGTGTGACTGCGCGATCACTTCGGTGAGCGGGCCGATGCTAAAGCGTCCGGTGTCCTCATCGAGCACCTTCGCGGCCCACTCGGCGGGAGCCAACAGTGCGAGTCGATACTCGGCCAAGGTTGCCGCGGGCCACAGTTGCCGCCCTGTCGACACTGCCCATCGCGAACGGTCACGCAGGTGAAGTAGTCCGGCCCAATCTGCTGCCGCGCAACGAGCATCGACGAGGCGCACAAGACCGTCGAGATCTGCCGATGTGATCAGTGCGTCGAGTTGCTCGTCGACATGACCACCAGCGTCACTGCCAGCAGCGTCATCTACACCAGCGTCATCTACACCAGCGCCATCTGCACCAGCGCCATCTACACCAGCGTCACTGCCAGCAGCGTCATCTACACCAGCGGCCACGGGTAACGCCGTCCGCTCTCGTCGATGGGCAACTCGCCTTGCTGCAATAACCACTCCGCACGTTCCTGAATTGCCTCGACCTCTTCGTCCACGAGCAACGCGGCGATCTCCAATGGCACCGCCTCGAGCAAGCGCTGCAATGGCGCGATTGATTCTTCGGGTAGCGCTTCGCCACCGAATTCCCAGATCACGGTTCGCAGCTTGAAGTCGCGAGCGAAGCACAGGCCGTGATCGATGCCCCACACTCGCTCGTCGCGGCCAAGCAAGCAATGGCCGCTCTTGCGATCGGTGTTGTTGGCAACAATGTCGAGCACCGCCATCTGTCGTAGCTGCTGATGCAGGTCCTCGCGCTTTTCGAAGATCGTGAAATAGTGCTCCTGATGGTCGGCGTCGACGTACCACTGCAATGACCCCTCACCCAATGGGCCATCGCGCATCACCGTGATCGGCACCACGCCAAATCCCATCGCGTCGCTGAGCAGATACGCGGCTATCTCGCGCCGATGCAGCCCGGGCTCGAAATCCCAGAGCGGACGCTCACCGCGCAACGGTTTGTAGATCGCCTGTCCAACTGCGTCGGTGCCAGCAAGGTTGACGAGAAACGTGGCGTTGCTACTCCACGGCATGCGGCCGACAATTTCGACCTCGCCCCGCAAGAGCAGGTCGAGTGTCAGTTCATCTTGGGACATGGGTGTCCGTCAGGGTCCATCGGTCGACCGCAGAATGTGCATGCCGGGCGGCCTGCTGCCACCACCATCTCGGTGTGTTCGCAGAACGCCAGCGCCTGACCGCGTTGCAGCAGCAAGCGCACCTGGCCGCGGTCTTCGAAGGCTTCCTCGTCGGGTTCACCGTTCTCATCGACAGCGACGATCTCCTCGAGTTGCACCAGCAACCGATCGTTCTCGCGGTCGTAGCCAAGCCCAATCGGACCAAGCACGAACGATGTCTCAACAGGATCTTGCAGCTCGAAGGTCGTTGGCATCGGTTTGTCAGACGGCGAGGGCAGATCGTTCATCGTCTTACGCAGATAGTCCGCGATCGCGGCGGCCTGCTGCTTCTCGCATTTCACCGTGACGCGAGTGTCTCCGTGGCGCACCTGTAGGTAGAACGTGCGTTGGCCCGGTCGACCGCGCGCGGCCGTCGAGAACGCGTCGACATCGTCGAACTGGAAGAACACGCCCATGCAGTGTCCGACTCAGGAGGGGCGCAGCTCGCGAAGCGAGCCACCCGTGGAGTTGACGTTGAGCACGATCGGACCGCCGACGGAATAGGCGATAGCGCTGATGGAGCACGTGGAGATGACGATGCGCTGAAAGAGATCGATGTGCGTGCCCATCGCGTGCGCGACAGCTGCCTTGATGGGATCGGCGTGCGACACGCACACGATGACCCCGCCGGGGTGCGCGGCGCGCAGTCGGTCGAGCGTGCTCACCATGCGCGTTTGCATCTCGAGGAAGCTCTCGCCATTCGGGAACCGAAACGTTGAGGGTGAGCGTTGCACCGTGGTCCACTCGGGAAGCTTCATCAGCGCCTTCAGTTCAGCACCGGTCCACTCGCCAAAGTCGCATTCGATCAAACCTTTGTCGATGCGGACCTTCTGGCCAAGCGCCTTGCCGATCGGTGCTGCTGTCTCGCGGGCACGTTCGAGCGGCGATGCGTAGACGGCATCAACCTTCGCGAGTTCAGCAATGCGTGCTGCGGCTGCCTCTGCCTGAGCATGACCGGTCTCTGCGAGATGCAGGCCCGGGGCGCGACCCGGCAGCAACTTGCCCGTCGTTGGTGTTTGTCCGTGGCGCACCAACAACACGAGTGTTGGTGCCGGACCTGCGGGTGGCTTCTTTGGCATGTACGCGCCAATTTAGCTGCGCTTCAGGCAATACGGCCTACTGTCGTCGGGATGACATCAGCTGCACGCAACGACCCGCGGGGCTTCGAGCAGCTTCGCAACGACGTCGTTGGGTGTCGTGCCTGCCCCCGGCTGGTCGAATGGCGGGAGCAGGTTGCGCTCGACAAACGCGCTGCGTATCGCGACGACGACTATTGGGGTCGGCCGATTCCAGGCTTCGGTGATCCCGCCGCGGCGATCGTGGTCCTCGGTCTCGCTCCGGCTGCTCATGGCGCGAATCGCACTGGTCGAGTGTTCACCGGTGATCGCAGTGGCGATTGGCTGTTCAGAGCAATGCACCGTGCCGGCCTTGCTAACCAGGCAGCGTCGACAAGCGTGGACGACGGACTCGCGTTGACAAATGCGTGGGTGACGGCAGCAGTGAAGTGCGCGCCGCCCGCGAACAAACCAGCGACCAGCGAGCGCGACGCGTGTCGGCCGTTTCTGCAACGCGAGTTCGACTTGCTCGCTCGGGTGACTGTGGTGGTGTGTCTCGGGGCATTTGCGTACGAGGCCGCGTGCTCGGAGTTCGGCGTGAAGCCGCGTCCGAAGTTCGCGCATCTGGCGGAGGTACGCGCCGACAACGGGCTAACGCTGTTGTGCTCATTTCATCCCAGTCAGCAAAACACCTTCACTGGTCGATTGACCGAGCCAATGCTCGACGCAGTGTTCACGCGCGCCGTAGCACTGGTTGCTTAGCGCTCGAGTTCAGATTTCAGCACCTGCGCCGCGAGCGCGTGCGCCGCCTTCGCATCGTCGATGAACTCGGGCATGCTGAAGAAGCCGTGAAACATGCCGCTGAATCGCACATGTGTTGTCGCGACTCCGAGCGCGGCGAGACGGGCCGCGTAGTGGTCGCCTTCGTCGCGTAGCGGATCGAACTCGGCGGTGATCACGAGTGCGGAGGGGGTGCCACGCAGATGAACATCGTCGGCGAGTAGCGGCGAGACCCGCGGGTCGTCAGGTGAGCCCTCGCCGCCGGAAAGGTAATGATCAACGAACCAGGCCATAGCCGTTGCAGTGAGGAAGTAACCAGTGGCGTTTTCGGTGTATGACGGTGCTGTCCGCCGGCAATCGGTCACCGGGTAGATGAGCATCTGATGGCGCAGGGGCACCGGCGCAAGTTGGGCGACGACGGCGGCAAGGTTGGCACCGGCTGAGTCGCCGCCGATCGCCAGGCGATCGGGGTCGCAGCCAAGGCGTACGGCGTTCGCGTGCGCCCATCGAGTGGCCTGAATCGAATCTCCGAGCGCGGCGGGAAATGGATGCTCGGGTGCGAGCCGATAGTCCACGCTGAGCACGGCGTGACCACTGCGGTTGGCGAGCGAACGACAAACATTGTCGTGAGAGTCAAGATCGCCGATGACCCATCCGCCTCCATGGAGATACACGAGCAGGCCGAGTCCGGGCGTGTCACTTGGCCGATAGAGACGGGCGGGCACACCGCCAGCGTCGAGATCTCGGATCTCGTGCATCGTCTCGGTAGCGGGCAACCGGCGCGCTTGGCGGGCGTCGCGGGCCTGCTGCGGAGTACCGGAATCGATCGGTGCAAGGCCGAGTTGCTCGGCCGCGGCCAAGAGCGATTTGGCCTGAGGGTGTAATGGCATGAGCGCGAGTCTGGCATGGGAGGCGGCTGCCCCCCATGCCAGAACGCAGTCAGATTGCTTCGGTACCCTTCTCGCCTGTGCGCACGCGCAGCAGGTTCGCAACGCTGGTCGACCACACCTTGCCATCACCGATCTTGCCGGTCTGAGCGGCCTCGGCAATCACGCCAATGAGACGTTCGACGGAGTCGGTGGGGACGATGATTTCCAGCTTCATCTTGGGAATGAAGTCAATGTTGTACTCCGAGCCTCTGAAGTTCTCGGTCTTGCCGCGCTGGCGGCCGAAACCGCGCACCTCGGTCACGGTCATGCCCTCGACGCCGTTGGCGAGAAGCGCTTCTTTGACCTCATCGAGCTTGTGCGGCTTGATGATGGCAGTGATCATTTCGAGCATGTGGGCCCCCTGTCGGTTGTGAAATCCCGGTCTGTTGTAAACGTACTCATCGTGTTCAGAACCCCTTGCCCATGTAGGCCGACTCTGGGTGGTAGGCCGGCGAGCCGTGCTCATGGATGTCGAGACCCTCGAGCTCGCCCTCCTCGGACACTCGCAGCGTCTTGGTGAGTGCAACCGCTCGGAAGAGGATGTAGGCAACTACGAACGACGCGATAGCGACAACGGCGTTGCCCCATACCTGCGCCCAGAGCTGCTTCACGCCACCACCCCAGAACAGACCCTTCACGTCGTTCCATTGTCCGGTGGCGAACAGACCGAGGCTCCAAGTACCCCAGATTCCTGCGATGCCGTGCACGGCAACGGCACCAATTGGATCGTCAATGCGGAGGTACTCGATCAGATCGATACCAAGGACGACGATGACACCTGCGATGAGGCCGATAACTACTGAACCGAATGGGTTGACCCAATAGCACGGGCATGTGATGGCGACGAGGCCACCGAGGAAGCCGTTGATGGTGATACCCATGTCCCATTTTTTGACACGTGGGTAGACCCACGCCATCGCGGCGAGACCCCCAGCGGCGGCCGCCAGCGTGGTGTTGGTAGCAACACGTCCGATACCTTCGAAGTCGAGTGCCGACAGTGTGGACCCTGGGTTGAATCCGTACCAGCCGAACCACAAGATCACGCCGCCGATCGCGGCAACGGTGAGGTCATGACCCGGAGGAAGGCCACCACCATCACGCTTGAACTTGCGACCGAGACGTGGCCCGAGCACGATGGCGCCCGCGAGAGCGATCATGCCGCCCATCGTGTGCACAACGGTGCTGCCAGCAAAGTCACGCAGCCAGACGCCATTGTGCGCCGTCTGCAACCAACCGCCCGGACCCCATACCCAGTGGCCAAGGATGGGGTAGATGAAACCGCTTACGCCGATGCTGTACAGGAGATCGCCCTTGAACCCTGTACGTCCAACCATGGCACCGGAGGTGATGGTCGAGCATGTGTCGGCGAATGCGAACTGGAACAAGAAGAAGGCCATGAAGCCAACGCCCGTCGATCCGTATGTGGATGGCGAGCCGTTCAGGAAGAAGAACTCATGGCCGATGAAGCTGTTACCGACGCCGAACATGAACGCGAAACCAAACGCCCAGAACAGCAGTGCGCACAGGCATGTGTCGACGATGCATTCCTGCAAGACGTTGACGACTTCGCGTGTGCGGGCAAAGCCGGCTTCGAGCATCATGAAGCCTGCCTGCATGAAGAACACGAGGAATGTGGCGAGCATGACCCACGCCGTATTGGTTGCGTTCACCACATCGGCAATCGGTGGGTCGGCTGCAGGCGCTACCGCGTGCACTGCTGAGCCGATGATCCATGGTCCGAAACCGACAATGGCCAAACCGGCCACCACCAATCCGATCGCCTTCCCGCCGAGGAACGCGAAGAAGAACCGCTGACGGTCCTTGTCGTGCAACCTCGCTTTCAAGGTCATTGTGTCCACAAAGTGTCCTCCTCATCACACCCCAGGGTCAGGGCGATGGAGGAAAGCTAGGAGGCGGCGATTTCCGGATCGTCTCCGCTTTGTTAACAGCGCGTATACACGCTTACATCGTGTTGTTCTTGGCCGATATGGTGCGGCGGCTCGTACGTTGCGGCCTGTCGAGCTCAGTGTGCAGCTGGCGTCGAGCCGTCTGCCTTCTTCTTCGGAGGTGGCACACCGATCGCGGGAGCGCGATCGGCGAACTCGGGCCAGCGACGCCGACTCACGATCGACAGCAGGCGTAAGAGACGCATTGCTTCCTTGTCCTCTTGGGCTGGTCGGGCGATGATCGAACCGTCAGCGATCATCCGCTTGATGACCTCTTCGCCCAGTTCAGTACGCACGATCGTGAGGGTCCAGTCGTTGTCCTCGCCGATGCCGCCGGTGGAAACGTCGGCGTGCTCGGCCGAAAAGTCGGGACAGTTCTTGCATCCTTCGCGCGTCCATTTGTGACATTCCTTCAGGTCGATCTCGTGATACGAGCCGTCCTTCATCCAGATCTGGAACACGCCCTTGATGTTCATCTTGGCCATGTCGGCCTTCTTCAGTCCGTACTTGGCTTCGAACAGCTCGGGGAAGATTGCGTCGTCGAAGGTCTTCGAACACAGCAGCCCAATGTTGAAAACGAACGGTTTGGAAACCTTGCCGGCCTTGCGATCCCACATCGTTGGTGGCGACGATGTCTGGCATCCCATGCCCACAAGCGCAAGGCGGGAGATGCCTTCCTCTTTCGCTTGACGAAGCGCGAGCGGATTGGCGCAATACGTGTAGCGGCTGCCCGCGGTCGCGAGAATTTCATCCTTGTTGTGAGCGAGCACGGGCTTGGCCTTCCACGCATCGTCAGGCTCGACGCCGCTCACCATGGCGGCCTCGATGTAGTCGTGCTCCATCAGCCAGATCAGCATCGCCGATACGAGCCCACCGTCTTGGCCGATCTTGTGCACCATGTCGTCGCTCGCGCGGGTGAGGTAGAGCTGACGCCAGATGCCACCCATCTCGTCGGGTTCGCGTACGCGGCCGAACAGGTGCATGTCGGCCGCTGGTTCCCACGCCCGAAAGCGTGGGCAGGCGCGCGTGCAGGTGGTGCAGCCCTTCTCGCCGTGAATGCAGTTGTCCAAGCCCAACTCTTCTTCGAGATGGAACGGCAAATACTTGCCTTCCTCGTGGTGATAACCAATCACGTCGTGCGGACACGTGACGACGCAGCCCGCACAACCAGTACAGAGTCCGGTGGTGACGACTTCGGCGTAGAGTTCCTTCCACTGCGCAGTCCAACGCTCTGCTTTTGGTGGTGCCGGTTCAGTCAAGGTCATGAGCAGAATCTAAACCGAATCTCGGGCTCGTGCGTATGTCGGTCGGTGAGCTCATGACAGAGTCAGCGGTCGGAATCGCCGGCGCGCAATCCACCGGACGCGAGCGACGACGAAGAATTGATGGGAGACAAGCGGCCATGGGAATGATTGGTACACGGGTAGTTCGCACAGAGGACCCAGCGTTGCTGACGGGTCATGGCACCTTCGTCGACAACCTCCACCTTGAGGGCGCGGCACATGTTGTGTATGTGCGGTCGCAGATGGCTCACGCCCGCGTCGCCGGTATCGACGTCGCTGACGCACGGAACGCACCTGGAGTGTTGGGCGTGTTCGTCGCCTCCGATATCGATCTCGGACCGTTCCCACTCGATATCCCGTTGCTTCCGCCTACATTTCCAAGGTCGGCGTTGGCCACGGACACCGTGCGCTACGTCGGCGAACCGATCGTTGCTGTCGTGGCCGAGACTCGTGAGCAGGCCACCGACGCGGCACAGATGGTGATCGTCGATTACGACGTGTTGCCGAGCGCAGTCACCGTTACCCAATCGCTCACCGACGAAGTGTTGTTGTTCCCCGAGCACGGCACAAATGTGTGCGTTCGGATGGCAGCACGTGCACCGATTGATTTCAGCGGTTGCGAGGTGGTCGTCACCGCCGATATCAACAATCAACGTCTTGCGCCGTCGCCGATGGAGGCTCGAGTTGCAGCGAGTCGATGGGAGCCTGATGGTCGCCTCACGCATTGGCAGGCAGGCCAAGGCGCGCACCCAATTCAGGAGCGACTCTGCGCGTGGTACGCGCTGCCCGCAGCGCAGGTTCATGTCATCACCCCTGACGTCGGCGGCGGGTTCGGTGCCAAGGCGTTCAACTATCCCGAGGAGACGTTGTTGCCGTGGCTCGCGCGTGCCGTTGGTCGACCTGCGCGATACACCGAGACGCGCAGCGAGAGCATGAATGGTCTCGGCCACGGTCGGGCGCAGACGCAACGCCTCACCATCGGCGGATCGCGTGAGGGTCGCGTCAGCGCCTATGAACTCACCGTTGTGCAAGACGCTGGCGCGTATCCACGCATGGGTGCGTTCTTGCCGTTCATGACTCGGGTGATGCTCACGGGTGTGTACGACATCGCGTCTGCCGACCTCGACGCCACCGCGGTGCTCACGAACACTGTTCCCACCGTTGCCTATCGCGGCGCGGGTCGACCCGAAGCTGCTGCGGCAATCGAGCGGGCGATGGATCTGTTTGCTGTCGAGATCGGCATGGATCCGGTGGAGGTTCGTCGTCGGAATCTGATCGCGCCCGATCGTTTTCCGTTCACGACCGTCACTGGTACCACCTATGACAGCGGCGACTACGCAGGCGGCCTCGACACATTGCTCGCAGCAGTGGATTACGCGGGCCTCCGTGCCGAACAGCAAGAACGTCGCGATCGCGGCGATGCCATTCAGCTCGGCATCGGCGTGTCGACCTATGTGGAGATCACGGCGATGTCCGGTGGCGGCGAGCTTGGTCAGGTTGAGGTGGTGCCGCACGAATCCGGAGACGGTGTGGCAGTGCGCGTCGTCACCGGCACCACGCCGTACGGCCAGGGTCACCGCACGACGTGGGCGATGTTGGTTGCCGACAAACTTGGTGTACCGATGGAGAGCATCACCGTGGTGCATGGCGACACCGATCTCGTTGCACGCAGCTCGATTACGGGTGGTTCGCGGTCTGTGCAGCTTGGTGGCACCAACGTGACGCGGGCCGCTGGCGTCGTGGCCGATCAGGCGCGCGCAATTGCCGCACGCCTACTCGAAGCCGATGTTGCCGACGTGGTGCTCGACAATGGCGCGTTCCACGTTGCGGGTGCTCCATCGATCAGTCGTACGTGGGCCGAGGTCGCGGCAGCCGCGACAACCTCGAGCACGCCGTTGTTCGGCGAGGGCGATTTCAGCCAGGCCGGTGGCACGTTCCCGTCGGGAGCGCATCTCGCAGTTGTCGAGGTCGACATCGAGACCGGAAAGGCCGTGTTGCGCCAACTCGTTGCCGTTGATGATGCTGGGTTCATCATCAATCCCTTGCTGGCCGAGGGTCAGGTACACGGCGGCCTTGCGCAGGGCGTCGCACAGGCATTGTTCGAGGAGTTCGTCTACGACGAGGACGGCAACCCGCTCACCTCGAACTTTGCTGACTATGCAATACCGTCGGCTGCCGAGCTACCGAGCTTTCAGACGTTGCACGCCGCGACGCCGTCGCCGCTGAACGATCTTGGGGCGAAGGGCATCGGAGAAAGCGGCACCATCGGAGCAACTCCCGCGGTGCAAAGCGCAGTGATCGATGCGCTCGCACATCTTGGTGTGCGCCACATCAACATGCCGTGTACTCCACATCGCGTGTGGACGGCGATACAGGGCGCCTCAGCGCGCTGAATTACGCGGCAGCTGCGCGCGCTGCCTCGAGCATGATTGCCTGCACGTCATCTCCGCTGAGCTCGTCGTGATCGAGCAGTGCCATCGCAATGTTCATCAGTGCGTAACGGTGTTCGAGCACCAAGCAGGCGGCACGATCGGCAGCGTCGTACAAGATGCGATCGACACGATTGCGTGACGATTCGTCGGCGAGCACCTTGGCCACCAAGTTGGCAGCCGTCGGCATCGCTGCCGCTTCAAAACTGATCAGGCTGTCGCCCGCTCCGAGTTGGCCAACGAGCTGTGATGCAATCGTCGTTGCGACAGTGAGGTCTGACGCGATACCGCTGCTGGCCTCGCCGAACTCTTGCAGCTCTGCGGCGCGGCCAGCGAGAGCGATGGTGATCAGCGTGAACGCCTCAGTAGGGGTGCGCAGGTGTCGTTCTTCTGCGTCGCTGTGCGACACGAGACCAAGTGCGCTGCCCCGTCGCAGAATCGAGGCAATGCGGATCTCGCGGCCGGCGAGCGCTGCGGTGAGCGCATGCCCGGCCTCGTGGAACGCAACGCGGCGCCGCTCGTCGGGGTGGTATCCCACCTCGTGCGAGAGGCCGACGTCGGTAACGAGTTGTGCTTCAACGACATCTTCGATGGTCATGGCGCGGCGTCCGTGCCGAAGCGAGATGATCAACGCCTCGTCGAGGATGCGTTCGATGCGCACCGGTGTGTAGCCCGGCGACAGGTCGGCGATGATCTCTGCGGTCACCTCGTCGGTGTGTGACTTCTTCGCAAGGTAGTACGCAGCGATCTCAACGCGGTCGGCGTGTGGCGGAAGATCGAAGTGGATCACGCGATCGAAGCGGCCCGGACGAAGCAACGCCGGATCGAGATCGGCGGCACGGTTAGTGGCCGCAATCAGCAACACGTTCGCGGTGCTCGGCTTGCTGCGCGAAATGGCTGTGCCCTCTGGCAACAAGGCGTTGACGCGATCGATCCATTTGCCCTTCGTCTTCTGCCAGCCGGTCGGGAGGTCGAAGCTCTGCATCTGGACGAGCAGCTCGTTGACGATGCCGACGCTGCCCTCACGAGACGAGTTCGAACTCATGCCGCTACGTGCGCCACCGATTGCATCGAACTCCTCGATGAATCCGATCGCGCCGCCCTCGGCGCGTGCCGCTTTGCGCATGGCCTTGAAGAACGAGCGAACCTTCTTGTTGGTCTGGCCGAAGAACATCGACTGGAATTCGCTCGCCGACACGAACAGGAACGGCACGCCGGCTTCGGCAGCGAGGGCCTTGGCCAAATATGTCTTGCCTGTGCCCGGCGCTCCTTCGAACAGCACGCCGCGCCGTGGTGAGCCACCCAATTCGTCGGCAAAGGTCTGATGATTCAGGAACAGGTTCAGCGTGTCGATTGCCTCACGACGAGTTGCCTCGGCACCGACAACATCAGCGAGACGAATTTTGGAATCGGTTGGACGCAACATCGTGTGCGGCGACTTGCCGGCACCGAGGTAGGGGATGAGCGTCATCGCGCCCATCAGCACAAGCAGCAGCACCAGCAGAGACATCTCGGGGCTGTTGCGCACGATTGCCGGCAACCCGGGGCTCACAGGATTACCAACGATTTCGCGATACCAGATCCATGCCAGCGGCACACCGAGCACAATGACCAAACGCTTCAGTCGCCGCTGACGCTGATGCTCGCGAGTGGCGCTGGCGTCGACGTGGCCACCGCGAACGATGTTGCCGTGTTGTAGATCGGTGATGTCCATTGCAAATCCCCTAGATCAGAACGATTGGGGGGACCTTAGCACAGATGCCACGCTCAGTGGTAGTGTTTCACGGAGCGTGGTTTCGTGCGTACGAGTGGTAGGACGCCTTGACAAACGCTTCACGATCCTCCCGTAACTCGTTTATGCCGCTCTAGCTGCGGCTCAGGAGTCTATTGGCCTCCGCGATTGCCTCCGTTTGCAGTATCCAGCCTCGACTTCTCACTGTCCGAATCGAATTGGGACCGAGTACGCGGCGCACGCCGACGAGCAGCGAATCGCATCGTCTGACGCCCAATTCTGCAAGGCCGACCTGCCGCGCCAGTTCGCGGCGGCTGACCACGCGGCCGACGTTGTCGGCCAGCACACAAAGAACAGCCCGCTCCTGTCTCCCCAACGGTCCGCGGGGGACGGCTGCCGTTTCGGGGGGAGTTGCAGGAGCGGGGCTGAACACTGTGGTCACGATAAGCAGAGCGGATTTCGCGCGCGTTCGACCGGTGTGAACGGCATGTAAACGACGGGTGCAAATCGGTCAGCTCCACTTGGAGGTGCGCGGCAGTTGCGGTCAGACTCGTTGCATGGATTTGAGCTATTCCGCCGCCGACGAAACGTTCCGCTCCGAAATTCGGGGCTGGCTCGAAGCGAACCTGCCAACCGGTTGGTTCGACGCTGACTTCGAGATGTCGTCCGACGATCGCAAGGCCTTCAACGCGTCATGGCCGTCGACGTTGTTCGAGGGCGGATGGATTTGCGCGACATGGCCAACCGAGTACGGCGGTAAGGGTCTGAGCACGATGCAAGGTGTGGTGCTGAGTGAAGAGTTCGCCCGAGCCAAGGCACCGCTACGCGCAGACTTCTTCGGAGACACCCTCGTCGGTCCGACGATCTTGCAGTGGGGAACTGAGGAACAAAAGAAGCACTTCCTGCCGAAGATTCTGAACGGCACGATGAGTTGGTGTCAGGGCTTTAGCGAACCGAACTCAGGGTCCGATCTTGCCAGCCTGAAGACCTCGGCGGTGCTCGATGGTGAGGAGTGGATCATCAACGGGCAAAAGGTATGGACGACGCAGGGTCATCACGCCGACTACTGCTTCTTGCTGACTCGCACCGATCCAGACGCGCCCAAACACAAGGGCATCTCGTACCTGCTCGTGCCGATGAAACAACCCGGCGTCGAGGTGCGCGGCATCACCCAACCCGATGGCACTGCGGAGTTCTGCGAGGTGTTCTTCGACAACGCCCACTGCCCCAAGGAAAACGTTGTTGGTGGGGTGAACAACGGATGGAAGGTAGCCAACTCAACGCTCGCGTTCGAGCGTGGCATGAGCGCAACGACTGGCTACAGACGCTTCGAAGAAGAGCATCGTCTCATGGTTGAGGCCGCACGCGAACGCGGTCTCATTGATGAACCAAACGTGCGTCAGCGCCTCGCGAAGTTCTACACGAAGATTCTGATTCTGCGTGTCAACGGCTTGCGTTCGCTGAGCGCAACACTCAACAACAGTCGCGATGCCGGTGTCGGCGCGCTTGGTGCTACGAACAAGATGTATTGGTCCGAGATGCATCAGGAAGCGATGGAACTTGCGCTCGACATTTTTGGTGCCGATGCAATGCTCGTCAACACCGGTCCCGACGTTGGCTCGTGGCCAGGCGCCGCGCGTGACAAGCGTCGCCCTGGCTATCCCGTGAGCCCGATGATGAGTTCGTTTTTCTTCAGTCGCAGCGAGACGATCTGGGGCGGCACCAGCCAAATCCAACGCAACATCGTTGGCGAGCGCGTGTTGGGCTTGCCCAAAGAGCCGAACTGACGCTCCAATTCCGGCGTTGACGACAACGTCCGATTTCCGCTGGTATTCCGTGGCTCAGGCCTCCACACTGTTGGTGTGATCGACGATCCCGAACAGTGCTATCGAGCCGTCGCCAGCCGCGATAGCCGTTTCGACGGATGGTTCGTGACGGCAGTGCACACGACCGGCATCTACTGCCGGCCATCATGTCCAGCGATTACGCCGAAGCGTCGAAATGTTTCCTTCTATGCGTCGGCTGCGGCGGCGCAACGTAACGGCTTCAGGGCATGTAAGCGATGCCGACCGAATGCCACCCCGGGGTCGCCCGAGTGGAACACGCGCGCCGATGTGGTTGGGCGCGCAATGCGGCTTATCTCCGACGGCGTGGTGAATCGCGATGGCGTGCACGGGCTCGCCGCGCAACTTGGTTACAGCGATCGACAGCTCAATCGTCTGCTCACCTCCGAAATGGGAGCCGGACCGCTGGCTCTCGCTCGTGTGCAGCGCGCACAGACGGCACGCCTGCTCATCGAGACAACGGCGATGTCCTTCACAGATGTTGCTTTCGCTGCGGGCTTTTCGAGCGTGCGTCAGTTCAACGACACAATCCGCGAGGTGTTCGCGGCCGCACCGTCAGAAATGCGTTCTCGACGCGGCCGCCAGCCGGTGGGTCCGGGCACAGTGACGGTGCATCTCGCGCGACGTGAGCCCTATAACGCCCAAGCAATCTTTGAGTTCCTTGGGCTGCGCGCGGTGCCGGGCGTAGAAACGTGGGATGGCGTGACGTATGCGCGGGTTTTGGCGCTACCGCACGGTCACGGCATCGTGGCGCTCACGCCTTTGGACACTGCCATTCAGTGCGAGTTGCGACTTGATGATTGGCGCGACCTGCAGGCCGCGGTGCAACGCTGCAGACGCCTGCTCGACCTCGATGCTGATCCAGTCGCGATTGATGCACTGCTCAGCGACGACCCAACAATTGCCCCACTCGTGGCCGCACGCCCCGGCCTTCGCTCGCCAGCACATGTCGATGGCGTCGAACTCGCAGTGCGAGCTGTACTCGGTCAACAAGTTTCGGTGTCGGGTGCGCGCACACTTGCCGCGCGGCTTGTGCAGGCGGTTGGTGTTCCGTTGCAGCATCCGATCGGCGAGTTGACGCACGCGTTCCCGACAGCTGCAGCGATTGCCGCGATCAATCCCGAGCTCCTTGCCATGCCCAAGACGCGGCGGGTGGCTCTGCTGGGTTTGTGTGCCAGCCTCGCGAGTGGCGAGGTCGTGATCGATGCGGGAGTCGACCGCGCGGACCTCTCGCGTCGATTGCTCTCGATGCGTGGACTCGGGCCATGGACGGTGGCGTATATCGCGATGCGCGCGCTCGGCGATCCGGATGTGTTTCTTCCCACCGATCTCGGCGTGCGTCATGGTTTGCAGCGACTTGGTCTCGACGGTTCGCCGAAGGCTGCAACCATCGCAGCGCAGGCGTGGCGCCCGTGGCGCTCATACGCACTACATCACCTCTGGGCCCAGTTGTGAAGCGTGAATCTCGTGAACCTGAAGAGAAAGAAGCAAGACATCTGATGTTGTACGAAACAACGATGGACAGTCCCGTGGGTGTGCTGACGTTGGTGGCGTCCGAGAGTGGCCTGCGCGCCGTTCTGTGGCATATCGAGAAGGCGAACCGGGTGCGACTCGGTGCGATCGAGGGAGGCGCGTCTGATCCCAACGGGGTCTTGGTCAGAGTTGAGCGTCAGCTCAACGAATACTTCGCGGGCACGCGTACGTCGTTCGGGATCGAACTCGATGCGATTGGTACCGAGTTCCAGCAGTCGGCATGGACCGCTCTACGCACTATCGAGTTTGGTGAGACGGTGAGTTACGGCGAGCAGGCGCGCCGCATGGGAGATGCTCGCAAGGCGCGTGCCGTTGGCGCGGCAAACGGGCGCAACCCGATCTCCATCATCGTGCCCTGTCATCGCGTGGTCGGTGCCGACGGTTCGCTCACCGGGTTTGCCGCTGGAGTCGACACAAAAGCGTGGCTCCTCGATCACGAGCGTCGTGTCAGCGCCCGACCACGCTCGTCATAACGCGGCACAGCGCGAGGTCAATCGTCAAGATTCTCAAGATGTGCTTCGGCGGATTCATTGTTCTAGTCCGCACTCATGTGAGTGCGTAAGGTGCCGAAGTAAGCAGGTCGGATCAATCACGTCGGAGGACTAGAAGATGAATGCCAAGTTCAAGCTTGTACTCGCATCGCTCGCATTTGTAGGAGTTGCGCTGATGCCAAGCGTGGTGAGCGCCTCCGATGGTCAAGCCGACAGCGCTTCGTCAGGCGACAACGTGGGCGATCACAAGCACACGTTGGGCAATCATGCGGAGACCAATGCGCGTGCGGCGCGGGCTGCTCGCACGGCCCGAACGATCAGTGGCAACGGCATTAGTTATCACAACGGTCCAGTCATGTTGGGCACGACCAATGCCTACGTCATCTGGTACGGCGCGTGGTCACCAACGAGCACGACGCCCGCGATACTCACCGATTTGTTGAGCAACGTCGGCGGCTCGCCCTACTTCAACATCAACACCACGTATTACAACGCTGCAACGGTGAAGGTTTCGAATGCAGTTCACTACGCCGGGTCGGTGACCGATGCGTATAGCCAGGGAGCAAGTCTCAGCGACGCCGCGGTGAAGGCCGTCGTTGCGAAAGCCATCGCGGCGCAGACGCTGCCAAGCGACCCGAATGGTGTGTACTTCGTACTCACGAGTGCCGATGTCGCCGAGACGAGTGGCTTCCTCACGCAGTACTGCGGATGGCACAGCAACGGTGCCATCGGTGGCGCGGATATCAAGTATTCGTTCGTGGGCGACCCAAGTCGCAGCTTGGCATCGTGTTCAGCGCAGAGCACGTCGCCGAACAACAACGCTGCTGCCGATGCGATGTCGAGTGTGATCTTGCATGAACTGGAAGAGACTGTCACCGACCCAGACCTCAACGCCTGGTACGACACACGCGGCATGGAGAATGCAGACAAGTGTGCGTGGACCTTCGGCACCTCCTACCGGACACCAAATGGTTCGCTGGCGAACATGAAGCTTGGTGCCCGCGATTTCTACATCCAGCGCAACTGGGTGAACGCAAACGGCGGCCTCTGCGCACTCAGCTTCTGAGCTGACCGGCGCAGGGATTAGGTGCGGTTGCGAGCGCGAGCGACCTGCTCGCGCCGCAACTTTGCCTCGGCCTGCTCGATTGCCTTGCGTTCCTTGCGCAGCGCCTTCAGGCGGAGTCGCTCAGCGTCGTCGACCTTTGCAGGCAACAGTGGAGCGAGCGGCTTCAGTTCCATTGGCGCAAGCTTGACGACCTCATCGGTTTTCAGCAGACCAACGATGATCGCTGAAACCGGCGCCTCGCCGACCACCGTTGCTGCAAGCATCAGGCGAACGGTGCCGAGGCCGTGGCGTTCGATGAGGCCCGGGATCACCGCTTGCAGCTCATCTTCGGTTGGCATGTCGGCTGCGTCGCCGAGTTGCTCGACGCAATCCGCGAGACACGCGTCGGACATCACGACACCGAGTCGTTGCAGGTCGCCGTTGAGCCGACCCTTGTGGGCTGCGACACGCACAGCAGCAACAAGATCGTCGTCTTCATCGTGAAGATCGCAGAGCCGCTTGACGGCCGAGATGTGGTCTTCGGGGAGGCCGGCGAGTAGCGCAGCCATTTCGTCGTCGGTCATTGCGAGCAACGCGCGATCGAGCAGGGAGAGAGCGGCGATGTGCGCCTTGGTCGTATTCACGAGCTACACCCTAGGACCGCAATGCGCGCCCGACCACCTCTGATCAGTAGCGCCGTAGGTGCTGAGTCGAATCCGGGCGTGTCCCGAATCGCCTTTGAGACTCGATCAGGCGGTCGGAGAATCGGCAGGGTGCGTCGACACGACGAACCTCAATCGGGTCCGGCTCACCGCCGTAGTGAGACGAGTGAGTAACGGCATTGCTACCACTCGACCCGCTGCTGCCGTAATGGCACCGAGCGCCAGGCCGGCAACGACATCGCCCACATAATGTGCTCCGGCATAGACGCGGGCGAATGCCATCAGGACTGCGAGTACCGCAGCCACCTTGCCCAAGCGCCTGTTCGTCAGCAGCAGGCCGACAGCCACGGCACCGACTGCGGTTGCGTGATCGCTCGGGAATGAGAAATCGGTCGTGCGATCGATGAGCACGTGCACGTTGGTCATCGCTGCATATGGCCGAACGCGGTTGACCGCGCCACCGATTACTTGTCCGATGCCAAGCGCGATGAGCGCCGCGCAGGCAGCCCAGACGCTGCCCGCAACACCGCGAACGTCGCGGCGTCGACGTGCGTCGAGGTAGGTCGCGACGAGAAGCAGCGCAAACAATACGATGCCGTAGTTGGCGTAGTTCGCAAAGAACCAATGTGCCCAACCAGTGCGGTTCGCGAGCTGGTTTATCCAGCGAAAGATGCTGCCGTCCATTCAGTGCGCACCTTCGTATTTCGTCGTCATGTATTTCGTCGTCATGTCTGTCGTAGTCCTGTCTGTCATCGTCATGTCTCGTCATCGCTGTCGGGCTCCAGCAGGACGAGCGAGAAGGTCGTTGGGTCGCGGCGAGTGAGGATAAGGCGTCCACCTTCGGCGTCGGCGATGGAGCGTGCGAGCGCGAGGCCGATGCCGTTGCGATCTCCGTGTCCTCGCTCGAAAATACGCTCGCTGGAAGCGGCCTCGATGTGCGTACCTTGATCGCTGACGTCGATGGCCGCGCCACCAACGATCTTTCTTTGCGTGATCGTGATGTCGCCGACGCCGTGATGGATGGCGTTGTCGATGAGCACGTCGATGACTTGTTCGATCGAAGCGACCGAGCCGCGTGTGGTCACGGGTTCCGAAGTCACCAGAGTGACTGATCGGCGAGCAACTGCCACGCGTTCGTGCCATCGGTCTCGGGCCTGCCGTGCCACGAGGTCGAGTTGTACCGTTGATCCGGCCGGCATTGCGTCGCGGGCGAACGTGAGCAGATGATCCACGGTCTGCTCCAGGCGGTGGAGGTCGCTGAGTGCAAGATCGATCATGTCAGGGTCGTGTTCGGCTCGGGCGGCCTCGAGTCGCAGGCGAACACCTGTGAGCGGAGTGCGCAGCTGATGAGACACATCGGCGCTGAATCGGCGCTCTCGCGCAAGGGACTCATTGACCCGTTCCGAACTGTCGGCGAGCGCGGCCGCCAAGGTGTCGATCTCCATGATGCCTGACAGCGCGCCTGTGCGTGCAACAACGGCCCCGTCACCGATGCGGGTTGCTGCTGAAGCGAGATCGGTGACCGGTTGTGACAGGCGGCGAGCGAGGCGTTTGGCGATCAACCAACCGAGAGCCAGTGCGACGACTGCTGCCGAGGCCATTTCCAGCCATGCCACGAGTGATCGATGGTTCGCTCCAGCGAGGGATTCGGCAAGGCGGAGCGCGCCGACAACGCGTTCATTTGCGTCGTCGGTGATCGGCGTCGCGACGACGATCTGGTTACTGGTTGACGATGCCTGGCTGCCGGCGAGTGCGCGGCGCACTGTCATGTCGGCCACGGCAGGGCCGATACCGAACAACAGCCGACCCTCAGCGTCGTAGACACCGAAGGGAGGTGGGGCGTCGGGTTCGCTGCTCACCGCCGCGAGTTGCTTGGGGTCGAAGGGGACGTTGATCTCAGTGAGCGTGCGCGCTGCCGTGCTCTGTAGTTCAACGACCTCGGAGTCGAGGATCGACTGGTGCACCGCGATGGCCAAGGGAATCCCGAGTAGGAGCAGAATGAGCGCCGAGACACCAACGATTGCCTCGGTGATTCGTCGTCTCACGGCGTCACCAGTCGATAGCCCACGCGTCGTACTGTTGCTATCTCGATCGCGTCGCCCAGCTTTCGTCGAAGCGCCATCACATGCATGTCGAGGGTCTTGGTAGAACTTTCCCAATGAAGATCCCAGACCTCGGCGAGGAGTCGCTCGCGGGTCACGACGCGACCTGCCTCGCGGCACAGCAGCACAAGCAGTTCGAACTCCCGACGTCGAAGTCCAACCGGCTCGCCGTCGATAGTGGCGACGTACGCGGAGGGATCGACATGGAGCGCGCCGAACTCGAACGGCAAAGTGATGTCGGCAGCGTCGCTGTTGCGCAGGTGAGCACGCACACGTGCGAGCAGAACGTTCATAGAGAATGGCTTGGTGACATAGTCGTTCGCCCCCGAGTCGAGGCCAACCACGATGTCGATCTCGGCGTCGCGTGCGGTGACGATCACAATCGGCATCTCACGATGCTTCTCGCGTATCGAGCGGCACAACGCAAACCCGTCGATATCAGGAAGGCCGACATCGAGGAGTACGAGATCGGGGATCGTGAGATCTAACGACGTGTTCGCGGCCGCACCGTCGCGGCACCACGCGACGTCATATCCGGTCGATGTCAGCGAATCGGTGATCGCCGCGCCGATTGACTCGTCGTCTTCGACCACCAGGATTCGTCGATTCAACGGTCACCTTCTATTCGGCATCCTCGACGAGCACCGGTTGTCGGCGCTGCATGTTTGTCATGTACAGCACGACCGCGAGGATTGCGGCCAGAAAGATGATACTCGTCACGGTCGTGCCAAGTCCGAGGCCGGGTTGGAATGAGGCAGGATCGCCGTCAGGAGCGATCTTGCGCGGCTGTGACAGCAGGTCGCCGATCGACGCACCGAGAGGGCGCGTGATGATGTACGCAGCCCAGAACGCGAGAATCGCATTGAGGTGCAGCACCAGATGGGCGACGGCAATGAGCGTGATGATGGCGGCGAAAAGCAGCACCGACTTGAAGTAGCCAAGGCTGTATTGCTCGCCGATGAGGTCTCCGGCCGCGGTGCCGAGTGCGAAGGTGAACAGGATCGCCGTCCAGTAGAACGCCTCGCGTTTGTGAGAATGGATCGAGTGAATCGACAAGGTGCGCTCGCTGGCGTACCAGATGCCGAACGTGGCGACCATCAGGATCGCAAACAGAATCGTGCTGGTGGTCAGGGAGACGTTGAAGTGCTCCACCATGTTGTCGGTGATGAGTGTGCCGACAACGCTGATCAAGACCACGGCAACCCAGTAGACCCCAGGAATGTATTCGGGTACCCGGAACTGCACGACAAGAGCAACGATGAGCAGCGAACCCATCACGATGGTGGTGGTGGTGAGGTTGTCGCCGAGTTTGCCGTTGATGAAGTCCGCAAACGTTTCGCCGACAGTGGTGCACAGCACCTTGATGACCCAAAAGAACAAGGTGACCTCAGGGACCTTGCTCAACTTGGCTCGCAGCTCGGCAGAAGGATGCAGCATCGATGAGGACTCGGCCATGTCGATCCTTTCGTGTGTCGGGAGCAACCAGCCTGCATCGGGCAGACACGGGTTGCCACGTCACGATGGTCAACAGTTGGTAAATCGCTCACCGTAAGAATTGCAGAGCGCCCTCGGAGAGATTCGAACTCCCGCACATGGTTCCGGAAACCAATGCTCTATCCCCTGAGCTACGAGGGCGGGATAAACGCCTCTGCACGTTAGCGGTCAGCTTGGGAATTTGTCGAAGAGGTACCGCTCCGGTTTCGCGCTCGGTTTGTATTCGCCCACGTGTTCGCGGGTGCCAGCGGGCAGAATGGGTGGCCATGGCTGATCCGATCGTCACCGTCTCTGCATTGCTTGCGCCGGCGTTTGCCGCTGTGGGTGGCGACGACGCTGATCCGGTGGTGCGGCCCAGCGACCGCGCCGACGCCCAGGCCAACGGCGCACTCGCGATCGCGAAGCAACTCGGTCAGAACCCGCGGCAGGTGGCCGAAGCAGTGCTCGCCTGTGCCCAAGTGGTGTTGGCCGACGTGTGTAGCAGCGTCGAGATTGCTGGTCCTGGGTTTCTCAACCTCACGTTCAGCAACGAGTTCCTGGCTGCTCAGCTTGCCGTCGCAGCGGGCGATCCTCGGCTCGGTGTTCGCCTTGTGCCAGTGGCCGAAAACATCGTCGTCGACTACTCGCACCCCAATGTCGCCAAGGAAATGCACGTCGGCCACTTGCGTACGACCGTGATCGGCGACGCGCTCGTACGCATGCTTCAGTTTGTGGGGCATCGCGTTACCAAGGAGAATCACATCGGTGACTGGGGCACCCCATTCGGGATGTTGATCGAGCACATGATCGATCTCGGCGAGACCGCTGCCGCCAACGAATTGTCGGTCGGTGACCTTGCTGGCTTCTACAAAGGTGCGCGCACCAAATTCGATGCAGATGCAACATTCCAAGACCGCGCCCGCCAACGCGTCGTCCTATTGCAAGGCGGCGACACCGAGACCCTGCGCCTGTGGGGCGTGCTCGTTGCCGAGAGCACGCGCTACTTCAACGCCGTCTATGCCACGCTCGGCGTGCTCCTCACCGACGCCGACCTCGCCCCTGAGAGCATGTACAACCCGATGCTTCCAGACGTCGTGAATCGACTTCGCGAGGCAGGCCTCCTGCGTGAGAGCGATGGAGCACAAGTGGTGTTCCCGCCTGGATATCTCAACCGTGACGGTGAGCCGCTGCCGCTGATCGTGCAGAACTCCGTGGGTGGCTACAACTACGCCACTACTGATCTTGCCTGCGTTATCGACCGCATCGAGCGCGTCGACGCAGACCGAATGGTGTACGTCGTGGGCGCGCCGCAGGCACAGCACCTCGCGATGGTGTTCGCGGTGGCGGAGATGGCCGGCTGGCTCGCACCGCCTAGAAGCGCGGTGCACGTCGCGTTCGGCAATGTTCTCGGTGCCGACCGCAAGATACTCAAGAGCCGCAGCGGCGAATCAATCAAGCTGAACGAACTTCTCAACGAAGCGATCGAGCGCGCCGAGCAGGCAGTCGTCGACAAAAATCCCGAACTGCCGTCAGCCGAACGCACCGCCGTCGCTCGTGCCATCGGTATCGGCGCGGTCAAGTACGCCGACCTGTCGACCGATCGCATCAAGGACTACGTGTTCGAATGGGACCGCATGTTGTCGTTCGACGGCAACACGGCGCCTTACCTGCAATACGCGCATGCGCGCATCTGCAGCATCTTCCGCCGGGCCAACATCGACCGCGGATCCGTTCGTTCGTTAACGCCCGTAATCGTCACACCAGAGGAGCGGTCGCTCGCACTGCGGCTGCTTGCCTTCGATACGGCCGTGTGGGACACCATCGACCGCTATAGCCCGCATCGTCTCTGCACCTACCTGTTCGATCTGGCCCAGGACTTCACCGCGTTCTACGAGCATTGCCCCGTACTGAAAGCCGACGACGAAGCCACCAAGCAGAGCCGGCTGGCGTTGTGCGATGTTACGGCGCGGGTAATGCAAAAGGGTCTCGATCTGCTTGGCATCGATGTGCCCGAACGGATGTAGTTGTGACGACTGCTGTTCCTTTGTCCTTGCTCGCCGATACCGCATCGGTCAATGCCGATGGCTCGCTGTTCGTTGGCGGCTGCTCGGTGGTCGAATTAGCGGCGACGTACGGCACTCCGTTGTTCATCTACGACGAGGCGCACCTTCGCGCTCGTTGTCGTGAGGCGGTCGCTGCATTCGGTCATCAGAACGTGGTGTACGCCAGCAAGGCGTTTCTCTGCAAGGCGATGGCGAGGCTCGCATACGACGAAGGGCTGCTGCTCGATGTCGCGACCGGCGGCGAGTTGCATATTGTTCTGGCGGCTGGCGTGCCCGCTTCAGCATGCGTGATGCACGGCAACAACAAGAGCTTCGCCGAATTGCGCATGGCCCTCACCGCCGGCGTTCGACACATCGTGGTCGACAGCTTCGACGAGATGACCCGGCTCGACGTGCTGCACGACGAAGGCCTCCCCGTGCCTGAGGTTCTTCTCCGCATCACCCCCGGCGTGCACGCACATACGCACGAGTTCATCGCCACTGGCCAAGACGACAGCAAGTTCGGGTTCAACCTCGCCAACGGCGATGCGATGCGCGCCGTTGATCGCGCCCGCCAATCCAATTCGATGCACCTGGTCGGGTTGCACTGTCACATCGGCTCGAACGTGTTTGCTGCCGCCAGCTTTGCCAAGGCCGCCGAAGTGATGGCCAACTTCGCGGCACCGCTCGATCTTGCCGAACTTGTGCTTGGCGGCGGACTCGGTGTTGCCTACACCAGCGGCGAGGAGGCACCAAGCATTGGGCAATGGGGCAGCGTCTTGCTCGATGCCTGCGCAGCGCTCGGCGTGCGGTCGCGGGTCAGCATCGAGCCCGGGCGGTCGATCGTCGCGTCCGCGGCGCTCACGGTGTACACGGTTGGCACGGTGAAAACCATCCCCGGCATCCGCACGTACATCGCGGTTGATGGTGGCATGAGCGACAATCCGCGCCCGGTGCTTTACGGCAGCGGCTACGAAGCGTTCTTGCCGCGCGCTGTCACGTCCGAACGAACGAGCTCGGCGCGGTTGGTCGGCAAGCACTGCGAGAGTGGCGATGTACTCATCTTCGATGCCGCTGTGCCCGAGGACGTGTGTGTCGGCGACTTACTTGCCACTCCCGTTACGGGTGCCTACGGCCACAGCATGGGAAGCAACTACAACAAAGTCACTCGACCCCCTGTTGTGTTCGTGCTCGAGGGTGAGGCACGGCTCGTGGTGCGTCGCGAGACCTACGACGACCTGTTGGCGTGCGATCTCGGCTGAGACAAGTTCGGCTGACACAAGTTTGGCTGACACAAGTTCGGCTGACTACGAGTTCGGCTGACTACGAGTTGCAATGTTAGGCAACCTTTACATAGGCTGGGTTGTGCAGCAGGTCGCCCCGCCGACAACCCTTTAATTCAGCTGCTTGATTGAGATTGTGAAGGTCATCGAATGCTGCAAACCTTCCTCACTGGTCTGCGTGAAGGACTCGAAGCCGCTCTGATCGTGGGCATTCTCGTCGCGTATCTGCACCGTTCGGGCCGGGCCGATTTCCTGAGCGCGGTCTGGGTCGGCGTCACGGTGGCCGTGGCGTCGTGCCTCGGTGTTGGGGCGCTGCTCACCTTCACATCGCATTCGTTGAGTGACACCGCAGAGCCCGCCTTTGCCGGAATCATGTCGGTTCTTGCCGTTGCGTTGGTGACATGGATGGTGTTCTGGATGCGTACGCAGGCCACGCTCATGAAGAACGAACTCCAAGCCAAGATCGATCGCGCCGCGACCGTTGGCTGGTGGGCGATTGCGTTCGCAGCATTCTTGGCCGTTGGCCGCGAAGGCCTCGAGACGGCGCTGTTTCTCTGGCCCACTATCAAGGCCGCCGGTTCGGAGACATCGGCCCTGGTTGGGGCGATGCTCGGCATCGTTGCGTCGGTGATCGCTGGCTACCTCATCTACAAGCGTGTCGTCACCTTGAACCTCGCCATCTTCTTCAAAGTCACCGGGATAGCGCTCATTGTGATTGCGTCCGGTGTACTCGCCTACGGCGTGAGCGATCTACAAGAAGCCGGATTCCTGCCGGGGGCAAGCAGCATCGCGTTCGACGTCTCCCAGCACATCCGTCCCGAGGGTTGGTTCGCCACACTGCTCAAAGGAACGATCAGCTTCAGCCCCACGACTACCTGGTTGCAACTCATGGTGCATGTCTCGTATTTGGCGATCGTGATGGTGCTGTTTTTGCGACCGACGGCCTCGACGGTCTCGATGGCCTCGACGGCTGAGGTGGAGGCCGTCGAGGCCACTGATCTGGCGACGCCGACCGCCCCCACCGATTCTCTGACGCGCTAACCACAACGCGTTACCCATCCCACGAGCACTGCCTGGCTAACAATGAGTTTCCGAGAGTGGCTGCGCACGCCTAGCCTGCTGGCGTGACAATCAGTGGCAATCACGTTCGTATCGGTGTGTTGGGTTGCGGCAATGTTGGTGCGGCATTCGTGCAACTCGTGGCCCAACAGGCCGCGGCGATCGAGGCCCGAACTGGTACTCGACTTGAGGTCACCCGGGTCGCAGTGCGCAACGTGTCGCGCGAACGTGAGGTCGAACTTGCACCTGGCGTCCTCGTGCGCGACGCCCGCGCCGTTGTCGATGACCCAGAGGTCGATCTCGTGGTCGAGGTCATTGGAGGTATCGAGCCCGCACGCGAGCTCATCACCTCGGCGCTCGCCCAGGGCAAGCCGGTGGTCACCGCCAACAAAGAGTTACTCGCCAACATCGGTACCGAGCTCTACTCGGCCGCAGACGCCGCCGGTGTTGATTTGCTCTTCGAAGCTGCTGTGGCCGGAGGTATTCCGCTCGTGCGCGCGCTTCGCGAAAGCCTGCGCGGTGAACCGATCCGTCGGGTGCTTGGCATCGTGAACGGCACCACCAACTTCATCCTCACGAAGATGACTGAGCAAGGTGCCGATTACTCGGCGGCACTCTCCGAGGCGCAGCGGCTCGGTTTTGCCGAGCGCGACCCAACGGCCGACGTCGAGGGTTTCGATGCTGGGGCGAAAGCCGCGATCATTGCGACCATCGCATTCGGAACCAAGGTCGTTGCTGGCGATGTGTATCACGAGGGCATCAGCGGTGTGACGGCGGGCGACATCGCGATGGCCACACGTCTTGGCTTCGTGGTCAAGCTGCTCGCCATCTGCGAACAGGACCCCGAGAGCGGCGACGTGTCGGTTCGCGTGCATCCCGCGATGGTGCCGGTGCAGCATCCACTTGCGAGTGTGCGCGAAAGCTACAACGCGGTGTTCATCGAAGGTGACGCAGTGGGATCGCTGATGTTCTATGGCCGCGGTGCAGGTGGCATGCCTACCGCCAGCGCAGTCTTGGGCGATGTCATCGACGCAGCCGTCAACCTTGGTCAAGGCACGCATGGTTCGCTCGGCTCGTTTGGTCGTGCTGTCATCCGGCCCATCGACGAAACAAACTCCGAGTACCTGCTCAGCCTCGATGTTGCCGACCGGCCAGGCGTTCTGCATTCGGTCACGGGTGTCTTTGCTCGCAACGACGTCAGCATTCGCGCTGCCGAGCAAGAAGGTCTGCACGACGATGCGCGCCTCGTGTTCATTACCCACACCGCGAGGGAGTCGTCATTGCAGGCGTGCGTTCGTGAGCTGCGCGACCTCGACACGGTGAAGCGAGTCGGCAGTCTCCTGCGCGTCATCGGCGCCTGATCGCCATGTCTATAAACGCCATGTCTATGGATGCAGGCCAATGAAGTACGTCTCAACTCGCGGCTCGGCTCCCGAACTCGGCTTCTGCGATGTCCTCCTCGCGGGTCTTGCCAGTGATGGCGGCCTCTACATGCCCAACGAATGGCCGCGTCTGCCCGACCTGTCACACGTCAGAAGCTACGCCGAAGCAGCCGCGGTGGTGATGACTCCATACGTGGCCGACGAGATTGATGCCGACGTCTTCTCCCGGTTGTGCCACGAGGCGTATGCCACGTTCCGTCACGATGCCGTTGTGCCATTGGTGCAAATCGGTGCCAACGAATGGTTGCTCGAGCAGTTCCACGGACCGACGCTCGCGTTCAAAGATGTTGCGTTGCAGCTTGTTGGACGACTGTTCGATCACGTGCTTGCCGAGCGCGGACAACGTGTCACGATCGTGGGTGCCACGAGCGGCGACACGGGTAGCGCGGCGATTGATGCTGTGAAGTCGTGCAGCAACGTCGACATCGTCATCCTGTACCCACACGGGCGCACCAGCGATGTTCAGCGCAAACAGATGACGACCGTGAACTCCCCGAACGTTCACACCGTCGCAGTCGAGGGCACGTTCGACGATTGCCAAGACCTCGTCAAGGCAATGTTCAATGACGCGGCATTTCGCGAACGTATGAATCTCTCGGCGGTGAACAGCATCAACTGGGCGCGGGTCATGGCGCAGATCGTGTATTACGTGACGGCAACACGATCGCTGGGTGCGACGGCCGACGCGGGCGTCACGTTCAGCGTTCCCACGGGAAACTTTGGCAACGTGCTCAGCGGTTGGATCGCACGCACGATGGGTGCGCACATCAATGACTTCATCGTCGCGTCGAATTCCAACGACATCCTCACTCGGTTCATCAACAACAACGACATGACCGCTCGTGATGTCGTGGAGACGCTCAGCCCTTCGATGGACATTCAGGTCTCGTCGAACTTTGAGAGGTTGTTGTTCGAAATGAACGGTCGTGACGGCGGCATGACCGCCGAACAGTTGCAGCGCTTCCGCCACTCTGGTTCGCTGCAGGTAGAGCCCGATCAGATAGCGACATGGATCACGCCCACATTTCGTGCAGCGAAGGTCGACGATGCGGGCACGCGCGCCGAGATCAGTCGTGTCTACGCCGCAAGTGGTCAGCTCATCGACCCGCACACGGCTGCTGGCACCGCCGCAGTGCACCTCCTCGGCGCGCATCGCGATGGTCGGCCCGTCATCACGTTGGCAACGGCGCATCCAGCAAAGTTCCCCGATGCGGTCTTTGCTGCGACTGGTGTGCATCCACCGCTGCCAGCGCACTTGGCCGACCTGCTCGACCGGCCCGAGCGCACGAATCTTGTGGCCAACGACCTCGCCGCGGTCGAGTCGTTCGTCGAGCGGGCCGTCTCGCGTTAGGCCCGCAGCACCACCGCGTTCGCGGGGATGGTTGCATCGCGGCTGGGGTCGTGTGTAGGGTTCGTGTTGCCCGGAGTCCCGGGCCGCACTTTCCGATGCGCCCCGCGAATGTCTGCCCTGCAGTACTCGCTGGCGGAACCGTGGCTGTGTGAATCCCTTGTTGCTGTTGGCGGGTCCACCGGCGTCCGTAGTGCACTTGCACGTCGCACGCCTCCTGCTCTCACAGTTCTCTGTCCCGTGAGGGACACTCCTTGGAAAGTAGGACCCCCGTGGCTGCGGATGCCCTTGAACAGTCAGTGCTCGAATCGAAAGATCGCGAGCAGTTGGTCGCAATTGCGTCGGCGCTTGGTGTGAAGAGCACCTCTCGCGCCAAAAAGGCCGACCTTATTCAGAAGATTCTCGAGCAGACCGGCGCGATTCCGGCGAGCATGAATGGCGTTGCTCCGACTACGCCGCCTGCAGCCCCGGCTGCCGAAGCTACAGCAGATCGCTCGATACCCTCACAGGGATCTCCGTCGGCGCAGGCCGACAATGGGCCTGCGCTTGCCGCCGAGACCCGTCGACCCGCACCAGGTGGTCGCGGTGCCGCCGCCAAAGGCGCCGGTGCGCGTAGCTCGTCCCCGAAGCCGACGGCACCGGCAGACGACATCATTCTTGGCCCCGACGGCGAGCCCCTGCCCGACTGGGAAGTGGAACTGATTCGCCAAGGTATTAGTACCGAAACAACGCCGGCGGGCGACAGAGCGGCTAAGGCGGGCGGTCGTGGAACGGCGTCCTCACCGGCCTCGGCCTCGGGCGACACCGATGCTGAGGCCGCCGATAGTGCCGACGGTGGTGCCGATGTTGACGGCGGCCAAGACGGAGAAGGCCTCGGCGCGAACCGTCGCCGTCGCCGTCGCCGGAACAAGAATCGCGGCGAAGGTGGCGATGTTGATCGCCCCGACGGACCGCGAAACGATGGGCCGCGAAATGATGGGCCGCGAAACGATGGGCCGCGACATGAGGGCCAGAGAAACGACGGTCAGCGACAGAACCGCAACGACCGTAACGACCGTAACGACCGTGGCGACCGTGGCGACCGTGGCGACCGTGGCGACCGTGGCGACCGTGGCGACCGCCCTGAGGGTGCCGACACGCCCGTGTCCGTCGAGCCGGTCAACGTCTCCGGATATCTCGATCTGCGCGATGAGGGCTACGGCTTCTTGCGTGTAAGCGGTTACCTCGCCAGCCGCGACGACGCGTACATCCCCGTGAAGCTCACCCGCCAGTTCGGGCTGCGCAAGGGTGACTTCGTCACCGGCCTCAGCCGCCCCGCTGGCCGCAATGAGAAGAATCCCGCGATGCTCGAGATTCATACGGTAAACGGTGGCGATCCCGAAAAGGCTCGTACCCGCCCTCGCTTCGAGGATCTCACGCCGTTGTTCCCCGATACGAAACTTCGTCTCGAGAATTCGCTCGATCCCACGAACATGACGGCACGGATCATCGATCTCATCAGCCCGATTGGTAAGGGTCAGCGCGGCATCATTGTCTCACCGCCAAAGGCAGGCAAGACGACGATCATGAAGACGATCGCGACCTCGATCGAGCAGAACAACCCCGAGATCAAGCTCATCGTGTTGCTCATCGACGAACGTCCAGAAGAAGTCACCGACATGCGTCGCACCGTCAAGGGCGAGGTCATTGCGAGTACCTTCGACCGGCCGAGCGATGAACACACGCACGTTGCCGAACTCTGCATCGAAAAGGCCAAGCGTCTTGTCGAAAACGGCGAGGATGTCGTCATCATTCTCGACGGCATCACCCGTTTGAGTCGTGCCTATAACCTCGCTGCCCCGGCAACCGGGCGCATCATGTCCGGCGGTATCGACGCTGGAGCGTTGTATCCACCCAAGAAGTTCTTCGGTGCTGCTCGCAATATCGAAGAGGGTGGCTCGCTCACGATCCTGGCGACCGCCCTCGTCGAGACCAACAGCCGTATGGACGATGCCATCTTCGAAGAGTTCAAGGGCACCGGCAACATGGAGCTGCGGCTCGATCGTCGTCTCGCCGAGCGTCGCATCTACCCGGCTATCGATGTCGACGCGTCGAGCACCCGTCACGAGGAGTTGCTGTTCGATCGTAAGCAGCTGCAGATGGTTTGGAAGCTGCGCCGTGTGCTCTCGGGCCTTGCCGCCGATGGCAACGCGGCCCCCGGCCTCGAGCTGCTCATCGATCGCCTGAAGACCTTCCGCACGAACGACGAGTTTCTGGCAGAGATCTCCAAGCAACCGGCGATGTAGGTAACCCAAGGCGCCGGCTCGGTCGGAAAACCGTTTCGGCCGCTATCATTTCCCATCCGTTTCTATTTTGGAGAACGTCATGAAGACCGCCATCCACCCCGTTTACGCAGACGTCACCGTGAAGTGCACATGCGGTAACACCTTTGTCACCCAGAGCACGCGCACCGGCACGCTCAGCCTCGAGCTCTGCAACGAGTGCCACCCGTATTTCACCGGCAAGCAGAAGCTTGTCGACGCAGGCGGCCGCGTCGAGCGGTTCAACAAGCGTTACGGTGCCCGCAAGGGTCAGTAAGTCTTACGCAGCTCAGCTGCGCGAACGCGAACTACAAAACGCCATCCCAGACGGGGTGGCGTTTTGCGTTTTCCTGCTGGCTTCCGCTGTCGTGCCGTCGTGCTGTCGTGCCGCCGTGCCATCGTGCCATCAAATCGACATGAAGTCGGGCTTGAGTTCGCGTCGGCAGCTGTCGATGACTATGGAACACACTGGAAAGGGGCACATCCGCCGTGGCCGATCCTGCACAAATCGCGCATCTGCTGCGCCGTACCGAGTATGTCGCGCGTCCCGACCGCGTGACGGCTCTCAGCGCGGGCACGCTCGCCGCTGCCGTGGACGATGTGCTCAATTTTTCTCCGACTCCCGTGCCGCTGCCGGCCTTCATCGATCACAACATCGCGGGTCAAGGTTGGGACCAATACGTGTACGCGACGAAGTGGTGGCTCGACCGAATGGTCGATGCGCCCAAGCCGCTGCAAGAGAAGATGGCGTTCTTCTGGCACGGTCACTTCACGAGCGCATGGGGCAAGGTGGGCAATACGTGGGCGATGACGAAGCAGAACGCCTTGTACCGGGCCAACGCTGTTGGCAGCTTCTACTCCCTCACGCAGGCGATGGCAATCGAGCCGGCGATGCTCATGTACCTCGACAACTCACAGAACACCAAGACCTCGCCGAACGAGAACTTCGCCCGCGAGTTGATGGAGCTCTTCACGCTTGGTGTTGGTAACTACGCCGAAGTCGACGTGGAGATCGCGGCACGCGCCTGGACCGGTTATGGCATCAATTCGACCACCGCCGCGTACGAGTATCACCCGACGCGTCACGACGGTGCCAGCATGACGTTCTTTGGTAAGACCCAGCCGTGGTCGGGGCCGCAAATCATCGATGAGATTCTGCTCAACAACGCGACGAAGGCGTTGATCGCTGCCAAGTACATCGTCGGCAAGCTCTGGGAGTTCTTTGCGCACCAGAGTCCGCCGTCAACCGTTGTGAACGCATTGGCACCAGGCTTCGCCGCTGATTGGCAAGTGAAGACGTTGTTGCGGGCGATGTTGCTTCGTGCCGAGTTCTATCTGCCTGCGGCGACGCAGGGCCTTGTGCGTAGCCCCGTCGATTGGATCGTGGCGCTGATGTATTACACCGGTTACCGAGCGGACGCGATCAATCCCCAGTGGTACACCGACGGCATGGGTCAGACGCCCTTCGATCCGCCAAATGTGGCTGGCTGGAAGTCGAACGGATACTGGGTCACGGTGAGTGCTATGAGTAGCCGCGCCGAACTCGCACGAGGCATCACGTGGCATCTGCGCCAGAACAACGGTTTTGCAGGTCTCACCGCGCTGACGCCCGACGCGGCAATCGACTCGGTCGCAGCCCAGTTTGGGATCTCACCGCTGTCATCAGTGACTCGGGCGGCCATGAAGAACTATCTGCTCGCACAACGCGCCGCGGAGCCGTGGGGTGGTTGGTGGGAACCAACCAACCTGTTGACGATGGCAATGCTCGCGCCTGAGATGCACGTGGCCTGAAGGAGAACGCACCAATGCTCAATCACGACATCTCGACTGCTGAGGCACTTGCCCGTCTCTCCGTGGCCGACAATGATCCTTCGGGGTTCAACCGCCGGCAGTTTCTCAAGATGGTCGGGTGGGGGGTCGGAGGCGGCGCCGTACTTGGCTCGCTTGGTGCCTCCGTCTTGCCAGAATTCATGCCGAGCCAACTGCGCGAAGCCTGGGCGACGAGTCCCATTGGACCCAACGATGGTGTGCTCGTCCTCGTTGGTATGTACGGCGGCAACGATGGTCTGAACACCGTCGTGCCATATGGCAATCCGAAGTACTACGACTATCGAGCGAATATCGCCATCCCGCAGGGCCAAGTACTGCCCATCAATGCGAGCATTGGCCTGCATCCCAACCTCACCTATCTCAAGAACCTGTATGACCAGAACATGGTGGCCATCGTGCAGGGTGTGGGCTACCCGAACCCCGATCTGAGCCACTTCAACTCGATGGCCACCTGGATGTACGGACGATCCGATACCGCGATCCCAACGTCTGGTTGGGTCGGTCGTTGGCTCGATGGCCTCGCCGGTGGTGACGACCTGTTCAAGGTCGCAACCGTTGGTTCGTCGTTGCCGTTGCACATGGTCGGCCTGAACCGTCGGGGCACGACTATTCCCGAGTGGGGCATTGACTTTGGCGGTGGCACCTCGGCCGACGACCTTCGCATGTACAACGCGGTTCGCGCCTACGCCGGTTCCGGTGCCGGTCGTGGACCGTGGCACGACATGATTGCCCAAACCGAGAAGGCACAGATCGACGTCGCACAGACGGTCGCTCCGGTCTTCAGCGCTGCGCTACCAAACGGTGAGTTACTCAAGAAGATGACCGTTGCGGCTCGCCTCATCAACGCCGACTTGGGCCTACGCGTCATCGATGCGAGCTATGACAACTTCGACACGCATTCTGATGAGCCAAGCGGACACGGACAGCGCATGGCCGAGTTCGATCAGGCGCTGCAGGCGTTCTTCGCTACTCTCGATCCGCGCTTTCAAGGTCGCGTGACGGTCATGACCTTCAGCGAGTTCGGCCGCACTCCGTGGTCGAACGACTCGCTCGGCACCGACCATGGCACGGCGAACAATCACTTCGTGATCGGGCCGAGTGTGCGCGGCGGTCTCTATGGCCAGCAACCGTCGCTCACTGGTTTGGCGCGTTGGGACCGAATGGGATTCTCGGTCGATTTCCGATCGTTGTATACCTCCGTCATCGATGGTTGGCTCGGTGGTGGCGCGAGCACGGTGACCAACGCGGCGTATGAGAACCTCAACCTTTTCAACCCGCCCGGATCCGTGACGGGTGGCGTTGGTGCGGTTGCTCCGCCTGCGGTCTCGGTGCCGACAGAGTTCGTCGGCGTCGTGCCGTTCCGGCTGATGGATACTCGCGAAGGCATCGGGGGACCGCAGTCCACCTTCGATCAGGGCACAACTCGCGCCGTGAAGGTCACTGGGCTTGGCGGCGTGCCGACCGTTGGAGTCATTTCGGCGGTGCTCAATGTGACCGCCGTTGGTGGCACTGCGCCGTCGTTCGTGACGGTATGGCCAGCGGGCATCATCCGCCCGAACACGTCGTCGCTAAATACGCGAGGGGGTGACGTCGTGCCAAATCTTGTGATCACGATGCTCAACGGCGCGGGCGAAGCGAACATCTACAACAACAACGGGTCCGCAGATTGCGTCGTCGACGTCGTCGGGTATTTCCGCAGCGATCCCGCAAATCGTTTCACGTCGCTCACCCCTGCGCGAATACTTGACACTCGCATCGGGCTCGGTGCCCCGCCGGCACCCCTCGGTCCGACGAGTTCGATCGATCTGCAGGTCACCGATAACGGTGGAGTCGTGTCCGACGCGGACTCTGTTGTGATGAATGTGACCGTTACCGAACCCACGAGCGCTGGGTTCATCACGGTGTGGCCCTCCGGTGAAGCAATGCCCACCGCGTCGAACCTCAACTTCGTTGCCCGGCAGACGGTGCCGAATCTAGTGATCTCCAAGCTCGGTGCCGGTGGCAAACTCTCGATGTTCAACTCCGGTGGATCGAGCCATCTGATCGCAGATGTGCTTGGCTACTTCCAAGCGGGATCTGGGGCACGGCTGACGTCGATGACTCCGGTGCGTCTGCTCGACACTCGTACTGACGGCGGTGTGGCGCAAGCTGTTGGGCAGGTGCCGTTGATATTGCCTATTGCAGGGATGCAGGGTGTGCCATCGAGCGGTGTCGTAGCCGTGGTCTTAAATGTCACCGCGACGGAACCGTCGCACAATGGTTTTGTCACGGTATTTCCGAGCGGGGAGGAGCGGCCGGTTGCCTCGAACCTCAACACGGTCGCCGGGCAGACACGGGCCAACCTCGTTATGGCCAAGATTGGGGCTGACGGAGCCGTCGCGCTCTACAACTCCGCCGGTGCGGTGCACCTGATCGCCGACGTCGTCGGCTACTTCACGTCGTAACCTAATACGGTGGATTCACCGGTAGCCGACGCTTCTCGACCAGACACGCCGACGTCTGAAGCCTTACGGCGCTCTGCGTTGCTGTCGATGAAACTGACGGCATTGGTGCGTGAACATCTGGGGCGCGACTATCTGGGGCGCGACATTGCGACACCCACGGACAGTCGAGCTGCGGTGGCGGGGATTTCGCGGCAACCGTTCGGCGCAGGAGCCGGGTCGATCGTCAATGGCACTGCGTGGGTGCTGCTCGACGAACAGCCAGAGCGTGGACTTGGTGCAGCGTTGGCCTGGGCCAGCCGGTTTCCCGAGGTCACGTCCATCTCGCTCATTGCTGAGAGCGGCACCGGCATATTGGCCCGACGCGCTCGCCTGTTCAACATGCCGATCACCGTGTGGCGCCCGGTGGGTCGCACGCTGGTCGAGGCCGTGGCCGATGCCTATTTGCCGCCAATCCAGATCGATGTGGGTCACGAACAATGGCGATCGGTGATCGAGCACGCTGGTGCCGAACCCGTTGTGGAGCATGGGGTGTTGGCGGGCGAGATCCGTGGTCTCGAGGTGTGTCGAGTCGTGACCGACGTGTACACCGGTGATATCAGACTCGAAGTTGGGGTGGGCGTGCACGATCGCGAAGCGTTCACAATGTTGCACGGAAATCGACCCACTGTCGAGGCACTGGCCGACGTCGTGCAGGCGGTGATCGCGCATCGTGCAGCGGGCGCGCCGTTGCATCCGCTGAACCGCCTTGGGGCTGAACGGTTCTTACGTTGGCAGGTGATCAATGCTCCACACCGTGTCGGCGCTGCAATATTGCGTGCTGGCGACCCACCGCTGCCGCGGCGAAATCTGAAGGATGCCGTTCCGTGCGTCGCCGTTGGCGAATCGGCCTCGGGGGCGGCGATCGTTGTGGTGTGCTCCGTCGGAATCGATCTCGATCTTGTGCCCTTCGCGGTCGATGCCCGTGAGATGCACGCCCCCGGTGCCGCTCTGATCGTGGTAGTGCCCGAACGAGATGCGTCGCCGGTTACCCGCCGCGTTGGCGATCTCGCGAGCGATCCACTGACGATGATCGCTTGGGACGAGTTTGCGGCGATCATCCCCCCATCGCCGTAGCCTTCGTGGGCCGTGATTGATCGACTCGCCGCCGTGGAAGACGAATACCTCACTGTTGAGGCTGAGCTCTCCGACCCTGCGATTCTCACCGATGGACCGTTGTTGCGACTCAAGACAACTCGCTACAAAGAGCTCACGCCAATCGTTACCCTGATTAGGGCGTTGCGCGTCTCGGTCGAGGATGCGGCCGCAGCGAAGGAACTGCTCACGTTTGCGAGTGCCGATGAGCGTGACGCGCTACGCGACGATCTCGCCGCCAGCGAGGCCGAGATCGCTCATCTCGAAGAAGAGATCCGACTGTTGCTGTTACCGCGTGATCCCAACGACGGTAAGGCCGTCATCGTCGAGATTCGTGGTGCAGAGGGTGGTGAAGAGGCCAACCTCTTCGCTCGAGATTTGTTCGACATGTACACGGGGTATGCAGCCCAGGAGAGCTGGAACATCGATGTTCTGTCTACCGACGTGAGCGACCTCGGTGGTCTCAACCAGATCACCTTCATGGTTAAAGGCAACTCTGCGTGGAGTCATCTGAAATATGAAGGTGGCACGCATCGAGTGCAACGCGTGCCGGTCACCGAGAGCCAAGGCCGTATTCATACCTCGTCGGCAACCGTGCTCATCCTGGCCGAGGCCGAAGAGGTGGAGATTGAGATCGATGAGAAGGATTTGCAGATCGATGTGTACCGCGCGAGCGGCCCTGGCGGCCAAGGCGTGAACACCACCGATTCCGCGGTGCGTATTACTCACAAGCCAACCGGCATTGCCGTTGCCATGCAGGACGAACGCAGCCAACTGCAAAACCGCGCTCGGGCGATGACGGTGTTGCGCGCCCGACTTCTACAGGCTGCGCAAGACGAGGCCGACGCGAAGGCATCCGCCGAGCGCAAGATGCAAGTCGGTACTGGTGGTCGGGGCGAGAAGATTCGAACATACAACTACAAAGAAAATCGACTCACCGATCACCGCATTGGCTTCACGATCTACCGCCTCCAAGAAGTACTTGCCGGCAATCTCACCGACGTCGTCGAGGCGTTGGCGGCCGATCAACGCACGCGCCAGCTCTCCACCGGTGATGACTGACGACGAACACGTCACGTGGCGTTCGCTGTTCGCTGAAACAACGACCGTGCTTGGCGACCGCACTCACGCGCGTTGGATGTGTGAGGTCGCCAGCGGTTGCGATGGTGCTGATTTCCTCGCTGTGCTCGACCAGCCGGCAATGCACGCCATGGTGGGGCACCTCGACGCCATGCTCGCTCGTCGGCAAGCCGGTGAACCACTTCAGTACGTTCTGGGCCGTTGGCAATTCCGCCGTCTTGACCTGATGATCGATCGGCGTGTGCTCATCCCCAGACCGGAAACCGAGTGGGTCTGCGAGGTCGCGCTTGGGCTGGCGCGCTCGCTCATCGCTGGTGCTGGTGCTGCTACAGCTGACGCCGATGTACCGCCGCTGCAGATTGCCGACCTGGGAACCGGCAGCGGCGCGCTCGGCCTGTCACTTGCAGCCGAACTTTCAGTTGGCTCTGCGCAGATATGGCTCACCGACGTATCGCCTGATGCGATCGACGTTGCCTCGGCCAACCTTGCCGGAATCGGTCGTAACGCTTCGGCGGTGCGTGTGGTTCAGGGCTCATGGTTCGACGCTTTGCCCGACAATCTGCGTGGCAATCTCGACCTCGTCGTCGCCAACCCGCCGTACATTGCTGACGATGACCAGGCGGTCCATGACGATGTGTCGGACTGGGAGCCCCATCTCGCGCTGTTCGGCGGCACCGATGGCCTCCGCGACATACGCGCGATCGCAACCGCAGCACACTCGTGGCTGCGCGTTGGCGGGTACTTGGTCCTCGAGATCGGTGCCGAGCAGGGTGCCGCGGTACTTGCCTTGCTGATTGACGCTGGCCTACGCGACGCCGAAATTCGGGCGGACTTAACTGGCCGTGATCGCATTGCGATAGCCCGTTGCTGAGCCCCAAACCCACCAGAAGACAATGTACTTCACACCTCAGGCGACCCGTTGTTGCGATGGTGGCCCGGTGGTTTGGATGACGCCGCTTGGATAGGCGATAGTGAGCGCCCGGTTTGGGTGGAGTTCGAGCTGCCAGCCGCCTTCGTGGACGTTGTGGTGATGTCTTGAACACAGCGGCAACAGGTTGTCGAGGTTAGACGTGCCACCGTGTTGCCACCACATGACGTGGTGTGGTTCGCAGTATTTCGACGCGACGACGCAGTCGGGTATGGCGCATGTGGTGTACATGGCACGCAGCGCGCGTCGTTGGGCACGATTCGCTAACCGCGTTTCGCGTCCTTGGTCGAGTACGACACCATCGGTATCGAGCACCGTTGGGATGATCGCTGCCTGACAGGCGATGCGGCGGTACGACTCAACGGGTAGCTCGGCACCGGTGTTGTTGGTGATGATCGAGTGCTCATGTAAGCCGCGCCGCAACGTTTCGAGATCAATGACGATCTGCATTTCGTATCGCCGGTCGTAGTCGTCAATAGTACGACCGGCGCTTGAACCCGAGTTCGAACTCGAACTCGAACTCGAACTCGAACCTGGGCGTTGCTCGGTGAGTTGGATGAAGGCGAGTGCGCGTAAGAAGTCTTGCTTATTGACGCCGGGCGGGCAGCTCTGGGGAACTGCGCTGTGGAACATGGTGTCGATCGTGTTCTCGAACCGGCCTTGCAACATCGAACCGGTCTCTGGATCGAATTCGCCGTGCACACACCACATACCGGTCTCGGGGTTCAACCAGAACCGTACGTAGGCGTTGCGCTGCTGCTGTTGGAGCCGGCTTTCGCCAGCGCGGATATCTAACCGGTGGAGTTCATGGCGTAGCACTCGCGTGAATTGTTCAGGTGTGGATCGTGTGGCAACAGCGGTCAACCAGCTGTCGCGCGCCGCGAGGTGAGTGCGTTGTTCAATGGTGAGGTGAAGCCAAACGCGTTTGACAACATCGACATGGGCAACCGAGATATCACCCGCGGTCAACGCTTCAGACAGCACCGGGAGCGAACCCAGCACCTCGGCGCGTCTCACGGCACCGGCCGCACTTGCCCGTGAACACAGTGTCGCCCCGGCAATATCAGCCTCCGTCGACATCGACGGCACACATGACGCGATGTGTTGCAGCCGACGGATCAACACCGCTTGCGTCGCGTCGATCCATGCCCGCACCCGTGCCAACGACATCAGCGTCGCGTTCACACCATCGCGATCAAGACCGGCAATATGCGCAATGTCAAGCGCGTCCAAAGTGGCAACCCGATCAACGATCAACACCTGGACACCTCCCCGCACCGTAACGACCGCACCGTAACGACCAGCCCGTAACGACCAGCCCGTAACGACCAGCCCGTAACGACCAGCCCGTAACGACCAGCCCGCAACGACCAGCCCGTAACGACCAGCCCGCAACGACTCGCGCCGTCAGCTCTGATTCAGGGACGGCCAAAGCCGTCGATTCATTCGGGGAAGACGAGTGCCCACAACCTACAGAACATGTGTTCGCTCAACAACGTTCGACCAAAGAATCCCTCAGGCGACCAAACAAACCCTCAGTCGACCAAAGAAACCCTCAGTCGAAGCGAGCGGCGAGTTGCGCGAGAAGATTCTGCTCGTGCGGATCGATTGCGTGATCGGCGCCAGCAACATCTCGCGCGGCTGAAAACAACGAAGCCCGAAGCACGCTGCTCGTGATGCGCGCATCCACCGAGTCGAGAAATTCGTCGATCGTGTCAGTGATGACGGCGTGGCGTACCTTGGCCATTGCCTGGCCGAGATATTGATCGAACGAGAACGTGTCGGTCTCCCAACCTGATTCTTCGCTGATTCGCCTGATCTCGTCGAGTTCTTCTTCGGTGATGTGATGATCGACGATCATTACCAGCAGCAGCAGTTCGACGGCGGCCTCGTGCTCGCGATCTTGCGTGGCGTGGACGGCCACGTTTGCGTAGAGGTGTTCCAAGCGCATGTTCACCCCCGTCAAACTAGTCGCTGGGTCATACATCGATTCGCAATGCTCGACGCAGAAATCCGAGCTGATGCAACAGCAGGTTCTCCGCGACGATCTCCTGTGGTGTCATGTGGGTGACCCCCGACAACGGGAGCACCTCGTGTGCCTTGCCTGCCGCGAGAAGCGCCGACGACAGGCGCAGGGTGTGCGCCGCGACCACGTTGTCGTCGGCTAAGCCATGGATCAGCAGTAATGGCCGGGTGAGTTGGTCGGCGTATTCAAGGAGCGACGAGCGATCGTATGGTTCGGCATCTGTGAACGGATCGCCGAGATAGCGCTCGGTGTAGTGCGTGTCGTAAAGACGCCATTCAGAGACCGGGGCGCCGGCCACCGCAGCGTGAAAAATGTCGGGGCGCTGTAGCACCGCAAGAGCTGCGAGGTAGCCACCAAAACTCCACCCACGAATGCCAACGCGTTCGCGGTCGAGTACGACGCCGTCACTGGCGAGTATGTCGGTGATTGCTTCCAGCGCGCGAACCTGATCATCGAGGACTGGTCCGGCGAGGTCGTGATACACCGCCCGCTCCCATTCGGTGCCGCGACCGGGCGTGCCGCGACCATCGACGACGATGACCGCAAACCCTTGATCGGCAAACCACTGCGACGAGAGATATGAGCTGCGCGCGCTGAGTACGCGTTGCATGTGCGGCCCGCCGTATGGGTCGAGCAACACGGGGAGCGGTCCTGTAATGGCGCCATGAGGCAACAGGACCGCTACGGCAAGATCGTCATCGCCGACGCGATGAATCGTGACGTTCGGTTCAACGAGCGGAGTCTGGGCATATGACGCGACGGTCAATCCGCCGACGTACACCGCTGCACCGTGTTCTTTGAGCGTCGATGAACGAATTGCCGTGGTGCCGCCGCCGACCGCTGCGGTATGTACGCCCGGCTCTGTCGTCACGCACACGCAGCCAGTGGCGCTCGACCACGTCCACACGTGTTGCACCGTTGGATCATCAAGCGGGTTGGCGATGAAGGTGACGGTGTCGCCAGCCGCGGCAACAATCGAACGAACCTGTAGGCCCGCGGCGGATACGTCTGCGCCATCGACAATCAGGCGGCGCGCTCCTGCTCGATCGCCTGTCATGACTAGTCGACCGTCGTCGAGTAGAGCTGGAGTGCCGGGCACCAGTTCGACCCACTGATCGTCGTGATCTTCGAACACCACAGTTGTCTCACCAGTAACGGGGTCGACGGAGAGAACCAGCAACTCCGTCTGGCTCCGTGACTGAACAGTGATGAGCAGCGCCTCGTCGTTCGGCCACGTCACGCCGGCGAGGTAGGGATAGCTGTCGTTGTCCCACTGCACCTTCACGGGCTCGCTCTCGGGCGAGTCGAGCGTGAAGATATGTAACGAGACGGTGGCATTGTCGGTGCCAGCAGCCGGGTAGCGATGCGTGACGACGTCCGCCTCTGGGTGGGCTGGATCGGCGATGTGCCACACCGGCACCGATGATGTGTCGGCGCGTTCAACCGCGATCGATGCGCCGTTGGGCGACCACCAGAATCCTCGTTGGCGGTTCATTTCTTCCGCGGCGATGAACTCGGCCTTACCCCAGGTGACGTTCTTATTGTCGGGCTCAGACGCCAACTCCCAGCTCGTTCCATCGAGCTCACCGACGCGTAACGTCGGTCCGCACACGTAGGCAATCCGTCGTGCGGTCGGATCGGGCCGTGGATCGAAAACCGGACCCTGCACCGCGAGTTCGCGGGCACCGCCGCTCACGAGGCCCACACCGAAAAGCCGACCGCCGAGTGCGATTGCAGCCACCGTCACAGCGGCATCGGTGGCGTAGCTCACGACTCCGCCGGCTCCCTCGCGCGTGCGTTCGCGTCGAGCGCGTTCCTCGGCGGGTTCGTTCGTGGGTGTGTCTGCGCTGAGTAGCGCGCGCGGATCGGCCACCATCCGCTCGGTGCTTGTGGAGAGGTCGAGCACCCAAAGACAATTCACGGGATCGTCGCCGGCCTCGCTACGACAGAAAACGACTCGGAGACCATCAGGGGAGACAGTGATCGTACGCGGCTCGCCGAGCGTGAGCCGTTGCGTGCGTGCGTATTGGCGAGGAAAGGTCATCTCGTCAGACGTCGCCTTGTGAAGGAGTGCATCGCTCATGGGTTCGCTCTCTATCGTGCGGTGGTGCTGTTCGCGGAGTTGGCTACTGCGGTGGTCGGCGTCACCAGAATTTTCGCATGCGCTTCCGGGTTGCCGAGATCTCGGAACGCCTGCGGCACTCCTTCGATTTCAACAGTGCCGGTGATCCAGCTCGACAAATCGACCTTGCCCGCGGCAATCGCGGTGAGCGCGGCGGCGAACTCAGTGGGGTCGTAACCCAACGCGAATTGAATGTTGAGTTCGCCCCTGATGCCAAGCATCGGGTGGATGTGATCGGGTTGCATGCACACGCCGACCACGAGAATTCGCGTGTTCCGCGGGGCGATGCGCATTGCTTCGTTGATCATGCCAGGCACACCAACGGCTTCGAAGATCACGAGCGGTCGGATGCCATCGATCTTGCGCCACGCATCGATCGCAGTTGTCTCGCGGGGATCGACCACAACATCCGCGCCGAGGCCTTCGGCGAGCGCGCGCCGACGAGGCGAATAGTCGGCGGCAACAATCGGACCGATGCCGCGCATCTTCAATTCGGCGATGCACGCCAGACCGACGGGACCAAGACCCATCACGATGGCTGATTCACCGACGCTGATGCGGCTCTTCGCCACGGCATGCACGCCCACCGCCAACGGCTCGGTGAGCGAAGCGAGTTCGGCGGGCAAACCGCCGGGCACCTTGATGCCCATCATCTCGTTGAGCACCATGAGCTCGGCATAGCCGCCGTTGTAGGCGTTGCTAAAACCGATGCCGTGCAGCCCGGAGTTATCGAACGCAACGGGCATCGACACGATCACGTCGCCGACGGCAAGGTTGCTGACGCCTTGGCCGAGTTCGACCACCTCGCAGCAGAATTCGTGACCCATCACCATGTCCTGCTCGGGCACGAACATCTGCATCGTTACCGGCTCGGGTGCGAGGCCCTCGTTGAACGTTTCTGCGAGGGCGCGCTGCTCGCGTCCGTGGGCAAGGAGATGGAGATCGCTGCCGCAGATGCCACACGCCAAAACCTTCGTGAGTACTTGGCCGACACCGGGACGTGGTGTCGGGATGTCGTCGACTCTGAGTTGCCAATCACGAATTACGGCTGCACGCATGGAGCGAGGGTAACGCGCTTGCTCAGTGGCTGAATGACGCGATCGACGCAACGATGACGTCGAATGCCGCATCGGCGTTCACATGGGTGAGCATGTCACAGTTCGGGGGTCGGCGCTCGATGAGCGCGCGTTCGTCGATGAGGGTCATGCCACGTGTGTGATCGCCAGCTGTCTCGATCACAACGTGTCGTCGCACACGGGTAAACAGCTCTGGGTGGGTTAATGCCATGACCGCGATTGGGTCGTGCACCGCAGCACCACCCATGTCGTCGTGTCGCGACATGTACGTGCCACTGAAGAACACGAGGAGGTCGGCAAGCAGCTCGGCCAGGCGACCGGGCACCGAGCGGACCTTCTCGATGCGGTCAGGAAGGGCTTGAAATTGATGTGTGACATCGAGTCCGCTCATGATCAATGGGCCGCCGTACTCGAACACCATCGCCGCCGCTTCCGGGTCTGCCCACAGATTGAACTCCGCCGCGGCGGTGCGGTTACCGAACGACCCGCCGCCCATGAGTGAGATGCCAGCGATCTTCCCTCCGAGGTCGCGGGCGGTACGCAGCGCGAGCGCAATATTGGTGAGCGGGCCAATCGGCACAAGCCACACGCCCTCAGTCTGTCGGCAGGTTTCGATGATGAACTCGACGGCGTGCTCGCTGTTGGGACCGCGCGACGGTTCGGGCAGATCGGCACCATCAAGTCCGCTCGCGCCATGCACGTAGCCGGCGTGACGCGCCGGCGCGACGAGGGGTCGGTCAGCTCCACTGTGCACCGGGGTATCGATGCCTAGTAGGTCGGTCATGATCAGGGCGTTACGCGTGGTGAGCGTAAGCGGGGCGTTGCCGGCAACGGTGGTGATACCAAGCAGGTTCGTGTGTTGCGCGGCGACGACAATTGCGATCGCATCGTCGTGACCTGGATCGCAGTCGAGAATGATCGACGGTTTCACATCGTCGCCGAGGGTGGGTGTTGACGTCATAGTTGAGAGCTTGTCATCTCGACACCTGTGCTCAAAGGGCTAGTCGACGTTGAGCTTGCCGTCGGTGTCGAGCACTGCGGCGCGACCCACCCACTCGCCATGGCACATCGCGTTCACGAGGTCGGTGTCGGTTGATGACCCCCATGCGCGCCGTCCGTCGGCGAGCAGGCATGAAGCAAACGCTGTCTCGGGCTCACCCTCGCGGTCGTGCATCACCGTGTACGCCTCAATCGTGACGGCCCCGACCGCATCGGCGTTCTCGGCCAGCTCGCGTCGCGGCATCGCGTCGATCTGATCCTGTGGTTTCGCGTGGCGGAACGACTGTGCAGGAGCGTTGGTGCTGTACACACCAAAGGAGTGCTTCGTTGCGTAGCCACCATTTCCCCACACCAATCCGTTTGTCCCGGCACCAGACCGGAGGTCGTTCATGGTCGTGGCGATCGCGTGCATGACGTAGTTGTTCCACGGACCACCCGCAAACGGCAAGCCGCCAGTACGGGTGAGTTGTCGATCGAGAGAGAGACCGAGCGACTGGGCACCGAGTTGCACGGCCGAGGGGAAGCAGCTGTACAGATCGACGATATCGATGTCGTCCATCGTCATGTCGGCCAACTCCAGCGCGAGCCGGCCGCCCAGTTCGATCGCCGGAGTCTTCGAGAAGCTGTACCGATTCGACATGAAACTGTGCTCGTGACAATCGGTGCCGGAACGGATGAACACCCACCGGTCACGAGGGACCCCAAGTGCTCGGGCCTTCTCGACACTGCACATGATGACGGCGGCCCCCATGTCTACATCGTTGTTCGAGTTCATGTACTTCGTGTAGGGCAAACCGATCATTCGGTTGGACGCTGTGGGTGTCCGAATCTCCTCGGCAGTGCGCGCGCGTTGGATCCATGCGTTCGGATTCGCTGCGGCAACATCGCTGAATCGCGCCCACAATTCGCTGGCGACGCGAGATTGCTCCTCGACAGTGCGACCGGCGGCGGCTCGAAGGGCCGTCTCGAACATCGGATACACGTGCACGGGCATGACGACACCGCGTGCGCGTTCAGCCGGATGACTCATGTCGAGATCGTCTCCCAGCACCCGGGGCAGCTGCCCTTCCGGTGCCTTTGGCCATCCCAACTCGATGCCCTCACGTCGCGCCTTCATCCGACTGCGCGATGCCTCGGCACCGGCGAGGATGGCGAGATCGATCTCGCCGCTTTGGATGTGCAGCGCGGTGGTGTTCACCAAGGTCTGCGGACTGTTGCCGCCGTTCGTCGTGAGCACTGTCTCGCGCGGTGAGACGCCGAGGTGCTGGGCGAGCACGTAGGCCGGGTCGCCATACCGCCACGTGAGCAAGCTGACGACCCGGATCGAATCGGGGTGCGGCGTCAAACTGAGGCCCGCATCGGTTACCGCCCGAGACACAGCCTCGCCCATCAACTGAACAGGGTGCATTGCGTCGTCGAGCCCAGCAGCGTGGTGAGCGTATTGGCCTCCGCCGATGAGGACTGGAGTGCGGGGGTCGAGTGACATAGCGAACGAGGCTACGTGGCCCGTAAGGTTTGTCTCTCCTCAGGTTTGAGGCGACTGCGAGCGTCCGCTCTACACTCGGCACGTGCCACGTATTGCCATCGGATCTGATCACGCCGGTTTCGCGTTGAAGCAACACCTCATCGAGGTACTCACATCGTCCGGGCATGTCGTCGACGATCACGGCACGAACAGCACCGAGAGCTGCGATTACCCGCCAATTTGCGCCGCGGTCGGACGCACGGTGCGCGACGGCGACGCCGACTTCGGCATCGTGCTCGGCGGCAGTGGTCAGGGCGAGCAACTGGCGGCCAACAAGGTTCGTGGAATTCGCGCGGCCCTGTGTAACGACCTCTACACCGCTCGAATGGCACGTCAACACAACAACGCGAATGTGCTCAGCATCGGTGCGCGGATAGTGGGAGAGGGCCTCGCCGAAGAGATTCTCGCCCTGTTTCTGAATACGCCGTTCGAAGGCGGACGCCACGAGCGGCGCGTCGCACAGATCACAGAAATCGAAACGCAAGAATTCTTTCGCTGACGATTCGGCCGCGCTGATTCAGCGGCCGCTCCACCGTCCCACAGAGGAGACACAACATGCCTTGGCCATCTGACCTCGAGCCAGACACAGCGATCTTCGACCTGATCGACCGTGAGGTAACGCGCCAATCCACGGGGCTGCAGTTGATCGCCAGCGAGAACTTCACGTCTCCTGCCGTCATGCGCGCCACCGGGTCGGTGCTCACCAACAAATACGCCGAGGGCTATCCCGGTAAGCGTTACTACGGTGGTAACGCCATCGTCGACGACATCGAGGCGTTGGCGATCTCGCGAGTGAAGGATCTGTTCGGTGCTGAGCACGCCAACGTGCAACCGCACAGCGGTGCAAGCGCAAACATGGCCGTATACCTCGGTCTGCTCGAGCCTGGTGACACGGTCATGGGTCTCAGCCTCGATCACGGTGGCCACCTCACGCACGGCTCCCCCGTCAACGCGAGCGGCATCTTTTACAACTTCGTGTCGTACAAGGTCGATCCGAGTGACGAGAGAATCGACTACGACAAAATGCGCGACCTCGCGCTCGAGCATCGTCCGAAGATGATCGTCGCCGGCACCACGAGCTATCCCCGCCGCCTCGACCCCGAAGTGTTCAAAAGCGTCGCCGATGAGGTTGGTGCGCTGTTGATGTTCGATGTCGCTCACCTCGCCGGGCTGATTGCGGGCGGCGCACATCCAAACCCAGTTCCCTATTCGGACATCGTCACCTTCACCACGCACAAGACGCTGCGTGGTCCCCGCGGTGGATGCATCCTGTCGAAGGCCGAACACGCGGCAAAGATCGACAAGGCGGTGTTTCCTGGCAGCCAGGGTGGTCCGCTCGAGCACGTCATCGCCGGCAAGGCCATCGCGTTCCACGAGGCCAAGCACCCCAGCTTCAGCATCTACGCCCATCAGATCGTCGCCAACGCAGCGGCGCTGGCCGAAGCCTTGGCACATCAGGGTTTCCGACTGGTGAGCGGAGGCACCGACAATCACCTCATGGTTGTCGACCTCCGTCCGTTCGATGCCGACCTCACGGGCAAAGAGGCCCAGACCGTGCTCGACGAAGCGGGCATCACGCTCAACAAGAACAACGTGCCAAACGATACGCGTAGCCCATTCGTCACGAGCGGCGTACGAATTGGCACCCCCAGTGTCACGACGCAGGGCATGAAAGAACCCGAGATGACCGAGATCGCAGCGCTTATCGCCGATGCTTTGCGTGGTCGTGCGAATCCGGACACGCTTACCGACGTTCGTCAACGCGTCGCTACGCTCTGTGCCCGCTTCCCGGTGTACGCCTAACACTTCCCTCGGCCGCACTCGCGTCTTGCGTGCGACCAGCACCGAACTAATGTCATCCTGATGCCAGATACAGCCGCCTACCTCATTGTTGGTGGCTGCGCAGCGGGCACAACCTTCGTCCTCACGCCGCTGGTGTGCAAGCTTGCCAATCGTCTCGGCTGGGTGGTGCAACCCGACGAGCGGCGAGTGCATAAGGTGCCCACACCCGACGTTGGCGGTATCGCAATGTTCATCGGCTTCGTTGTCGCGCTGGCGTTGAGCCGGTTGATGAATTCGTTCGATCCGTTGTACTCGCGCAACTCTGAACCTCGCGGTGTACTTGTGGCCGCGGCATTGATGTTCGCAGTAGGACTGCTCGACGATGTTCGCAACATTTCCGCGCCGGCCAAGGTGTTTGGCACAGTGCTCGCGGGTATGGCGCTCGTCTATTACGGCGTCACGATGTTCTACTTTCGCGTGCCACGTGTTGACGTCTTCGTGCTTGCCGACGAGTGGGTGCCGCTCGTCACCATCTTGTGGCTACTCGGCATGAGTCAGGCAATCAACCTCATCGACGGACTTGATGGGCTTGCCGCTGGCATCGTGGCGATCGCTTCGGGAGCGTTCTTCTTGTACAGCACCGAGCTGCAAAACAAGGGCCTTCTCACGCGCGACAGCATCGCTCCGTTGGTGTGCATCATCTCGGTCGGCATCTGTCTCGGATTCATGCCGCACAACTTCAACCCGGCGAAAATCTTCATGGGTGATGGTGGCGCGCTGTTGCTCGGGTTGCTCATGGCGTCGGCCACAAGCGTGGTCGGTGGTCGCGCCGACCCGGTCACACAACAGCAGTTCGGCCAGTCGTACTTCTTTTTCGCACCGCTGTTCATTCCCCTGTTTATCCTTGGTGTGCCCATTTTCGACACGCTGTTCGCTATCGTCCGGCGCGCGACACGCGGCCAGGGCTTGGCTACCGCGGACAAGGGCCACCTCCACCATCGCCTGATGAACCTCGGGCATGGTCAGCGTCGCAGTGTGCTGATCTTGTGGCTCTGGACGGCGCTGCTGTCCGCGTTCGTGTTGTACCCGGTGTTCACCACCGGCGGCGCCACCCTCGCGACCCTTGGCGTGATGGCGCTCGGTTTGGGCCTCTATACGGTGCTGCATCCAGAAGTTCGCAAGAACCGCGCATTGCACGCGACAAACCACGAGTCCGAATTGGAGAACTCGCAAACCACACGCTAGATTGTTCCCGCGTTCACAAGCTTGTTGACACCGCCGTCAACTGCAGTGAAGCGCGCCGCACTTATGGACCTCCGACCGAACAACAGCGCACAGTCAAACCACGGCATGGGCCGAGGTATGGAATTCGCGATCCTTGTTTTGGTGTTTCTCGGCATCGGCTATGGGCTCGATCGGTTGTTCGACACCAAGCCTGTGTTCATGATCATTTTGGTGATGTTCTCCATCTTCGGACAGTTTGCAAGCCTGTATTACAGCTACGAGACGCGAATGAAGGCGCTCGAGGACGATCGCGCCAACCGTAGCAAGGGTGGTCCCGCCCGGCCCGACGCGGCCAGCCTCAACGGGGCAGCACAATCGCGGGCAGCACAATCGTGATGAATCAGCCCACGGTCCTGACCACCCGCCTCGAGGGCCCGGCTCCCGAAGTCGAGGTCTCGCGAGACATGATTCGTCGTGGCCTGTTCGTGGCCCCGGTGCTTGTGGCGATCTGCGGTGTCATCTGGGGCATGCAGGGCGTTGCCTCGTCGGCATATGGCATTGCGCTTGTGCTCTTCAATTTCGCCCTGGCGGCAGGCTCGATCGCGGTCACCGCGCGCATTTCGCTCGCGCTGATGATGGGCGCCGTGCTGTTCGGCTACCTGGTCCGGCTCGGCATTCTCTTTCTGGCCTTCTTCGTCGTCAAGGACTTCGGCTGGGTTTCTCGCCCGGCACTCGGAGCGACCATGATTGTGACCCATCTTGGGCTTCTGATCTGGGAGCTCAAATATGTTGCAGCCTCGCTCGCCTATCCCGGCCTCAAACCACGCCCGCACTCTCCCACTAGAACGGAAAATCCATCGTGCTAGGACTCGACTTCCCGCAGATCAACGAAGTGATCCGTTGGCAGAACATTTTCGGCAGCTTCAACAAGATCGCCTTGCTCGCGTGCGCCGCCGCCGTGATCGGTATCGGCATCTTCCTGCTCGCTGGCAACAAGGATCCCCTCAAAGCGCCGAAGGGCATCCGCAACCTGGCCGAGACGATCGTCGAGTTCGTCGAGAGCACGATCATGCAGACCATCGGCAAAGACGGCCTGGTATGGACCCCATGGATCCTGAGCATCTTCGTCTTCGTCTACCTCTGCAACGTTCCCGGCATCATTCCGGTACTGCAGATGCCGGTCACAGCGCGCATGGCGCTTCCGGCGTTCCTCGCAATCATGGTCTGGGTCGTCTACATTGCCGTGGGTTTGCGTCACCAAAAGCTCGGCTACTTCAAGCACATGCTCTGGCCGCCGGGTGTGCCGGTGCTGATGAAGCCGGTCGTGGGCGGCATCGAATTCTTGTCGAACATCATCCTGCGGCCCTTCTCGCTGATGATCCGACTATTTGCGAACATGCTCGCCGGTCACATGCTGCTGGTCACCTTTGCCCTCTTGAGCGAGGCCATGTTCCAGGCGCACACCAAGAAATTCATGCTCGTGCCGATGGGCGTCCTGCCGCTGTTCATGCTCATCTTCCTCACTGCCTTCGAGGTGCTCGTCGGCTTCCTGCAGGCCTATATCTTCATGATTCTGACCTGCGTCTACATCGGCCAATCGCGCCACGCTGAGCACGCCGAAGCTCACTGATCAATTACCCAATCTCCCCATACACCAACCCATCAGGAGAATTCACCCCATGGAAGCAATGAGTCACCTCGTCGGAGAACTGTCGGCGTCAGACACCAAAAAGGCCAACGCCGCGATCGGTGCCGGTTTCGCATACGGCCTCGCCGCAATCGGACCTGGCGTCGGCATCGGGTACGTCGTCGGTAAGGCGATCGAAGCAATGGCTCGTCAGCCAGAGGCCGCCGGCATGGTACGTACCACCATGTTCTTGGGCATCGCCTTCACGGAAGCCCTCGCCCTCATCGGCTTCGTGGTCTTCATTCTGCTCGGTCTCTGAGCGGAACCATTCTGTTGTCGACTCTCCCGATGTCGCCAAGTCCCTTGCCGAAGGAGCAATTGTGCTGACAGCAACCGTGACCCACATCAGTGGGTCGATCACGGTGACCGTTCACTATCCCGGGTCACCGGGTGCGGATGACGCAACCACCGCGACCACACCCACGACCACGCCGGCAGCGGCGGCCACCACTGCCACCACAGAGGTCAAGGCTGGCCCGAGTCCGATCGTGCCCGAGACCAAGGAATTGGCCTGGACCGCAGGTGCGTTCGTGGTCTTCGCCGTGGTCATGCGCTACTTCTTGTACCCGCGCCTGCGTAAGGGCATGGACAAGCGTTACGAGTCGATCCGCGATGATCACGAAACCGCCGATGCCACACGTGCTTCGGCCAAGGCCGAGGTTGCCGACTACGAGGCCGAGCTGGCCGGCGTTCGCGCCAAGGCCGCCGAGCTGATCGATGCATCCCGGCGCACCCTCGAAGCAGAGCGCACTGCTCGACTCTTGGTGGTGAACGCCGAGATCACTGCCAAGCGTGCCGAGGCCGGCGCCGCCGCCGAGGCAGCGCGCGCTGCCGTGCAGGGTCAGATCCAGACCGCTGTTGCCGATGTCACCAGCCGGGCCATCGAACTCGCCGTCGGCAAGGTGCCAGATGCTGCTGTCGTGCAACGCGTCGCAGCCGAGGTCATGAGTGTGGGGGTCGCCCAATGAACGTTCTGTATTCAATTGCTCGCTTCATTGCCGAGAAGGAACCCCCCCATACCGACAGCGAGGGCATCACCACGCATTCGGCATGGCTGCCCGAGAAGGCTGAACTGATCTACGGCACGTTCGCGTCGTTGCTGATCTTCTTCCTGCTGTACAAGCTTGCGGGCCCAGCGGCGAAGAAGGCGATGGCTGCACGCACCGAGAGAATCAGCAAAGAGCTCGAGAGCGCCGCGGACGACAAGTCGGGTGCTGAAACCGAGGCTGCCGAGATCCGTCAGGCCAAAGGTGACATCGGCGCCGAACGCGGCCGTCTCATTGCCGAGGCCATGGTGCAGGCCGAGTCGTTGCTCACCGACGCCCGGGTACGCCTCGAGGCCGAGGTGGTCGAGTTGTTGGCCCGGGCCGACGCCGATATCGCCACGGCCAAGGGCCGCAGCCGCGACGAGTTGCGCGCCGAGATTGCCCGTTTGTCAGCGTCGGCCGCTGATCGCGGCGTCCACGAGTCGATCGACGATGCCACGCAGCAGAGCCTGATCGAGGCGTTTATTCAAAAGGTTGGTGCATCAGCATGAGCGACGCGAGAATCACTGGGTACGCGCGAGCATTGTTCGAGATCGCCAGGGCCGAGGGTTCCCTCGACGAGGTCGAAGACGAACTGTTTCGCTTCGCGCGCAGCTACGAGAACTCAGACGCGTTGCGTAGCGCGTTGACCGACGACATGATCCCGGCCTCGAAGCGTCAGGCCATCGTCGAAGACCTGCTCGGGGGCAAGGCAACGGCCACCACGACCCAACTCGTGAGCATGGTGGTCGGCAGCGGTCGCGGTCGCGATCTGCCCGCCATCATCGACGAATTGGTGCTTCGTGCCAGCAGCGCAAAGAACCTCGAAGTTGCCGAGGTTCGCACGGCGGTCGCGCTCACCGACGATCAGCAGCATCGCCTCGCTGCCGCCCTGGCAAACGCCACGGGCAAGCAAGTGAATCTCAAGGTAGTCGTCGACCCGTCAGTGCTCGGGGGCATCATCGCCACAGTCGGCGACACCGTCATCGATGGCAGTGTCCGCACACGACTTGATCAGCTGAAGGCCCGGCTCTAGGCCGGCCACCGCAGGAACAGAGGAACGAAAAATGGCAGAGCTCACACTCAGCGCAGGCGACATCGCCGACGCACTGAAAAAGAATCTCGAGGGCTTCGAGCCCTCGCTCGAGGCCCGTACGGTGGGTCGCGTCGCCGAAGTGGGCGACGGCATCGCCCGCGTTACCGGTCTGCCTGACTGTGGCGTGAACGAACTGCTCGAGTTCGCTGACGGTTCCGTCGGTCTGGCCCTCAACCTCGACGAGCACTCAATCGGCGCTGTCGTGCTCGGCAATGCCGATGCAATCGAAGAGGGTCAGCCCGTCAAGGCCACCGGTCGCATTCTGTCGGTGCCGGTCGGCGATGCACTGCTCGGCCGCGTCGTGAACGCGCTTGGTGTCCCAATCGATGGCAAGGGTGACATTGTCGGCGGCATCTCTCGCCGAGTCGAGATCCAGGCACCCGGCATCATGGGTCGCAAGCCTGTGCACGAACCTCTGCAGACCGGTATCAAGTCGATCGATGCAATGACACCCATCGGTCGCGGCCAACGTCAGCTGATCATCGGCGATCGCAAGACCGGCAAGACCACCGTCGCCATCGACGCGATCATCAATCAGCGTGGTCTCGGCGTGAAGTGCATCTATGTTGCCATCGGTCAGAAGGGTTCCACCATTGCCCAGACCGTGGAGACGTTGCGGCAGTACGGCGCGATGGAATACACCGTCGTTGTTGCCGCGCCAGCCAGCGAGCCGGCTCCGTTCAAATACCTCGCGCCATACGGCGGATGCGCCATGGGTCAGCACTGGATGGAAAACGGTGAGCATGCGCTCATCGTGTACGACGACCTGTCGAAGCAGGCCGAGGCCTACCGTCAGGTGTCGTTGCTGCTGCGTCGTCCACCGGGCCGCGAGGCATACCCCGGCGACGTGTTCTATCTCCACAGCCGTCTGCTCGAACGTGCCGCCAAGCTCAGCGACGAGCGTGGCGCAGGTTCGCTCACGGCGCTGCCGATCATCGAGACCAAAGCCGGCGACGTGTCTGCGTACATCCCCACCAACGTGATCTCCATCACCGACGGTCAGGTATATCTGCAAGACAACCTGTTCAAGTCAGGCGTGCGCCCTGCCGTCGACGTGGGCATTTCGGTCAGTCGCGTTGGTGGTGCTGCGCAGATCAAGGCGATGAAGACCGTCAGTGGCACGCTCAAGCTCGATCTCGCCCAGTTCCGTGAGCTCGAGGCATTCGCTACGTTCGGTTCCGAACTCGACGCGATCTCCAAGGCTCAGCTCGAGCGTGGCTATCGCCTCGTTGAGCTGCTCAAGCAGCCGCTGAACAGCCCGATGCCCGTTGAGGAGCAGGTGGTGGTGGTGTTCGCCGGCACGAAGGGCTACCTCGACAACCTGCCAGTGGCCGATGTGCGCCGGTTCGAGTCGGGTCTGCTTGATTTCATGCGCAGCCGTAACTCGGGTGTACTCGCTGCGATGCGTGCCAACCCCAAGGCTGATGTGCCTGCCGAGCTCGGCGACCTCATCGCCGCCTTCAAAGAGCAGTTCCAAGCAGCAGATGCTGATGCCGCCGCCGCTCGCGCGGCCGATCCCACTGCCACCGATGCCGGTGAAGTGGGCGAGGCACACAGCAACAAGACCCTGGCAACGGAGTGATCTAGATGGCCGGCGGTCAGGAGCGCATTCTTCGAGGACGCATTCGCAGCGTCCAGGCAACGAAGAAGATCACGCGCGCCATGGAACTCATCGCAGCATCACGCATCGTCAAGGCCCAACAGCGCGTTCACGCGGCCGTTCCCTATAGCGATCAGATCACCGAGGTCGTCAAAGATCTCGCCGCAGCCGGCGCAGGGCAAGGTCTGCCGTTGCTCTCTGGCCGAGGCGAGGTCAAGAAGACCTGTTACGTGGTCATCAGCGCCGACCGCGGTTTGTGTGGTGGGTACAACACCGGTGTTCAGCGCGCCGCAGAAGGCGAGATCAAGGCCGACGTCTTGAACGGCTTGGGCTACGAAATCGTGACCGTGGGTCGCAAGGCCGACAACTATTTCCGCTTTCGTGGTTACAACCGCAACGCGGCATTCGGTGGCTTCAGCGAGAATCCCACCTACGACCATGCCCGACAGATCGCCAAGCACGTGATTGCACTGTTCGAGAGCGGCGAGGCCGACAAGGTGCTGCTTGTGTATACCCGCTTCATTTCAGCAGGTAGCCAGGAAGTCGTGCTGCGCCCATTGGTTCCGCTCGAAACCGAGACGGTCGCCGGCGGAGTCACGAAGCCGGCTGGCGGCAGCGGCGACTACGAGTTCGAACCTGATCCAAGCACGATTCTTGAAACGTTGCTGCCGCGATATGTCGAAGCCCGCATTTATGCGGCGCTACTCAACGCAGCCGCGAGCGAGCACGCGTTCCGCCAACGGGCGATGAAGAGCGCGACCGACAACGCCGAAGAGATCATCAAGAGCTTGGCGCGCATCATGAACCGCGCCCGCCAGGATTCGATCACCACCGAGATCATGGAGATCGTCAGTGGCGCGGAAGCCCTTGGCTCGAGCAAAGCCAAGGTCGTGCGCTACGTCGATATCGATGCCGCCGACCACACACCCACAGTCGCCGAAATGGCGACCGCCGCAGGCGCGAGTCCCTCACATGAACTCTGAGCAGACGAGCCAGGAAAGTACCCGAGAAAGCAACAGGAACGAACAGCCATGACTATGACTGAAACAGATCGTAAAGACGGCCGCGTCGTCGGTATTGCCGGCCCCGTGATCGACGTTGAGTTCCCTCGTGGCGCTCTTCCCGAATTGAACCACGCCGTTGAATTCACCGTCAACGTCGACGGCCAACCCGTCATCGTGCTCGCCGAGGTCGCTCAGCAGTTGGGCAATGGTCGCATTCGCGCCGTCTGCCTCAAGCCCACTGACGGTCTGACGCGTGGTACCCCGGTGCGCAACACCGGCCGTGGCATCAACGTGCCCGTCGGCAACCGCACACTTGGCCATGTCTGGAACGTGTGGGGCGAAGTTCTCGACGGCGACAACGCCGATTTTGCCGATGTCGAGCGCTGGGACATCCATCGCCCCGCTCCTGACTTCGATGCGCTCGAGCCCTCGAAGCGACTGTTCGAAACCGGCATCAAGGTCATCGACCTACTCACCCCATACGTGGCCGGCGGAAAGATCGGTTTGTTCGGCGGTGCCGGTGTGGGTAAGACGGTGCTCATCACCGAGATGATCCGTCGTGTGGCCCAGAACCATGGTGGCGTGTCGGTGTTCGCCGGTGTGGGCGAGCGCACCCGCGAAGGCACCGACCTCATGATCGAAATGGCCGAGTCCGGCGTGTTCGAAAAGGCCGCCCTCGTGTTCGGCCAGATGGACGAGCCACCTGGAGTCCGGCTGCGCGTTGCGCTGTCGGCACTCACCATGGCGGAGTACTTCCGCGACGTGCAGAACCAGGACGTGTTGTTGTTCGTCGACAACATCTTCCGTTTCGTGCAGGCCGGCTCTGAGGTGTCGACCTTGCTCGGCCGCATGCCCTCTGCAGTGGGCTATCAGCCAACGCTCGCCGACGAAATGGGCCAGTTGCAAGAACGCATTACGTCAACCCGTGGCCGCTCGATCACGTCGCTGCAGGCCGTGTACGTACCCGCCGACGACTACACCGACCCGGCACCGTTCACCACGTTCACCTTCCTCGACGCCACCACCGAGCTCAGCCGTCAGATCGCCTCGTTGGGTATTTACCCTGCCGTCGACCCGCTGGCCTCGACCTCGACGATTCTGTCGCCAGAGGTCGTCGGCGAGCGTCACTATCGCGTTGCCCGTCGCGTTCAGGAAATCCTGCAGCGATACAAGGAACTACAAGACATCATCGCCATTCTCGGCCTCGACGAATTGTCCGAGGAAGACCGTCTCACGGTGTCGCGTGCTCGCAAAGTGCAGCGCTTCCTCAGCCAGCCGTTCTATGTGGCCGAGGTCTTCACCGGTGTCAGCGGCGAGACCGTGCCCGTGGACGAAACCGTCGAGAGCTTCGAAGCCATCGTCAACGGTGAACTCGACGCGGTGCCCGAGCAGGCCTTCTTGAACGTTGGTGGCGTCGAGCAGGTGCTCGCCAAAGCGAAGTTGCTACAGGAAGGCGCTGCCTGATCATGAGTACCGCAACGATGACTGTCAGCGTTGTCTCGCCGGAGAAGGTGCTCTTCACCGGCGAGTCCACGCAGGTCATCACGCGCACGCTTGGTACGGGTGAGATTGCGTTTTTGGCCGGCCATGCTCCGTTCCTTGGTGCGCTCACCGAATGTCACACGCGCATCTACATGGCCGACGGCAGCATCGTCGATGTAGCGGTGCATGGCGGCTTCGTGGAGGTGAGCAACAACAAGGTCAACATCTTGTCTGATGTCGCCGAAGTCGGCGAGCAGATCGACCGTGCGCGTGCGATGAGGGCCAAGGACGGCGCTGAGGAAGTACTGCGTCGTGAACACGATGCCGACGCTGTGGCAGCGCTGTCGCGTGCTCACGCACGTCTCAACGCAACCGGGGGGCTCACGGGTACCTCGGCTGGAGCGCACTAGCGAGTACGGCCCGTAGGGTGATGGTATGCAGTCGTACCCATTCACATCCGCGTTGGTGACGGGTGCCTCCAGCGGCATCGGTGAGGCAATGGCTCATCTACTTGGTCATGCCGGCGTCCCGTGCGTCCTCGTGGCCAGACGAGCCGATCGGTTGACCGAACTCGCCGGTCTGTACCAAGGCTTCGAGGTGCTCGCAGCCGACCTCAACTCATCCGACGGTCTCGCGGCAGTGGAATCTCGTGTGCTCAGTAGCGAGTCGCCCATTGATCTCGTGATCAATAATGCCGGGTTCGGTACATCGGGACTGTTCCACGAAATCGAGCCCGATCGGCTTCACGACGAGATTGGTCTGAACATTCAGGCACTGACCCGGCTGTCAAGTGCTGCACTGCGCGCGATGGTGCCTCGTGGACGCGGTTATCTGCTGAACGTGAGCAGCATGGCCAGCTTCCAGCCCGCGCCGCGCTTGGCGGTCTACGCCGCGACAAAGGCCTACGTCACGAGCCTCACCGAGAGTCTGCACGAAGAAGCCAGGGGCACGGGGGTGCACGTCACCGCGCTGTGCCCTGGGCTGACGAAGACCGAGTTCCAGAGCGTGAGCAACACTGATTCGTACGCGTCGAGCTTCCCGGGTTTTGCCTGGTTGAAGGCTGACGACGTTGCCGCTGGTGGTTTGGCCGACGTGGCCAAAGGTAAGGCATTGTCGGTACCCGGACTCATGTACAAGGGCATCACCGTCGCTACCGGCATCACGCCCCGCGGCATCGCGCGTCGGCTCAGCAGCATGGTGCAGCGCGGCGCGAATTGATCGTTAGTGGTGCAGCGTCACTCGTAATCGATGGACGCAAACGTCTTGAGCTTGTCGATTCGATGACGTGCGTCGATCATGCGCATGGTGCCCGACCGCGAGCGCATTACAAGTGATTGAGTACGGGCGCCGCCGCCATCGAAACGAACGCCGCGCAGCAATTCACCATCAGTGATGCCGGTTGCGGCGAAGAAGCAGTTGTCGCCCTGTACGAGATCGTGAGTGGTGAGAACTCGATCAAGGTTGTAGCCGGCGGCGATGGCGGTTGCGCGCTCATGCTCGTTGCGAGGCCACAGCCGACCCTGGATCTCGCCGCCCATGCACTTCAGCGCAGCGGCAGCGGTGACGCCCTCGGGAGTGCCACCGATTCCGATCAGCACATCGACGCCTGCATCTGGCCAAGATGTTGCAATTGCACCAAAGATGTCGCCGTCGCTGATGAGGCGGATGCGAGCGCCGGTCGCGCGAACTTCTTCGATGAGTTCGGCGTGCCGCGGACGGTCGAGGATCATCACGGTGAGATCGCGTACCGACTCGCCCTTTGCCTTCGCAATCCAGCGCAGATTCTGCGTCGGCGACGCAGTGATGTCGATCGCCCCGGCGGCGGCAGGGCCGACTGCGATCTTTTCCATGTAGACACATGGCCCAGGATTGAACATGGTGCCCCGCTCACTTACGGCGATGACCGAGATCGCATTGTCGCGACCGAGGGCGGTGAGCGTGGTGCCGTCGATGGGATCGACCGCGATGTCAGTGAGGGGCGGAGTGCCGTCGCCAATTCGTTCACCGTTGAACAGCATCGGCGCTTCATCTTTCTCGCCCTCGCCGATGACCACAATGCCGTCCATCGGCACCGTGGCCAACACGGTGCGCATGGCTTCCACTGCAGCGCCGTCGGCACCGTTCTTGTCGCCACGACCAACCCAACGTGATGCCGCCAATGCAGCAGACTCGGTGACGCGAACCAACTCGAGAGCGAGGTTGCGGTCTGGTTGCTGCGATGTCGACATGCGGCCAGCCTAGCTGTGGTCGTGATCGCGGCCCGATTGCGTCACCGCCTGCCTCACCGATGCTCCGGCTACATTCGACCTATGACGCCGATATCACCCGAACGATGCATCGGCGGGCGAGATCTCACCGAGCCGCGGCTTTCGCCAGACGCCACGCTGGTTGTCTATGTCTCGGCTGTTGGTGGTGCTGCCTCGTTGATGGTGTCGCATAGCGATGGCAGTTCAATTCGTCAGCTGAGCAGCTTTCCTCAACCACGATCCGGTCGAGGTCTCGGTGGTGGATGTTGGTCGTGGGCACCAGATTCGCGTGCGGTTGTCTATGCGGCAGTCGATGGCAACCTGTGGTGGCAGCCGGTTCCGGGCGGGCAGATTCGTCGGCTCACCGATCATGGTCCCGACCGAGTCGCACAGTCACCGATGGTGTCACCCGATTCGAGCGTGGTTGTCTACGTACTTGATCAGTCCGAGGTCTGGGTGCAGCCGCTCGGTGATGCAGCCCCACGACGTCTCGATGACGGCACGAACGACTTCTGCTTCGACCCAGTGGTGCGACCCGACTCGACGGTGGTGTGTTGGCAGGGATGGAGCGTGCCGAACATGGCGTGGGATAACGCTCGGCTGCGATGCGCGCCGTTGTGTGGCGGCACGGTGAAGAGCATTGGTGGTGACGGCGCGGCCCAACAGCCAAGCTATGTGCCCGACGGTCGACTCCTCAGTGTTCGTGACGGTTCAGGTTGGAACAATGTGTGGTTAGGCGAGACCGTGCTGGTTGACGAACCGTTCGAACATGCCGGCCCGACGTGGGGGCTCGGCCAACGAAGCGTCGTGGCATCGCCGCACGGCACGCATGTGGCGTTCACGCGCAACGAGGATGGGTTTGGTCGGTTGTGCGTAGTCGAACTCGGCACTGGTGACATCCGCGAGGTCGCCCGCGGTGTGCATGGACAACTCTCGTGGGGAGGCAATCGCCTCGCCGCGTTGCGCACAGGTGCCTGCACGCCAACCCAGGTCGTGGTGTACGACACCGAGACGTGGGCGCGTTCGATCATCGACGTCGGCCCACTGAGCGGGTGGGAGAACGAGCCACTGGTCGAACCCGAGTGTCATCAGATCATCGCTCGTGATGGTGCCGTCCTGCACGCGCGGTTGTACCGGGCCGACAATCCCACCGACCGCTTGGTGTGCTGGTTGCACGGTGGTCCGACCGACCAGTGGCAGGTCACCTTCATGCCTCGAGTGGCGTACTGGCGGTCGCGTGGATGGAACGTGCTTGTTCCCGATCACCGTGGCTCTACCGGGCATGGCAGGTCGTACCAGCAGGCCTTGCACGGCGAGTGGGGTGTGCTCGACGTGAACGATGTCTGCGATGTGCTCGAAGATGCATACCGACAGCGATGGGGTACCTCGCAACACACAGTCTTGATGGGCGGGTCGGCAGGCGGATTCACGGTGCTGGGCGTGCTCGCGAACGCTCCAGGAATCGTCGCGGCCGCGGTTGTTTCCTATCCGGTCACCGACCTCTTCGACCTGGCCGAGCGCAGCCACCGTTTCGAGCAGCACTACACCCTCTCGCTCATTGGTCCGGTGCCACCGAGCCGAGATGCACCGGGGCCGTATCGGGATCGCTCGCCTGTCAACCTTGCGGAGCGGATTCGCACACCGTTGTTGATGTTCCACGGCGAAGACGATGCCGTTGTGCCCGTTGAGCAGAGTCGTGTGTTCGCGGCGAAGGTCGCACTGCACGGCGGCGTGGTCGAGTTGTGCGTGTACGGCGGCGAAGGGCATGGGTTTCGTCAGCCCGTCAATCAGCTCGATGAATATCGGCGGGTCGGCGACTTCATCACCGAGCATGTCGGATAGGGTCGCATCGTGGCCGATTGGAACTCCAGCGATCCCGATGCTGTACGCGTCTTGTACGACCTCAGCGAATGGAATTTCGAACAGCAAGCCGAGCTTGCCTCCGAGCTTGCCGACGCCGAGATTCCACATGGCTGGGAGGGCGCTGAGCTCGCCGTTCCTGAGGCGTACGAGGCCGCAGCTGACGAG